>NZ_JACVAD010000009.1:0-206141 GCF_014851665.1 Achromobacter sp. ACM03 | reverse complement strand
TTGGCGCCGCCGGTTGCACCGCCCACGGCTCCGGTCACGTTGCCGAGCAGGCCCGTCACCGGCGCCAGCAGTCCGCCATTGGCGCCGCCGGTTGCGCCGCCCACGGCTCCGGTCACGTTGCCGAGCAGGCCCGTCACCGGCGCCAGCAGTCCGCCATTGGCGCCGCCGGTTGCGCCGCCCACGGCTCCGGTCACGTTGCCGAGCAAGCCCGTCACCGGCGCCAGCAGTCCGCCCGTACCACTCGCGCCGCCCGTCAGGCCACCGGTCACTCCGCCCAGGCCCAGGGTGCCGGTCAGCGAAGCTACGGCAGCCGTGGCGTTGTGTAGTGTCGAACCCAAGGGGTTGGGATTGGATGGCGAGGCATGGAGCAAGCCGCCCGCAGTGTTGAGCGCGCCGCCGAGGTTCCGTACGACATCGTTAAGCCCAGTCGCGTTTCCCGGCAAGGCGCTGCCCAGATTGGTGACGGTGCCGCCCAGGCTGCTTAGCAGCCCCGCCACCGGTGCGCCCAACTTGGCGCCATCGCCCACTTGCTGCGTCAGACCAGTAACCTTGGCGACCAGCGGACTGGCGGTCGAATCGAGTGCGTGGCCTACGCCGCCCAGCACGGGTTGGAGGCCCAGCGGCAACACGTTATCGACGGCCTGACCTGTGTTGCCCAATGAGGGTTCCAGCACTCCCAACGCGGGGCCGCTCAAGACCTCTCCCGTCAGGCTGCCAACCACCTGGGTCAGGGGCTGCAGCAGGCCGCCCTGGCCCGATAGCGCCCCAGTCAGGGCGCCTATAGCGCCTGTGGTGTTGCCCAGCACTGTGGTCAGAGGATTCGGGTTGTTCGGGTTCGCACTCAGCAGGCCGCCGGTGCTGGCCACGGTTTTGCCCAGGCCATCCACCAGGCCTCCGACGCCGGTGCTCAGACCTCCAGGCAGTCCCGTGCCCTTGACGCTTGCGCCCAGGTCGCTGACCAGGCCGCCCACCTGCTTGACGACGCCGTCGGCGGGCTGGCCCAAGCCGGTCGTGGCGCCGATCTGCTGGGTCAGGCCGACGACGGTGTCGGCGACCGGCTTGATCGTGGGATCCAGCGCCTTGCCCACGCCGCTCAAGGTCGTGTCCAGATTGAGGGGCAGGGTGTTGTCGAGCGCCGCGCCGGTATTGCCCAACGTGGTTTCCAGCAGGCCGCTCACGCGCGGCGGGTTGGTGCCGCCGCCAGGATCGGTGCCGCCTCCGGGGTCAGTGCCGCCGGGGTTGGTCCCGCCGCCGGGGTTGGTCCCGCCACCGGGATTGGTACCACCGCCCGGGTCGGTGCCGCCGCCAGGGTTGGTACCGCCGCCGGGGTTCAGACCGCCGCCGGGATCCAGGCCGCCACCGCCAGGATTGGTCGGAATGTCCGTCCCGGGCAGGCCCGCGGTTTTCTTTCCGCCGCCGCCACCGCCGCAGGCGGCCAGGGCGCTTACCAGCGCGGTGGCAAGGACGGTGGCGGTCAGGACGCGTTGCAGGCGGCGCGTGTCGGAATGGGTATGCATGGCGAGCTCCTTTGGTTGGAAGAGTCAGGCGTCGAAACAACCCGATACGCTTCCTCATGCACAAACCATGCCAAGATTTTTCAGGCCCGCTTCAAGACGCCTGCTTCGGTAAACTCTGAGGAAATAAATCGCTTCATTATCAATGGGATATGGCGGTGATTAAGGGTTTTCCTTAAATCTGGAAAATCCTCACTTTTGCGATCGCCAGGAGCCTGCGAATGTTACGGAAAGCCGCCCATCCGACGTAACGTTACGGCGGGCGTTACGTAACGCCGGTGGCGTCGCCCAAGGAAAAACGCCCGTCATGGCGGGCGTTCATCGGCTTGTCGGGCGCGCTGTTCAGGACGGCTAGAACGCGTCGTAAAACAGCGAATAGTTGGCGTTGAAGCGCACGTCGCGGTTGTCGTTCACGGTGGCCGATCCCACCGGCTTGGCCACGTTGAAATCGAACAGATAGTATTTGTCGTCGGTAAAGCGCAAGCCGAGAGCCACGGAAGACAGGTGCCGCTGGTTCAAAGTCTGCAGGTCCTTGTTGTTGTACCAAGTGCGTGCGTAGTCGACCAGGGCGTAGGGCTGCACGCTGGAAAGGTATTCCCAGCCCACGCCGAAGCGGCGATTGATTTCCGCCGATACGCCGACGCCCTTGTCGCCGCTTTGGTCGCCCTGCGGATAGCCCATGGCGTAGCGCCAGCTACCGTACGAGATCTGTTCGGACGACGGCAGGATATTGCTGGAGTACTGCGCCGCACCCGAGAAAACCAGGCCGATCTGGGCGGGCAGCACGAAGGTCTGCCTGGCGTTGAGGTTGTAGCGGGTGAAGTCCAGGTCCAGCAGCGGGGTGGCGGAATAACCGTAGTTGGTCGCGATGTCCTTCTTTGCCCCCGCCGCGTCGAACCCCTTGGCCACGCTCAACGTGACGTCGGTGGCCTTGGTCTCGGACACCTGGATGTAGCGCATTTCGGCGGTCGCCGCACGCACCTGCGCATCCTGCTGCAGCCACCGGTCGGTGCTGTGTGCCTCGTACCGGTCCTTCGAATTGGCCGCGTATACGCCCAGCGTTCCCGTCAGCGATCGGGTGTTGTTCAACAGGAATGGATAGCTCACGCCAACCCCGATGCGGTCGTTCTTCACGCGGCGTTCGAAGCCCAGCATTTCGATCGCGTCGTCCTGGGGCCGGGCGTCGTAGTGGTAGCCGTCGATCTTGATCGCCAGGCCGTCCGCACCAATCGGCACGCGGATTTCACCCGACACGTACTTCACGTCATCGGTATTGAAGGGCACCGAGGCTGTCAGCTTCACTTGCTCGCCCAGGGGCGTCAGGCTGTTGGTCGCCAGGTTCACGATGGGCTGCATGCCGGTGCCCAGGTCTGCGATGCCGCCGGTCAGGCTGACGGGCTGGCGGCTGGCCGCCAGCACCAGTTCGGTCGCGCCGTCCGCGCGGCGCGGCAAATCCAGGCTGGGCGTGAACTTGACGCCGGGCACGGTGCGCATCAGGTTCAACTGACGTTCCAGCGTGGCCTGCTTGAGCGGCCTTTCTTCCTGCATCGGCGCGGCCAGCGCTTCAAGCCGGTCCTGCGCATTGCCGATGTCGCCTTCGATCCGCACGTTGGCGATGTAGCCCTCGACCACTGTCACTACCACCAGGCCGTTGGCGAAGGTCTGGTTCTGCAGTAGTGCGAAGGAAAGCGGAAAGCCCTTGTCGCGGTAGAGCTGCGTGATCTTGTCGACTTCCTGGACCAGCTCGCCCAGGCTGATTTCCTTGCCAGCCAGAGGGCTGAGCAATCCGGACACTTCCTCGAATGGAATGGCGCGCACGCCGCTGACGTCGAAATTGCGCGGCACGATGCGTTGAGCCAGCCGGGCCTGCAAGGCCAGTTGTTCTGGCGTTGCGGTCTGGACGTAGGGCGGGGGTTGCGTTGCCGACGGCGGACGCTCCAGCCGCGGCATGGCGTCCACCGGGTTGCCGCGTAGCGGGCCTTCCGCCCTGGCCTGAGAGCTGGCCGCCAATATGCACAAGAGGGCGAGGCAAATCGGACTCGCCGGAAACATGCGTCTCTTGCCTTTTTCGTCTCTCATTTCCGCTGGCGCTTCTGAACGGATAGCTGATCCCGATCGAGTATCGGATGGAAAAGGGCTGCAACAGTGTTAGGAAAAAGTTGCATTTGCCGGTGCGCATATGGTGCCAGCAATCCCGGCAGAATGACAATTAATTTCAAATTCCGCCTCCCTCGGCTCATCGCGTCGACATTATTTCGGAATATTCTTCCGTTGCGGAAACTATTTTCGGGCCAAGATAACCGCCGTTCAGCCGGATTTAATAATGTTTTCGAAAACTTAGGAGCGTTCGTTACACATCTTATGTCGCAATATAGCGAAATTCAGTGAAAACCCTGATGTGTATGATTTGGCAATATATAAACTAAAGATACGTATCAAAAATACGCAAAATGTGTGGCCCGCCCGGAGGTCAAGATGGCTGGGGATTACCGCAAGAATTGCTGCAACTGCCTGACGGCCGCGTATTGCCGTCATGGCTCGCCACAAGCGGGGCATTCATGAGCCCGGGCGATATCGTTCCGCTTTCATTCAATGGCGGTCTGGTGGCGCTTTCGTTCCTGATCGCCGCCTTGGGTTCGTATGTGGCCCTGCTGGCCGCAGCCGGTATTCGGGCAGAAACCCAGGACGGCGAAATCCGCATCGGCTATATCGTCATCGGCGCGGTGGCGATGGGCGGCGTGGGTATCTGGAGCATGCATTTCATCGGCATGCTGGCGCAGAACCTGCCGTTTGAAGTGGGTTACCAGGTCGGCCTGACGATACTCAGTTTCGTGGTCGCCGCAGGATTTTCCGGCTGGGCGTTTTGGTATGTCGGCCGCGAACGTTTCAGCTTTCTCCGATGCCTGGTCGGTGGCTGTGCCGCAGGGTTTGGCGTGGCCTCCATGCATTATGTCGGCATGAGCGCGGCGCGCATGCCGGCGGTATTGCTCTGGAACCTGCCGCTGGTGGTTTTGTCGGTGCTGATCGCCGTCATCGCGGCTACCGCGGCCTTGTGGCTTGCCTTCAATACCCAGAATGAACGCCAGCGCATCGGCGCGGCCGTTTTGATGGCCATCGCGGTTTGCGGCATGCACTACACCGGCGCGGCCGCCGGCGCCGTCATCTGCACGACCCAGAATGACGCCGTCGGCCTGCATATCGGCGGCGCCAAGCTGCCATACATCGCTTTCGCGCTCTCGATCGTCACCTTGTTCCTCATGCGTTGGCATTTGCAGCGCGCTTCCGAACGCTTTCGCGCGCGCACGGCGCAGCGCATCGACTCGATCATTGAATCGGCACCTGGCGCGGCTCCGGACAGATTGCCCGGAGCCACGCCAGGGCCGGGTTAGCTGGACCCTGGACGCGCGCCGCGGGAATCACGGCGGCGCGCAGGCAGTTCCAGGCTTTAGGGGGCCCTGCTTCTTGAAGAATGTTGAAGAACGGCCCCGGTCATCAATCGAGACCCATGGAGCTCGACATGAAAGCAACACTCTCGCAGTTCTGGAATGACGAAGAGGGCATCACTGCCCTGGAGTACGGGCTGATCGCGGGCATGGTGGCGGTAGCCCTCATTGTCGCGGTGGGGGCGTTTACCGGCGCTTTGCAATCGATGTTCTCGGACCTCGGGACCAAGCTCGACACTGCCCGGACCACGCCTCCCGCGGAGTGAGCCGCAAGCCGATCCGCGCCGCGGCGGCAGCGTATCCATAGCCGCCGCGGCGCGTGCCCGCAACATCGCATCACTTGATTGAAGGAGTCCGCGCCGATCCGGCGCGCCCGTTGTCGCATTCGTTTTTTCAGAAGGTCTTAGCCTTGTATCCAGGGGTAGTGCTGTGGTGGCTGTTGTTCACATGCTGGATTCTGGCGCTGATCCACGCCGATCTGCGCTATCGCCGCGTCCCCAACCGGCTGATCATCGCGGGACTTGCGGGCCAATTGCTATGGCTGCTGGCGGCCTTGCTGGCGCCTGGCTGGGCCTATCCGCCGCGATGGTCGGGATGGTGGATGGCGCTGGCCGGCTTTTTGGTCGCGGCGCCATTCCTGCCCTTGTGGCGCAGGCGTCTCATGGGAGCAGGGGATATCAAGGCCATCGCCGTGCTCGGACTGCTGCTGGGCTTCGCGCCGCTGATGGTGACGCTGGCGCTGGCCAGCGTGCTGGCCGGCCTGCATGGCTTGCTGTATCTGGCGGTGTCCCGGGTCTGGGCGCTGAGCAACCGGGCGCGGCAGATCCCCTATGCCGCGTATCTGGGCCTCGCCGCCGGCATCGCGGTTCTTATTCCGTGGAGTTCGCCTTGGTATTCGTGGTGTTCTTCCTGGTGTTTTACGGGATCCTGACATATTCCCTGGTGGTCGCCGCGCAGCATTCCGTGACCTTGGCCGCGCAGGATGGCGCGCGCAAGGTCTTGCAGTGGCAGGCGGGTTCCGCGTCGCTGACGGCGCGAGCCGACGCCGGCCGCGATTCCGCGCTGTACCAGGCGGAGTGGATCAGCACGATGTCCGCCGCGCCGGTCCAGGTGGCGGTTTGCGGCAGCGCGGGCGCGCTCAGCAGCGCGGCCGGCGGCGCCTGCAGCGGCATGCCGTTGGCGCAGGACCAGATCGAAGTCACCGTGTCCTACGCCTATGGGGCCCATCCGCTCATCCCCTCGGTGCCGCTGCTGCAGGCGGCGTTGATGCCGGCCTCCAGCGTGCTGAGTGCGCGCGCCACGGTGCATCTGGGCAATGCCCTGGGCGGGGGAGGCTGAGATGCGAGCCTGCGTGCAACTCCCTGCCGGCCAGACTTCACGCAAGCGCCAGCGCGGCATCGCGGCGTTGGAGTTTTCGCTGACGCTCACCTTGCTGCTGCTCTTCATCTGCGGCGTGGTCGGATTCGGCGCGCTGTTCTGGATGCAGCAGCAGTTGGCCGCCGCCGCGGCCGACGGCGCGCGCGCCGCGGTCTACGCCCGCTTCAGTGGTCAGGCCGATGTGCCTGCGGCGGCCTGCCTGGCGGCGATGGGCACCTTTTCCGCCGGCTCGGCGGTGCTGTGCAGCACCACGCGCGCGCCGTGTGCATGGACTGGGGCGGGCGGCAGGCCAGCCGATTGCGCCACCGTCGCCATGACCTACAACACGCAGTCCTGGCCGCTATTGGAGACCGTGCGAGGGCTGATCACGGCGTTGCCGGGCACGAACCGGAACTGGATACCCAACAGATTGCATTCGCAGGCCGTCGTGCAGATATCGCAGGGGACACCATGAGCAGTCTGAGCAAGATCATCGCGGGCATGTTGCTGGTGGCGGGCCTGGTGCTGGCCTTCGTGGCCTGGCGGCTGGCCTCGGCGCCCGCGAGTCCCCCGACCAGCGTGGCGCCTGCGCCTGTCGCGGCGACGCCGGCGGAACCGCTCAAACTCCATCCGGTGGTGGTGGCGCGAGAGCCGATTCCGGCCGGTTCGCGCATCGACAGCGCAAGAATGCTGACGGTGGCGCAGTGGCAGGTTGCACTGTCCGGCGGGTTTGCCGACGTCGCTCCGCTGGAGGGCGCGGTGACGAAGGTCGACATCGCCGCAGGCGATCCGATAGTACCCAGCCTGCTGACGCAGGGCCTGGCGCGCCAGCTCAAACCGGGCGAACGCGCGGTCGCCATCGCGGTGGACGAAGTGATCGGCGGCGGCAATCGCATCGTTCCCGGCGACATGGTGGACGTGTTCTTCATGATCGAGAAAAGCGCCGAAGTGGCCGTCGGCCAGGCCCGCCTGCTGCAGTCGCAGGTGCGCGTGCTGGCGTATGGCAAGGCGACGGTGGAAGGGCCGGACGAAAAGTCGGCGCTGCAACAGGGCGGTCCCGGCCAGCCGGCGCGTACCGCGGTGCTGGCCGTGCCGGTCGATCGCGTCAACGAGCTGATGCTGGCCAGCCGCGCCGGGCGCCTGCAGTTGGCTTTGCGCCCGGTGGGCGATGACAGCATGCCCGACGCGCAGTTGTTCGCCCAGCGCGGCACGGTGCTGCCGGTGCGGGCCGACTTGACCCCTGCGCAGCGCGAATCGCTGCTGACGGGACCGAACCGCGCCTATGCCGGCGAGAGCCTGGTGCAACTGGACGGCACGACGGCCGCGGCGCTGGCGCCCGCCGCCCGCGCCGCCGGCCGGCCCCAGGGTTCCGGCGGCGGCAGGACTGTGGAAATCATCCGAGGAGAGAAATCCGAGCGCGTGCGCTATTGAACGGGGCTGCGGGCGGACCAGGCGCTGGCCGCAGCCGGACTTATTCCATCATCGGGTCCAGCACTATGAAGAAACATCAGCGCACCACCATGATTTGCCTGCTGTCGGGCGCGGCAGCGATGATGCATGGCGCCCTAGGCCTGGCACAGACCGCAGCGCCCGCGGCAGGCGCGAATGCGCCGGCCCGCGACATCTCGATGGCGGTGAAGGGACAGCAGACCCTCATGCTGGATGGCGGCGCGCCCACGCGCATCGCCATCGGCGACCCGGATGTGGCGGACGTGAAGGTATTGCCCGCTTCCGGCAAGCGCGCGGGCTCAGTACTACTCTATGGCAAGAAGCCCGGCACCACGCAATTGCAGGTCTGGACCGGCAACAATGCGGCGCCGCAGATATGGAACGTCCGCGTCGGCGGCAGCGTGCAGGGCGCATTGGCGAGCCGCGGCCTGGGAGGCGGCGCCAACGTGGACATCGCCGACGGCCATGCCGTGGTGTCGGGCCACGCCGAATCGCAGCTGGGGCAGATCGCGTCAGCCACCATGGCAGCATCCGCCGTGGGCGGGGAAAAGAACGTGGTGGACATGTCCACCGCAGGCGCCGGCGGCGTGGTGCAGGTGGAAGTGAAGGTCGTGGAAGTGTCGCGCTCGGTGATGAAGGCGGCCGGCATCAGCTTCACGGCCAGCAACGGCCCCTGGAGCGGCGGCAGCTCCACGATGCCCGCCAGTCTGGGCGGCGCGCTGGCTTCGGGTTTCTCGCTGTTCTACGACTCCAACAACTTTGCGGCGCGGCTGCGCCTGCTGCAGACCAATGGCATGGCGCGCGTCCTGGCCGAGCCGACCCTGGTGGCCCTGACAGGGCAGAGCGCCAGTTTCCTGGCCGGCGGCGAGCTGCCGATTCCGCAGGCCGGCGGCCTGGGCACGGTCAATGTGACCTTCAAGCCCTTCGGCATCGGCCTGACCGTCACGCCGACCGTGCTCTCGCGCGACCGCATCTCGCTGAAGGTCGCGCCCGAGGCCAGCGAACTCGACTACACCAACGGCATCGCCATCAATACCAGCGCGGACACCAGCACCATCATTCCCGCGTTGCGTACGCGCCGCGCTGATACCACGGTGGAACTGGGCGATGGCGAAAGCTTCGTGATCAGCGGCCTGGTATCGCGCCAGACCAAGGCCATGGTCAACAAGGTGCCCATGCTGGGCGACCTGCCCATCATCGGCGCGTTCTTTCGCAGCGTTGATTACTCCCAGGAGGACACCGAGCTGGTCATCGTCGTGACGCCGCGCCTGGTGCGCCCCATCGCGCGCGGCGTGGCCCTGCCGCTGCCGGGAGCCAAGCAGGAACAGACGGACACGGCATTCAACGCTTGGGGCTATTACCTGACCGGCCCGGTGGGCGGCCAGCAGATGCCGGGCTTTTCACGGTGAGCAATATGAAGACACATGCCAGCGAATGGGTGGGCCTGCAAAACGGCACGCGGTTCCTGTTCTGCTCCCAGGGCAACGCGGTTGCGGCGCAGTTGGGACAGGCTTTGGGCGACCTGGGGATGCTGACCCAGGAATCGCCGCGCATAGAGGAACTGGCGCGGCGCCTGACGGAGATCGCGCCGCAGGTGGTGTTCCTGGACTTCACCCTGAGCGACGACGAGCCCGGCAAACTGTTCAAGTCCGCCGAACTGGCGCGCTTGCTGGCCCGCATTGCGCCGACGTTGCCGCGCGTGGCGGTGGGCTTCCTGAGCCAGCCGGAAGGGGCGATCGCCGCCTTGCGGGCAGGCGTCAGCGATTTTGTCGATCCCTCGGTTGCGCCGCAGGAAATCAAGGAAGTGGTGCAGCGCCTGCTCGACCGGCCGTCCGATGGCCGCATGGACGGCACGCGCCGCAGCGTCGTGCTGCTGGGCGCGCGTCCGGGCGTGGGCGCCAGCACCCTGGCCGTGCATCTGGCGGGCATGGTGCAGGACCGCCTGAAGCTTGCGCACGGCCAGCGCGCCGCTGCCTTGGGAGCCAAGGCGGCCAAGCCTTCCGGCGAACCGCTGCCCTTGTCCAGCCGCGTGGCGCTGATGGACCTGGGCTGGCCCGTGGGCGATTGCCAGCTCTATCTGAATATCGGCGGCGACTTCGATTTCGCCGAGGCGGCCCGCAACCTGCGCCGCCTCGACTCGACGCTGCTGGGATCGGCCATGGCGCATACGGCAAACGGCTTGAGCGTGCTGTCGCTGCCGCGAGACCTGGGCCAGATGCGTGACGTGTCGCAGTCGGATTCGCTGCTGGTGTTCGAGCGCATGCGCCAGCACTTCTCGGTCGTGGTGGCCGATGCGGGCGGTTTCAGCAATCCCGAATTCGTGTCGGGGTTGGCGCGCGCCTCGCAGCTGAACTGGATCGTGACCGACCAGAGCGTCGGCGCGCTGGTGTCGCTGGCCGGCGTACTGCAGGAGCTGGAGCAGCAGCACGTGGACCGGCGCAGCCTGGGCCTGATCGTCAACCGCTATGACGAACGCTACGGCATGACGGCGCAGCAGATCGCCGAACGCTTCCAGCTGGAACTGGTGGGCACGCTGCCGGACCGCACGCTGCCCTTGATGGTGTGCACGAACCGGGGCCATCTGCTGCACGAAGAGGCCGAACGCGATGTCTACGTGCGCGCGGTGCAGGCGCTGGCGGAACGCCTGTGCGCCGAAGAGAACTCGCCTGGCGGGCGTGCAGGCTGGCTGGCCACCTGGCTGCCCGGCGTGCACCGCCGCATGGTGGTCGGTTGACGGACAGACAGACGGACGGCTACGGGATCCGACATGATCATGACAGCGACGATAGAGTTCGGCGGCGATGGCGACAAAGGCTTTTCGGCGTCGGACCGCTACCAGGAAGTGAAGACGGCGGCGTACGAGCACCTGCTGTCCCGCATCGAGGAGCTGGGTGCGGAGTTCGGCCGCTGGGCCAGGTCGGCGATCCAGGAATTCGTGGACATCGAGGTCGCGAGCTTCGTACGCCTGCGCCGGGTGCCGATCAACGAAGGGGAAATGCGCGCCATTGCCGAAGCGCTGACCAAGGAACTGGCCGGCCTGGGGCCCCTGGAGGATCTGCTGGCGGACCCGGCCGTGGAGGACATCCTGATCAACGGCTATGACAATGTCTTCGTCTCGCGCCGCGGCGTGCTGGCCCGCGAGACGCTGCGCTTCACCGACAATCAGCATGTGCTGCGCATCGTGCGCCGCATCCTGGCGCCGATCGGCCGGCGGCTCGACGAGTCCAGCCCCATGGTGGACGCGCGCCTGCCCGACGGCGGCCGCCTGAACGTGGTGATCGAACCATTGGCGGTCGACGGCCCCATGGTGTCGATCCGCAAGTTCCGCCAGGACCCGCTCAAGCCGGCGGACCTGCTGACCTTGGGCAGCTTCGATGAAGAGATCTACCGGCTGCTGAACGAGGCCGTGAAGAACCGTTGCAACATCCTGGTGTCCGGCGGCACCAGTTCGGGCAAGACTTCGCTGCTGAACGCGCTGGCGTTCTTCATTCCGGAAACGGAACGCGTGGTGACGGTGGAGGACACCGCCGAACTGTCGCTCAACCATCCCCACGTGGTGCGGCTGGAGTCGCGTCAGGGCGGCTTTGACGGCAGCGGCGCCGTCAGCATCCGCGAGCTGATCCGCAACAGCCTGCGCATGCGGCCGGACCGCGTGGTGGTGGGCGAAGTGCGCGGCGCCGAGGTCATGGACATGCTGCAGGCCATGAACACCGGACACGAGGGATCCATGGCGACCATCCATGCGAACTCCCCGCGCGAATGCCTGTACCGGATCGAGATGCTGGCCGGTTTCGCCGGATTCCAGGGCAGCGAGGACAGCCTGCGCAGGCAGATCGCCAGCGCGCTGGACTTCATCGTGCAGATCGGCCGCCTGTCCAACGGCAAGCGCCGCGTGCTGTCGGTGACCGAGATCACGGGCATGGGCGACAACGTGATCTCCACCCAGGAACTCTATCGCCACGAATCCTACGCAACGCAGGATGGCGAGGAGAAAGATCGCTGGAACTGGCTGGGCATTCATCCTCACACGCCCAAGCTGACCAAGCTGCGCAACGAGGCGCGCGCCAGCGACAACCCGCCGGACGACCGCGATGGCGGGGGTGGCGGATTCTGGAGCAGGAGGCGCTGATGCAGGAAGCCCTGGCGCTTGCGAGCCTGGCCGTGGTGCTGGCCATAGGAGCGGTGCTGCTGTGGCGCCATGCCGACCGCCGCGCCCGCCGGGCGGCCAGTTCCGCCTTTCTGGAGAGCCAGCTGCAGCGGGGCCGCGACGAGGCCGCCGCCGACGCGCCTTTCGCTGAGAACACACGTGAGTTTCGCAGCGGGTTTTCCGGTTGGGACCGCTTGCTGCGCCTGGCCGGCCTGCGGCAAAGCGCCGGCTTGTATGTGCGCATCGCGCTTCCCGTCGTGGTCGGCGCGGCGCTGGCATGGACATTCCTGGGGGCGCTTTCCGGCGCGGTGACCCTGCTGCTGCTGGCGGTGTTCGCCTACTTCCTGCTGTGGTTGAAGGCCGACAAGCGCCAGCGGCGCATGATCTCGCAGCTGCCCGCGTTCCTGGACAACATCGTGCGCCTGCTCACCATCGGCAACAGCATGGGCGCCGCGTTCCAGACGGCCGCCGCCGCTGCCGACGAACCTTTGCGCGAAGTGGTGGAGACGGCGGCCGGCCTTAGCCGCTCCAAGGAGCTCGACGCGGCCCTGGCGCACGTGTCGCGCCTGTATGGGCTGAAGGAGCTGTACATGGTGGCGGCGGTGGTGTCGTTGGCCCTGCGCTTCGGCGGCCGCAGCGACCAGGTGCTGGAACGCATGGCGGCCTTCATGCGCGACGTGGCGCAGGCGCGAAATGAACTGACCGCCAGTTCGGCCGAGGTCCGCTTGTCGGCCTGGATTCTGGCCTTGCTGCCGGTGGGCATCGCGGGCTTCATCATCGTCGCCAACAACAACTTGTTCATGGGCCTGTGGCAGGACCCGCAAGGCTTCAGGATGCTGCTGACCGCGGTCTGCCTGCAGATCGGCGGCTGCTATTGGCTCTATCGCATGGCCAAGGCCATTTGACCGGAGGGGCGCCATGCAAATCCTGCAATCCTGGAATGCTTCCACCGTGCTGGCGATGGCGCTGATGCTGGTGGCGGCTGGCCTGGTGGTGCTGGGCCTGGGCATGGCGCGGCGCCTGCGCAGCCAGGGCCGCAGTCGCCAGGTGGTGGATCAGGCGCTGGCCGCGCGCGACGGCGCGAGGGCGTCGGCGGCCGCGCGCAGCGAAGGCGGGCAGGGCAGGCTGGCGGCGGCCGCGCGGGCGGCCGACACGTTCGGCAAGCGCCTGAGCGAAGGCCGGCTGGCCGATGCGCTGCTGGCCGCCGAGGACCGCAAGCTGGTGGACATGGCCGGCTATGCCAACCCCGGCACCGCGCGTTCGCGCTTCGTCCTGATCCGGCTTGGCCTGGCGATCCTGCTGCCCGTGGCGGCGGTCATGCTGGACTGGCACAAGCATCTTCCGGATATGCCGCTGGGCGCTTTTGTCGTGGCCTTCGTGGCTTTCACTGTCGGCTACATGCTGCCCAAATGGATCGTGCAGCGGCGCCTGGCGCGCCGTCGCAGGCAAGCGGCCGATGAGTTGCCCTTGCTGATTGACCTGCTGCGCCTGTTGCAGGGCGTGGGCCTGTCGATCGACCAGAGCCTGCAGGTGCTGGTCAAGGAGTTCGGCCAGGTGCTGCCGGTGCTGTCATTCGAATTGCGGCTGGCGTCCGAGCTCTATGTACGTGGCCGCACACGCGAACAATCGCTGGCCAGGATGGCCACGGGCTTCGACAACGACGACCTGTCCGCCATTTGCCGCCTGATCGCGCAGGTGGACCAGCACGGCGGCGCGGTGCAGGAGCCCTTGAACCGCTTCGGCGAACGCCTGCGCGACAAGCGGCGCCTGGAACTGAAGGAGAAGGTAGGCAAGACCACGGTCAAGATGACCGGGGTCATGATCGTGACGCTATTGCCCGCGCTGTTGATCGTGACGGGCGGGGCTGGGTTCATCGCGGTGTTGCGCGGTTTGTCGCGCATGGGGGGGATGTAATGAACGGCGCAACGGAAAGCAGCTCGCGCGCATGGCGCTGCGTGCTTGTCGTCACGGTGCTGGCGGCGGGCGCGGGTTTGAGCGGATGCAAGACCAACAACGCGGAATCCGCCTGGCAACTGATCCAGCAACAGCAGCAGGAGCAGGCGCTGTTGCGGCAGAAGGAGGACGAGGCCCAGAGCAAGAGCCGGCCCAAGGAACCCGAGATGATGCTGTCCATGATCGTCGAGGCGCAACGCCAGGAACGCTATTTCGCGTCGCTCGCGTACATCGACGGCTATCAGCAGAAGTACGGCAACGACGCGCGCGTGGCCGTGCTGCGCGCCGAGGCGCTGCGCCAGACCGGGCAGGCGGCGCTGAGCGAACAGGCCTATCGCGCGCTTACCGCCACCGACCAGGCGGCCGAGGGCTGGCACGGCCTGGGTCTGATCGCCGGTTCGCGCGGGCAGTTCGACCAGGCGGCCGATTATTTTTCGCGGGCGGCCAAACTGGCTCCCATGGACGCGCGCATCCTGGGCGACCTGGGCTATGCGCGCCTGCGCGCGGGCGATCCGGCGGGCGCGCGCGTGCCGCTGGGGCAGGCGGCCGAACTGACGCCGGAAAGCGGCAAGGTGCTGGCGAACCTGGCGGTGTTGCTGCTGGTCGAGGGCGATCCGCTCAAGGCGCAGCGCCTGATGGAGCGGGCGCAACTGAATGAAGAGGCGCGCGGACAGGTGCTGCGCCTGGCCGCCGAGATCCGCGGCCAGCTGGCCCCGGCGGCGGGCGCTTCCTATGCGCCTGCCACCCGGGTGTCCAGCGGCGAACAGGCCGTCATGCCGTTGATGAGCCCCTTGATGGACGGCTTGGGTAACGGACCCATCGTGCGCTAACCCCGTTTTGAGGAAGACTGCCATGTCCCATTCGACCCAGCACGCCTTGTTCATCGTGGCCTGCGCGCTTGCGGCGCAGGCGCCCGCGGCCGTCCTGGCGCAATCCAATGCGCCGTTGACGGGCAGCATGTCGGGCGCCGCGGGCAGCGCGCCGTCCGCTCAGGCGCCTGCCGCCGTGTCGGCGCCGGAACCTGTGTCCGCCATGCCGGAGCGGGCCGTGGTGCAGCAGGTGCAGACTCCGCTGCCGCAGGCGCCCGCCGCCGCGCCTGCGGCGCAAGAAGGCTTTGGCGACGTGACGCGCGGGCTGCTGGCGGCGCAGGCCGACGGGCGGCGCGCTGGCAATGCCTTGCCCGTGCTGGGGCCGGTGTCTACCGCCGCCTGGAACCGCTATCTGGAGAGCTTCAAGCATCCCATTCCCGTGTGGTTCGACCGGAATGTGGAAATTCCCAACGTCCAATAGGTTCCGGGCGTTGGTATTCCCCGCCGCATGCGGGTATGGAGTCGCAAGAGCATGTCAGCCGGCCGTCCACATCCTTCCTCGCCGTCGCGGCAACGCGGCAGCATGACCGTCGCCGTCGTCTTCGCGGTGCTGGTGGGGGTGGTGTTGCTCGGCGTGCTGCAGCTTGGCTACGGCTTCTACATGAAGCGCGAAATGCAGAAGGCGGCGGACCTGGCGGCGCTGTCGGCCGTCCAGGTGCTGAACCTGGGCTCCAGCGCGGATTGCGCCCGGGCCGCCGCCGCTGGCCGCGCTTCCGCCCTGGCCAATGTGCCGAACATCCTGGATGCGTTCACGGCCGCCGATTTCACGGTGGAATGCAAGGTGTGGGATCCGACGCGGTCCGACCCCTCCGGCATGCACGTCTTCGACGCGGCGGGCGGGCAGGCCTATAACGCAGTGCGGGTAGCGGCGCGCAAGCAACTGGCCAATCTTATCCCTGGCGTGGGCGGCGTCACGGCGTCGGTGGCGGCGGTGGCGACCAACACCCAACCCGTGGCGACCTTCACAGTGGGGTCGCGGCTATTGCGCCTGGAACGCGGCGGCCTGCTGTCGCAGCTGCTGGCCACGGTGGGGGCGTCGCCCACGCAACTGGACGTGCTGGACGCCGCCGGCCTGGCCAATGTCGGCATTACGCCGGCCGGCCTGCTGGAGGCGCTGGGCCTGCCGCTGTCGGTTGCTGCGGGCGTGGGCACGCCCGAGCAATTGACGGCGCTGAGCAACCTGACCCTGGGTCAGCTCTTGCGCGCCACGCTGAGCGTCATCGACAAGCAGAGAACCGCCAACGCCGATGTCGGATTGTTGAGCGAAGCCATCAACACGGTGTTGGACTTGATGCCGCTGAACCTGCCTGTGAAGCTGTTCGGCGATGGCGGCGTGCTGAATCTGAACGTGGTGGGCGGCGACCCCACCGCTGCCTTGCAGGCCCAGGTCAACGCGCTGAACATCCTGGAAACCGGACTGGCCATCGCCAACGGCAGCAACCTGATCAATCTGGGGCTGAGCGTGCCGCTGCTGGGCCTGGACGCCCGGGTGCGCATCGTCGAGCCGCCTGCCGTGGGCGTGGGCGGTGTCGGCGCGCAAGCCATCAGCGCCGGCATACGCGTGTATCTGCGCGTCAACACCGGCAACATCCCGCTGGTCGGGCCCTTGCTGGCCAACACCCTGAATACCAAGGTGGATCTGCCCATCATCATCGACGTGGCGCAATCCACAGGTACGCTGCGCAAGCTGTGCGAAGCGCCGCTGGCCGAGAACCAGGCGATGATCGATGTGACGTCGGCTGCGGCCAGCGTCTGTCTGGGCCGCTTCCCCGGCATGGCGTCAGCCACCGACCCGAGCGCCGCGAATTTCCAGTCGCTCACGAACCGCTGCGAGCCCAGCGCATTCGGCGCCATAGGACGGCATCAGGTCTTGAACGTACTGGGCATATTGCCGCTTACCGCCCGGTTCACGCTGCCGGTGTTCAGTTCTTCGGCGCCCGTGTCGGTGACGCTCACTGCGCCGCCATCGCCCAACGCCACCGCCACCGTCAATGCCACCAACGTGGACCTGTCCAAGCTGGCCTCCAACCTGACGGACGCGCTGATCGGGGGCATCCTGGGGGATCTGTTCAACACCGGCACCCCGCTGACCGAAACGCAACGCACAGAGCTGGCGACGCAGTTGGTGGGCGGAGACAAGAACAACGCCGGCAAGACCATCTCCAAGGTCGTCAACGACATGCAGTGGTCCAAGACGGCGATGGACCAGCTCGGGGCGCGTCTGACCACGGGTGGCTTGACGGGGGTATTGGGCGGCACGCTGCAACTGGTTGGCGGCATCCTGAACTCGCTCTTGTTGGCCCCCCTCAGCGACGTGACCTGCGCGCTGGCGCTGGTGCCGGACGCGATTCGGCAGTGCCGCGTCAACGCCGTCGGCGCGCTGGCCTTGAACGGCAGCGGGCAGGTGGGCGGCGTGCTGTCGGTCGTCATGGTGCTGCTGGATCCCTTGCTGAGTTCGTTGTCCGTGGCGTTGCAGCAACTGCTTAATGTGCTGGGCCTGAGCGTGGGCCAGACCGACGTAGCGCTGATTTCCGTGGATTGCGGCAAACCCCGCCTGGTGTATTGATGATGAAGCCTCTGACCCCTGTCCTTTCCATCCCCGCATGGTCCAAGCGATGAGCCAGAATTTCGCGCGCGAAGAATTCGACGTGTACGTCTGGGAAGGCACCTCCGACATTGCCAGCCGCGCCGAGCGTTGCCTGGCGGGCATGGACGTGTCGCTGCTGCGGGCGGACGCCGGCACCGCGTTTCCGCCGCCCCGCGACCTGGCGCGGCCTGCGGTGGCCCTGGTGTCGGTGTCGGTGATGGGCGACAAGCGCTTCAGCGGCTACGACTGGCTGGCGGCCCAAGGCCTGCCGGTCATCTGGGTCGCCGCGGAAGCGCGCGGACGCGACCCGCGCTACTACCCGCCGGAATACTCCTACACGCTGCCGCTGACCTTCACCACCGCGGACCTGCGCAAGCTGTTGTATGAGCTGCTGGGCACGCTGAATCAACTCAATCGCGCCGCGCCCCGGCGCGAACAGCCGCTGATTGCCGTCTCCGCGACCATGCGGGACCTGCTGGCGGAAGTGGACATGTATGCAGACTGCCGCAGCAACGTGCTGATCCATGGTGAAACCGGCGTGGGCAAGGAACGCATTGCGCGCCTGCTGCATGAGCAGGCCGCCTGGTTCGACGGCCCCTTCGTGGCGGTCAACTGCGGCGCCATTCCGGAGGGCCTGTTCGAGGCGCATTTCTTCGGCCATGCCAAGGGCGCATTCACCGGCGCGATCGGCGCGCACAAGGGGTATTTCGAGCAGGCCAGCGGCGGCACGCTGTTCCTGGACGAAATCGGCGACCTGCCGCTGTACCAGCAGGTCAAGCTCTTGCGCGTCCTGGAGCAGAACACGGTGACGCGGCTGGGCTCGACCGTGGAAGTGCCGGTGGACTTCCGCCTGGTCGCCGCGACCAACAAGGATTTGCGCGTGCTGGTGGGGCAGGACGAGTTCCGCGCGGACCTGTATTACCGGCTGGCGGTGATCGAACTGCGCATACCCAACCTGGAGCAGCGCGGCCCGCAGGAGAAGGCGGCGATCTTCCGCGCCTTGCTGCAACGCCTGGGCGTGGAGGAGGAACCGCCGCAGTGGTTGCTGGAGCGCGTCTCGCGCACGCGCTACGAGGGCAATGTGCGTGAACTGTCCAACGTGGCCGAGCGCGTCGCGATCGTGCGGCGGCAGCTCCAGGCCTGGGACCCGCCGCGCATCGAACGCATCTTCGACCAATTGGCCGAGCCGCTGCACTCTGCTCCAGCCTCGGCAGCCGCGAGGGTCGAGCCCGCCGCCTTCACCGATGCCGAGCGCGCAGAACGCGAGCGCGTGCTGGCGGCGCTGGACGCCAACGGCTGGCGCCGTCAGGATACCGCCCACACCTTGGGCATCAGCCGCAAGGTGTTGTGGGAAAAAATGCGCAAGCTGCAACTCGGGACGGGCCAGGGAGAACCCGCCGATGGTCTCGCCGAGACGACGATGTGAACACGCAATAGGTAATGCCCCGTAGTGGGCGACAGTTGCGGAGCCGGCGCATGTAAGCGGGTCTGTCCCGGCCGAAATAAATTGCTATAGTTCCGCAACGATTTTTTTGGGGAAGGCATGAACGTCCAATTTATCCGTGGCGCCGCCCGCATGGCGCTGTTGGGCACGGCCCTGTCCGGCCTGGCCGCTTGCGCCAGCGCACAATCCGAAGCGCCCCGGGCCACGGTTAAACAGGTCGAGGACACGCAGGCGGCCTCCACGCCCGTGACTCCCCCCGCGCCGCCGCCCGCCGCGCGTCCGGCATCCACGCTGTCGGAGCTGCAAGGCCTGATCCAAAGCCGCCAGGTGTCGGAGCTGCGTACTGCCTATAACGGCACCTACGGCGCCAGCCTGCTGTTCAAGCCGGACGACCTGACCTATTACGTTGCCTTGTTCCAGCAGAAGGATTTCTGGCGCGTGGTGAAGAGCAAGTCGGACAAGCAGGCCGAAGCCACCTACCGCGCCTTCGTCGCCCAATCCGCCGAGCTGGCCGAGGTGGACATCAAGCGCATCAAGATGCAGGCTGAATACGCGCACGCCGAGAAGCTGCTGGCCAGCCGCAGCGCCGAACTGAGCACCCTGCAGGCCGACCGCGCGGTGCGCCTGCAGCAGGAAGAGCAGGTCGCGGCCCGCCAGGAGCAGTCGCGCCAGGAAGCCACGGCGCTGGCTGACCAGCAGAAGGACGTGCGCCAGCAATTGCGTGATCTGCAACGCCAGATCGACGCCTTGCAGGCGCAGCAGGCGCAAGTGGGAAACCCGGTGGCCCAGAACCGCGGCAAGTAACCCGCTGGGCAGGCTGAGTAGCGGGCCTGCGGGCCCGCTTTGTCTTGGCCGGCCGTGAATAGGCATTGCGCACGCAGGGGCTAAGCGCCTGCCCTGGGGCGCTTTCTTGTATTCTGGGAGTTGCACCCCATATAGACGCCATGGCACTTAAAGTTTTCGACCTCCAGTGCGAACACAGCCACATTTTCGAGGGCTGGTTCGGTTCGCACGAAGACTATGACGCGCAGCAGGCGCGTGGCCTGGTCACGTGCCCGGTTTGCGGTTCGGCCAGCATCACCAAGCGGCTGTCCGCGCCGCGCCTGAACGTCGCCCACCTGCACACGCCAGCCGCCCAGCCGCCGGCGTTGCCGGCCAACGCGTCTGACGCGGAAAAAATGGCCGCATTGCAGGCAGTCGTCATGCGCCAGGTGCGCGCCTTGCTGCGCAACACCGAAAACGTCGGGCCGCGCTTCGCCGAAGAGGCGCGCCGCATCCACGAAGGCGATGCCGACGACCGTCCCATCCGCGGCACGGCAACGCCGGAAGAGCGCGAATCGCTGGCCGAGGACGGCATCGACGTCATGGCGGTGCCGGATTTCCTGGATGACGAGCGCCTGCAGTGACCCGCTGCGCCGCCCCTAGCCGATTCGGACAGGAAAACGGGCGTACGGAATGTCAGGTGGTATGCCTGCGTTCACCGATCTTGGCCGAGAAGCGCAGCAGATAACCATCAGGGTCCTGAACCAGGAACTCGCGCACGCCGATTTTAACGTCATTGCCCCGATACCACTGCTCTACCGGATTCCGGAACAGTGGCCATTTGGCGTTAGCAAGCGCGGCAAGAAAGGGCTCCACAGAGGGCGCATCGATTTCGAAATTGATTCCCCTGCCCAGCGGCACGCTCAACGGACCTGTGATCCAACCGTTGTCGCCGCGCCGTTCGACGAGCATGACTTGCGCTCCGTCGAGGTCCAAATATACGAAGCCGTCTTCCTCGCGGCTGTACATGATCGAGAATCCACAGAGACCAACCCAGAATTGCAGACTTGCCGCGATATCTGCGACAAGCAACTCGGGCACCAGCTTTGCACGGCGAATTTCCACAGTCGCAGTTCTCCAGCTTAGGCAGAGTGTTGCCGCGGTCAGCGCAAGCATTCCGCTTCGTCAGGAAGTCGTCGATGAATGAGCGCGTTTCAGTTATTAGGCGTGAGCCGGTGGCCGAATAAGGCTTTCTGCGGGAATGCCGAGCTCGGTGTGCAAACGCCAGATCATTGGCAATGTCAAACCGCGCTTGCGGTTCAGCACTTCGTATACACGGTTGCGCTTGCCGATCATAGGCTCCAGATCCTTAGGGGTCAGGCCGCCTTGCTCCATCCGGAATTTAATGGCCTCGACAGGGTCTGGCAGATCGACCGGATAGTGCTTCATTTCATACGCTTGCACCAAGGTGGCCAGCACGTCCAGGCGGTCACCGTCAGGTGTGCCCAGTTCAGGATCAGACTCCATCAACCGGGAGATTTCCTTGAGCGCCGACTTGTAATCGGCCTCGGTATGTACGGGGCGGATTTCCATGTTCATTCCATTTCCACGGTTTCGGCGTCAATCTTGTCGTACTCCGCGTGAGTGCCGATGAACTTCACGTAGACGATGCTCAAGTTGAATGCGATTGCCACAATCAGGCGGAAATCATTGCCTTTGATGTTGAGCACCACACGCCGATTCTTCAGGATGCTGGCGTGGCAATACTGAGCCTTGATATCCGCAGGCTGCTTCCATTGCGCCTTGCTGGCCTCGTCCACCCACGCCTTGAGGGGGTGTTCTGCCGCTGGGTACCTTTCCCAGAACTGGCGGAGGGCGCTTAAGGCTATGAGTCGCATAGCGCAATGTTAGTCCCAATTTGGGACTAGGGCAGGTCCCATGTGGTCCGGCTATATGCCTTCAAGCAAGGGCCGCAAGATTGGTCAGGCAGACGGCAATAAAAAAGCCAGACCCGAAGGTCTGGCTTTTTCTTGCCTGCTTGCCGGATCAGTTGTTGACGCGGCTGCGGTATTCGTTCGTGCGGGTGTCGATTTCGATCTTGTCGCCGATGGCGCAGAACAGCGGCACGTTCAGTTCGTAGCCGGTGTTGATCTTGGCGGGCTTGGTCACCTTGCCCGAGGTATCGCCACGCACGGCGGGTTCGGTGTAGGTGATTTCGCGCACGAGCGTCGTGGGCAGTTCAACCGAAATGGCGCGGCCGTCGTAGAAGACCACTTCCACGGGCATCGCTTCTTCCAGGTAGTTCAGGGCGTCGCCCATGCTCTCGGCTTCGATTTCGTACTGGTTGTACTCTTCGTCCATGAAGACGTACATCGGGTCGCCGAAGTAGGAGTAGGTGCACTCCTTGCGGTCGAGCTGGACGACTTCGAACTTTTCGTCGGCCTTGTAGACCGATTCGCTGGCCGAGGCGGTCAACAGGTTCTTGAACTTCAGCTTCACAACAGCGGCGTTACGGCCCGACTTGTTGTATTCGGCTTTCTGGACCACGAGGGGATCCTTGCCGACCATGACCACGTTGCCGACTCGCAATTCCTGAGCGGTTTTCATCGATAAAACTCCGGGGGTGATGGGTGCACTCGCCGTGCTTGCAAAAAGCCGCCGCAGCTATAGCGTCTAGCGGCTTCGTGCACACCCCGGGAGGCGTCATAGTTGAGGCCCGACAAATACAGGGCGCTCGGAAAACTCTCTATTCTAACGTTTCTTGGCCAAGTCTGCGCAAAAATCAGCCAGATTTTCGGCAAGATCTGGTAGCGCGGCCTGGCTTGCGTCCCAGGCCCGCGCGGCGGCGGCCCAGTCCCCCCAGGCGGCTGGCGCCAGGGCGGCAGACAGCGCCGCAGCGGTTGCGCCCGTTTCCGGCTCGTTCCAGGCCCGGATCAGCGTCTGGGCGGTTTCCGGGGCCGGATAGCGCGCCAGCCACGCTTCCAGTTTCTCCAGATGCACGTTTTCGTCCTGGGGATAGATCTGCCAGACGAGCGGGCGCGCGGCCCAGGCGGCGCGGACGAAGGAATCCTCGCCCCGCACGAAATTCAGGTCGCAGCACCACAGCAGACGGTCGAAATCCGGCTGCGCCACGAAGGGCAGCCGGGCCACCGCCGGCGCGCCCGGCGCCGCACAGGCGGCTTCCAGCCCGGGGGCCACGCCTTCGGGGGCAAGCAGCAGGGTGGGCCGCGGATCCGCCGCCAGAGCCTCGGCCAGCGCCGTTACCGGCGCCGTTGGATAGCAAAACAGGGACACGGTGCGCGCGCCGTCGCGGCGGCGCAACAGCAGGTCCTGTGGCACGCCCAGCGACCGCAGGAAGGCTTCCTGGTCTTGCGGCGATGTCTGCAGGGCGTCGCGCTCGGACGACAGGCCCGGCTCGCGCAGCAGTCCGCCGGTGGCGCTGGTGAAGCCGGGAAAGAAAAAGTGCTTGATCAGCCCGTCCGGCCGCTGCGAGGGCAGGCCGTGGCAGCTTTCCACCCAGGATTCGGCGCTCAGGTATTCCAGGTTGACCCAGGCCGGATGCTCACGCCGCATGCTCTCCAGGAATGCCTCGGGGGGATCGCAGGCGAATGCCTCGATCACCACATCGCGCGCGGCGAGCGCCGGATCCGGGGATTCGGTCCAGTGCACGATGTCGATGCCCGCCAGTTGCTGGCGCGGGCTATCCGTGGCGATCCCGGGCTGGATGCGGGCGAAGCTGGCCAGGTCGTCGACCCACAGGCGCACATCCCAGCCGCGGCCATGCGCCAACCGGCGCGCCAGCCGCCAGCAGACGCCGATGTCGCCATAGTTGTCGACGACCCGGCAGAAGATGTCCGCTTGCATTGCCGCCTAGTGGAACTTGGCCGGCGAGGCTTCCGCGTCCTCGGGCAGTTCTGCGTGCACCAGTTCGCCCAGCGGATTCGGGAAGTAGGGCGCGCCGCAGTCTTCACAGTACTCGGGAGGCAGCACGCCGGGGATGCGGCGCACTTCGGTGACGCCGTATTCCTTGAGCAGCGCGGCGATCTCGTCCACCACGTCGAGCTGGCCTTCGTCAGCCGGCAGGTCTTCCTCGCGCCCATACAGCGGCCAGACGCAGCCGTAGTACACGTCGTTGCTGCTGCGCGCGGTGAAGCCGATGCGGTACTCGTCGATGCGGCTTTCGCCGCAGCCGGCCACCACCGCGCGCAACTGGGAGGCTTCCAGGCTGACCGCGCCCTCGAGCCAGCTGACCGCTGCACGCAGCGACAGCGGGCGCACGCGCCGGTCGGCTTCACGGTTGCTGACATAGTAGGCGTCGGGCAGCAGGGCTTCGAAACCGCAGCCCGGCAGCAGATTGGCGAGGGTCGGCTGGGCCTGCGCCGCCCATTGTTCCTGGCAGGCATCGCGGCTGGCGTCGGCTTCGCCCAGCTGTTCCTGCCAGCGGAAGATCGGCTCGCCTTCGGGCACCGCGACGGCCGCCACGATGTAGCGCGTATCGGCCAGCATGTTGGCCGTTTCGGTCTCGGTGTTCAAGGCGGGCTTGGCGGTTTCTGCGCCCAGCGCCTGGGTGCCCAGGCGCTGCAGCCATTGCCAGGTTTCGGAGAAGGTGCGCGGCATCTGGTCCACGCTGACCAGCACCGGCATCAGCGAGCTGCGGGCCTTGCTGGACAGGACATGCCCATGCAATTGCGCCATCAGGGCCTGTTGCGCGCCGGCGGCGATCGGGCCGGTCGGAATGGCGTAGCGGGTCCAGGCGACGATGGGGGCCACGACCAGCAAAATGTCGTAGTGGACGCCATTTTTCTCGATCTTCATCGATTCGGACAGGGTTTCGGCCTGTTCGATCAGGATCTCGTATGCGCCCACGTCGCTCTGGGCGAGGTGGTCCAGGGCCGCTTCCAGGGGGGCATCCTGCCCCGCCTTCAGCAGCTTCGGAATCGCTACGCCAAGCTGGTTCTCCCAGAACACGTCTTCGAGGCGGCTGCCCGAGCGGTTGAGCGCCTGGGCAAGCGCGACCAGTTTGGCGGCGTCACGGGTGAGGCGGGGAGCGGATTGGCTGCGGGATCGGGCCATAACTTCGGGGAGCGTCCAGTAAGTGTGCAACTGTGTAGTTTAACGCTCGGCGCGGACGGCGGCGCGCACCTCCGGCGGCGGGGCGCAACAACGGCGCCAGGGTGTGATTGATGCTAAATAAGCAACAGATAATGCCGAGTCAAGGGGTTTATTGCTGAGAAGAATCGGCGGAAAATCTAGCCATCTACTCAATATCAGGAGGCACCGCCATGCGTTGGCCTACGCTTTTCGTATCCCATGGATCCCCCATGCTCGCCGTGGAACCCGGACTGACCGGCCCGGCGCTCGCCGCCTGGAGCGCCGAGCAGGGCCGCAAGCCCAAGGGCATCCTGGTGGTCTCGCCGCACTGGATGGGCGAGGGCCTGGCGCTGTCCACCCGCGACCGCCAGGTGGCCTGGCACGATTTCGGCGGCTTTCCGCCGGAACTCTATGAATTGCAGTACACGGCCCCCGGTTCGCCGGAGTTGGCGGCGCGGGTGCAGGCCCTGCTGGCCGACTCGGGTATCGCTGCAGACCTGGACCCCCGACGGCCGCTGGACCATGGCGCCTGGGTGCCACTGCGCTACCTCTATCCGGAAGCGGACGTGCCGGTGGTGCAACTGTCCCTGGACATGGGGCGCGACGCGGCTGGCCAACTGGAACTGGGCCGCGCGCTGGCCCGGCTGCGGGACGAAGACATCCTGGTCATCGGCTCCGGTTCGCTGACGCATAACCTGCGCCACGTGCGCATGCCGCAAGACGCGCCCGCGCTGCCTTACGTGCCGGCTTTCCAGCAGTGGTACGCGGACAAGCTGGGCGGCCATGACCTGCCGGCGCTCTTGGATTGGGAGGCCCAGGCGCCGGGCGCGGCGCAGGCCCATCCGCACGACGACCACCTGATGCCCTTGTATGTGGCGCTGGGTGCGGGCGGAGCCGGTTTCCGGCGCCTGACCGACGAAATCTCCTACGGCGCGCTGGCGATGGATGCCTACGAGTTCGCGGACTGATCCCAAGCGCGGCCGCGGTGCCGCGCAGGCCGCAATGAAAATGGCCCGGGAACCTCGCGGTTCCCGGGCCATTGCTTTGCCTGTCAGAAGATCAGGCAGCCAGCAGCTGGCGCAGCACGAAGGGCAGGATGCCGCCGTGCTGGTAGTAGTCCACCTCGATCGGGGTGTCGATGCGCAGCAGCACCGTGACGTCCTGCTTCGATCCGTCCTTGCGGGTGATCGTCAGCGTCACGTCCTGCATCGGCTTGATGCCGTTTTCCAGACCGGAAATGTCGTAGGTTTCCTCGCCGGTGATGCCCAGCGACTGCACGCTGTCCGCGCCCTTGAACTGCAGGGGCAGCACGCCCATGCCGACCAGGTTGCTGCGGTGGATGCGTTCGAAGCTGCGGGTGATAACGGCCTTCACGCCCAGCAGCTGGGTGCCCTTGGCCGCCCAGTCGCGCGACGAGCCGGTGCCGTACTCTTCGCCGCCGAACACCACGGTGGGGGTGCCCGCGCCGACGTACTTCATGGCTGCGTCATAGATGGACATCTGTTCGCCGGTGGGCTGGAACAGGGTGTCGCCGCCCTCGAAGCGGCTGCCGTCCGGCAGCGCCGGAATCATGAGGTTCTTGATGCGCACGTTGGCGAAGGTGCCGCGCATCATGATTTCGTGGTTGCCGCGGCGTGAGCCGTAGCTGTTGAAGTCGGCCTTCATGACGCCGTTTTCCTTCAGCCACTTGCCCGCGGGCGAGGTCTCCTTGATGGAGCCGGCCGGCGAGATGTGGTCGGTGGTGACCGAGTCGCCGAACACGCCCAGCGCACGGGCGTTCTTGACCGTCGGCATCGCGCCCGGCGTCATGCCGAAGCCGTCAAAGAAGGGCGGCTCGGCGATGTAGGTGGAATCAGGCCAGTTGTACGTGTCGCCGGTCACGCCCTTGATGTTCTCCCAGAGTTGGCCGGGATTGCTCTTGACCTGGCCGTAGTTGGCCTCGAAGGCCTTGGGATCCAGGGCGTACTTCAGCAGCGATTCGATTTCCTCGGTGGTCGGCCAGATGTCGCCCAGCCACACGTCGCCGTTCTTGCCGCGGCCCACGGGCTCGGTCATCAGGTCGCGCGTGACGGTGCCGGCCAGGGCGTAGGCCACGACCAGCGGGGGCGAGGCCAGGAAGTTGGCCTTGATGTTCGGGTGGATGCGGGCCTCGAAGTTGCGGTTGCCCGAGAGCACGGCCGAGCAGATCAGGTCGTTGCCGGTGATGGCTTCGTTCAGGTCCGGGGTCAGGTCGCCGGCGTTGCCGATGCAGGTCGTGCAGCCGTACGCGGCCACGTCGAAGCCCAGCTTTTCCAGGTAGGGCAGGAGACCCGTCTTGGTCAGGTATTCGGTGACCACGCGCGATCCGGGGGCCAGCGAGGTCTTGATGTGCTTGGGCACCGTCATGCCGGCTTCCACGGCCTTCTTGGCCAGCAGGCCGGCCGCCAGCAGCACGCTGGGGTTGGAGGTGTTGGTGCAGGACGTGATGGCGGCGATCAGGACGTCGCCGTTCTTGACCTGGGTGCCAGCGCTGGTGGTGAAGGTCTGGCCCAGCTTTTCGGCGGGCTGATTGAAGCCGTTTTCAGCGACCGGCTTGGAGTACAGGTCGATGAAGGTGTTCTTGACGTTGCCGATCTCGATGCGGTCCTGCGGACGCTTCGGGCCCGCCAGCGACGGCGCGACCGTGGACAGGTCCAGCGTCAGCAGCTTGGTGAAATTGATGTCCTTTGCCTTGGGCACGCCGAACATCTTCTGGGCCTTGAAATAGGCCTCGAAGGCGGCGATTTCGTCTTCGGTGCGGCCGGTGCCGCGGAAGTAGTCGATGGTGCGCTCGTCGACCGGGAAGAAGCCCATGGTGGCGCCGTACTCCGGCGCCATGTTGCCGATGGTGGCGCGTTCGGCCACCGACAGGCTGGCGGTGCCTTCGCCGCAGAATTCGACGAACTTGCCCACCACCTTCTCGCGGCGCAGCATTTCGGTGATGGTCAGCACCAGGTCGGTGGCGGTGACGCCGCCGCGCAGCTTGCCCTTGAGTTCCACGCCGACCACGTCGGGGGTCAGGAAGTACACGGGCTGGCCCAGCATGCCGGCCTCGGCTTCGATGCCGCCCACGCCCCAGCCCACCACGCCGATGCCGTTGATCATGGTGGTGTGGCTGTCGGTGCCCACCAGGGAATCCGGGTAGTAGACGTTGTTCTTCTTGTCCAGGTGCACGCCGCGCGCCAGATATTCCAGGTTGACCTGGTGGACGATGCCGAAGCCCGGAGGCACGACGCCGAAGGTGTCGAACGCCTGCATGCCCCACTTCATGAACTGGTAGCGCTCTTGGTTGCGCTTGAATTCCAGCTTCATGTTCAGGTCCAGCGCATTCTTGGTGCCGAAGTAGTCGATCATGACCGAGTGGTCCACCACCAGGTCCACCGGCACCAGCGGTTCGATGCTCTTGGGGCTCTTGCCCATCTTGTCGGCCACGGAACGCATGGCGGCGATGTCGGCGAGCAGCGGCACGCCGGTGAAGTCCTGCAGCACCACGCGGGCCACCACGAAAGGAATTTCGTCTTCGCGCTTGGCATTGGCCTGCCAGTTCGCCAACTGCTTGACGTGCTCTTCGGTGACCTTCTTGCCGTCGCAGTTGCGCAGCACGGATTCCAGCACGATGCGGATCGAAACCGGGAGCCGCTGCACGTCGATGCCGAGGGACTTGCCCAGCGCCGGCAGCGAATAGTACTGACAGGATTTATTGCCGATCTTGAAATTCTTGAGGGTGTCTAGGGTGTTGTGCGGCATGATGGACTCCGTGGTTTTGCCCGGTTGAAGCCGGCATTTTCTGGCGTTTTTGCGCATTTGTCATTCTATGTGAGACTGGCGCCTGCGCGGCCGTATGTCTTATATCTTATATAAGACTTGAGCGAACCGCCAAAGTTCCCCTACTGCGATCAGGGGCGGGCGGCCGTTGGCCCAAACCGATACTCTGGCCGAGGCGTGCGCGGGTCGCAAGCCTCTTTTATCAAGAAAGTCCTACGCGGATGTTGCGGCCCTGCGAGGGAAGGCGGGTCTACGCAAGGAATTCGCGGAGCAGCACGGTCAGCTCGCTGCGCAGGAAATCGACGACCGCGCGCTGGGCGGTCGACGGATAAGGGTTGGGCGTGGTCAGGATGAACAACTTGTCGCCTGGCCCCAGGGCTTGGTATGCGGGCAGCACCGGCGTCAGCCGGCCCGCGGCAAGGTCCTCATGCACCACGTAGGCCGGCAGCAGCGCGACGCCCGCGCCGGCGCGCGCGGCTTGCGCCAGGAACGGGAAGTACTCTGATTGCAGCCGCGGCGCGAGCTTGGCCTCATGCAGCTGGTCCTTGCGGCGCAGCCGCAGCGTGACCTGGGGCCTGGGGTCGGGCGGGCCCAGGAAGTGGAGGCGGCCGAGATCGCGCGGATGAGCCGGCGGGCCGAACTGCTGCAGATAGGAGGGCGCCGCGCACAGCACCCATTTGACGTCGCCCAGCGCGCGCGCCACGTAATCCTGCGGCGGGGTCGTCATGACCCGCAATGCCACGTCGATTTCCGACGAAATCAGGTCGCTCACCCGGTTTGAGAACAGCACGCGCAAGGTCAGCGACGGATGGCGCAGGGCGAAGCTCACCAGCAGCGGACGCAATTGGTCCAGTTCCCCCAATCCGGTGGGGATGCTCAGCCGGACGTGGCCCGCGGGCTCGGAACCGAGCTTCTGCAACGCATGGCGGGCGGATTCGACTTCGTGCGCCATGCGCGCGCCGTGCTCGTACAGCACCGAGCCTTGTTGCGTCAGTTCCAGCCGCCGGGTGCTGCGGCGGATGAGCTGGGCGCCGAAGGCGCGTTCCAGCTTCTGCAGATTGCGGCTTACGTGCGAACGGGTCACGCCGTGGCGCACCGCCGCCTCGCTCAAGGTGCCGGCGTCGACGATGGTGACGAACAGCTGTATCAGGTTGAGGTCCAGCGCGGGCAGGGCGGGCATGCGCAGTCCTATTGTTGACTGTGAGGAAACATAGTTTACGCAAGCTGCGGGATTGTCGCGGCATGGCGGCGGTTGATATTCTGGCCACCATCGCAAAGGAGACCAGACCATGCCCCAAAACCCATCCGGCGGGATGTCCCCGCAAACCATGTTCCGCGCCGATCTATTTCGCGGCGAGCGCATCCTCGTCACCGGGGGCGGCACCGGCCTGGGCTACGCCATGGCCGAGCGCCTGGCGTCGTTGGGCGCCGCGCTGCACCTGTGGGGACGCCGCGCCGCCGTGCTGGAAGAAGCCGCCGCCGGGCTGCGCGCACGTTACGGCGCCGAGGTCCACGTTCAGGCGGTGGATATCCGGGATGCCGAGGCCGTGGACGCCGCCGTCGACGCCATCTGGACCGGGCACGGTCCGCTGACGGGCCTCATCAACAACGCCGCGGGCAATTTCATCAGCCCCACTGAAAAACTGTCGCCGCGCGGCTTCAACGCCATTGCCGACACCGTGTTCCGCGGCACCTTCTACACGACCCAGGCCGTGGGCAAGCGCTGGATCGCGCAAGGCACGGGCGGGGCGGTGCTGTCCATCGTGGTGACCTGGGTCTGGACCGGTTCGCCCTTCGTGGTGCCCTCGGCCATGTCCAAGGCCGGCATAGACGCCATGACCAAGTCGCTGGCCATCGAATGGGGCCGCCACGGCATCCGGCTGAACGCCATCGCGCCGGGCGTGATTCCGACCGAAGGGGCCAGCGCGCGGCTGCGGCCCAAGGACTCGGGCGCGGACGCGCAGACGCAGCAGAATCCGATGCGGCGCCTGGGCACCGGACATGACATCGGCGAGCTGGCGGCCTTCCTGCTGAGTCCGGGCTATGACTGGATCAACGGCCAGACCATTGCGCTGGACGGCGGCGACTATCTGGCCAACGGCGCTTACTTCAAGCAGTACGCGGAATGGAGCGACGCGGACTGGGCCGCCGCGCGCCAGGCCATCGAAGCGCGCACCGCGCAGGACAAGGCGCAGCGCAGCACGGGGGGCGCATGACAGGCAGCACCATCCACGCGGGCGGCGACCGCCTGTCGGGCGCGGCGCTGGCCGCACGCGGCGAACAGGTTGCCGCCGGGCTGGCGGCAATGGGCGTGCGAGAAGGCGACGTGATCGCCGTGCTATTGCGCAACGGCCTGCCTTATCTGGAGATCATCCAGGCCTGCAAGCGGCTGGGCTGCTACTACTGCCCGATCAATTGGCATTTCACCGCGGCGGAAGTGGCATTCCTCATCGAAGACAGCGGCGCCCGCCTGCTGGTCGCGCACGACGACCTGTGGCTTCCGCTGCGCGATGCGCTGCCCGCCGGCCTGCCGGTGCTGCTGGCCGGTCCCGGCGCGGCGCAATCATGGCATGCCGACTACGACGCCTGGCGCGACCGCCAACAGCCCTACGACGGCCCGCGCGTGGCGCCGCGCGGCCATATGGCCTATACCTCGGGCACCACCGGCCGGCCCAAGGGCGTGGTGCGCGCGCCGTTCCCGCTGGAACACCTGGGGCGCCACCTGCAACAGGTCGAAGCGGTGGTGGAGGCGGCCTACGGCCTGCGTCCGGGATCGCGCGCGCTGCTGCCCGCGCCGATCTACCACAGTGCGCCCAGCGTATTCGCGCAGGTCGCCCTGCGGGTCTGCGAGACCTTCGTGCTGACGGACAGGTTCGATCCCGTGGAAGTCCTGCGCCTGATCGAGGCGCATCGCATCGATACGGTATATCTGGTGCCCATCATGTACGTGCGCCTCTTGAAGCTGGACGCCGCCACCCGCGCGGCGCACGACCTGTCGTCGCTGCGCTTCGTGGCCTCGACCGGCGCGCCCTGCGCGCCGGAAATCAAGCGCGCCATGATCGAATGGCTGGGACCGGTCATCCATGAAACCTATGCGTCGAGCGAGGCGGGCATGGTCACCGTCATCGATTCGCACGAAGCGCTCGCCCGTCCCGGTAGCGCCGGCCGGCCTATCGGCGGCGCGCAGGTCAGGATCTATGGCGAAGACGGATCGCCTTGCGCGGCGGGCCAGGTCGGGCGGATCTACGTGCGCCAGCCGGCCTACGCGGACTTCACCTATCGCAACAACCCGCAGGCCCGCGCCGACGTGGAGAAGGACGGACTCATCGGTCTGGGCGACCTGGGCTATCTGGACGCGGACGGCTATCTCTATGTGTGCGACCGCGAATCGGACCTGGTGATCTCGGGCGGCGTGAACATCTATCCCGCCGAGGTCGAGCACCAGCTGATGCAGTATCCGGGCGTGGCGGATTGCGCGGTGTTCGGGGTGCCCGACGACGAATACGGCGAGCGGCTGATGGCGCTGGTGCAGCCCTCGGCGGGCGCCGCGCCCGACCCCGAGGCGCTGAGGCTATGGCTGGGTGAACGGATCGCGCGCTACAAGGTGCCGCGTGAACTGCAACTGCGCGCGGAACTACCGCGCGACGACAACGGGAAGATCGCCAAGCGCCGGCTGCGCGCCGAATTCTGGGCGGGCAGGCAGCGCCAGGTATAGCAGGGCGGCGCATCGCCGCAACAACAAAACCCACAAGGGAGACAGGCATGGCAATCAGGCTGAACCTCAGGCTGCGTCGCATCGCGACCGCGGCGATCGTCGCGCTCGCGGCTCCGGCCGCCGCGCTGGCGGCATTTCCGGACAAACCGGTCAAACTGGTCGTGCCCTATACGCCGGGCGGCTCCGCGGACCAATTGTCGCGGGTGCTGGCCGAAGGCATGTCGCGCGACCTTGGGCAACCCGTGGTGGTGGAGAACAAACCCGGCGCCAATACCATGGTCGCGGCGACCCAGGTGGCCAGGTCGGCGCCGGACGGATACACGGTTTTCCTCGCCAGCAACGCCAGCATGGTGCTCAATCCCATGCTTTATCAACGCATCGCCTATGACGCCGCGCGCGACTTCCGCGTGTTCGGCATCGCTGCCGAGCTGCCGCTGGTGGTCGTGGCGAACAACGAGGTCCCAGCGGGCACGCTGGCCGAGTTCGTCACTTATGCCAAGGCCCGGCCCGGCAAACTGAACTACGCCTCCGTGGGCATAGGCAATCCGCTGCAGTTGGCGACCGAACTGCTGAAATCGCGCACGGGCATGGACGTGGCGCATATCCCGTATAACGGCAGCGCGCCGGCCCTGACCTCGCTGATGGGCAATGACACGCAGCTCATGGTGGACGTGATCAGCACCTCGCTGCCGCTGGTGCGGGAACGCAAGATCAAGGCGCTGGCCGTCACGACCAGCGAGCGGCTGGCCGTGCTGCCGGAGGTGCCGACCGTGGCGGAAAGCGGCTTTCCGGGATTCCGCGCCGCCACCTGGTTCGGTCTGGCCGTGCCGCGCGCCGTGCCGCAGGCCGAAGCGCAGCGCTTGCAGGCGGCGCTGGACAAGGTGCTGAAGGATCCGGCATTCCGCGGCCGTTTTGAACCCCTGGGCCTGGTGATCCAGGCGCCCCGCAGCCAGGCAGAGATCGATGCCTACGTGCAGGAAGACCGCCAGCGCTGGGGCGCGGTGATCGAAGCCAATCACATCAAGTTGGACTGAGGCGGCCACGGCCGGCCGGCCCACGCCGCCTGGCCGTCGGCGCCGTCAGGCCTTCTTGCCGCCGCGGCGCGCCTTGCGCGTGACATTGCGCCGCGACATCTCGGAGTCCAGGATCAACCGGCCTTCGAGCTTGCCGTGCATGCGCTTGACCGAACGCATCGCGTCCTGCATGTGTTCGCTCATCAAGTCGCGCACCTTTTCCACGTCGCGCTCGCGCGCCGCAGCCAGGATCTTGCGGTGAAAGCCCGTATTGGCGCTGCCGAAACGCTGCTGCTCGGATAGTGGCATCTCGTTGTCGAACACGGTCAGCTGCCGGATCATTTCATTGGTCATCTCGCAGCTGAAGCGCAGGAACGGGTTGGGGCAGGCCGCCGCGAAGATGTCGTGGAAATTGATTTCTTCCTGGCGCTGCGCCAGCGGGTCATCGACGTGCTCGGCCGACGGATCGCAGCAGGCGATGTTCTCCTCCAGCGCAGCGAAATGCGCGTCCGTCAGGAACGGCACCGCGCTGGCCGCGAGCTCGGGCTCCAGCAGCTTGCGCACCTGGTAGATGTCCTCGATCCGCACTTCCTTGAAGAACAGGTAGTTCTGCATCAGCTGGAAGGTGCGGTCCAGCGGCACCTCGACCACGGTGCCGCCGCCGCCCGGTCCGGTGCTGACCTTGACCAGCCCCTGCACCTCCAGCGACTTGAGCGCTTCGCGCATGGTGCTTTTGCTGACCGAGAACATGCTTTGCAGCTCGCTTTCGCGCGGCAGCTTGTCGCCCGGCAACAGGTTCTTGGCCGTGATCAGCCGCTTGATCTCTTCGGCGACCAGGTCGCTGCGCTTGGGCGGACTCGACGCGCCCGCGGCTTGTAGGTCGTGACTGTTGAACGCCATTGCGTTCCTCCGTTGCTGCGTGGTGTGCGCGGGGCATGCCCCGGGCGGGTTCTGCGCGGACCCCGGGTTATACCTGATGCGCCCGCTATTGACAGAGCCGGCTCGCCAAACTGATCATGATAATAATCCTATTTATCATGATAAATAGGATGGTAGTCGCAGTATAGGCATGAGCGCCGGGACTTGCGAATACGCCCACGCGGCGGCAGCCCTGGCACGGGAGCTTGGAGCAGACAGAGTCGGTATGGGGACGCGCATGGTGCGCGCTCGACATCGTCAATATGCCGCGGCACCGCCAGCGGCAGCCAGGGAGAACCATCTTGAATCGCCGCAACCTGCTGAAATTGGCCGCGCTTGGCGCCGTGCCCGGATCACTCTGGACCGCCCGGTCCGCGCTGGCGCAAGCCGACGCCATCCAGTTCGGGTGTCCGGTGCCCATGTCGGGCGCCTTTGCCGCCAACGGCAAATACGCCGACCTGGGCATGAAACTGGCGCTGGAGCAGTATGGCCGCGCGCTGGACCGGCCGCTGGCCTATACCGTGCTGGATACCGAGGGCAAGCCGGCCACGGCGGTGCGCAAGGTCCAGGAAGTCTCGCAACAGAAGGGCGTCAAATTCTTCGCCGGCGGCATCCTGTCGTCCGAAGCGCTGGCCATGGGCAAGGAAGTCGAGCGCGCCGGCGGCGTCTTCATCACCACCGCGGGCGCGGACGAAATCACCGGCAAGGACTGCAACCGGGCCACCTTCCGCTGGTCCGTGCCCACCTTTGGCGCCATCGAGCAGACCGTGCGTCCCTTGCTCGAAAAGCTGCCCAACGCCAAGCGCTGGTACACCATCACGCCGCAATACGTGTTCGGCGACGGCCTGCTCAGCGCGGCCAAGGCGATCTTCAAGGAAAAGGGCATCGAGCATGTGGGCAACAGCTATCACTCGCTGACCGAGAAGGAATTCAGCGGCTACCTCACCAACGCCATGGCCGCCAAGCCGGACGTGCTGCTGATCCTGAACTTCGGCTCGCAGTCCTCCGACACGCTGCGCCAGGCCGTCAGCTTCGGCATGAAGCAGAACTGCACCATCCTGGTGGCCTGGGCTTCGGGCCTGGAACAGTTCGAAGGCCTGGGCGCGGACCTGTGCGAAGGCGTGTACTTCGGGGCGCAGTACTGGCACGGCATCGACTCGCCGCTCAACAAGGAACTGGTACAGCTGTCCCGCGACAAGACGCGCGCCAATCCCAATTACAGCCTGGCGGGCTCCTACATCTGCACCCGCATCATGCTGGACGCCATCGCCCGGGCCGGCAGCGCCGACCCGGCCAAGGTGATCGCCGTCATGGAGGGCATGGCCTACGAGGGCCTGACGGGCAAGGAGGAAATCCGCAAGGAAGACCACCAGGTCCTGAAGAACTACTACCTGCTCAAGGGCCGCGCCAAGAAGGACATGAAGGACAAGGACGATTACGCCGAGATCGTGCATAGCGGCCGTTCCTTCCTGCCGCCCGCGGAAACCGGCTGCAAGCTGTAGCCCGCCCCTGAGGCGGGCGGCCGTGGGCGCGCCGCGTCCGCGGCCGCCGCGCGCCCCGCGGCCTTCCGTTACCTCCATCGGGCATACCCATGAACGTCTATCTCCTCCAGATCATCAATGGGATCGGGGTAGGCATGCTGTACTTCCTTCTGGCAGTCGGCCTGTCCATCGTCTTCGGTCTGTTGCGCTTCGTGAACTTCGCCCACGGGGCGTTCTATCTGCTGGGCGCCTACTTCTGTTTCCAGGCCATCCAATGGGGCCTGAATTTCTGGCTCGCGCTGGCCATCGTGCCGCTGCTGGTGGGCGCCGGCGCCTGGGTCGTGGAGAAAGTGCTGCTGCGCCACGTCTACGCGCAGGCGCATGAATTCCACATCCTGATCACCGTCGGCCTGGCGCTGGTCCTGCAGGAACTGGTCATCGTGATCTGGGGGCCGATAGGCGACAACGTCGCCGCACCCTCGGCCCTGCAGGGCGTGGTCATGTGGGGCAGCTTCATCTATCCCAAGTACCGTCTGTTCGTGATCGGCTTCACCGCTGTCTTCTCGTTGCTGCTCTGGTATGTGCTGGAAGGCACGCGGCTGGGCAGCGCGGTGCGCGCGGGCAGCGAATCGACCGAAATGGTGTCCATGCTGGGCATCAATGTGTTCCGCATGTTCAGCCTGGTCTTCGCGCTGGGCGCGGCGACCGCCGCCCTGGCCGGGGTGTTGGCCGCGCCCATACGCGGCGTCGAACCCTTCATGGGCATCGAGGCCCTGGGCATCGCCTTCGTCATCGTGGTGGTGGGCGGCATGGGCAGCTTCTTCGGCGCGCTGGTCGGCGGCCTCCTGATCGGCGTGGTGCAGAGCGTGATGAGCACGCTCTGGCCGGAAGGCGCGCGGCTGATGATCTATGTGGCGATGGCGGCGGTGCTGCTGCTGCGTCCCCACGGCCTGATGGGGAGAGGATGATGACGCGCTTGAAATCTCATGCCCAATTGCTGCTGGCGCTGGCCGTGGTGCTGCTGTTGCCGCTGTGCATGCAGTCGGGCTCGCTGGCCACGGAAGTGCTGATCTACGCGCTGGCGGTGCTGGGCTGCAATCTGCTGCTGGGTTTCACCGGGCTGTTGTCGTTCGGCCAGGGCATCTTCTTCGGCCTGGGCAGCTATGCCGTCGGCATCCTGTTGACGCGTACCGGCCTGCCGATGCCGCTGGCGTTGCTGGCGGCGATGGCGGTGGGCGCGCTGGGCGCGACGCTGGTGGGCTGGTTCGCCATCCGCCAGCGCGGCACCTACTTCGTGATGCTGACGCTGGCCTTCGCGCAGATGTTCTACTTCCTGGCGTACAGCCTGCCTGACCTGACCGGCGGCGACAATGGCCTGCTGGACGTGCCGCGTCCGGCGCTGTCGGTGGCGGGCCTGCAGCTCATGCCGCTGGCCACGCCCTGGCAGTTCTACGCCTTCGTGGCGGTGTGCTTCCTGGCGATATTCTGGCTGCTGCTGCGCGTGACCAACTCGGTGTTCGGCCGCACGCTGCTGGCGATCCGCGACAACGAGGCGCGCGCCATGGCGGTGGGCTACAACGTGCGCCTCTTCAAGTTGGCGGCTTTCGCCATCTCGGGCGCCGTCACCGCGCTGGCGGGCGCCTTCCTGGCGATGATGACCGGCATCGCGCCGCTGTCCAGCATTGAATACCACAGCAGCGAGATGATCCTGGTCATGACGGTCATCGGCGGCACCGGCAACCTGTTCGCTTCAGTGCTGGGGGCAGCTTTCTACGTGCTGTTCGCGGACTGGCTTTCCACCTTGTGGCCGCGCTGGCTGATGCTGCTGGGCTTCCTGCTGATCGCGGTCAGCCTGTTCATGCAGAAGGGGCTGTGGGGGCTGGGAGAACGCATCTGGCTGGCGCTGCGGCGCAAGCCTGCCGGCGGCGAGCCGGCCGCCAAGGAGGGACGCGCATGAATCCGCAACATTCCGCGCCGCTGCTGCAGGCCAGGGGCATCGTCAAGCGCTTCGGCAAGTTCGTGGCCCTGCATGGGGTCGATCTGCAAGTGCAGCCGCGCACGGTGCACTCCGTCATCGGCCCGAACGGCGCGGGCAAGACCACACTGTTCCATACGCTGACGGGCACCTTGCGCACCAGCGAGGGTAGCATCGTGTTCGACGGCCATGACGTGACGCAGGAGGCCGATTATCAACGGGTGCAGCGCGGCATCGCGCGCTCTTTCCAGGTCACCAGCCTGTTCGCCAACCTGTCGGTGCAGGAGAACCTGCGGCTGGCGGCGCAGGGCGCGCATCGCGCCGGCGCCTTCGACTGCTGGCATCCGCCCACCGGCCCGCGGGCGCAGCGCGAGATCGTCGACGCGGCGCTGGAACGGCTGGGCCTGTCGCGGCTGGCCAAGGTGGCGGCGGGCGCGCTGTCGCACGGCCAGCAGCGGCGCCTGGAAGTCGGCATGGCGCTGGCCGCCCGGCCGCGCGCGATTTTCCTGGACGAGCCCACCTCGGGCATGGGGGTGGACGACCTGGATGAGATGAAACGGTTGATCCGCAGCCTGCGCGACGATCACACGGTGGTGCTGATCGAGCACAACATGAACATCGTGATGGATATCTCCGACACGATCACGGTGATGCAGCAGGGCCGCGTGCTGGTCGAAGGCACGCCTGCCGCGATCCGCAGCGACGAGCGGGTGCGCGCCGCGTACCTGGGCAACATGATCACGGGAGGCCGGGCATGATGCTGCATGTCGACGCCGTACACAGCTATTACGGCAAGAGCCATATTCTGCAAGGCGTGTCGCTCGAGCTGCCGCAGGGCGAGGTGATCACGCTGCTCGGGCGCAACGGCGCGGGCAAGTCGACCACGCTCAAGACCATCGCCGGCGTGATCGCGCCCAAGGGCGGCGCGGTGCGCTACGGCGGACGCGACATCGCCGGGCTGCCGGCGCACAAGATCGCGTCCATGGGGATCTGCCTGGTGCCCGAGCACCGCGGCATCTTCAAGCTGCTGACGGTCGAGGAAAACCTCAAGCTGGGCATGCGCCGCGATTCGCCCTGGCAGCTGGAAGACGTCTACCGCATCTTTCCCCGCCTGAAGGAGCGGCGCAGGAACGGCGGCGGCCAGTTGTCCGGCGGCGAACAGCAGATGCTGGCCATCGGGCGCGCGCTCATGAACCATCCGCGCGTGCTGATGCTGGACGAACCGGTCGAAGGCCTGGCGCCGGTGATCGTCGAGGAGATCGTGGCGCAGATCAAGTCCATCAAGCAGGCCGGCGTCACCATCCTGCTGGTGGAGCAGAACCTGGAAGTCTGCACGCAGCTGGCCGACCGTCATTTCATCATCGAGCAGGGATCCATCGTCTACCAAGGCAGCAACGCGGCCTTCATGGCGGACGAAAACGTGAAGGACCGATACCTGGGCGTGGGCGTCTAGGGACCGCCTGCGCCGCGCAACCGAAGCAAGGGAAACACCATGGAAATGAACACATTGGAGGCCGTCAGCGGCATCCGCATCGATGGCAGCCGCCTCTGGAATTCGCTGATGGAATTGGCCCGCATCGGCGCCACCGACAAGGGCGGCGTGTGCCGGCTGGCGCTGAGCGACCTGGACCGGCAGGGCCGCGACCTGGTCTGCGCCTGGGCTCGTGAGCTGGGCTGCAGCGTGCGCGTGGACGCCATCGGCAACATCTTCATGCGTCGTCCCGGCCTGCGCGATGACTTGCCCGCCGTGATGACCGGCAGCCATATCGACACCCAGCCCACCGGCGGAAAATTCGACGGCAACTATGGGGTGCTTGCAGGCATCGAGGTCCTGCGCACGCTGCACGAACGCGGCATTGCCACCGAGGCGCCGCTGGAAGTGGTGGTGTGGACCAACGAGGAAGGCTCGCGCTTCGTACCCGTGATGATGGGTTCCGGCGTGTACGCCGGCGCTTTCACGCTGGAGCACGCGCTGGCTGCGCGCGACCGCGACGGCGTCAGCGTGGATGAAGCGCTGCGCACCATCGGCTACGCCGGTCCGGAACCCGCGCGGCCCGGGGATGTCGGCGCCTACTTCGAGGCACACATCGAGCAAGGCCCCATCCTGGAGGACCGCGGCATCACCATCGGTTCGGTGCAGGGCGCCCTGGGGCAGCGCTGGTACGACGTCGCCATCACCGGCCAGGAGGCGCATGCGGGGCCCACGCCCATGGAACTGCGCCGCGACGCCTTGCTGACCGCGTCCAGGCTGGTGCTTGAGGTCAACCGGATCGCGCTGGAGCATGCGCCGCATGGCCGCGGCACGGTTGGCTGCATCGACAGCTTCCCGAACTCGCGCAACGTGATTCCCGGCCGCGTGGCGCTTACCGTAGACCTGCGCGCCGCCGACGACGCCACGTTGGACAGCATGGCCGCGGCGTTTGCGCGCGTCTGCGAGGAACTGGCCGAGCCGGGCCGCTTCCAGGTCGACAGCAAGGAGGTCGTGTACTTCCCGCCGCAGCCCTTCGAGCCGCGCCTGGTGCAGGCGATCCGCGACGGCGCGGCCACGCTGGGCCTGGATTCGCTGGACGTGATCAGCGGCGCGGGCCATGACGCCGTCTACATGGCGCGGGTGGCGCCCACCGCCATGATCTTCGTGCCGTGCAAGGACGGCATCAGCCACAACGAGATCGAGGACGCGCAGCCCGAGCACCTGGAGGCGGGCTGCAATGTGCTGCTGCACGCCATGCTGCGCTGCTGCGGGCGCATCCAGTTTTCCGATGGGGGCGCGCAATGAAGGCGCTGATCGCGAGGTTGAACCACGAGACCAACACCTTCTCGCCGGTTCCCACGCCGCTGTCCGCCTTCGGCAACGGCGGCCCCGCCTACGATGCGGCGGCCTATGAAGAGAACAAGGGCAAGCGCACCGCGATGTCGGCGTTCATCGACCTGGCCGAAGCGCGCGGCGCCGAACTGGTCACCCCCGTGTCGGCCACCGCCTATCCCAGCGGCCGCGTCGATGGCCAGGCCTATGCCGAGCTATGCGACCGCATCGTGGCCGCAGCGCCGGGCTGCGACGTCATCCTGCTGGACCTGCATGGCGCCATGGCGGTGGAGACCACCGATGACGGCGAGGGCGACCTGCTTGAACGGCTGCGCGCCGCCGCGCCTGGCGTGCCGGTTGCCGTGGCGCTGGATCTGCACGGCAACGTCACGCAGAAGATGATGGACAACGCCGACGTCATCGTCAGCTTCAAGACCTATCCCCACATCGACATGTACGAAACCGGCGAACACGCCGGCAGGCTGCTGTTTGCGGGCATCGACGGCCGATGCAAGCCGGTCATGGCGTGGCGCCGGTTGCCGCTGGTGTCGCATTCCCTGCGGAGCAACACGGCCGAAGGCGCCATGCGCGCCGCCGTCGTAGCGGCGCGCATGGCAGAGGCCGCGGGGACGCTGGGCGTGTCGGTGCTGGCGGGCTTCGGCCTGGCCGACATCCCGCATCCCTGCGTCAGCGTGGTCGTGGTGGCCGACGGCGACCGCGCCGAGGCGGAGCGCGTGGCGGGCGAGATCGCCGCGCTTATCTGGGAGCAGCGCGACGGATTCTTCTATGACAGCGAGTCGCTGGCCGAGTCGCTGGCGCGCGCCAAGATCCTGGCCGAAGGCGCAAGCAAGCCGGTGCTGCTGCTGGACCATGGCGACAATTGCATGAGCGGCGGCACTTGCGACACCCTGGACGTGCTGATGGCCGCGCTGGATGCGGGCCTGGAAGGCATACAGGCGGGGCTGTACTGCGATCCCGAGGCGGTGGCCGAATTGACCCGCGCCGGCGTCGGCGCCACGGTCGAGCTGCCGGTAGGCAACAAGCGCGCCATCGGCGAAATCGGCCGGGAGGCGCAGCCCGTCACGCTGCGCGGCACCGTGCGCGCGCTGAGCAATGGCGAGTACCTGATCACCGGGCCGACCTATACCGGGCAATTGGCCTGCATGGGCCGCAGCGCGGTGCTGGACATAGGCGCCGCGCAGCTGGTGCTGACCGAGCAGACCCACGAACCCTGGGATCTGGGCGTGTTCCAGAGTCTTGGACTGGATCCGTCCCGCGCCCGTTACGTGCTGGTGAAGTCGCGCATGTACTGCCGCCCGGTGTTCGTGCCGATCTCCCAGGCGCTGGTCGAATGTGACAGCCCCGGCGTGACCAGCTCCGACTGGTCGCTGTTCGAATTCCGCAGACGCGCGCGGCCGCTGTACCCGCTGGAACCCATGGCGGCGGCGGACTACGATCCTCGCGCGGGCCGCCGATAGACCCGTCGGAAAGACCAGGGCGCCACAAGCGGCAGCTGTGGCGCCCGGGCAACGAACATTCTCAAACAAAAAGTAACATAAATGAGAATGATTCCGTTTGCCGTAGAATGGGGCGCTCAGCAATTCCAGTCCCCTTTGGTGCAGCCGGCCCGGCAAGGCCCTGGCCTTCCGGCACATTCCAGACGCATCCGTAATTCTTAGTGCGCGCGTGACCCCATCGGGATTTTGATCTCTGCCTGCGAACTTCCCGACATGAAAATCCGAACTCTTGCCTGCATGGCCGCCGCGCTGCCGTGCTATCTCCCCGTTGTCCACGCCCAATCCGCGTCCGATCAGGCCGGCTCCGTCGTTTCCATGGACGCCATCAAGGTCGAAGCCAGCGCCGATGCCTCGGCCGGCGGCCTGGCCGAACCCTTTGCCGGCGGGCAGGTCGCCCGGGGCGGCCGCGTCGGTTTGCTGGGTACGCAGGACCTGATGGACACGCCATTCAGCATCACCAGCTACACCAATGAACTGATCCAGGACCGGCAGGCCCGCAGCGTGGGCGACGTGCTGCAGAACGACCCGGGCGTGCGCGTGGCCCGCGGCTTCGGCAACTTCCAGGAGTCGTACTTCATCCGCGGCTTCATCCTGGGTTCGGACGACGTGGCCTACAACGGCCTCTACAGCCTGCTGCCGCGCCAATACATCGCCACCGAACTGTTCGAACGCGTGGAGGTCCTGCGCGGCGCGTCCACCTTCCTGACGGGCGCGGCGCCCGGCGGCGGCGGCATCGGCGGGGTGATCAATCTGGTGCCCAAGCGCGCGCCGAACGAACCTCTGACCCGTGTTACCACCGGCGTGTCCAGCGGCGGGCAGTTCCAGTTGTCCACCGACATTGCTCGCCGCTTTGGCCCGGGCGACAGCACCGGCATCCGGCTCAACGCCGCACAGCGCAGCGGCGATACCGGTATCGACGATGAACATTCCCGTACCAGCCTGGTATCGCTGGGCCTGGATTGGCGTTCGGCCGACACCCGTTTGTCTGCCGACATCGGCTGGCAGGAGAACAAGCTCAAGCGCGCGCGTCCCAACGTGACGCTGGGCGCCGGCGTCACCAAGGTGCCCGACGCGCCCGACGCCAGCTCCAACTATGCGCAGCCCTGGTCGTATTCGAACGAGCGCGACGTCTTCGGCACCGTGCGCGGCGAACATGATTTCAGCGACAAGCTGACCGCCTACGCGGCCTTTGGCATGCGCCGCAGCGATGAAGCGAATTCGCTGGGCAACGTCACGCTGACCAACGGCAGCACGGGGGCGGGCACCTTCTACCGCTTCGACAATACCCGCGAAGACAGCGTGAACACGGGCGAACTGGGCCTGCGCGGCAAACTGCGCACGGGGCCGGTAGGCCACGAGTTCGTCGTGTCGGCATCCTTCTTCGACCTGAAGAAGAAAAATGCCTATGTGATGGACTGGCAGAACACGTATCCCACCAATATCTACAACCCGATTTCGTATGACAAGCCGCCATTCAGCGCCACCGCGCTGCGTGGCAACGACCTGGACGATCCGGCGCTGCAAGGCCGCACCCGCCTGAGCAGCTACGCCATCGGCGACACGCTGTCGTTCCTGGACGACAAGGTGCTGCTCACGGCGGGCATCCGCCATCAGCGCTTGTCGCAACGCGACTACGCGTACAACACCGGCAAGGAAAACGGCGCCTACGACGCCAGCCATAATTCGCCCGCCGCAGGCCTGGTCGTCAAGGTCGCGCCCAGCGTTTCGCTGTACGCGAACTACATCGAGGCGCTGGTCGCGGGACCGACCGCCCCGGCCAATGCCGGCGGCAAGCCGGTGCCCAACGCCGGCCAGAGCCTGCCGCCCTTCGTCTCCAAGCAGAAAGAAATCGGCGCGAAGTATGAAGGCGACGGACTGGGCGCGGGACTCGCGCTGTTCTCGACCGACAAGCCGCGCGCCATGTACAACGCCAGCAACGAACTGACCACGTCCGGCAAGGACCGCCATCAGGGCGTGGAGCTCACCATGTACGGCGAGCCCGTCAAGAGCGTGCGCCTGTTGGGCGGCCTGACTTGGCTGGACGCCACGCAGCGCTCCACCGGCAACCCGTCCATCGACGGCAACCGCGTGATCGGCGTGCCGCGCTTCCAGGCGAATATGGGCGTGGAGTGGGACATCCCCGGCGTGCCGGGCCTGGCGGTGGATGGCCGCGTGGTCTATACCGGTTCGTCCTACGCGGACGACGCCAACACGCTCAAGGTGCCGGGCTGGACCCGCTTCGATGCGGGCCTGCGCTACATGATGGACGTGGACGGCCACGTCGTGACCCTGCGCGCCCGCGTGGACAACATCGCCAACCGCAACTACTGGTCGTCGGTGGGCGGTTATCCGGGCAACGGCTATCTGGTGCTGGGCGGACCGCGCACCTTCTCGCTCAGCGCGAGCATGGACTTCTGAGTTCAGGCGGCGGCGTTCACCAGAACCAGCCGCCGCGCGTGAGGTCGCTCTCGCAGCTCTTGTACTGCGCGGCGAACTTCTGGGCCCGTGCCTGCACTTTCTGCGACACGGTCTTGAGCCAGGCCTTGCGGTCGTAGCTGCGGTTGCGGTAGCCGGTCCAGCCTTCGTGGTAGTTCAGGTATTGGCCATAGGCGTCGGACTTGGACACGCCGTTGATGCGCTGGGTCTTGTTCATGTACCAGCCCATGAAATCTAGCGCGTCGGCGAAGTCGTCGCGGCTGGAGCCCCAGCCGCCGGCATCTTTCTTGTAGTCGTCCCAGGTCTCGTCCTTGACCTGGGCGTAACCGTAGGCGGAACTGACGCGTCCCCAGGGGATGAAGCCCAGGAAGTAATAGCGCGGCGGCACGGCGTCATGCTTGAAGGAGGACTCCTGGTACATCATGGCCATGGGCACCGGCACGGGCGCACCCCATTTCTTCTGCACCTTCAGGGCGGCATCGTGCCAGTCCGGCTTTTCGCGAAAGATGGCGCAGATGTTCTCGGGATTCGAGGGCGGCGCGGTGGCGCAGCCGGCAAGCGCCAGCAATAGCAGCGGCGGCAGCAAAAGCCGGGTCATTGGCGGTCTTCCTCCGGAGATCGGGGCAGGGTTGGGGGCGGATGTCACAAGTTACCGCGATTGTATGAAAACGTATCGCGAAAAAAGTTCCGTCCCTGAAATTCTCCGACCTGTGCCGCATGCGCCAGGCAAAGAAAAACGGCCCCGGATTGCTCCGGGGCCGTGTTGCAGGCGATGCAGCCAGGCTGCGCTGCCCGATGCTTAGACTTCGATGACGTCAGCCACGTCCTTGTAGTCCGCGATCTTGTCGAAGTTCAGGTACTGGTAGATCTGGTCGCCGCTCTTGTTGATGACGCCCATGTCGGCCATGTACTCGTCCTTGGTCGGGATGCGGCCCAGCTTCGAGCAGATGGCGGCCAGTTCGGCCGAACCCAGGTACACGTTGGTGTTCTTGCCCAGGCGGTTCGGGAAGTTGCGGGTGCTGGTCGACATGACGGTCGCGCCTTCGCGCACCTGTGCCTGGTTGCCCATGCACAGCGAGCAGCCCGGCATTTCCGTGCGGGCGCCGGCGGTGCCGAACACGCCGTAGTGGCCTTCCTCGGTCAGCTGGGTGGCGTCCATCTTGGTCGGGGGGGCGACCCACAGCTTGACCGGGATGTCGCGCTTGCCTTCCAGCAGCTTGGAGGCTGCGCGGAAGTGGCCGATGTTGGTCATGCAGCTGCCGATGAACACTTCGTCGATCTTGGCGCCAGCGACTTCCGACAGCGTCTTCACGTCGTCAGGGTCGTTCGGGCAGGCCACGATGGGTTCGTGCACGTCGGCCAGGTCGATCTCGATCACGGCGGCGTATTCGGCGTCGGCGTCCGGCTCCAGCAGCTTGGGGTCGGCCAGCCAGGCTTCCATGGCCTTGATGCGGCGGCCCAGCGTGCGCTCGTCTTCGTAACCGTTGGCGATCATCCACTTCAGCATCACGATGTTGCTGTTGATGTACTCGATGATCGGTTCCTTGTTCAGGCGCACCGAGCAGCCGGCGGCCGAACGTTCCGCGGAAGCGTCCGACAGTTCAAAGGCTTGTTCGACCTTCAGGTCGGGCAGGCCTTCGATTTCCAGGATGCGGCCGGAGAAGATGTTCTTCTTGCCTTGCTTGGCAACCGTCAGCAGGCCTTGCTTGATGGCGTACAGCGGAATCGCGTTGACCAGGTCGCGCAGGGTCACGCCGGGCTGCAGCTTGCCCTTGAAGCGGACCAGCACCGATTCCGGCATGTCCAGCGGCATCACGCCGGTGGCGGCGGCAAAGGCGACCAGGCCCGAGCCGGCCGGGAACGAGATGCCGATGGGGAAGCGGGTGTGCGAGTCGCCGCCGGTGCCGACGGTGTCGGGCAACAGCATGCGGTTGAGCCACGAGTGGATCACGCCGTCGCCCGGGCGCAGCGAGACGCCGCCGCGGGTGCTGATGAATTCCGGCAGCGTGTGGTGCGTCTTGACGTCCACGGGCTTCGGATAGGCGGCGGTGTGGCAGAACGACTGCATCACCAGGTCGGCCGAGAAGCCCAGGCAGGCCAGATCCTTCAGTTCGTCGCGGGTCATGGGGCCGGTGGTGTCCTGGCTGCCGACCGAGGTCATCTTCGGTTCGCAGTAGGTGCCCGGGCGGATGCCCTTGCCTTCGGCCAGGCCGCAGGCGCGGCCGACCATCTTCTGGGCCAGCGTGTAACCGCGGCCGGTGTCGGCGGGGTCCTTGGGCAGGCGGAACAGCGTCGAGGCCGGCAGGCCCAGCGCTTCGCGCGCCTTGGCGGTCAGGCCGCGGCCGATGATCAGCGGAATGCGGCCGCCGGCGCGCACTTCGTCGAACAGCACGTCGGACTTCACTTCGAATTCGGCGATGACTTCGCCGTTCTTCAGGGCGCGGCCTTCATAGGGGCGCAGTTCGACCACGTCGCCCATTTCCATCTTGGAAACGTCGAGTTCGATCGGCAGGGCGCCGGCGTCTTCCATGGTGTTGTAGAAGATCGGGGCGATCTTGTTGCCCAGGCACACGCCGCCGAAACGCTTGTTCGGCACGAAGGGGATGTCTTCGCCGGTGAACCACAGCACCGAGTTGGTGGCCGACTTGCGCGACGACCCCGTACCCACCACGTCGCCGACGTAGGCGACCAGGTGGCCCTTTTCCTTCAGGGATTCGATGAACTTGACCGGACCGCGCTTGCCGTCTTCTTCCGGTTCGAACGCGGCGCCGTCGCGCTTGTTCTTCAGCATCGCCAGGGCGTGCATCGGGATGTCGGGGCGGGTGGTGGCGTCGGGAGCCGGCGACAGGTCGTCGGTGTTGGTTTCGCCAGGCACCTTGAAGACGGTGATGGTCAGGCTCTGCGGCAGTTCCGGACGGCTGGTGAACCATTCGGCGTCGGCCCAGCTCTGCATCACGGACTTGGCGTTGGCGTTGCCCTTGTCCGCCTTTTCCTTCACGTCGTGGAAGGCGTCGAACATCAACAGGGTCTTCTTCAGCGCATCGGCGGCGATGGTGCCGATTTCAGCGTCGTCCAGCAGGTCGACCAGCGGGCCAATGTTGTAGCCGCCCAGCATGGTGCCGAGCAGTTCAGTCGCCTTGGCGCGGCTGATCAGCGCACAAGCTTCCTTGCCCAGCGCCACGGCAGCCAGGTACGAAGCCTTGACCTTGGCGGCGTCGTCCACGCCGGCGGGCACGCGGTGGGTCAGCAGGTCGACCAGGTTCTGCTCCTCGCCAGCGGGCGGGTTCTTGAGCAGTTCGATCAGTTCAGCGGTTTGTTTGGCCGTAAGGGGCAGCGGGGGGATCCCCAGAGCCGCGCGTTCGGCAACGTGTTGGCGGTAATTATCCAGCATGTGAGGCCTGCTCAAAGTCGGGTTGGAAGAAGGGTTGTTCGCCGAATTGTAGAGGGAACAGGGGGACGCAAGCAAATGTCTTATATCTTATATAAGACTTGAGCCCATAGCTGTTGCTTAAGGGCGACGCAGGACGGCACCCTAGCGCGGCCCGGCGTCGTACACCACGCCCACCCGGGCGAAGTTGCCGCCGTATTGCTTGACGTCGACCTGGAACGGCGCGCTTTCCTCCGGCTTGAGCTTGGGCAGCCGCAATTCCTGGAAAACCGCGCCTGTCAGCTTGTCCTGGGCGTCGTAAAGGCTGATCCAGACCTTGACGTTCTCGACCTCGGCCTGGCTGTCATTGCGCACGCGGCCGTGCACGGTCACGTACTTGTAGCGGAAGCGGTGGGTGAAGTTCAGGGTGCCGGTGCCGACCTGGGCCTCGGTGTTCTCGACCGTGACCGCCAGCTTGGGGCGCGGGCCGGGCAGGGCGGCGCGCTTGGCGGGCAGCCAGTCGGTCTTGACCTCGGTATAGCGGTCGACGCGGCCGGTCAACGCCACCGGCACCCGCTCGCCGGGGTACAGGCGCGCCGGCAGGCTCCAGCTCTGGCGCAGGTCCAGCCGGTTGGAACCGTCGAACACCGTAATGTTGGCTTTCGGCGACAGGACAACGTACTGGTCGCTGGTGTTGACCAGTTCGGCGTACAGGACCGGGCGCTCGATCTCGTCGAGCAGGCGGCGCGGCGCGGACAGCTTGAGCGCGCTGGCGTCGAACAGCGCGAAGTCCGGATCCAGCAGTTCCGCGGTCGTCAGGCGCACGTGCTCGATGATTCGCGGGTCGGCCGGGCTGACGCGCACGATGCGGCTGGCGGGCGTTTCCGCCTTGGACGCGGCAGACGCTGCGGTGTGGGTCTCGCTTTGCACCATGTAGTCGTAGGAGGCGACCCGGCCCTCGGTCAGCATCTCGCAGCGCACGTCAAAGGAGGTCAGCGCGTTCGGCGCCAGCGGGCTGGCGGCGCCGTAGCCGTTGCCGGTGCCGATCAGCTTGCCGTCCTCGTCGTACAGCATCACCGTGATCTGGCTGCTGTTGGCCTCGTTGGCGCCGTTGTTCTTCAAGAGGCCGACCAGGCGGTAGGCGCCGTCGTTGCGCACTAGCTGCACCTTGCTGGCGGCCACGTCGTTGTTCCTGTCCCGCGCCAGCGTCGGCTGCGAGACCTGCAGCGTATAGCGGCTGTAGGCCTGGCTGGGCGTGGAGATGATGACAGGTGTGTACTCGCCCGGCTGCAGCGAACGCGCCGGCGCCGAGCCGGAGTTCGACGGCAGCGACAGGTCGCCCTGGAAGAACGAAGCCGTGACGCGCGGCACGTCGATCTTCTTGCCCGTCTCGTTGCGCATGATCATGACCAGCTGCGTGCGGTCGCGGACCCGGATCTCCTGCACGTCCGTCAGCTTGACCAGCGAGGCGTCGATGGGAGGCGGCGCAGGCGGCTGCCGTGTGACGGTCGGTTTGGACCCGATCATGGAGGCGACCAAAGGCACGGCGATTACGGCGGCGACGGCGACTGCCACCGCCGCGATGGCGCGCGGACCGAGCTGCGGCTTGGGAGCCGGCTGCTGCATCCCGCGCAGGATCTTCTCCAGCCGTTGGGCGACGTTGTCTTCGACCAGCGTGACCGCGTGGCAATGGCTGCAGCGGTATTCGTTGGTGTCCAGCTTGGTGAATTGGGCGCTGCCGCAGGTCGAGCAGGTCAGCGTCACCGTGTTGATCGTGGTCTGTTTGGGCGTCATTCTCGCAGCCGTGCGCGCCGTATCCAGACGGCGCGGCGGATGGCGCGGCGGGAGCAAGGCGCAAGGGATTTACAGGGCGGCAAGGATAGCGGCAGGGCGCGCCGGTCATGGTGCACGAGCGCATCCAGTTGTGACAAAGTGTGAGTCGGCGCGTCCCGGTGCTATGATCGCCGGCGGAAAAAACCCGATCCCAAACCCCTAACGCTGTTCCCCGTCGATCCGCTCCCGCGCCGCGCAACGCGCCGCTCCGGGCAGAGCCGAGGCAGGTCAGGCTCTCCCATTAGCATGAGCATTTCCCAATATTTGCTGTTCCTCGCCTGCGTGGCGCTCGCCACCTATGCGCAGACCATGACGGGCTTCGCCTTCGGGCTGGTGTTGTTGGGCCTGTCGGGCGTGTTCCAGCTGGCTTCCGTGTCCGAAGTGGCCAACGTGGTCAGCGTGCTGTCGCTGGTGAATGCCGCCGTGACGCTGGCACGCGCCAAGCCGCAGGTGAACTGGTCGTTGATGCGGCCCGCGATGGCCAGCAGCCTGGTCGGCGTGGGGGCGGGCGTGGCGGCGCTGGCCTGGATCAGCGGCTCCATGGGCGTGCTGCTGCAACTGCTTTTGGGCTGCACCATCCTGGGCTGCGCGGTGCTGTTGATCGCGCGTGCGCAGCCGCTGGCGCATGTGTCCTCGCGCGGTTCGTTCGTGTTCTTCGGCGCGATTTCCGGCGTGCTGGGCGGATTGTTTTCCAGCGCGGGTCCGCCCATGGTCTATCACCTGTACCGCCAGCCCCTGCCGCTGGCCGCCATCCGCAACAGCCTGCTGATTCTGTTTTCGCTTAACGCGGTCGTGCGCCTGGCGCTCGTGACCGGGCAGGGGGCCTTCATGGCCTCGTCGTTCTGGTTGAGTCTGCTGGCGTTGCCGGTTGTGATCGGCGTCACCTGGGTGGCTCGCCGCTACAGCACGGCGGGCTCGATGAAGACCGTCAAGCGCATGGTGTTCGTGCTGTTGCTGGCGGCCGGCATGGGTTTGATCGTGCCGGCATTCAAGGCGCTCGCGGCGGGCTAGCCGCGAGTCCGTCGCATGGACCGCGCGGCGTCAGCCGCGTTCGCCGGTGATGTAGCGTTCGAGTTCGTGGATGATGAACTTCTGTTCGCTCATGACGTCCTTGACCAGGTCGCCGATGGAAAGCAGGCCGACCAGCTTGCCGTCCTCGATGACAGGCAGATGACGGAAGTGGCGTTCCGTCATCATCGCCATACAGTGTTCGCGCGTGTCCGCGCGGCTGACGTAGTAGACGGAATCGGTCATGATGTCGCGCACCTTCGTGGTACGCGAGGAGCGGTCCTGCAGCACGATCTTGCGGGCGTAGTCGCGCTCGGTCAGCATGCCCAGCACCGCGTCGCCCTGGACCACCACCACGGCGCCGATGCTGCGTTCCGCCATGATTCTGACGGCTTCGAAAACCGACGCGTCGGGTGAAACCGTCACGACGGAATGATTGGCTTTTTCCCTGAGTATCTCAGCAACTGTCTTCACGATGCGCTCCCGGATCGCTGGTGAGGATAAAACCCATGCTCCATCCTAAGCCTGGCGGCCGTGTTGCCGCAAGCGGCGCGCTTATTTCGCGTTCTTGTCCCGGAACGCCTGACTGGCCATTTCGCGCAGGTTGCGCGTGGCGCTGCGTTCGGTCGCGGGGTTCCATGCCAGCGAAATGCCGATCGTTGCATCCGCGGGAAAATCGGCCAGCGTCTTGTAGACGACGTTGGTGCCGGGCAGGCGCCGGCCGCCGGCTGGTACCAGGGCCACGCCCAGGCCGCTTTCCACCAGGCTGAGCAGCGTCTGCACCTGCACCGCCTCCTGCGTGATGCGGGGCGTGAAGCCGCGTAGCTGGCAGGCGTTGATGGCGGCCATGCGCAGGCCGGCAGCCTCGGTGGCGGTGTACATGATGAAGGCCTCGTCGGCCAGGTCCGCCAGGCGGATGCGGCCGCGCCGCGCCAGCGGATGCGTCTTGGGCACGGCCAGCGCGAAGTTCTCGGTCGTCAGCGGCGCGAGCCGCACGTTCGATCCCATCGCCACCGGCACGCGCACGATGCCGATCTCCAGGGTGTCTTCCTCGAGTTCCTGCATGATGCGTATGGAGGTGGCTTCGCGCAGCACCACGGTGACGCCGGGATAGCGTTGCCGGAACTGCGGCAGGATGCGTGGCAGCACGCCGTGCGTGGCCGAGCCCACGAAACCGATGCGCACGGTGCCGCCTTCGCCCGCGGCGCCGGCGCGCGCCGCCTGCCGGAACTGTTCGGCATGGAACAGGGCGCGGCGCGCCTCGTCCAGCGCGGCCAGGCCGGCTTCGGTGAGTTTCACGCCCTGGCGTCCGCGCAGGAACAGCGGCACTCCCACCATCTCTTCGAGCTTGCGTATCGAGACGGACAGGGGCGGCTGCGACATGTGCAGTTTTTCGGCAGCGCGGTGGAAATTCAGCGTTTCGGCCAGGACCAGGAACTGCTGCAGATGACGGAAATCCATGCGGGCGCTCCAGATGGCATTGGGCATGGATGATATGAAGTTCGTATCGATGAGGGTATTGGTGCTATCCCTTCGGTATCAGGAAGTCACGCCGCGCAAGCCCCGGGCGCAAGATGGCGGCGGTATGATGGAACGCATTACAAGGAGGAAACACCATGAATGAAGTCATCGTCGCGTCCGCCGTCCGCACCGCCATCGGCGATTTCGGGGGCGCGCTGAAAGACGTGCCGCCGTGCGACCTGGGCGCAACCGTCATCAAGGCCGCGCTGGAACGCGCCGCCGTCAAGGGCGATGAGGTCGGGCACGTCGCCGTGGGCCACGTCATCAACACCGAACCCCGCGACATGTACCTGTCGCGCGTGGCGGCCATGAACGCCGGCATCGCCAAGGAAACCCCCGCCTTCAACGTCAACCGCCTTTGCGGTTCGGGCTTGCAGGCCATCGTGTCGGCTGCGCAGACCATCATGCTGGGCGATGCCGAAATCGCCATCGGCGCGGGCGCCGAAAGCATGAGCCGCGCGCCGTACATCGCGCCGGCGCAGCGCTGGGGCGCGCGCATGGGCGATAGCGTGATGCTGGACATGATGACCGGCGCGCTGTCGGATCCGTTCGGCCGCATGCACATGGGCGTGACCGCCGAGAACGTGGCGGCCAAGTTCGGCATCAGCCGCCAGGACCAGGACGCCGTGGCCGCGGAATCGCATCGCCGCGCCGCGGCCGCCATCGACGCGGGCTACTTCCGCGACCAGATCGTGCCGGTGGTCATGAAGTCGCGCAAGGGCGAAGTGGTGTTCGACACCGATGAGCATGTGCGCCGCGACGTCACGGCCGAAAACCTTGCGGGCCTGAAGCCGGTGTTCCAGAAGGAAAACGGCACGGTGACGGCGGGCAACGCCTCGGGCCTGAACGACGGCGCGGGCGCCGTGGTGCTGATGAACGCCTCGGTCGCAGCCAAGCGGGGCGTCAAGCCGCTGGCGCGCCTGGTGGCCTATGCCCACGCGGGCGTGGACCCCAACATCATGGGCATCGGTCCTGTGCCGGCCACGCAGGCCGCGCTCAAGCGCGCCGGCCTGACGGTGGATCAGCTGGACGTGATCGAAGCCAACGAAGCGTTCGCGGCGCAAGCCTGCGCGGTGTCGCGCGAACTGAAGCTGGATCCGGCCAAGGTGAACCCCAACGGCAGCGGCATCGGCCTGGGCCACCCCATCGGGGCCACCGGCGCGATCATCACCGTCAAGGCGCTGCACGAACTGCAGCGCGTGGGCGGGCGCTACGCGCTGGTGACCATGTGCATCGGCGGCGGCCAGGGCATTGCCGCCATCTTCGAGCGGATCTGAAGCGCCTAGGGGCGCCTCTGGGCGCCCGGCCGCAAGACTGCCCCCTCGCTGCGCGAGGGGGCTTTATTTTTCCAGGTAATCCTTGGCCCACGCCTGGCACTCGGCGCGCAGCAGCGCGCCCATCTGCGCCCGCCGCGGCGCGTCCAGCCGGCTGCTGATCGCGCCGAAGCTGAATGCCACCCAGGTCAGTTCCGACACCCGGAACGCCACGCCCACGCCCGATACGCCGGGCGTGATGGTGTCCACGATTTCCGAATAGCCCGCTGCGCGCGCCTGCCTGACCGATTTCATCAGGGCAGCGCTGGATGCGCCGATCTGCGCGTAAGTGGCGGAGTGCCGCGCGTACAGCGCAGCGATTTCCTCGTCGGGCAGGGTGGCCATCAGCGCCAGGCCGCCCGCGCCCACGCCCAGAAGACGCCGCTCCCCCTGGTCGATGGTGAATACCTTGACGGGGAACGAGCCAGCCTCGCGCAGCAGGCATAGGGCGTAGTCGCCCTGGCGTATCACCAGGAACACCGTGTCGCCCGACAGGCGCGCGAGCTTCTGCGCAAACGGACGCAGCGCGTCCAGGAGCGGCGTGCGCCGCAGCGCCGCGAATCCCAGTTGCATGGAATCCACGCCCAGGCGGTAGCGCCGGGTCGTGGCGTCGCGCTCGGCGAATTGCTCTTCCAGCAGGCAACTGAGCAGCCGGTGCGCGGTGGAGCGTTCCAGTCCGGCCTCGGCCATGACGCCTTGCAGGTCTATGCCGTCTTCCTGGTGCTGCGCCAGTACGCGCAGCAGGCCCAGGGCGCGCCGCATGCTCTGGGTACCGCCTGTGGATCCACTGTTGTTCATAATGTGGGAAATATTGATTGAATATTTTGTATTTTAGGATTCCAGGTGCGTTAATTCAATCCAGTCGACCGCGCCGCCTCTCAAGGCGCGGCGGAACAAGGACGAGGAGACCATGGAATACGCCACCCTGGCCGTCGAGCGGCACGACTCGGTATGCCGCATCAGCCTGGCGCGCGAATCCGCGCGCAATGCCCAAAGCCAGCAGATGCTGGACGAACTGGATGACGCGTTGACGCGCGCAGAACAGGACGACTCGGTACGGGTCGTGGTGTTGGCCGGGCGCGGCGCGCATTTTTCCGCGGGCCATGACCTGAAGGAAGCCCAGGCCAAACGCGCCGACTTCACGGTGGAGGAGCGCTGGGATTACGAGTCGCGCCGCTACTACGGCTATTGCATGCGCATCTGGGACTTTCCCAAACCGACGGTGGCGCAGGTGCAGGGCGCCTGCGTGGCGGGCGGTTTCATGATCGCCAATATGTGCGATCTGGTGGTGTGCTCCGACACCGCCTATTTTTCGGATCCCGTCGGCCACACGCTGGCGGCCGCCGCCACCGAGGTGCTGATCCATCCCTGGGTCATGGGGCTGCGCAAGGCCAAGGAAATGCTCTACACCGGCGAAAAGGTGGACGCGCAGGAAGCGCTGCGCATCGGCATGGTGAACCGCGTGGTGCCCGAGGCCGAGCTGGACGCCGCGACCCTGGCGCTGGCGCAGCGCATCGCGCAGGCGCCGCCTTTCGGCCTGCGCCTCATCAAGCGTTCGCTGAACCGCACCGCGGACGCACAGGGTTTCCGCACCGCTCTGTCGGCGCATTTCGATACGCACCAGCTGTCGCATCTGAGCGAGGAGTTCCAGGCCGTCCGTGCACGCGGCCTGGCGCAAGCCATCCAGCGCAACAAGCAAATGGCCCCACGCGACGCAAGCGCGCTGCCCCCCGAGGGGGCGCCTTTTGCCTTGGGGCGGCCCGGCGGCAAAACGGGTGAGGCAGCATGACTCTGGACCCCTTGCTCAACCCGCGCTCCATCGCGATGATCGGCGCCAGCGCCGACGCAGGGCGCATCGGCGGCATGCCGCTGGATCTGCTGACGCGCTTCGGCTATGCGGGCGGCATCTATCCCGTGAATCCGAAGTACCAGGAAGTCTTCGGCCGCCGCTGCTGGCCGGACATCGAGTCCGTGCCCGAGGCGGTGGACCTGGCGGTGCTGGCCATCGCGGCCGCGGACGTCACGCCCATGCTGCGCCGCTGCCACGCAAAGGGCGTGCGCGCCGCCATCGTCTACGCCGCGGGCTTTGCCGAAGCGGGCGGCGAGGGCGCGCGCCTGCAGGACGAGCTGGAGGCCTTCGTGGCCGAAAGCGGCATGGCCGTGGCGGGCCCGAATTGCATGGGCTTCGCCAACCTGAACACGCAGGCCTACACGGCGTTCGCCTCGGTCTTCAAGACCGCGCCGGCGCAGACGGGGCCGGGCAAGGTCAGCCTGCTGACGCAAAGCGGCAACGTGTGCGCGGCGGTGTACGCGATCGCGCGCCGGCTGGACCTGCCGTTCTCGCATTTCATCAACACCGGCAACGAAGCCTGCCTGGATTTCTCGCAATACCTGGAGTACCTGGCGGCCGACCCGCAGACGGAAATCGTCCTGGGCTACATAGAACAGTTGCGCGATGGCGAGCGCTTCAAGCGCGCCTGCCGCGAACTGGAGCGCCAGGGCAAGTTGCTGATCGCGCTGAAGGCCGGCACCACGGACAAGGGCGCGCAGGCGGTGCAGTCGCATACCTCGGCGCTGGCCGGGGACCGGCGCGTGTACGGGGCGGCCTTCCGCCAATTGAATGTGATCGAGGCCACCGATTTCGCGCAGATGGCGCATCTGGCCAGCCTGGCCACGCTGCGTCACCGCTCGGCGGGCAAGCGCGTCGCGGTGCTGACCATGTCGGGCGCGCTGGGCGCCATCCTGGCGGACAAGTTCATCGGCGCAGGACTGGAGTTGCCCGATCTGCCGCCGGACCTGCAGGCGGTACTGCGCGGCGGGATTCCCGACTACGGCATGGTCGGCAATCCGGTGGACGTGACCGGCAACGTGGTCAACGATCCAGCCTTTGTGCATACCGTGCTGGAAGCGCTGGCCACCACCGATGCGATCGACGCGGTCGTCGTGTATGCGCCCGGCTACATGCTGGACCGCATGGCCGACGCGCTGACGGACGTGTCGCGCCGGCACAAGCGCCTGTTCGTTGCCATTGATACCGGCCTGGCCCAGAGCCGCGCGGCCTTGCGCGACGCCGAGGTGGCCGTGTTCGAGGACTTGGGTCTCGCGGTCGCGGCCCTGGCGCCTTACCTGCTGTGGTGCGAGGCGCGCGGCGCCAAGCGCATCGCGGCGGCGCCGCAACTGGACGCGCCAGCGGTGCCGGCTGTGCCCTGCAATGAAGCGGATGCGCGCGGGTACGTGGCTGCTTTCGGCCTGCCGCAAGCGCGGACCAAGGTGGCCGCGAACGCGGATGAAGCCGTCGCGCAGGCGCGGGAGGCCGGATATCCGGTTGCCCTGAAGATACTGAGCGCCGACATCGCCCACAAGACCGAGGTGGGCGGCGTGGCGCTGAACCTGGCCGACGACGACGCCGTGCGCCGCGCGTACGGCGAGGTGACGCGGGCGGCGGCCGCGGCGCAGCCAGGGGCGCGGATCGACGGCGTGATGGTGCAGAAGATGGAGCGCGGCGTGGCCGAGATCATCGTCGGCGCCACGCGCGATCCCGTCTTCGGTCCGGTGCTGACCGTGGGGCTGGGCGGGGTACTGACCGAGCTGTACCAGGACACCAGCCATCGCCTGCTGCCGGTGGACGAGGACATTGCGCTGCAAATGCTGCAGGAGCTCAAGGCCTACGCGCTGCTTGACGGTTATCGCGGCAAGCCCCAGGCCGACGTGGCGGCCGCGTGCCGCAGCATCGTGGCCGTGGGCAATGCCTTGCTTGCCGCGCCCGCGCATGTGGCGGAAATCGAAGTCAATCCATTGCTGATCAAAGAGGCTGGACAGGGCGTTGCGGTACTGGACGCGCTGATCCTGCCCGCAACCCGTAGCGCCTAGCGCGCAATCCATCCCAGGAGGAGACAAGCATGATGAAGAAACTATTGGCCGGCGTCGCGCTGGCTTGCATCGGCGTCACGGGTCCGGCCATGGCCCAGGACAGCTATCCCAACCGTCCGATACGCATCGTGGTGCCGTTCTCGCCAGGAGGCGCGACCGACATCATGAGCCGCCTGCTGGCGGAAAAGCTCAGCGGCAAGCTGGGCCAGCCGGTAATCGTGGAAAACAAGCCGGGCGGCGGCACCATGATCGCGTCCGACTACGTGTCGCGCGCCGAACCCGACGGCTATACCTTGCTGATGGCGGCTTCGTCGCTGGGCATCGCGCCCAGCATCTACGCCAAGGTGAACTACGACCCGATCAAGGACTTCGCGCCCATCAGCCAGGTGGCCTCGGTGGTGCACGTGCTGGAAGTGCATCCCTCGGTGCCGGCCAAGAACGTGGGCGAGCTGATCGCCTACCTGAAGGCGAATCCGGGCAAGGTCAGCTACGGTTCGGTCGGCACCGGCAGCTCGACCCATCTGGAAGCTGAACTCTTCAACAGCATGGCGGGCGTGCAGATGACGCACATCCCGTACAAGGGCAGCGCGCCAGCGCTCAACGATCTGGTGGCGGGCCGCCTGCAGGTCATGTTCGACGCCTGGGCCTCGTCCGGCCCCTTCGTGAAGGACGGCAAGCTGCGCGTGTTGGCGGTGACTACCGCCCAGCCCTCGGCCTCGGTGCCGGATCTGCCGACCGTTGCGGCCTCGGGCCTGCCGGGCTATTCCGCCATGCCCTGGCTGGGCCTGGTGGCGCCGGCGCGCACGCCGCAGCCGGTGGTGGACAAGATCTACAGCAACCTGGCGCAGATCCTGCAACAGCCTGACGTCAAGGCGCAGTTCACCGGCCTGGGGCTGGACATCATCGGCAGCGATCCCAAGACTTTCGCCGCTTTCATCCGCCAGGACGTGACCACGTGGGCCAAGGTCGCGCGCGATTCGAACATCCGCCTGGAGTAATGGCATGACGCAGTTGGAAAGCGCCGCGCGGGAAGACGAGACGTTCCGCCTGGACTTGCGCGGCTGGCTGGCATCGGCCTACGCCGGTTTCGTCAAGGATTGGCCGGGCGGGGCCGAGCCGCGCAACCTTGATTTCCGGCGGGCATGGGAAGACACCCTGTGCGCCAACGGCTGGTCCGGTTTGGGCTGGCCCAAGGAGCATGGGGGCCGCGCCCTGCCGCTGTCGCGGCAGGCGGTGTTCCATGAAGAGCACGCGCGCTGCGGCGCGCCGCTGGGCGTGAACCTGATCGGACACGGCATCCTGGCGCCGACGCTGCTGCATTTCGGCACCGAGGCGCAGAAGCGCCGCTTTTTGCCCGGAATCCTGTCGAACCGCGAGGTCTGGTGCCAGGGCTATTCGGAGCCTGGCGCCGGCTCCGACCTGGCGTCGGTGCGCACGCGGGCGGAGGCAGCGGCGGGCGGCTATCGCTTGAACGGCCACAAGATCTGGACCTCGTTCGCCGACCGCGCGCAATGGTGCTTCGTGCTTGCGCGCACCGATGCGCAGGCGCCCAAGCACAAGGGGCTGAGCTTCCTGCTGGTCGACATGCGCAGCCCCGGCGTGCGGGTCGAACCCATCCGGCAGATTACGGGCGAGGCCGAATTCTGCGAGGTGTTCTTCGAGGATGTGTTCGTGCCCGAAGACTGCCTGCTGGGCGCGCCGAACCAGGGCTGGAAGATCGCCATGGCCGCGGCCAGCTTCGAGCGCGGCACCTACTTCATCCCGCGGCTGGTGCGCTTCGCGCAGGAACTGCGCCAGGTGCGCGAACTGGCGTTGCGCGCCGACGCCTACGGCCACGTTCCGGCGTCCTCGGCCGCGGTGCGCCATCAGTGGGCGCGGCTCGCGGCCGACAGCCATGTGCTGGCGTTGAAGTCGCAGCGGGCGCTGGCCGGCGCGATGCGCGGCGATCCGCCGGGGCCCGAGGGGTCTTCCACCAAGATCCATTGGAGCGAAGCGCATCAGCGGCTGCTGGAACTGTCGCTGCAACTGCTGGGCGAGGATGCCTGCCTGGCGGACGACGCGAGCGACGCGCATGCCGCCGAACTGACGCATGCCTATCTGTGGTCGCGCGCCGAAACCATATTGGCCGGCACCTCCGAAATCCAGCGCAATATCATCGCCGAGCAGATGCTCGGCCTGCCCAAGGCTTGAACCTCATGGATCTGCATCCGACCGAAGACCAGCGCATGCTGGACGACGCGGCCCGGCGCTTTCTGGCCGACCGCCATCCGCCCGCTGCGGCCCGCGCCGCGGCCGGCAAACCCTATGAAGCGCGCCTGGCGCAATGGCGCGAGATCGCCGCCCAGGGCTGGCCGGCGCTGTTGGCGCCGGCCGCGCAGGACGGGCTGGGGCTGGGCATGCGCGAAGCCTGGATCGTGGCTGAAGCCGCCGGCCGGCACCTGTTGAGCCTGCCGCTGGCGGCCAACATGGCGATACTGCCGACCCTGTGCGCGGCGGGGCCGGCCGCGGGATGGGCTGCCGCCGTGATGGCGGGCGACACCTACTTTGCTGACGCTGCCGTGCGTCCCGACGGATCGGTCTTCATCGAAGGCGCGGGCGAGGGCGTGCGTGCACTGGCCGTGCGGCGCTTGAGCGCCACCGCCCTGCGCCTGGAGGCGCTGGCGCCCGTATCCGGCGAGGCGCGGCTCGATCCCACCATGCCGGTGGCGCGCGTGACCCGCCCGCAAGTGCTGGACAGCGTCGATCTGGAGGTCGAGGCGGGAACCTGGGAGCGCCTGCGGACGCGCCTGCGCCTGTTGCGTTCGGCGGAGCTGCTGGGCGCTGCCTCGGCCGCGCTGGACATGGCGGCGGCCCATGCACGCGAACGCCGGCAGTTCGACCGCGCCATCGGCGCCAACCAGGCGATCAAGCACCGGCTGGCGGAAGACTGGATGGCCCTGGACGACGCCAGGCTGGCGGGCGTGGCAGCGGTTGCGGCGCATGACGCGGGCGCGGCTTCGGCGGAACGCGACAGCCTGTTCGCGCCATTGCTTGCGGTGGAGGCGGGCCGGCGCGCGGCGCAGAACGCCATCCAGGTCCACGGCGCGTTGGGCGTCACCTGGGAGTGCGATGCGCACCTTTACCTGAAGCGGGTGCTGCGGCTGGCGGCCGGCCTGCAAGCCGAAACGTCCCGCGCGGAACTGCTGGAACGCATCTGGGAGAGCGGGGACGGCCGGCTGGCCGCCTGACGCAGAGGCGGCGTCCGACCTACAATCGCCGCCATGCATAAATCGAACTTTCCTTCCGAGCTGGACCAGCCGACCCTGTCCGAGGTGGACGGCGTCCGCTATCTGCACTTCAACACCGTCTGGGTCCAGGGCGCCATGCGCATCAAGAACCCGTCGGAGCTGGTGCTCGAGTACACCGCCCAGATGATGGCCTGGCTGCTGTTCCTGGAGCCGCCCAAGGACGAAGCCATCGGCATGCTGGGCCTGGGCGCCGGCTCGCTGGCGCGCTACTGCGTGAAGCACACGCGCAGCCCCTTGCTGGCGGTGGAATGGAATCCGCGGGTGACGGCGGCTTGCCATATGTTCTTCCGCCTGCCCGGCGCGAACCGCCTCGAAGTCGAACACGCCGACGCCGGCGCCTGGGTGGCCGATCCGCTCAACGCGGGGCGTTGCCCGGTGCTGATGGTGGACTTGTACGACGCCATGGCCGAGGGACCGGTGCGCGACAGCGTCAAGTTCTACCGCGACTGCCGCCGCGTGCTGGGCGAGGTCGGCGTGCTGGCGGTGAACCTGTTCGGCCGCCACGAGAGCTTCGGCAAGAACATCGACAACCTGTCCAAGGCCTTCGACGATCGCATCGTGCTGCTGCCCGAGGTCGAGGCGGGCAACCAGATCGTGCTGGCGTTCTCCGGCCCGCGCCTGGAAGTCACCCCCGCCGAGCTGTTGGCCAGGGCCGAGGTGGTGGAGGCCAAATACGGCCTGCCGGCGCGCCGCTGGGCCCGCTCCCTGACCCGCCACGCGGTCGATGGGGTGCTGCACTTCTGATTTTGTCCCCATTTTTCGGGATGAATCGACGGGCCTCCGGATGCCGGAGGCCCTTTTTATTCCTAGGGTAGCTACCGAGGAGCAAGGGGTTTTCTTTTTCCCACATCCAGCACTATCATGGTCTTATTCATAATTATGAATTACGGTGCAGTCCAGGCCGCTGACCCATGACTCTTCCCATCGTCCGGCAAGCCCTCTACCTGGAAGTCGCGGATCGCCTGCGCGGCATGATCCACGCGCGCTCCCTGCGCAACGGCGAATGGATAGACGAACTGCGCCTGGCGGGCGAGCTGGGCATCTCCCGCACCCCCTTGCGCGAGGCGCTCAAGGTGCTGGCCACCGAGGGGCTGGTGCGGCTGGAGCCGCGCCGCGGCTGCTTCGTCAATGAACTCTCGGCGCAAGACCTGGAAGACATCTTCCCGCTGATGGCCATGCTGGAAGGGCGCTGCGCCTTCGAGGCCGCGCGCAAGGCCAGCGATGCCCAATTGGCCGAGCTTGAACCCCTGCACGCGGCGCTGGCGGGCCATGCCCAGGCTGGCCGCATCGATGCCTACTACAAGACCAACTACCTGATCCACGAAGCGGTGCAGGCCCTGGCCGGCAACCAATGGCTGTCGGACATGGTGGGCAATCTGCGCAAGGTGCTGAGCCTGTCGCGCCACCGCAGCCTGTCCCAGCCCGGCCGCATCCAGCAGTCCTGCGCCGAGCACCTGGCCATATTCGAAGCGCTCAAGGCGCACGACAGCGAGGCCGCGCAGGCGCTCGCGCACAACCACCTGATGCGCCAGCTGGAAGCGCTGCGCGCATTGAGCCATGCGGACGCCGCCGATGCGGCGCCGTCCGATCCCATCGTCATCGAGGAGCCCGCCCATGTCCGCACCCGCCAATCTCGCGCCCGCGCGCGGCGCACGCACGCCTGAGCCCGAGGCCGATGCCATCGATGAAGCGGCCGCCGCCGAAAGCGCGGGCCTGATGTCCCGCCTGGGCAAGCTGTGGGAACGCGGCCGGCTGCCCAGTGAATCCGAAGTCCGGCGTTTGTTCGAAGCGCGCCTGACCGACGTGGCCGCCAACAAGCTGGCCCGCCGCTGGTGCGAGCAGTACAGCGCCGCGGACGGCAAGGACCGCCGGCTGATGCTGACCGCGCTGGCGCAGGCGCGCGGCAGCTACGCTGGCGAAGGCGGCGAGGGCGTGCGCCTCTTCAAGCGCTTCAATGCGCAGCCCCAGGGCCTGCGCTTCCTGGTGGAGCTGCGCGCGGACATGCTGCGCTGGCGCAAGCAGGTGGCGGGCATTCAGATGCTGGACAAGGACCTCGAGGGTCTGCTGTCCGCCTGGTTCGACGTGGGCCTGCTGGAACTGCGGCCGCTGACCTGGGATTCGCCTGCGTCGCTACTGGAAAAGTTGATCCTTTACGAAGCCGTGCACGAGATCACCTCCTGGGACGACCTGCGCCGCCGCGTTTCGCCGGACCGTCGCTGCTACGCCTATTTCCATCCGCAGATGCCGGGCGTGCCGCTCATCTTCGTGGAAGTCGCCTTCGCCAGCCAGATGGCCGACAACGTGCAGGTGCTTTTGGACAGCACCCTGCCGCCGCAGGACCTGGACAAGGCGCGCTGGGCCATCTTCTATTCCATCTCCAACACGCAACCCGGCCTGAAGGGCATCAGCTTCGGCAACTTCCTGCTCAAGCGCGTGGTGGAGCAGCTGCTGCATGAACTGCCCAAGCTGAAGTCCTTCGCCACGCTGTCGCCCATCCCGGGCTTCGCCGACTGGCTGGGCAAGCTGGACGCCGAGGCGGTGGAGGCCATCGTGCGCGAGGACAAGGTGCGCGCCAAGGCGCGCAAGCGCGAGGGCGTGCCCGACGGGCGGCGCTGGGTTGCGCGCCTGGCCAAGGCGGCCCAGGGCAAGGCCGCCGACGTGGTCAAGCGCGCGGGTTTCCGCCTGACAGCCAATTATCTGCAGTCCATGAAGAACGGCATGCCGGTGGACGCGGTGGCGCGTTTCCACCTGGGCAATGGCGCGCGCATCGAACGGCTCAATTGGGCCGCGGATACCTCGCCCAAGGGACTCAAGCAGTCCTGCGGCTTGATGGTGAACTACCTCTACGACCTCGACGAGCTGGATGACAACCTGGCCCGGCTGGGCGAGGGCAAGCCCCAGGTCAGCCGCGGCGTGGGGCGGGTGGCATAGGCGTCGCGCCCGCGGCGCAACTACATAAGAAAGAGGGCAGGAGACATGACGGACAACGTGGCCGGCCGCGTGCTGCTGGAACGCGAGGGCGATCTGGCGCGGGTGACGCTATCGCACCCGGGGCGCCTGAACGCGATCACCGTGGGCATGTGGCATGAACTGCGGGACGTATTCACGCGCATTGCGCAGGACGATACCGTGCGCTGCGTGATCGTGCGCGGCGAGGGCGGCAACTTCGCCGCCGGCGCCGACATTCGCGAGTTCCCCGCGCAGCGCGGCGACATGGCCGGCGTGCAGCGCTACCACCGCCAGGTGCTGGCGCCTGCCTTGCAGGCGGTCGCCCTGTGTCCGCATCCGGTCGTCGCGCAGATCGAAGGCGTATGCGTGGGCGGGGGGCTTGAGATCGCCAGCCAGTGCGATCTGCGGATCGCGGGCGAATCCGCGCGTTTCGGCGTGCCGATCAACCGCCTGGGATTTCCCATGGCGCCGGACGAAATGAGCGGCCTGCTGGCCTTGGTCGGACGCGCCGCCACCCTGGCCATCCTGCTCGAAGGCCGCGTGTTCGGCGCGGCCGAGGCCCGCGAGCTGGGCCTGCTGACGCGCGTCGTTCCCGACGACCAGGTGGTCGACGCGGCCAAACGCAGCGCCGAGCGCATCGCGGCTGGCGCGCCGCTGGCCGCCCGCATCAACAAGCGCCTGTCGCGCAGGCTCGCCGCCGGCGGCGCCTTGACCGAAGACGAATACCAGGATTATTTCTCGTACGCCGACAGCCGGGACCACAAGGAGGGCGTGCGCGCCTTCCTGGCCGGCGTGGACCCTTCCTTTTCCGGAGACTAGACAAGGTGAGCAACGCTAATCTATATGCTGTCCTGCAAGGCGGCTTTCCCAAAGACCGCAGCAAAGTCGCGCTGGAAACGCCCGACTTGCAATACACCTGGGACGACATCGATCGCGCCACCGCGTGCCTGGCCAATCTGCTGACCTCGCTGGATCTGCCGGCCGGTTCGCGCGTGGCGGTGCAGGTCGAAAAGTCGCCCGAAGCGCTGCTGCTGTACCTGGCCACCTTGCGTGCCGGCCTGGTCTACCTTCCGCTGAATACCGCCTACCGCGAATCGGAAATCGAGTACTTCCTGGGTAATGCCGAGCCGGCCGTGGTGGTCTGCGCCAGCAAGAACCTGGACTGGGTGCAGCGCGCGGCAGACAAGGCGGGCACCGCGCACGTGTACACGCTGAATGAAGACCGCAGCGGCACGCTGCTGGATGCCGCGGGCGGCCTGCCGCAGACTTTCAAGACCGTCGCGCGCAAGCCCGACGATCTGGCCGCCATCCTGTACACGTCCGGCACCACCGGGCGCAGCAAGGGCGCGATGCTGTCGCACGGCAACCTCGCCGCCAACGCCCGCGTGCTGCACGACTATTGGGGTTGGCGCCCGGACGACGTGCTGCTGCACATGCTGCCGATCTTCCATGTGCACGGCCTGTTCGTGGCCTCGCATGGCGCCTTGCTGGCAGGGGCCAGGATGATCTGGCTGCCCAAGCTCGACGTCGACCAGGCCTTGCACTACCTGCCGCAGAGCACCGTGATGATGGGCGTGCCAACGTACTACGTGCGTCTGCTGGCCGACCCGCGCTTTGACCGCAGCGTCTGCGCCAACATGCGCCTCTTCATTTCGGGCTCGGCGCCCTTGCTGGCCGAGACATTCTCGGACTTCCAGAAACGCAGCGGCCACGCCATCCTGGAACGCTATGGCATGAGCGAGACGGTCATGCTTACCTCCAATCCCTATGACGCCAAGCTGGGCGAACGTCTGGCGGGTACCGTGGGCCGCGCTCTGCCGCAAGTGCAGGTGCGCGTGGTCGACGATGCCGGCATCGCGCTGGCGCCGGGCGAGATCGGCAACGTGCAGGTGCGCGGGCCGAACGTGTTCTCGGGCTACTGGCGCATGCCGGAAAAGACCGCCGAGGAATTCACCGCCGACGGCTGGTTCAAGACGGGCGACGTGGGCCGCTGGGGCGGCGAGTCCGCGGGACGCGACGTGCCCGCCGACTACCTGTCCATCGTGGGCCGCAGCAAGGACCTGATCATTTCCGGCGGCTTCAACGTGTACCCCAAGGAGATCGAAACGCTGATCGACGACATGCCCGGCGTGGCCGAATCGGCGGTCATCGGCGTGCCGCACGCAGACTTCGGCGAGGCCGTGGTGGCCGTTGTGGTGCCCAAGGACGGCGCGGCGCTGGACGCGGACGCGATGCAGGCCGAGCTGAAATCGCGCATCGCCAATTTCAAGGTGCCCAAGCGCGTGCACATCATCGGCGAACTGCCGCGCAACACCATGGGCAAGGTGCAGAAGAACGTGCTGCGCGAAACCTACAAGGCGCTCTGACGTACGCGCCGACCGCTCCCCGATCTGGGGAGCGGGTTTTCTTCAGGCCCGGCGTGTGATGCGCAGGCCATCTTTCAGGAGCGCTCGCCCCCAAAAAAACCGCAAGTCCCAGCAGCCCATTCCATACAAAAACTTCAAGAGACGAGACGCACATAACCGCGCCGTCCCCATGCTGCAGCAAGAGGAGACAATATGAAATATCGCACCACCGCCGCGGCCGTATTCGCCGTGGCCGCCCTGGGCTTTGGCGGCGTCGCCGCCGCACAATGGCCCGAACGCCCGATCACGCTGATCGTCCCGTTCCCCGCAGGCGGCGGCACGGACACCTTTGCCCGTCCGCTGGCCCAGCAACTGACCACGCAGCTGGGCCAGCCCGTGGTCATCGACAACAAGGGCGGGGCGGGCGGAACCGTGGGCGCGGGCGTCGCGGCCAAGGCCAGGCCTGACGGCTACACCTTCTTCATGGGCGGCGCGCACCATGCGCTGGCCCCCTCGTTGTACAAGAACCTGAACTACGACATCCAGAAGGACTTCGTGCCGGTCGCGCTGGTCGCCCAGCCGCCGCAGGTCATCGTCATCAATCCGTCCAAGCTGCCGGTGAAGACGGTGCAGGAATTGATCGACTACGCCAAGAAGCGTCCCGGAGAAATCAACTTCGGCACTGCCGGCAAGGGCAGCACGCATCACCTGGCCGGCGAGCTGTTCGCCATGCAGACCGGCATCAAACTGGTGGACGTGCCCTACCAGGGCGCCGGGCCCATGCTGTCGGCCCTGATCGGCGGACAGGTGGACCTGGCGTTCGACGGCCTGGGTTCGTCCGCCGGCCATATACGCTCCGGCACGATCAAGCCCCTGGCCGTGGCTGCCACCGAACGCTCGCAATCGCTGCCCGACGTGCCCACCGCCGCCGAGGCCGGCGTGCCGAACTACGTGGTGTCGACCTGGTACGCGATCTGGGCGCCCGCTGGCACGCCCAAGGAAGCGGTGGACCGGATGAGCGCCGAGATCACCAAGGCCCTGAATGCGCCGAAGATCAAGGAAACCTGGGCCGGCAACGGCTCGGCCGTGCCCACCCTGACCGGCGCCGAGTTCGGCAAGTTCGTCGATAGCGAGGTTGGGCGTTGGGCCAAGGTGGTGAAGGACTCGGGGGTGAAGCTGGATTGATGAGCCGGCGCTTTCTTGTCCGTCACTCCGGCAGGACAAGGAAGCGCCGCCTGCACCCCTGGTGGATCTTCGCCGCCAGAGCTCTGTGCTCCCGTCGTGATTGATCCACCAGCCTGGCCAGCTTGCGCGGGGAATGGATCTTGCGAGACTGAAGCCGATGTTGGAAACGGCGGATTTCAACCGAGGTGCAGGCCCGGCGCGCATCGCGCAGCAGGCCATGGATCTGCTGCAACCGCAGATTCTCCGGGTGGATCAACGCCAAGAGGCTTTCCGCTTTGTCGATCTTCTCGTGCAAGTGTTGCAGGGCCTCGGCTTCCGTCTGGACGCCGTACCGCTTCCAGGCAGGTTCGTGATGAAAAAGACGATTGCGGAACTCCCTCAGCGTCGCAACCAGGTCTCTGCCGTGGGCCAGTACGGCGCTCGCCTGGCGCGTGGGCCAAGGTCCGCGAAACACGGTGGATAGATGCTTGGGCCAGATCAGGCCCCGTCCCATGAAATCGGCATTGAGCAGGAACTTCCAGGATGAGAATTCAGTCTTGGAAATCACGCCTGCATGGTTAGGAATGATGTGACCGCGTAGCCGGTGACGACTGCGGACCTCGCTGATGTACTTGCGCGTTGCCTTGACAAAATTGTCATGCACCGCCTGCACGGCGTAAGGTGGCGCGGCGCCGGGCGCATACGAGCGATACAGTAGCCGCGGACCCGACCACCAGAACGACCCCAGGTCCGCGGTCAGCGCCCGGTCGATGGCATTGCGCAAGGTGATTTCAACCGCGCTGATCAACGGGTACAAGGCGCCGCTGGCATGGGTGTTCCATAAATAGGCGCCCATCAGTTCCACATCATTGGCTGGGCTGAAGACGGTCTGATAACTGCTCATGCGCTCGTTGCTAATGAGCGTGTCTATCAGAATCGGCCGATATTGCAGTGTTGTTGGCATGTCACTCACCCTGGAAAGATCCGCAGGTGTCCAAGATTGACTCTGGACAGCCTCGCGGAATAAGATCTCTCTAAGGTTGGTGATGGCTTCCAATTGGCGCAAGCCTACGACCCATCATGTAAGACCTGATGTCACCCCGGCCTTGAGCCGGGGATTTCTTTTTCAGCCCTGTAAAGTTTGTCCTATTCGGGGCGCGGACGTGCCGTTGCGGCTCGTCCGGTATTTTCACCCCTCCCTCACCGCCATTCACTCGCCTGGCTCAGCTTGGCCAACTGATCATGCGTCAGCGCCAGGCTGGCCGCCTTGACCAGTTCGTCCAGTTGCTCGAGCGAGGTCGCGCTGACGATGGGCGAGGTGATGCCGGGTTGCGCGATCTGCCAGGCCAGCGCGGCCTGGGCGGGCGTGCAGTTGGCGTCCTCGGACACTTCGTCCAGCGCTTTCAGGATCCGGTAGCCGCGGTCGTTGAGATAGGTGTCGACGATCTTGCGTCCGCGCGGGCTCTTGCCCGCGTCCGCGGGGCTGCGGTACTTGCCGCTGAGGAATCCGCTGGCCAGGGCGTAATAGTTGATCGTGCCCATCTGCTGCGTCTTCACCAGGCTTTGCAACCCGGACTCGAAGGGTTCGCGGCGGTACAGGTTGTATTCCGGTTGGATGCTCTCGTAGCGCGGCAGGCTGTGCCGTTCGCTCGCGATCAGCGCTTCGGACAGCCGCACCGCAGTGTAGTTGGAGGCGCCGATGGCGCGCACCTTGCCGGACTCGATGTGCTTGGCGTATTCGGCCAGGGTGTCGGTCAGCGGTGTGTCGGGGTCGTCCTGGTGCGACTGGTAGAGGTCGATGTGGTCCGTCTGCAGCCGGGCCAGCGAGGCTTCCAGCGAACGGCGGATGTAGGCGGGCGCCAGGCCCTTGGCGTCGGGTCCCATTTCCATGCCGACCTTGGTGGCGATCAGCACGCGGTCGCGCTTGCCGGAGCGCTTCAGCCATTTGCCGATCAGGGTCTCGGATTCGCCGCCCTGATTGCCTGGAACCCAGCGCGAATACACGTCCGCCGTGTCGATGAAGTTCAGGCCGGCGTCCACCAGCGCGTCCAGCAGCGAGTACGTGCCGGCTTCGTCCACGGTCCAGCCGAAGACGTTGCCGCCGAAGGTGAGGGGAGGAATCTGCAGGCCGGAACGGCCCAATGCGCGTTTGATCATGGTGAGGCCTCTGGATGCTGCGGTTGGCGGCGCGAAAGAAGTCCGGTTTCTGCGGATCCGGCCGCTGCGATTCCGGGCTTTTCAGTATATTGACGCCGCTGCGCCCCGCTGCGGGGCATGCTGTTGCGGCATGCACCATTTCAGGGATTCCCCCGAAACGCTTTGGGTGGGCGGCAAGTTAGACTATACGGCTTTATGGCTAGTCCGGCCGGCGGGGAGCCGCCAGCGGCGCCGTAATAATGAGCAAAAACAAGGGTTCAAGGAGCTTATCTATGCTGATCGGAAAAAAACATTTTCTGACGGTTGGCGCCATGGCGCTGGCGATGGCTATCGCCGCGCCTGTGTCCGCGCAGCAGAAATCCGTGGCGGTCACCGCCATCGTCGAGCATCCGGCGCTGGACGCCGTGCGTGACGGGGTGCAGGATGCCCTCAAGCAGGCCGGCTACGAGCCGGGCAAGAACCTGAAGTGGCAATACCAGAGCGCCCAGGGCAACAACGGCACCGCCGCCCAGATCGCGCGCAAGTTCGTCGGCGACAAGCCCGACGCCATCGTCGCGATCGCCACGCCGTCGGCACAGGCCGTCGTCGCCGCTACCAAGGACGTGCCGGTGGTGTATTCCGCCGTGACCGATCCGGTCGCTGCCCAACTGGTCGCCAGCATGGACGCCTCGGGCACGAACGTGACCGGCGTGTCGGATCTGCTGGCCCTGGACAAGCAGGTCGAACTGATCAAGAAAATCGTCCCTAACGCCAAGCGCGTGGGCATCGTCTACAACCCGGGCGAGGCCAACTCGGTCGTGGTCGTGAAGAAGCTGCAGGAAATCCTGCCGAAGTCTGGCATGAGCCTGGTCGAAGCGGCAGCGCCGCGCTCGGTGGACGTGGCTTCCGCCGCCCGCAGCCTGATCGGCAAGGTCGACGTCATCTACACCAACACCGACAACAACGTCGTGTCGGCCTATGAGTCGCTGGTCAAGGTCGGCAACGACGCCAAGATCCCGCTGATCGCTTCCGACACCGACAGCGTCAAGCGCGGCGGCATCGCCGCCCTGGGCATCAACTACCGCGACCTGGGCGTGCAGACGGGCAAGGTGGTGGTGCGCATCCTGAAGGGCGAGAAGCCCGGCGCCATTCCCTCGGAAACCATCTCCAAGCTCGAGCTCTACGTGAACCCGGGCGCTGCCGCCAAGCAGGGCGTGACCCTGTCCGATGCGATCATCAAGTCGGCCGCGGTGGTTGTGAAGTAATAATCAGCCGTACCCGCCCCGCCATGCCTACCCGGCGTGAGCGGGGCTTGTTTTATGTTCTGGTGTCTTGCCTTACCCCATGGTCTTCAGGGCGGCAGCATTCACAAGATGCTCGCGGCCCGGCGCAATGTGCTGGTCTTGAATGGCCGGCGGCCCGCCTTACGGCGTTGTGCCCGCCCGGCGTTTTTGCTCCCTGAATGGTCCTGCAGACTCATGCTGGCGGCCCGGCCGTCCGGCACGGGAAGGCTTTGGCAGGAAACCGGAGAAAATCCCTCGCAGGGAAACGTTTCTTGCGAAAGCTGGGGTAAAACTGACCCCGAAACGCAAGATATCCGACGCGGCAACTCTTTAATATGCTCGTTTCTTGCCTTCGTGCAAGTTTTTAATATGCCCGCTTCTTACTGATTGGATTTGACCCATGTCATTGTTCTCGTTGTTAGGTGCGTTGGAGATCGGCCTGATCTTCAGCCTGGTGGCTCTGGGCGTGTATATCTCGTTCCGCCTGTTGCGCTTCCCGGACCTGACCGTTGACGGCAGCTTCCCGTTGGGCGGCGCGGTCTGTGCCACGCTGATCGCCTCGGGCACCGACCCGTTCATGGCTACCGTCATCGCCACCATCGCTGGCGCCGCAGCCGGGCTGGTCACCGGCTGGTTGAACGTCAAGCTCAAGATCATGGATCTGCTGGCCAGCATCCTGATGATGATCGCGTTGTACTCGGTCAACCTGCGCATCATGGGCAAGCCCAATGTCCCGCTGATCACCGAACCCACCGTATTCACCATCCTGCAGCCTGAGTGGTTGTCGGATTACGTCGCCCGCCCGTTGATCCTGATCGTGATCGTGATCCTGGCCAAACTGGCGCTGGACTGGTTCTTCGCCACGCAGACCGGCCTGGCGGTGCGCGCCACCGGTTCCAACGGCCGCATGGCCCGCGCCCAGGGCGTAAACACCGGCCGCATGATTCTGGGCGGCATGGCGCTGTCCAACGCGCTGGTCGCGCTGGCGGGCGCGCTGTTCGCGCAGACCCAGGGCGGTTCGGACATTTCGATGGGCATCGGCACCATCGTGATCGGCCTGGCCGCGGTGATCGTGGGCGAAAGCATCCTGCCGTCGCGCAAGCTGGTGCTGGCCACGCTGGCCGTCATCATCGGCGCCATTGTCTACCGCTTCTTCATCGCCCTGGCGCTGAACAGCGATTTCATCGGCCTGAAGGCGCAAGACCTGAACCTCGTCACTGCGGTGCTGGTCACGTTTGCCCTGGTCATTCCCATGCTCAAGCGCCGCCTGGTCGGCAAGAAAGGATGAGGCCCACCCCCGAAGCGCCTGCGGCGCTTCCCCCTCAAGGGGGCGCCGCGCGCGGACCGGCAAAGCCGGCTCCGCGGCGGCCCCGATCGGGCTGTATGGAATTGATGTGGCCTGTGTGCTGCGATTGCACAATGGAGTACTGAAACATGTTGTCCGCAAAAGACCTCAAGATCACGTTCAACGCGGGTACGCCCATCGAAACCCGCGCCTTGCGCGGCCTGTCGCTGGAGATCCCCTCGGGCCAGTTCGTGACCGTCATCGGCTCCAATGGCGCCGGCAAGTCCACCTTCCTGAATGCAGTGTCGGGCGACCTGCCGGTCGACTCCGGCCGCATCGACATCAATGGCGTCGACGTCACGCGCCAGCCGGTGTGGGCGCGGGCGGGCCGTGTGGCCCGCGTGTTCCAGGACCCCATGGCCGGCACCTGCGAAGACCTGACCATCGAAGAGAACATGGCGCTGGCGCAGATGCGCGGCGCGCGCCGCGGCTACAGCCGCGCGGTCAAGGCCTCCATGAAGGAGGGCTTTCGCGAGCGCCTGGCCACGCTGGGCCTGGGCCTGGAAAACCGCCTGACCGACCGCATCGGCCTGCTGTCTGGCGGTCAGCGCCAGGCGGTCAGCCTGTTGATGGCGGCCTTGCAGCCCTCGCGCATCCTGCTGCTGGACGAGCACACCGCGGCGCTGGACCCGCGCACGGCGGACTTCGTGCTGCAGCTGACCGCGCGCATCGTGGCCGAAAGCCAGCTCACCACGATGATGGTGACCCACAGCATGCGCCAGGCGCTGGACGTGGGCGACCGCACCGTCATGCTGCATCAAGGGCAGGTGGTGCTGGATGTGTCGGGCGACGAGCGCCGCGGCATGGACGTGCCGGATCTGCTGGCCATGTTCGAGCGCGTGCGCGGCGAGAAGATCTCGGACGACGCCCTGTTGCTGGGGTAAGCGCCAGGCGCCGGTTGTGTGAACCACAGCCGGCGGCTTCCTGCCGCACTAGATGAACCGACCGGGCCGGAAGGCCTCGTGGCGCGAGGCAGCGCCGCCATCACACATCAGTTCTCCCAGTATCCTGGCCGTGCCGGGCGCGGTGCTGAAGCCGATGTGCTGGTGGCCCAGCGCCAGCCACAGGCCGGGATGGCGCGGCGCTTCGCCTATCATCGGCCGGCTGTCGGGCAGCGTCGGACGCCGCCCCAGCCACGCCTCGGCGTCCAGCCGCCGGTCCAGCGGAAACGCCTCGCGGGCCCGCGCCTCCGCCAGGTCCAGCTGCAGCGGCCGGGCGGGCGCTTCGCAGGCGTCCAGTTCCACTCCCGTGGTCAGGCGCAGCCCGCGTGCCATGGGCGACAGCACGTAGCCGCCGCCGGTGTCGTAGACCGGGCGTGTCAGGCTGGCGCCGTCTGCGCCGCTGTAATGCATGTGGTAGCCGCGCTCGAACGCCATGGGCAGGTCTATGCCCGCCGTTTTCAAAAGGGCCTTCGACCAGGGACCCAGCGCCACCACCAATCGATCCGCCGCTACTGACCCGGACCCCTGCGCGCCTTGCACGATCCAGCCCTGGCCCTCGCGGCGGATGGCGCTGGCGGTCAGGCGTTGGAACGCGCCGCCCGAGCGCCGGAACAGGGCGGCATAGGCCGCGACCACTTCGTGCGGGTCATCGACAGAGTAGGAGCCCTGGATCCACAGGGCGCGGTGGAAGATGGGCGCAAGCGCGGGTTCGATCTCCGCGAGTTCCGCGGGCTGCAAGACCTGGGTCGGCACCTGGTACTGGGCAAAGGTCTTGCGCGACAGTTCGCCGCTGTTCCAGCCCTGTTCCGAGCGGTACAGGAAAACCCAACCCGTATCGCGCAGCCGGTGCGCCGCGCCCGATTCGTTCAGCAGCCGCAGGTGCTCGGGCGCCGAAAGCCGGATCAGGCCATCCAGCGCCTCCACGGTCTGCCTGAACACCGCCGGCCGGGCGTTGAGCAGGAAGCGGGCGGCCCAGCCCAGGTTCCGCGCCAGATAGCTCAGCTTGTAGCGGAACTGCACGGTGTCGTTCTTCAGCAGCCGCGGCAACTGCGGCCACAAGCCGGGGTGGTTGAACGGCATCAGCGAACTGCGCGCGATCACGCCGGCGTTGCCCAGCGAGGTTTCCAGGCCCGGCTCCTGCCGGTCCACCAGCGTGACGGACAGGCCGCGGCGCTGCAGTTCCAGGGCGCAGCAGACGCCCACGATACCCGCGCCTAGGACAACGACGTGCTTTCCCATGTCTTTTTATCTGAGTCCGGTCAGGAGGTGCCGTGATGCCCGGCAAGCTCGCGGAATTGTATTGCAGGCGGCCGGAGAAAATGCGGCGCGCGAACTTCAGGCCTGCGGCGGCTTCCGGCCCATGATCCGTCCTGCCGCGGCCACGCCCCACCACGAGGCCTCCTCGAATACGGAATAGCCTGAAAGGTCTGAGTGCGCGAACAGCACCGGACCGTCCACGTCGCGCAGCGCGGCCAATCCCCGATTGGACAGGTAGCCGCATAGCGGCGAGGCCATGGCGTGGCCGCGCACCGTGATTTCCAGCTGGCGCGCATGGCGCCAGAACTCCTTGCCGTAGGCCGCGACCAGGTCGGACGCGGCCTCGGCCCGCAGTTCTTCCGGACTGGCGCGGGTCAGCCACTCGCGCGCGGCCTGGGGCGTCTGTCCGCTGAGCGCGTGATACGCCGTGAAGACGCAGCGCGGCGTGCGGGCCACACGCAGCAGCTGGTGCGTGGAGACGACATAGCCCAGCGCCTTGCCCTGGTAGACGACGTTGTCCCAGGACAGCGGTTCGCCCGGGGCTTCGGCCGGATAGCCTTCCATGACGAAGTTCGACACCATCCAGGGCGCGTGCGGCGGCGCGTGCACCGCCGGATCGTAGCCATAGGAGCGGATGTCGGGCAGGATGCGCTGGGCCACGAACAAGGGCATCGCGCACACGGCGCGGCGCGCCTGCACCGTGTAGGCGCTGGAAGACGAGGCGAGGCAGGTGACCAGCGCGCCGGCAGGCGTCTCCTGTACCCGGACCGCCGTGCCGGCGGCCAGCCAGTCGGCATGGCCGAGCTTCTTCGTGATGGCGTCGCGCATGCGCTGCATCAACGTCGACAGGCCTCCAGGCCAGGTCAGCACCGCGCCTTCGCCGGCATTTTCGGCATGGCCGTCGCGGCTGGCGAAGTAGTGCAGGCCCGCCCAGGCCGAAATCGCGTCGTACTGTGCGCCGTAGTCGTCGCGGCAGCAATAGTTCAGGTACCAGTGCAGCGCGGGCGAGGTATAGCCCTCGCGGTCCAGCCATTGCTTGAACGTAATCGCGTCCAGCGCGCGCCAGGCCGGGTCCTGCGACGACAGCGTGAGCGGAATGCTGAAGACCTTGCGGCCGTCGTTGCCGGTCTGCGTGTGCAGACGATCGATCAGCGCAAGAAATTTGCGGTGCTGCGCCAGGTCCGCTTCCGGCAGCCCGCTCATGGGCAGCAGGTTCTCTTCCCAATGGCCGCCGCGCAGCAGGCGCTCCTGGGGCGAGTGCACCAGCGCGGTCTCGTCGTAGTAGGGACGGGGGGTACTTGCGCCGCGCTCGATGATGCCGAAATCGGCCAGCATTTCGCGTATGTGCGTGGAGGCCATCGAGGGCAGCGGCAGGTAGTGCGCGCCCAAGGGGTATTCCAGGCCGTCGCGCTGGCCGGCGGCCGCGTTGCCTTCGAGTTCGGGGCCCTGCACCACCAGGAAATCCGTGTGCCCTTCGCGCGCCAGCTTCCAGGCGCAGGACAGGCCTGCCACGCCCGAGCCCAGGATCACGACGTCGCGCTGGCGGCTGGCGGAGGGCTGCGGCCAGGCCGCTGCGTCGCGCAAGGCATGGCCTGCCTGCATGCCCGGGTAATGGATTTCCGGCGTGGTCTCGACGATGCGCGAACGGTAGTACCCGGCGGTGCCGGCGACGGCGGCCGTGGCCGCGCCCAAGAGGAAGCTGCGCCGCCGCATCAGCGGATGACCTTGCGCCAGTCCTCGTCGAAATAGCGCACGAGCGATTGCTCGTTCAGACGGTTCGGAGGCATCGCCAGCGCGGGCATGTCGGCGGGGAAGTGGAACAGTTCGCGCGTCGTGACCGGGTCCAGGTAGCGCGTGGGCACGGTAATCGCGGCGGGCGGCTCGTAGTCGCGGCGCTTGCTGGCCAGAATGAAGCCCCAGTCGCCAAAGGACGGCACGTAGGTATGGTACGGCCAGGTGTTCAGGCCGGCTTCCTTCAAGGTGGCGTCCACGCTCCAGAATGAGCGCGGCGCGAAGTAGGGCGAGGTGGACTGCACCACCATATAGCCGTTCTCGGCCAGGTGGCGCGCCATCAGGTGATAGACCGGGACCGAGTAGAGGCGGCCCAGGCCGAAGTTGGACGGGTCCGGAAAATCCACCACGATGTAGTCATAGACCTCGGCGTGGGTTTCCAGCCAGCGGCCGGCGTCGTCATTGATCACCGTGACCCGGGGATCCTTCAGCGACCCCTGGTTCAGCTTGACCAGCGGTTCGGAGCGGGAGAACAGGCCGGTCATGGCCGGATCCAGATCCACCAACGTCACATGTTCGATATTCTTGTACTTGAGGATTTCGCGCACCGCCAGGCCGTCGCCGCCGCCCAGCACCAGCACATTGCGCGCCCAGGGCAGGGCTTGCAGGCCGGGGTGCACCAGCGCTTCGTGATAGCGGTGCTCGTCGCGCGACGAGAACTGCAGGTTGCCGTTGATGTACAGGCGCAGGTCGTCGTGCCAGCGCGTGACCACCAGGCGCTGGTACTGCGTGGTTTCCGCGTGCACCACGTCGTCGCCGTACAGGCCTTTCTCGGCCCAGGCCGTCATGCTACCGGAATAGATGAAGCCCATCCCCAGGAACCCGATCACCACCCCAGCGCGGATGGCTTTTTCGCCGGGCCTGCGCAGTTCCGCGCGGAACAGCCAGGTGGTCCACAGCGCCACGCTGGCGTTCATGATGCCGAACAGGAAACTGGTGCGCAGCAATCCGAGCTTGGGCGCGAGCAGCAGGGGAAACACCAGCGACACGGCCAGCGCGCCCAGGTAGTCGAAGGTCAGCACGCGGCTGACGATTTCGCGGAACTCGGCCTTGCGCTGATTGAACACTCGCATCACCAGCGGAATCTCCATCCCGACCATCAGGCCGATGACGAAGACGCCGACATACAGGGCAGCGCGGAAGGGCGCGGAAAGCCAGGCGAAGACCAGGAACAGCACCGCGGCGGAGACGCCGCCCAACAGGGCGACCAGCAGCTCCACGTCGATGAAGCGATTCAAAACGTCTTCGTCTCTTACATATTTTGACAACCACGAACCTATGCCCATGGCGAAGAGATAGCAGCCGATGACGGAAGAGAACTGCAGTATCGAATCCCCCAGCAAATAGCTGGCCAGCGCGCTGCTGATGAGCTCATAGCCCAAACCGCAGGAGGCGACGATCAATACCGAAAGGATGAGAACGCGGTCGCGCATGAGGTGTCCGACACGAAAAATGCGTTCGCAGTATATCGAACGCGCCGTATATACTGCGCGCAATTAGGAGGGCGGCAATGGGAGAAGCAATGCATCCGGTGGTGACCTATCTTATCTACATGGCATCTGCGCTTGCCATGCTGGGTGTCTTCACCTTGGTCTACACGGCCGTCACGCGCTACAAGGAATTCGAGCTGATCCGCGAAGGCAATATCGCCGCCGCGCTGTCGTATGGCGGCGCGCTGGTCGGCTTCAGCTTCACCTTGTGCTCCAGCATCGCGATCCATGCCAGCTATGCCATGTTCCTGCTGTGGGGCCTGGTGGCCATGCTGGTGCAGCTGGTCGTGTACGTGGGCGTGTCCCAGACCGTGCGCGGCATGAACGAGGCCATCGAAGAAAACAACATCGCCATGGGCGGGCTGATCGGCTCGATTTCCATCGCCGCGGGCATCGTCAACGCCGCCAGCCTGACCTGACGCGGCCGCGCGCCGCACTCGATCTGACAGGAGAACGACTCATGAGTCTCGGTTCATTCATCCGCAAGCAGTTCATCGACATCCTGCAATGGAACGAGGACCGCGACGGCGTGCTCGCCTGGCGTCATCCCATGCAGGATTTCGAAATCCAGTACGGCGCCAGCCTGACCGTGCGCGAATCGCAGATGGCGGTGTTCGTCAACGAAGGCAAGGTGGCCGACGTGTTCGGCCCCGGCATGTACAAGCTGACCACGCAGACGCTGCCGATCCTGACCTACCTGAAGAACTGGGACAAGCTGTTCGAGTCTCCCTTCAAGTCGGATGTGATCTTCTTCAGCACGCGCCTGCAACTGGGCCGGCGCTGGGGCACGGCGCAGCCGGTGACGCTGCGCGACAGCGAATTCGGCATGGTGCGGCTGCGCGCTTTCGGCGTGTATTCCTATCAGATCTCCGATCCCGCCAAGTTCTACCGCGAGATCAGCGGCACGCGCGACGAATACACCGTCGACGACCTGGAAGCGCAGCTGCGCAACATGGTGGTCGCGGCGATGACGACGGCGCTGGGCGGCTCCAAGGTGCCGTTCCTGGACATGGCCGGCAACCAGGGGCTGATGTCGCAAAGCATCGCTGAACAGCTGGCGCCGGTGTTCGACCGATACGGCGTCAAGCTGGACAACTTCACGGTCGAGAACGTGTCGCTGCCGGAAGAGCTGCAGAAGGCGCTGGACACGCGGATCTCCATGGGCATGGCCGGCGACCTGGGCAAGTTCACCCAGTACCAGACCGCCACGGCCATACCGATGGCCGCGCAGAACGAAGGCGGCATCGCCGGCATCGGCGCGGGCCTGGCGGCCGGCGCGGCGCTGGGCCAGACCATGGCCGCAGGGCTGGCAGGCGCCCAGGGGCAGCCGCAGGCCGCGCCGCAGCCCGCCCAGCAGGCGCCCGCCGCCGCGGGCGCGGATCCGGCGCAACGGCTGCAGCAGCTCAAGGATCTGCTGGACAAGGGCCTGATCACGGCCGCGGACTACGATTCGGCCAAGGCCGAAGTGCTGAAGAAACTCACCAGCTAAGGCTCCATGCAGCAGGTTCTGTGTCCGCAGTGCGGCGCCCCAGTCAAGTTCACGTCCGCGGCATCGGTCATGGCGGTCTGCGGCGCCTGCCGCAGCACCTTGCTGAAGGACGCCGAGTCGGTCAAGCGCATCGGCGAGGCGGCCGAGGTCCTGGAGGACTACTCGCCCTTGTGCCTGGGCGCGGCCGGCACTTATGAAGGCAAGCGCTTCGACCTGATCGGCCGCGTCCAGCTGCGCTACGACGACGGCTTCTGGAACGAGTGGTACCTGTGGTTCGAGGACGGTTCCGACGGCTGGCTGTCGGACGCGTCGGGCCAGTACGCCGTGACCCGGCGGCGCAAGGTCAAGTCTACGCAGGGCATGCCGGCGTTCGACGACATCGCGCCCGGCGATGAACTGAAGCTGGACGGCCAGCGCTTCACGGCCGCCGACGTGCGCGCCTGCCAGGCGGGCGGCACGCAAGGCGAGTTGCCCTTCGTGCCGGGCGAAGGTTGGCTGGCCAAGGTGGCCGACTACCGCTGCCTGGACGCGTTCCTGACGCTGGACTTTTCCGACGGGCCCGAGCCCGAGCTGTACATCGGCAAGGCATTCGACCTGTCCGCGATGCAGGCGGCCTCGCTGCGGACCAACGAGCAGGTCGAGGAGACCGCCGGCCGTTTCCGCGGCCAGATCAAGGCGCTGGACTGCCCCAACTGCGGCGGCCCGATAAGCTTCGTGGCCGCCATGGCCACGCAAGTGGTCTGCCCCTCGTGCGCCGCCGCGGTCGACTGCTCGGGGCCCACGGCCGAGGTCATCGAAAAGGCCCGCAAGGTCAAAGCCATCAAGACCACCTTGTCGCTGGGCGCGGTGGCCAAGATCGATGGCGCGTCCTATACGCTCATCGGCCTGATGAAGTGCGCCGATCCGGATCCCGAGGAACCGTCCGACTGGATCGAATACCTGCTGTTCAATCCCGCAAAGGGTTTCATCTGGCTGGTGGAAACCGACGAGGGCTGGGAGCGGGTGCAGGTATGCGACACCTGGCCCAGCCACAACAACGCCAGCAGCGTGCGCTGGCGCTCCAAGCTTTATCAGAAGCTGTACGACTACACCTCGCGCGTGGAACTGGCCCTGGGCGCCTTCAACTGGCGCGTCAAGGTCGGCGACAGCACCAAGATCACGGATTACAAGGCCGGCAACCTCAAGCTGACCCGCGAACTGAGCGAGTCCGAATTGGGCTGGTCCGCCTCGGGGCCGGTGGCGCCGGCGCAGTTGGCTGAATGGTTCGGCGATCCTGAACTTGCCAAGCAGAAGGCCATGCCGCTCAGCGGCAAGCCCGGGGGCTATCGCAAGTTCGCCTGGACGGCCATGATCGTGCTGGCCTTCCTGAATATCGACACCATTTTCAGTGGCGGCATCGTTCCGATCCTGATCGGCGCGGCGTTCCTGTGGATTCCGGCGGCGGTGGCGGACAAATTATCTGGCAAGGACGAATAACAGGATGGGCAAGCTCTTTTACACCGTCTACGCCATCGTGGTGGTGATTTTCGCCACCGGCTTTAACACCCCCGGTGCGCGCATGTCCAGCGGCGGCTCCGGCAGCAGCTGGGGCAGCAGTTCTTCGGGCGGATCGGGCTGGTCCTCGGGCGGGTCCCACAAGTGACCCCGCACGCCACACCCGGCCGCCACGTGCTGGCGGATTTCCGCGGCGTGCCGGCGGATCGCCTGACAGACGCGCAAGCGCTGGAACGCGACCTGATCGCCGCGGCGCAGGCGGCGGGCGCGCACGTGCTGAGCGCGCACTTCCATCATTTCGGCGAGGGCGCGGGCGTGACCGGCGTGGTCCTGCTGAGCGAATCCCACATCAGCATCCACACCTGGCCCGAGCATGCGTTCGCGGCGCTGGACATCTTCATGTGCGGCGCGGCGCGGCCCGAGCTGGCGCTGGAGCACCTGCAGGCGCGGCTGGCGCCCGAGGCGGTGCACGCGACCACGGTGGCGCGCGGCTGAAGCCCGCGCCCGCCACTCCTTGATATTGCTCAATGCTCCCTGGGCAGCCAAATTGACGAGCGTTATATACCTATATATATTTCGTTACCGACTTAGCGATTTCCCCGGGAGAAGAACATGTTCCGCAAACGTCCGATCGTGGCGCTGTCCTTGGCGCTGGCCGCCGCATGGAGCGCCAACGCCGCTGCCGGCGACCTGGTGGTGTCGGCCGCCGCCAGCCTGACCAACGCCTTCAAGGAAGTCGCGCAAGGCTACGAAAAAGAGCATGCCGGCACCAAGGTCATCCTGAACTTCGGCGCGTCCGACGTGCTGCTGCAGCAGATCGTCAAGGGCGCGCCGGCCGATGTGTTCGCCTCGGCGGACCAGAAGGCCATGGACAAGGCGGTCGAGGAAAAGGCCGTCAAGCCAGCCTCCCGCGTGGACTTTGCCGCCAATCAGGTGGTGCTGATCGTCCCGACGGACAGCAAGGCCAACATCACCGCGCTCAAGGACCTGACCCGCGACGACATCAAGCGCATCGCCTATGGCAACCCGGCATCGGTGCCGGTGGGCCGCTACACGCAGGGCGCGCTGGAGACGGCCGGCCTCTGGAGCGCGGTGCAGGCCAAGAGCGTGCTGGCCCAGAACGTGCGCCAGAGCCTGGACTACGTGGCGCGCGGCGAGGTCGATGCGGGCTTCGTGTTCGCGACCGACGCGGCCATCATGGCGGACAAGGTCAAGGTCGCGGTTCGCGTGCCTTCGCAGACGCCGGTCACTTATCCCATCGCCGTCACCACCCGTGAAGCCGCTGCCAAGGAAGCCGAAAGCTTCGTTGCCTATGTGCTGTCTCCCGCAGGTCAGGCGATACTGTCGCGCTACGGCTTCCAGAAGCCCTGATATCCGTTGAATCGTAGGCATTGATGAGTGATCCGGTTTGGGTGCCCCTGCTGCTTTCCCTGAAAGTGGCGGGCTGGGCAACGCTGTTGGCGACCGTGGCGGGCACCGCCGCGGCCTATGGCCTGTCGCGCTGGCGCTGGCCGGGGCGCGACCTGCTGGACGCGCTGTTGACCTTGCCGCTGGTGTTGCCGCCCACGGTGCTCGGCTACTACCTGCTGGTGCTGCTGGGGCGCCGCGGCATCATCGGCGAGACGTTGGCGGGCTGGGGCATCGAACTGGTCTTCACCTGGCAGGGCGCGGTGATCGCGGCTTCGGTGGTGGCTTTTCCGCTGGTGTTCAAATCCGCCCGGGCCGCCTTCGAGAACGTTGATAGCCAACTGGAAAGCGCGGCGCGCGTGTTGGGCGTGTGCGAAGCGGGGGTCTTCTTCCGCGTCACCTTGCCGCTGGCCGCGCGCGGCATCGCCGCCGGGGTGCTGCTGGCCTTCGCGCGGGCGCTGGGCGAATTCGGCGCCACGCTGATGATCGCCGGCAACCTGCCGGGACGGACACAGACTCTGTCGGTCGCCATCTACGAGGCGGTGCAGGCGGGCGACGACGCCACGGCCAACATGCTGGTGCTGGTCACCTCGGTGACCTGCGTGGTGGTCCTGCTGCTGGCCGGCAAGCTGGTGCCCGTCAGCAGCGGCCGGCGCAACGGGAGCGCGCTATGAGCGTCAGCATCCAGGTGCGCAAGCAGATGGTGTCCGGCGACCGGCGCTTCGCGCTGGACGTCGCATTCGATTCGTCAGCCAAGCGTATAGCGCTGTTCGGCCCCTCGGGCGCGGGCAAGAGCCTGACCCTGCGCGCGGTGGCGGGCCTGCTGCGCCCTGACGCGGGCCGCATCGAGATCAACGGCCGCGTGCTGTTCGACACGGACGCCGGCGTCAACCTGCCGGCGCAATCGCGCCGGGTGGCCTACCTGTTCCAGGACTACGCCCTGTTTCCCCACCTGACAGTGGCGCAGAACATCGCTTTCGGGCTGCGCCGCGGCTGGCGCAACCCGCCCCGGCGCGACGTTGGGCCCGAGGCGCAGCGCTGGGTGGACGCGTTCGAGCTGGGTTCCATCGTGGGCAGCTATCCCAGCGAGATATCCGGCGGCCAGAAGCAGCGGGTGGCGTTGGCGCGAGCCCTCATGCTGCGGCCCGACATCCTGCTGCTGGACGAGCCCTTTTCAGCGCTGGATTCGCAGTTGCGCGGCAAGATGCGGCTGGAACTGAATGCCTTGCAGCGCCAGCTGGACGTGCCGATGCTGCTGATCACGCACGACCCGGCGGATGTGGATGCGCTGGCCGACGAGGTGTTCGAAGTGCGCGAGGGCAGGGTGCGACGCCACGACGAAGACGTGGGCGTCTGATCGGCTCAGTCCAGCACGCCCAGAATCACGCTGGAAGCCTTGAAGATCGCCACCGCGTCGGCGCCTACGTCCAGGTCCAGGTCCTGCGCGCTTTCGTTGGTGACGATGGCCGCCAGCGTCATGCCGCCGTCCAGTCCGATCAGGATCTCGCTATTGACGGCGCCCGGGCGCAATGCCGTGATCTTGCCCGGCAACTGATTGCGCGCCGACAGGCGCAGGCCGGGGCCGGGCGCGCCCACGATGACGGACGACGCCTTGATCAGCGCGATGGCTTCCTTGCCGGTCGCCAGCCCCAATTCCTGCGTGCTTTCACGGGTGATGGTGGCCGTGATGGTCAGGCCCCCCGCGATGCGCAGCACGATTTCGTCATTGACGGCGCCGGCGCGGATCTGGATGACGGTGCCTAGCAGTTTGTTGCGTGCGCTGGTCTTGAGCATGAAACGCCTCATGAGATCGATGTCGCCACTGGCGTTCACGCCAGCGCGGGTCAGGTTTTCCATGAACTTGCGGTGTTCGGCTTCCAGGGCGCGGAAGGTGCCGATCAGGCCGCGCGCGCGGTCCGTCAGGCGCGTGCCGCCGCCGCCTTTGCCGCCGGCGGCCCTGATCACCAAAGGCTCGCCCGCCAGATTGTTCATGGCGTCGATGGCGTCCCATGCGCCCTTGTAGCTCATGCCCACGGCGCGCGCGGCGGCCGTGATGGATCCCGTGGCGTCGATCTGCGCCAGCAGGTCTATGCGGTTTTTTCCGCCCCAGGTCTGGGCGCCGGAGCGAAACCAAATCGAGCCGTCGAGTTCCAACATCTTTGTCGTGCCGTGGTCAGGGTATGGGATAGCTGAAAGTGTAATGGACGGGGGCTGTGCCCGTGGTTCACGGCGGACGCGATGCGAATGAGATTCTGTTGAAATTTTGCAGGCTTCGCGGCACTATGTTCAGGCATCGGGCTCACGGAGAAAACGACATGAAAGCGTTCAAATTGCTGGCTGCGGGTTCCATGACGGCATTGTTGGCGGCCTGCGCTACTGGCCCTGACGTCAAGAGCGACTACGATCATCAGGCAAATTTCGCGCAGTACCGAACCTTCGGGTACATGACGCCGTTGGGCACCGACAAGGCCGGCTACAGCACCTTGCTGACCGAGCGCCTGAAGAACGCCACGCGCGGCCAGATGGAAATGCGCGGCTATACCTATAGCGCAGCAAATCCCGACCTGCTGGTCAACTTCAGCGCCAAGCTGCAGCAGAAGGTGCAGGTCACTCCGGCCGCGCCGCCCATGGGTCCGTACTACGGCTATCGCGCCGGCTTCTATGGCGGCTGGCCCGGCTACGGCTGGGGCGATGACGTCTACCAATATACTGAGGGCACCTTGAACATCGACCTCGTCGACGCGCGCCGCAGACAGCTGGTGTGGGAAGGCGTGGCGGTGGGCGAGGTCCAGCCCGATGCCAGCGCCTCGCCCGAGAACACGGACAAGGTGGTAGCGCAGATCTTCTCCAAGTATCCGTTCCGCGCCGGCGTGGCTGCGCCGCAGTTGCCGGACAAAAGCAAGTAGGGCGGTCCGCCGGCCCTGCCTAGAGGAAGCCGCATGAGTACTCGCCGCAAGGCTCCGAAGCAAGACACCGGCGATACGCCGCCCTATGAAGTCGTCGCCCTGGTGCTGCAAGGCGGCGGGGCGCTGGGGGCCTACCAGGCCGGGGTGTACCAGGGGCTGCACGAAGCGGGTATCCGGCCCAACTGGATTTCCGGCATTTCCATCGGGTCGATCAACGCGGCCATCATCGCGGGGTCGCCCGAGGACGAGCGCGTGGAGCGCCTGCGCGGCTTCTGGGAAGCCATCTGCCGGCCTGCGGGTTTCGCTTCGGTACCCTGGGGCGAGACGCTCGGCCCCATGTTCGAAGGCTTGCCGTTCGGCTTTGGTTCGCCGGTCATGAACGGGCATGTGTCAGCCTTCCAGGCCTTGTTCTCGGGCCAGCCAGGCTTCTTCAAACCGCGTTTTCCGCCGCCCTACCTGGTGCATGGCAGGGGCGCGGCGTCCACCAGCTTCTATGACACCACGCCGCTGGCTGCGACCTTGCGGGAGTTCGTGGACTTCGATCTGCTCAATAGCGGGGCCGTGCGCGCCAGCTTTGGCGTGGTCAACGTGCGGACCGGCAACTTCGCCTACTTCGACAGCCTGAAGGACACGCTGCGGCCCGAGCACATCATGGCCTCGGGCGCCTTGCCGCCAGGCTTCCCTTCCGTCGAGATCGACGGTGAACACTATTGGGACGGCGGCGTCGTGTCCAACACGCCGCTGGCACAAGTACTGACCACCGACAGCATGCGGGACACGCTGGCGTTCCAGGTCGATCTGTGGCCCGCGCGCGGCGGCCTGCCGAGCAACCTGGAGGAAGTGGCCGAGCGCCAGAAGGATATCCAGTACTCCAGCCGCACCCGCCTGGTCACGGACCAGCTGCGGCGCGTGCTCAAGCTGCGCCACGGCCTGCAACGCCTGCTGGCGAAGCTGCCGGCGGCCGAGCGCAACGCGGCGGAGTTCGCCGAGATCCGCAAGCTGTCCCATACGCCAGCCACCAACATCATCAACCTAATCTACGAGTCCAAGCACCGCGAGCGTTTTTCCAAGGACTACGAATTCGGCACCGAGGCCATGCGCGAGCACTGGGAGTCGGGCCTGGCCGACATCCGCGCCACGCTCGCCAAGCCCGGGATCCTGGCCCGTCCGACCCAGGACAGTTGTTTCGTCACTCACGATATCCATCGCAACGGCAAGCGCACCTGAGCTGGCGGGCAGGGGGGGCGAGTGCGGCACATCTGGACAAAGTCCGGACGGATTTCCTGCCGGATTGGTCTTATAGATGCCTAGCGATGTCAACGCCCACGGGTTCCAGCGGTAGGCTTTCGGGGCCAATTGCAACCTTGTTCCGGGAACCGGCCGCCACCCCGCGCGGAGCGGGCCTTCCTGGTGGAGATCCGTCGTGAATGCCCCCGCTCGCCTTGCACAGGTCGCGCCCGCCCGCGCGGCCGACACTTCTTACGCCATGGACGGCTGGTGGTCCCTGGTCTACCAGGGCTGGACACTGCTTACGCCCCATGGAGCCCGCATCGGCCTGACAGCCCTGGAGCGTACCTGCCTGCTTTGCCTGGCGAGCAATCCCGCCAGGGAATTGCGGCGCGATGAATTCATGGCGGTGCGCAAACGCACCACCATGCGCACACTGAATGTGGCGATCTGCCGCCTGCGCGGCAAGGTCCTGCTGGCCGGCGCCAGGCTGCCGCTGCATACCGTGCACGGCATGGGCTATGTGTTCCTGGGCAAGTTGCGGGAGCTTTCCGAGAGCTGATCTGTTGTATGAAATCCCCGCGCGCGTGGCATTTGAAGCACTAAAAATCAGTGATTTCCCCAATAACTGAGTTACATTACTGGGCTGATTACGTGCCTTGATGACGCATGCTTCTTATTTAACGTGGCCAATGCCGCGCTTAAATACTGCGATTACATGACGCGATTACGGTTAATTACGCTACGCGGGGGTTTCAATGCGGTTTTCGCCTAAACGTGTTTCAGGGCTGGCTTTTTCCGGCGGGGTCCTCGCACTGATATTGGCTGGTTGCGGCGAAAAGCCGCACATGAATCCAGGCATGCCCCAGGTCAGCGTCATTACGATCCAGCCGCAGCGCGCACCCATCGTGTCCGAATTGCCCGGCCGCGTCGACGCCGTCCGGGATGCGCAGATCCGTTCGCGGGTCACCGGCATCGTCCAGAAGATCGCCTTCGAGCAAGGCGGCGACGTCAAGGAAAACCAACTGCTCTTCAAGATCGATCCGGCGCCCTACAAGGCTGCCTACGATCAGGCGACGGCGCAGCTCAAGCAGGCGCAGGCCAACCTGTTCAGCGCCAAGCTGCTGGCCGACCGTTACGCCCCGCTGGTCAAGGCCAACGCCGTCAGCAAGCAGGAATACGACAACGCCGTGGCTTCGTACCGCCAGGCCGACGCCTCCGTCGCCGCCGCCAAGGCGGCGCAGGACAATGCCGCCATCAACCTCGGCTACACCGACGTCACCTCGCCCATTACCGGCCGCATCGGCAAGCCGCTGGTCACCGAAGGCGCGCTGGTCGAGGCCACTTCGGCCACGCAGATGGCCACGGTGCAGCAGCTGGATCCGATCTACGTCGACTTCACCCAGTCCACCGCGGAACTCGCATCCTTGCGCCGCGCCTTCGCCAGCGGCCAACTGCAACAGGTCGGCAAGGATACGGCGCGCGCCACCATCGTGCTGGAAGACGGCTCCGAATACGGCCAGCCGGGCAAGCTGCTGTTCACCGGCATCACCGTGGATCCGACCACGGGCCAGGTGAACCTGCGCGCCGAAGTCCCCAACCCCGATGGCATCCTGCTGCCCGGCATGTACGTGCGCGTGCGCCTCGAGCAGGGCGTGGACGACAAGGCCCTGATGGTGCCGCAGCAAGCGCTGCAGCGTACCGCGGACGGCCTGCAAAGCCTGATGCTGGTCAAGGACAACAAGATCGAGCAGATTCCGGTCACCACCGGCGGCGCCCTCAAGAGCAACTGGATCGTCACCAGCGGCCTGAAGGCCGGCGACGTGGTCGTGGTGGAAGGATTCCAGAAGGTTCGCCCGGGCGCTCCGGTTCAGGCCAGCGAATGGAAGAACGGCACGCCCGCCCCGGGCGGCCAGGCGCCCGCGCAACCGGGTGCCAAGCCAGCGGAATCCGCCCCGCAGCCTGGCGCCAAGCCGGCCGAACCTGCGCAGCAGGACAAGGCCGCAGGCCAGAAATCTTAAGCGGCACGCGGCGCAAGCGCCGCGTTCCTCTTTGGTGAGCATCGCTTTCAGAGTCAGCCCACATGCCGCAATTTTTTATTGATAGACCGATTTTCGCCTGGGTAGTCGCCCTGTTCATCCTGCTGGCCGGGGTGCTGGCGATCCCGAACATGCCGATTTCGCAGTACCCGGACGTAGCGCCGCCCGCGATCACGATCACGGCCACGTACCCCGGCGCGTCGGCCAACGAAGTGGCCGAGCAGGTCACCAGTATCATCGAAGACCAGCTCAACGGCGCCAAGGGCCTGATCTACTACGAGTCGGTCAGCGATTCCTACGGCACCTCGACCATCACCGCGACCTTCGCTCCTGGCACCAATCCAGACTTGGCGCAGGTGGACGTGCAGAACCGCGTGTCCAACGTGGTCGCGCAGTTGCCCACCGCCGTGCAGCAGCAGGGCCTGCAATATGAGCAGACCAGTACCGGCTTCCTGATGGTGGCGGCGGTGTCGTCCACGGACGGTTCGCTGGACCAGACGGCGCTGGCCGACTACATCACCCGCAACATCAAGAACCCGGTTTCCCGCGTGCCCGGCGTGGGCCAGTTCCAGCTGTTCGCGGCGCCGCGCGCCATGCGCGTGTGGGTCGATCCCGCCAAGCTGGTCGGGTTCAACCTGAGCATGTCGCAGGTCAACCAGGCCATCGCTCAGCAGAACGTGGTGATTTCCGGCGGCAGCATCGGCGCGCCGCCCAACCCGGATTCGCAGCGCATCACCGCCACGGTCACGGCCAACGGCCAGCTGAGCACGGTGGAGGGCTTCGGCAAGATCGTCCTGCGCGCCAACACCGACGGCTCCAAGGTGCTGCTGCGCGACGTCGCCCGCATCGAAGTCGGCGCGGACAACTACCAGTTCGGCGCCCGCCTGAACGGCAAGCCGACGGCCGCATTCGCCATCGTGCTGTCGCCCAACGCCAACGCGCTGGCCACCGCCCAGGGCGTGCGCCAGCAGATGGAAGAGCTGTCCAAGTACTTCCCGGGCAACATCACGTACTCCATTCCGTACGACACGGCGCCCTACGTCAAGGTGTCCATCGAGCAGGTGGTCCACACCCTGGCGGAAGCCATGGTGCTGGTGTTCCTGGTGATGTACCTGTTCCTGCAGAATGTCCGCTACACCCTGATCCCGGCCCTGGTGGTGCCGGTGGCCATGCTGGGGGCGTTCGCGGTGATGCTGGCGCTCGGGTTCTCCATCAACGTGCTGACCATGTTCGCCATGGTGCTGGCCATCGGGATTCTGGTGGACGACGCCATCGTGGTGGTGGAAAACGTCGAGCGGATCATGTCCACAGAGGGCTTGCCACCCAAGGAAGCCACCAAGAAAGCGATGCCGCAGATCAGCGGCGCCATCATCGGCATTACGCTGGTGCTGGTGACGGTGTTCCTGCCACTGGCCTTCATGAGCGGTTCGGTGGGTGTGATCTACCGCCAGTTCTCGATCGCGATGGCCGTGTCGATCTTCTTCTCGGCACTGCTGGCCCTGACCTTCACCCCGGCGCTGTGCGCCACCATCCTCAAGCCGGTGCCCAAGGGCCACCACGAGGACAAGAAGGGCTTCTTCGGCTGGTTCAACCGCAAGTTCGACGCCACCACCCACAACTACCAGAACTGGGTGTCGCGCATCCTGCACAAGGGCGGCCGCATGATGCTGGCGTTCCTGCTGCTGGTCGTGCTGCTGGGCTGGCTGTACCTGCGCCTGCCTTCGTCCTTCCTGCCCGAGGAAGACCAGGGCTACGTGGTCAGCAACATCGAGCTGCCCACCGGCGCCACCGCCAACCGCACGGTCGAGGTCATCGAGCAGGTCGAGAAGTACTTCTCGGACGTGCCCGCGGTCGAGAACATCATCGCCGTGCAGGGCTACAGCTTCAACGGCAACGGCCTGAACGCCGCTATCGCCTTCGTCACGCTGAAGGACTTCAGCGAGCGCAAGTCGCGCCAGGACTCGGCGGGCGCCATTGCCTTCCATGCCTTCGAAAAGCAGCTGATGGGCATCCATGACGCGCAGGTGTTCACCTTGGTGCCACCCGCCATTTCGTCCCTGGGCAACGCGACCGGCTTCGACTTCCGCCTGCAGGATCGCGGCGCGGCGGGTTCCGCCGCCCTGGCCGCGGCCACCGGCGAACTCATGGGCTTGGTCATGAAGAGCCCCGTGCTGTCGCAGGTGCGCATCACCGGCCTGGGGCCGGGCGCGCAGCTCAGCCTGACCATCGACCGCGAGAAAGCGGCTGCGCTGGGCGTGGACTTCAACGAGGCTGCCTCGCTGATTTCCACCGCGGTCGGCTCCGCCTACCTGAGCAAGTTCCCCAACCTGGGCCGGATGCAGAACATCTGGGTGCAGGCCGACGCGCCGTATCGCATGCAGCTCAATGACGTGCTGCAGCTGAACGCCCGCAACAGCCAGGGCGGCATGGTGCCGCTGTCCACCTTCGTCAAGGCCGAGTGGAAGCAGGGTCCGGTGCAGGTGGTGCGCTACAACAGCTACGAGTCCATGCGTATCGGCGGCGACGCCGCCCCTGGTTACACCACGGGCGAGGCGATGGCCGAGATGGAGCGTCTGGTGGGCCAGTTGCCGCAGGGCTTCGGCTACGAGTGGAACGGCCTTTCCTACCAGGAACGCCAGGCCGGCAACCAGGCTCCGATCCTGATGGGCCTGTCGCTGCTGGTGGTGTTCCTGGTGCTGGCCGCCCTGTATGAAAGCTGGGCCATCCCGATTTCGGTGATGCTGGTGGTGCCGCTGGGTATGCTGGGCGCGGTGGCGTTGATCAGCGCGCTGGGCATGTCCAACGACGTGTACTTCCAGGTGGGCATGGTGACCGTGATCGGCTTGGCGGCCAAGAACGCCATTCTTATCGTGGAATTCGCCAAGGATCAGTACGCTCGCGGCATGGGGCTGTATGAATCCGCGGTGGAAGCCGCGAGGCTGCGGTTCCGTCCCATCCTGATGACGTCGCTGGCCTTCATCCTGGGCGTGGTGCCCCTGGCCATGGCGACCGGCGCAGGCGCCGCCAGCCAGCGCGCCGTGGGTCTGGGCGTGCTGGGCGGCATGTTGGCCGCCACGCCGTTCGCGGTGATTTTCGTGCCGACCTTCTTCGTGGTTGTGCTGGGCCTGTTCAAGACCCGTCCGCGCCTGTTGGGCGCTGAACTGCGCGCCTTCGAAGAAGAGCAGGCGGCCAAGAAGGCCGCAGCCGGACAGGCTGCGCCGGACGCGCCCGCGCAACATCCCGCACAACCCAACGGTGGCCAGGAGGGCAAGGAATGAAAGCCCTGAAGTTCAAACAGACCGCCTTGTCCGCTTTCGTGGCGGTGGCGTTGGCCGGCTGCTCGCTGGCGCCCGATTACAAGCGCCCCGATGCGCCGGTTTCCGGTACGTGGCCCGATCAGCCCAAGGTGCAGTATGGCGGCTACGCCAAGCCCACCTCGCTGGGCACCCAGCCGTCCACCGCGGTCATGCCGCAGGACGGCACGCCGGCGGCCAATCTGGGCTGGCGCGAGTTCTTCCGCGATCCGCGCCTGCAAAGCCTGATCGAGCTGGCGCTGGTCAACAACCGCGACCTGCGCGTGGCGGTGGAGCGCGTGGAAGAGGCTCGCGCCCAATACGGCATCCAGCGCGGCGCGCAATGGCCCAGCATCGGCGCCGGCATCCAGGGCCAGCGTCAGCATCTGCCCCAGAACATGCGGCAGCCCGGCGCGGGTTCGATCAGCAGCTCGTACCAGGCAGGCATCGGCCTGACCACCTTCGAGATCGACCTGTTCGGCCGCCTGCGCAACCTCTCCGAGGCGGCGTATCAGCAGTACCTGTCGACCGAGCAGGCGCAGAAGAGTGCGCAGATCACGCTGGTCGGCGCGGTCGCGCAGTCGTACTTCAACCTGCGCGCCGCCGAGGTCCAGCTGGACCTGACACAGCGCACCCTGGCGTCGCGCCAGGAATCCTATGACTTGGTCAAGCGGCGTTTCGACGGCGGCGTGGCTTCGGAGCTGGACCTGAACCAGGCCAAGTCGCTGCTGGATACGGCCTCGTCCGATCTGGCGCAACTGGCCCGCGCCCAGGCCCAGGCCATGAACGCGCTGGTGCTGCTGGTCGGCACGCCCTTGCCGCCGGACCTGCCGGCGCCGGCCGTGTTCGGCCGCGACCAGCTTCTGGCGACGGTGCCAGCCGGCCTGCCGTCCGATCTGCTCGAGCGCCGTCCGGACATCATGGCCGCGGAAAACCAGCTGCTGTCCGCCAACGCCAATATCGGCGCGGCGCGCGCGGCGTTCTTCCCGACCATCTCGCTGACCGGCCTGCTAGGGGTGGCCAGCCCCTCGTTGGGCGACCTGTTCAAGGGCGGCCAGGGCTATTGGAGCTTCTCGCCGTCGATCACCACGCCGCTGTTTGCCGGCGGCAGCATCCGCGAAGGGCTGAACCTGGCCAAGGCGCGCGACAATATCGCCGTGGCGCAGTACGAACAGTCCATCCAGCAGGCGTTCCGCGAAGTGTCGGACGCGCTGGCCGGCGAAGCCACCTACGGGGCGCAACTGGATGCCCAGCGCGCCCTGCAGGACGCGTCCGGCCGCACGCTGGAACTGTCGAATCTGCGTTATACCAATGGTATCGACAGCTACCTGCAGGTGCAGACCGCGCAGGTGGACTTTTTCAATGCCCAGCTCGCCCTGGTCCAGACTGGCCTGGCCGCGCTGATCAACCGCGTGGAGCTGTACAAGGCCCTGGGCGGCGGCTGGGAAGAAACAACGAAAGTGCAATGATAGAACTTGGTGTAAACATCGATCACGTTGCCACGCTGCGGCAACAGCGCCACACGACCTATCCGGACCCGGTGCTCGCAGCGCTGCGCGCGGAGGACGCCGGCGCCGATCTGATCACGCTGCATCTGCGTGAAGACCGGCGCCATATCCAGGACAAGGACGTCTACGCCATGCGTCCGCAATTGCGTACGCGCATGAACCTGGAATGCGCGGTGACGGCGGAAATGCTGGAGATCGCCTGCGCGGTCAAGCCCAGCGACGTTTGCCTGGTGCCCGAAAAGCGCACCGAACTGACGACCGAAGGCGGCCTGGAAGTCGCGGGCGCCATGGGGCCGGTGTCGGATGCGGTGGGCCTGCTGGCCGAGGCCGGCATCCGCGTGTCGCTCTTCATCGATCCGGATCCCGTGCAGATCGCGGCCGCGGCCAAGGCCGGCGCGCCGGTGATCGAATTGCACACCGGCGCCTACGCCGAAGCTGAAGGCGAGGCCGCCGAGGCCGAACTGCAGCGCTTGCGCCTGGCCGTGACCGAAGGGCTGCGCCACGGCTTGCGCGTGAACGCAGGCCACGGCCTCCATTACGGCAACGTCAAGCCGGTGGCCGCGCTGGAAGGCATTTCCGAACTCAACATCGGCCACGCCATCGTGGCGCAGGCGGTGTTCGACGGCTGGGAAAAAGCGGTGCGCGACATGAAGGCGCTGATGGTGCAGGCCCGCCTGCAAGCGCTGCGCGGGCTGTGACCGCGAGCCCGGCATCCCGTTTTTTCCTGCGGCCGCGCGCTGATTCCCATGTCTGACGCTTCCCGCCCCGCTGCGCCCGCAGGCGCCATTGCCGGCATCGGCATGGACCTGCTGCGCATCGACCGCATCGAGCGCGCGCTGGCGCGCCACGGCGACCGTTTCGCCGAAAAGATCCTGGGCGTCGAAGAACTGCAGAAGTTCCACGCGCGCCGCGCCCGCGACCCGGTGCGCGGCCTGCGTTTCCTGGCTACGCGCTTCGCGGCCAAGGAGGCGTTTTCCAAGGCCATAGGCCTGGGCATGCGCATGCCCATGACATGGCGGCGCGTGCAGACGCTGAATGCGCCCGGCGGGCGTCCCGTGCTGGTGATCGCGCCCGAACTGCTGCAATGGTACGAGCAGCGCTTTGGTGCGGCCCACGTTTCCATTACCGACGAATCCGACATGGCCGCCGCTTACGTGGTGGTCGAACGCAAGCCCTGATCGGCGGACTCGTGTCTGCCGCCGGCTTGCCAGACTTAGACAGAAGGACAGCCTGACATGGCCAAGAAGAAATCCAGGGCGGTCCTGCCGCCCGGCCCCGTGATGGTCGATGTGGCGGGACACTCGCTGACGAAGGCGGAGAAGAAGCGCCTGCGCCATCCGCTGGTGGGCGGCGTGATCCTGTTTGCGCGCAACTTTGAAAGCCGCAAGCAACTGACCGAGCTGACGCGCCAGATCCACAAGGCCCGCAAGGAACCGCTCTTGATCCTGGTGGACCACGAAGGCGGCCGTGTGCAGCGCTTCCGCGACGACGGCTTCACGGCGCTTCCCGCCATGCGCGACCTGGGCGCGTTGTGGGACCGCGATCCGCTGCAGGCCATGCGCCTTGCGACCGAAGCCGGCTACGTGCTGGCCGCCGAGCTGCGCGCCTGCGGCGTGGACATGAGCTTCACGCCGGTGCTGGACCTGGACTACGGCGTCAGCAAGGTGATCGGCACCCGCGCCTTCCACCAAGACCCGCGCGTGGTCACGATGCTGTCGCGCGCGCTGATCCAGGGCTTGCAGCTGGCGGGCATGTCGGCCTGCGGCAAGCATTTCCCCGGCCATGGTTTCGTGGAGGCGGATTCGCACCACGAGATCCCGGTGGACCCGCGTCCGCTGGACAAGATCCTGCAGGACGATGCCGCGCCGTACGCCTGGCTGGGCGATGCAGTGCTGCCGTCGGTGATGCCTGCGCACGTGATCTATCCCAAGGTCGACAAGCACCCGGCCGGCTTCTCCAAGCGCTGGGTGCAGGACATCCTGCGCACCCGCCTGGGCTACGATGGAGTGGTGTTCTCGGACGACCTGACCATGGAAGGGGCCTCGGTCGCGGGCGACATCCTGGACCGCGCCAACGCGGCGCTGGGCGCCGGCTGCGATATGGTGCTGGTGTGCAACCGGCCGGACCTGGCGGACGAATTGCTCGAACGCCTGAAGTTCGAGCACGCGCCCGAGTCCGTGGCGCGCATCCGCCGCCTGATGCCGCGCTTTGACGCGCCGGACTGGGATACCTTGCAGGCTGAGAGCCGTTATCAGAATGCCCGACGACTTCAATCTCAAATCGTTCCTGGCTGACCTGCCGCATCTGCCGGGCGTGTACCGGCATCTGGATGCGGCCGGAGAGGTCATGTATGTCGGCAAGGCGCGCGACCTGAAGAAGCGCGTCTCGTCGTATTTCCAGAAAAACCTGGCCAGCCCCCGCATCGCCCAGATGGTGGCGAAGGTGGCGCGGCTGGAGGTGACGGTGACGCGCTCCGAAGCGGAAGCGCTGATCCTCGAAAACAACCTCATCAAGACCCTGAAGCCGCGCTACAACATCCTGTTCCGCGACGACAAGTCTTATCCCTACCTGCTGATCACCGGCCACGAATGGCCGCGCATTGCCTATTACCGCGGCGCTACCAACAAGCGCGGCCAGTACTTCGGGCCGTTCCCCAATGCCTGGGCCGTGCGCGAGACCATCCAGATCCTGCAGAAGGTATTCCGCCTGCGGACCTGTGAGGACTCGGTCTTCGCCAACCGTTCGCGACCCTGTCTGCTGCATCAGATCGGGCGCTGCTCGGCGCCCTGCGTCGGCGCGATCGAAGCCGCCGACTACGAGCGCGACGTGCAGCGCGCCGTGCGCTTCCTCAACGGGGAAGCCAAGGAGGTGATGGGCGAAATCGAAAGCCGGATGCAGCAGGCGGCCAGCGAACTGCGCTTCGAGGAAGCGGCGGCGCTGCGCGACCAGATGGGGTCGCTGGCGCGCGTATTGCACCAGCAGACCATGGAAAACGTCAGCGGCGAGGACACCGACATCATTGCGGTGGCGATCGCGGGCGGCAAGGTCTGCGTCAATCTGGCCATGGTGCGGGGCGGCCGCCATCTGGGCGACAAGCCGTTCTTTCCCACGCATGCCGAGGGCGAGGCCGCGCCGCAGGTGCTGGAAGCCTTCGTGGCCCAGCACTACACCGACAATGCCATGCCGCCGGTGCTGGTCTGTTCGCACGCCTTGCCGGATCCTGACCTGATCGGCCTGTTGGTGGAACAGGCGGGCGGACGCCCGTCGCGGGTGCTGACGCGTCCGCAAGGCGCGCGCCGCGCCTGGCTGGAGCAGGCGGCCAAGAACGCCGAAATGGCCTTGGCCCGCGCCTTGACCGAGTCCGGTGCCCGCGCCGCCCGGACACTGGCGCTGGCCGAGGCGCTGGACCTGGACACGGACGAAGCCGCGCTCGACGCGTTGCGCATCGAATGCTTCGACATCAGCCACACGGCGGGCGAAGCAACCCAGGCGTCCTGCGTGGTGTTCGAACACCACGACATGCAGCCGTCGCTGTACCGCCGCTACAACATCGCCGGCATCACGCCGGGCGACGATTACGCCGCGATGCGCCAGGTACTGAGCCGCCGCTTCGCCAAGGTGGCGGACGGCGAGGCGCCCATGCCCGGCCTGGTGCTGATCGACGGCGGCAAGGGCCAGGTGGAAGTCGCCCGCCAGGTGTTCGTGGAACTGGGCCTGGATATCCAGACGTTGGTAGGCGTGGCCAAGGGGGAAGGGCGCAAGGTCGGCCTGGAGACCCTGGTGTTCGCCGACGCCCGCCCGCCGGTGGCGCTGGGCGGCGAATCCGCCGCGCTGATGCTGATCGCCCAAGTGCGCGACGAGGCGCACCGCTTCGCCATCACCGGCATGCGCGCCCGCCGCGCCAAGGCCCGCAACGTTTCTCGCCTGGAAGAAATCGAAGGCATCGGCGCCCGCCGCCGCCAGCGCCTGCTGGCCCGTTTCGGCGGCTTCTCCGGCGTGGCTTCGGCCAGCATCGAAGACCTGGCCTCGGTCGACGGCATCTCCCAAGACCTGGCGATCCGCATCTATGAAGCCCTGCGGTAGCCGCCATGCATAAATGCCGGCGGTTACTCACCCTCTGCTCGGTTACAGACGCAGCAACCGGCGTAGCGCCCGCCGGGCCGCGCGGATCCGGCTCCGCCGGTCCGCAGCGGCGCCCCCCTGGGGGGGAAGCGCCTCCGGCGCTTCGGGGGGGCGTCTTACTGTTAGCATACGGACACTATGCCAATTAATGTACCCATTATCCTGACATGGCTGCGCATCGCCATGATTCCGCTGGTGGTCGGGCTGTTCTACCTGCCCGAAAGCTGGATGTCGGTCCCTGTGCGCGACACTTTCGCCGCCTGGGCTTTTATTATTGCGGCGCTGACCGACTGGTTCGATGGCTGGCTGGCCCGCCGCTGGAACCAGACCTCGGCGTTCGGGGCCTTCCTGGATCCGGTCGCCGACAAGCTGATGGTCTGCGCGGCCCTGATCGTCCTGCTGGACCTCAGCCGCGTCGACGCCTTTATTTCCCTGATCATCATCGGCCGTGAAATCACGATTTCCGCGCTGCGCGAATGGATGGCCAAGATCGGCGCCAGCGCCAGCGTGGCGGTGCACCGGCTGGGCAAGTTCAAGACGGCCGCGCAAATGGTGGCGATTCCGTGCCTGCTGTACAACCAGCCGATCTACGGCGTCAGCTCGCGCCTGCTGGGCGATGTGCTGATCATCGTGGCGGCGGTACTGACGGTGTGGTCGATGCTGTATTACCTGCAGCGCGCGTGGCCTGCCATCCGCGAAAAGGCCATGTAGTCCAGAGTCCGTATTTTTGTTTGGCAGAGCGGCGGCACGGCTCGCGCAAGGCGGCCGCCGTTACATACCAAGAGCGATCCACCGGCGTGTCCGGGACGGCGCCTACAGTCCAACGCCCGGAACATCCGGACGTTGCCGGAGACAACCCGCGCACCGCCGCATCGGCGCCGCGCCACCTGCCGCTGACCGCGGCCGCCTGCAATGAACACCGCTGCGAATACCCTGGCCCTGGACGCCGCCGCCCGCCGGCGCGACTGGAAGATCATTCTGCTGATCGGGGTGGCCCACGCTTCCTCCCACTTCTTCCAACTGGTCCTGCCCTCGCTCTATGTCTCGCTGGGCAACGAGTTCGGCCTGGACTTCGCCCGCCTTGGGCTGCTGGTGTCCACGTTCTATGTGGTTTCCGGCATCGGCCAGGCGTCCTCGGGCTTCGTGGTGGACCGCATCGGCGCGCGGCCGGTGCTGTGGTTCGGGCTGGCGTGCTTCGTGTTGTCCGGCGTGCTGATCGGATCGGCCAACGGCTACGCCATGCTGATCGTGGCGGCCGTCGTGGGCGGCATCGGCAACTCCGTGTTCCATCCCGCCGACTATTCCATCATCAACCATCGCATTTCCGCGCCGCGCCTGGGACATGCCTTCTCCACGCACGGGCTGACGGGCAATCTGGGCTGGGCGCTTACCCCGGTTTTCATGACCAGCATCACCTTGCTCGCAGACTGGCGCGTAGCGGCCTATAGCGCCGCCGGGCTGGTGGCCTTGGTGCTGTTGTTGACGATTCTGGGTCGCGATCTGATCGGCGGCCCGTCGCCGCTGGAAGGCCACGCGGACGTGGAAGCCGGCAAGGCCGCTCCCAAGCCCGCGGCAAAGCCGCAGGAAAGCGTGCTGACGACGCTGACCACGCTCTTGTCCAAGCCGGCGCTGTGGGGCGCGTTCCTGTTCTTCGCCTGCACCTCCATTGCGCTGTCCTCGGTGCAGAACTACACCATCCCCTTGCTGGGCCAGCTGTACGACCTGTCCAAGGTCGCGGCCAGTTCGGCGCTGTCTGGCTACATGGTGGCTTCGGCCGTCGGCATGGCCGCGGGCGGCTTTCTGGTGTCGGCCAATCCGCGCACCGAACGCACCGTGATGGTGGCCCTGATCCTGGCGGGCCTGACGCTGGTGGTGCTGGCGCTGGGTTTGGTGCCGGCCGTGATGGCCGCACCGGTGGTGGCCCTGGCGGGCTTCTGCTCCGGCGTCGCGGCGCCGTCGCGCGACATGCTGATCCGCCGCGTCACGCCCAAGGGTTCCACCGGCTCGGTCTACGGACTGGTGTACTCCGGCATGGACGTGGGCTCGGCCCTGGGGCCGCTGGCCTTCGGCCTGCTGCTGGACGCCGGGCTGCGGCAGGGCCCCTGGGTGGGCGCGGGCGTGGCATTCGCTGCCGCCGCCTTCCTGGCGCAATGGATCGCGGTGCAGGCGCGGCGTGCGGAACCCGCCGCTGCGGCTTCGGCGGCTGTGCGTTCCTGATCATGGCGGGCCCTGCACGGGCCCGGCCGTTTGACCCGGCGCAAGGTTCGACCCGTTTCCCTCTGATGTAATGACCTTTATGGGACAAAGGTTATTCACAGGAGAAGCGAAATGAGAAGGGCAAGCGCGTTGCTGGCGGCCGGGGTCGCCTTGGGCAGTTGGATGGGTCTGGCCCAGGCGGCTTCGCAGGAACCGATACAGCCGGTGGAGCCGGCGGTCATCAAGGAGCCGGCCAAGGTCGAACTGGGCAAAAAGCTCTTCTTCGATCCGCGCCTGTCCCGTTCCGGCGCGATTTCCTGTAATTCCTGCCACAACCTGGGCATGGGCGGTTCGGACAATCTCAAGGCCTCGATCGGGCACAAGTGGCAGCAGGGCTCGATCAATTCGCCGACGGTGCTCAACTCCAGCCTGAACATCGCCCAGTTCTGGGACGGCCGGGCCAAGGACTTGCGCGAGCAGGCGGGCGGCCCCATCGCCAATCCCATGGAGATGGCGTCCACTCACGAACTAGCGGTGCAGGTGCTGAATTCCATTCCCGGCTACCGGGCGGAATTCAAGCAGGTCTTCGGCAAGGACGACATCACCATCGACGAGGTCACCGGCGCCCTGGCCGCGTTCGAGGAAACGCTGGTGACGCCCAATTCGCGTTTCGACCAGTGGCTGCGCGGCGACCAGAAGGCGCTGACGGTGCGCGAGCTGGCCGGCTACGAACTCTTCAAGAACAGCGGTTGCGTGGCCTGCCACAACGGCGTGGCGGTGGGCGGCAATTCGTTCCAGAAGATGGGCCTGGTTACGCCCTACGTCACCGAGAACAAGGCCGAGGGCCGCGCGGCGGTGACGGGCAAGGACGCCGACCGCTTCAACTTCAAGGTGCCGACGCTGCGCAACGTGGCGCTGACCTATCCGTACTTCCATGATGGCGAGGCAGCTACCTTGACGCAGGCCGTGGACGTGATGGGCCGGTTGCAGCTGGGCCGGACCTTCACGCCCGACGAGAACGCGCAGATCGTGGCGTTCCTGAAGACCCTGACGGGCGATCAGCCGGCGATCCAGTACCCGGTGTTGCCGCCGTCGGCGGACGATACGCCGCGGCCCGAGCCTTTTGTGAAGTAACGCGGTTTCCGGCGCCTACTGGCGGACGGTACGCACGTCCGCCGGCGGCCCGGCTTCGAAATTGCTGCGCCAGGGGTTGATGTCCAGCCCGCCGCGGCGCGTATAGCGCGCGTAGACCGTCAGTTGCTCCGGCCGGCAGGCCTGCATGATGTCGCTGAAGATGCGTTCCACGCAATGCTCGTGGAATTCCGCATGCTGGCGGAACGAGATCACGTAGCGCAGCAGCGACTCGCGGTCTATGGGCGCGCCACGGTAGCGGATCTGCACGCTGGCCCAGTCGGGCTGGCCCGTGACGGGGCAGTTCGATTTCAACAGGCGCGACGCCAGCGTTTCCTCGACCACGTCGCCCGCGCGGGTGCGCAGCACTTCGGGGGCGGGCTCGTAGGTATCGATTTCGATATCCAGCTTGTCTATATAGATGCCATCCATCTCGCCCATCTGCAATTCGGAGAAGCGCTGCGGCAGGAAGAAATCCAGCCCCACCGGCGCGCCGGCGGCGGCGCTCAGGTCGCGCTCCAGGCGGCCGCGCAGGGCGGCCGAATTGACCAGGCGGGTCTGGTTGAACGAGTTCAGATAGAGCTTGAAGGACTTGGACTCGATGATGTTGGGGCTGTCGGCCGGCACCGAGAAGGTGGCCATGGCCACGCGCGGCTTGCCCTTGGCGTCCAGCCAGGACAGCTCATAGGCATTCCACAGGTCCACGCCGGTAAAGGGCAGCTTGCCGGCTTCCAGGTTCAGCGCCGCGCGATTGTGCGAACGCGCGATGGGGAAGAGCAGGGAGGGGTCGTATTGCGAGGCGTAGGCCACGCTCTGGCCCAGCGGGCCGTGGGACAGCGTCATAGCGGAGTCATCGGAAACTTGAAGAATGAACGCATTGTAGGCGGTCGTAAAAAAGGCTGATTTTCCACATTGTGAAATGTAACCTTCGTCATGTGAAAGCCACTGCTGCGCAGCAGCGGGAGCCCATTTCACAGATGATAATTGCGTTCCGCAATACGAAATAAAGTTTGCAATTAGTTGATTTATAAGAATAATATTTTTCGTCTTCTATAAGACATCAGTCCACATTGCTCCGCAGCAGAGGCATAGACTTTGTCCAACGATTCACGCAACGCAGGACGCGAATCTTTTGAAGTCTTCCCATCACTGACCAGGAGCATCAACATGAGCAACCGCGAAACCGAAATCCGCAATCTGCAGAAGGACTGGGCTGAAAACGCCCGTTGGCAAGGCATCAAGCGCGACTACAGCGCCGAGGACGTCATCCGCCTGCGCGGCTCCATCGGCGTGGAACACACGCTGGCGCGCCGCGGCGCCACCCGCCTGTGGGAATTGCTGCATAGCGAGCCTTTCGTGAATTCGCTGGGCGCCCTGACCGGCAACCAGGCCATGCAGCAGGTCAAGGCCGGCTTGAAGGCGATCTACCTGTCCGGCTGGCAAGTTGCCGGCGACGCCAACCTGGCCGGCGAGATGTATCCCGACCAGTCGCTGTACCCCGCCAATTCGGTGCCGCAAGTGGTCCGCCGCATCAACAATTCGCTGACCCGCTGCGACCAGATCCAGTGGATGGAAGGCAAGAATCCGGGCGACGAAGGCTACATCGATTTCTTCGCCCCGATCGTGGCGGACGCCGAAGCCGGCTTCGGCGGCGTGCTGAATGCGTTCGAACTGATGAAGGCGATGATCGAGGCCGGTGCTTCGGGCGTGCACTTCGAAGACCAGCTGGCTTCGGTCAAGAAGTGCGGCCACATGGGCGGCAAGGTGCTGGTCCCGACCCGCGAGGCCGTCGCCAAGCTGGTGTCGGCGCGCCTGGCGGCCGACACGATGGGCACGCCCACCGTGCTGCTGGCCCGCACCGACGCTGACGCGGCCGACCTGGTGACCAGCGACGTCGACGAGAACGACCGTCCCTTCATCACCGGCGAGCGCACCGTCGAAGGCTTCTTCCGCACCAAGGCCGGCATCGACCAGGCCATCTCGCGCGGCCTGGCCTATGCGCCGTACGCCGACCTGATCTGGTGCGAAACGTCCACGCCCAACCTGGAATACGCCCGCAAGTTCGCCGAGGCCATCCATCGCCAGTTCCCGGGCAAGCTGCTGGCCTACAACTGCTCGCCCTCGTTCAACTGGAAGAAGAACCTGGACGACGGCACCATCGCCAAGTTCCAGCGCGAGCTGGGCGCCATGGGCTACAAGTTCCAGTTCATCACGCTGGCCGGCTTCCACGCGCTGAACTACGGCATGTTCGAACTGGCCCACGGCTACGCCCGCCGCCAGATGAGCGCCTTCGTCGAACTGCAGCAGAAGGAGTTCGCCGCCGCTGAAATGGGCTTCACCGCCGTGAAGCACCAGCGCGAGGTCGGCACCGGCTACTTCGACGCCGTGACGCAGACCATCGAAGGCGGCCAGTCCTCGACCACCGCGCTGACCGGTTCGACGGAGGAAGCGCAGTTCGAACACGGCAAGGAACAGAAGGCCGCGTAAGCACCGCAGGAGAGTTATGCAGTTGTAGTTGCTGTTGTAGGGTGGATTCGGGTGCCTTCGGGCACCCTTTTTTTTAGAGCCCGAAGAACGCCGAATACACCAGCCTTTCCTCCACCACGCGACGCTGCTGGATGGCGCCGGCGCGCCGTTCGGGCACGGCGTTGTCGGTGTAATAGCGTTCATACTCGCGCACCGCGATGCGCGCGGGCTTGCCGCCGCGGTCGGGCAGCGTGACGCTGGCGGACCAGATGACCGGGTCCAACAGTTCGCCCAGCAGAGGCCCCTCCAGTACCGGAGGAAAACGCACCACCGGGCCGACCGCCACGTTGCCCAGGCGCGATAGATCGGCCAGCGTCGCGGGCGTGGCGGTTTCCAGGATGGGCAGTTCGCGCATGCGGTCTATGAGTATGGGACCAGGTATCGGGCCGGGCGGCTGGGGCGCCGGCCCGGACGGGTCCAGCAGGCCCGACGCCAGCACGGCGGCGTCGCTCCAGGCCAGGTCGCTGTCCAGCGCCGGGTCGCGCGTCTGCAGCACCAGCTCTACGCGGTTGCGGCCGCTTTCGGCGGTCTGGCCTATGCCAGGGATGAAGGAGATGTTCAGGTACTCGGAGTCCAGCGGGAACTTCATGGGTCCATGCTTGGGCACCACGCCGCGCAGGCTGAACGCCAGCCGGCCGCGCTTGACCTCGAACACCGCGCGGCGGCGCGGCAGCACCTGGGAGAACTCGGCCTGCACCACCCGCGACAGCTTGGCCGAACCGATGGCGTTGGGCTGATAGCGCGCCAGCGCCAGGCGCACGAAGGGCATGTAGGTCCGGCCGGGATCGAGCTCGATGTCGCAATACCAGCGCGCGCGTTCCTCGCTCCAGCGCACGCGGTGTCCGACCACGTGGACCAGCTGGGCCGGGATTTCCTGCAGATAGACCTGCTCGTCGGTGACGCGCGCCGAGAAGTCCGACACGCGCGCCTTGTGCTTGGGCGGGGGCGTCTCCCAGAGCGGATCCATGCCCCATTGCGTCACCAACGGCGTCAGCGGGTTGGTGATGTCGGTGAAGTTCTGGCCGTCGCCCGCGATCACCACGCCCAGCAGCTCGCCGTCGCCGGAGGAGAACCAGGGCCGCTCCAGCCAGACCCGCAGGCCGTTGCCCAGTCGCGTCACGTCCAGCTTGCCGTTGCTCGCCGTTTCCTCCCAGCGGAAGGTCGGCACGACGTAGGTCAGGACGGGGGCGTCCGGCGGCGCGCTGGCGCGCACGATGGTGTTCTGCGCCGTGCCGTCGCGCCTGAGCACCGGAGCGCCCGGGTCATCGTCCGCGCCTGTTTCCACCAGCGGGCCGTCGGCAACGGGCCCCAGCCGCGTGACCTTGTCCGTCTGCGCGTACAGCGAGGGCGGCAGGTATTCGCGGAACCGCGTGGCCGCGCGCAGGCGGTAGCGGATGAGGCGAAAGCGGGTGTCGCCGAATTCATGGCGGTCGCCGCGCGTGCGCAGCTTGCCGTCCGCGTTCAGTTGTTCCTTCACCGCATTGCTCAGGGTGAAGAGGTTTGCGTAGTTCTCGGACAAGGGAACCTCCGCCAGCACGCCATGGCCGGCCTGGCGTTCCGGACGCGGCTTCTGCAGGTCATCCACCCATTCGTGCCAGTCGGCCTCGATCTCGACCTTGCCGGTGGTGGGGCCGTGCAACCGCACGCGGGCATACAGGTTTGCATGGGCATCGCCAGGTCCGCGCTGCGGTTCCTCGGCCATCAGCAGCAGGGGCTCGCAGATCGGCTGCTGGGTCGCATGGACCAGCACCAGCGAGCGGTACGGCGTGACCATCCAGCAGCCGCCCAGCACGGACGACAGGCGCAGCGTCGCGCGCTCGCCTTCGTTGCTCGCCCAGGCGGGGATGCCGAAGGTGTTGGCCAGGCCGGGATTCACAAAACTGGAATAGCGCAAGCGGGCAATGCGTCCTTTGGGCAGGTAGAAGGTCAGGACCCGCTTGGCCTCGTCCCAGCTTGGGAGTCCGTCGTCGAGGAAATCCTCCGAGCAGGGCGGGTCGGCCAGGGTGGCGCGGCGCTCTTCCAGCACGATGCGCAAGCCCAGCGTGTCCGGCCACTTGGACGCATGCGCCACCAGCAGCACAAGTTCTTGCGCGGGCGTCAGCGCGATCACCGCGCTGGGTCCCAGCACCTTCGGTCCCGTGACGCCGGGCAGGGCATGGCCGGGCTGGGCGCGCAGCGCGATGCCGCCCGCAGCGGGGTCCGGCAAATAGGGCGTGAGCACCTGGGCTTCGCGGTGGATGACATATTGCCCGGCGGCCAGGCGCTCGCCGGTGGGGTGCTCGGGCGAGGGCTCTTTCGGCGGCACCTGTGCGGTGGTGGCGACCTGGTCCAACGCCTGCGGCGTCACGAGTTCTATGTCCGTGCCTGGCCCCTGGTCGTAGAGCGTGCCCGCGTCGCGGGCTGCGATTTCATAGGCCTGCTTGATGTTGGCGGGGTTGCCCATCATGCCGTCGAACAGGCCATGTGTTTCGCATTGCAGCTGCGAGGCCTTGGGCGGCACCACGTGGCGTTCATTGATGGCGGTATACGCGTAGTCCTTGGATGCGTCTTCCTGGCGTGCAGCCTTGAAATCGGGGCTGTCGAGGTAGGCCGCCGGGTCCATGCCGGTATTGCTGCGGATCACCATGCGTTCCAGCGATTCGCCTTCGCTCAGGCGGGCGCGCTGCACCAGCGCGGGCGGATCCACCGGTTCGAAGCGCCAGTAGACGACCGGCTGGGTGGCGTTGTCGTCGCGCTCAAGCGATGGATCGTCATGCGCCAGGCTGTTGCCGGCCAGGTCCACCAGGCGCGCGCGGAAGCGGTAGGGCATGCCGAAGCGCAGGCGCGGCAGGCTGCCCTTGGCCGCCGCGAAGCTGACCGCCAGGCCGTTGCCTTTTTCCGTGGCCGTGTCCTGCACGTCTTCCGGCGTTTCGCCCTGCACGCCGCTGTCCGGATCCACGCGGTCGCGCAGGGTGCGTCCCGGACGCGGCGCCACCAGGCTCCAGCCAGTCCAGCGGAACAGGGATTCATGCAGGTATTGGTCGTCCGGATTCTCACCGCCGCTGGTGGAGGCGCCTTTCACATAGCCCTCGTCATCAGGAAATTGCAGCGGCGCGCCGCCGTCCGTGCAGCGGTAGGTGCCGGCGCGCTGGCACAACGAGCGCCATTTCGGGGAATCGCCTGGAGCCTGCGCTTGCGCATCCACGCGATAGCCGCGCAGCAGATCCTCGGCATAGAGCACGATGCTGCCCGGCGCGCCCGACAGGGCGGCATTCTTCAGGGCCGCGGCCGCCGCGTTCTGCGCCACTTCCCAGGCGCGGCCGCGCCGCGCCACGCCCAGGCCGCCCGAGCGCAGCGCGGCCACGCCCTGTTTGTCGCCGGTGGTGTAGGTCACCGCGCCGTCGGCGCCCAGCGCCAGGCTCCTGGCGATCAGATTTTGTGCGCTGAGCACGAAGTCCACAGTCTTGAGCGCCGCGCCGTCGGCGTCGACCTGGTAGACGTCGAACGGCGTGCGGGGTTCGTACAGGTTCCAGCTGTCGTCGGCGCGGCGCAGCTTCAGCATGCCACGCTCATGGTCGGCGGGGTTTCGCGGACGCGTGGTGAAGCGTTCCGCGTCGCCCGTCCAGGCGGTGGCGGGACAGGCGTCATCGCCGGCGTCGTGCCCGTCCTCCCAGCGCAGGGTCAGGAAGAAATAGCCCTGCGCGGCGGGCGCCGCCGCCAACTGCTGTTCCAAGGCCGAGCCCGGCGGGACCAGGCAATCAATGACCAATCCGAGCTGGCGCAGCAGCGCCGGGTAATCGCCGTAGGACGCCACGATGGCGTGGAAATCCATTTCCGGCTGGACGGGCGGCGCGGGTACGTTCTCGCCGTCCGGCCGCCGGATGCTGCGTTGTTGCGCCGTGGGCGGATCGCGGCGATAGAAGCGGTTGGCCTGGAACAGGGTGTACTCGGCCTGCGAGTTCCATAGCTTCATCAGGTTCTGGTCGGGGCCGGCGAGCCCGCCGTCGTTCCAGCGGGTGGGCAGGGCGCGCAGCGGAAAGCTCACCCCGGGCTGGGGATTGCCTTCAGCGTTCACGCCCGGCGCGGCGGCGTGGCCTTCGTAGACGCTGTGCGGGCCGTAGACCTGCGAGCGCAGCACGCGCTCGGCGCCGTCGCCGCCGTCGTCGAAGAAGCGGTCGAAGCCAGGCAGCGGCATTTCGACGCGCCGGTCGCCCAGCGAGATGAAGGTCGTGCGCGTGCCGCAGTCGCCCAGCATGTCCTTCAGGCCCGGATGCGCGTCGCGCCAGGGCAGCAGGGTGGGCGGCGTGCCGGTGGCCTGCACCGCCAGCCTGCCGTAGTGCTTGCGCGCCAGGCCCAGCACACCCGCCACCGAATACGAGAACAGGTTGACCTTGCTCATGTCGCGGAACACGAAGCCGGCGACCGGCGTGGTCTTGGGCAGCAGCCGTTCCCAGAGCGCCGCGTCGGCCTGCGCCTGCGGCTCCAGTTCGATCTCCGCCGCGCCGGTGTTCAGCGCAAAGCGCACGCGCTCCAGCGTGCGCGGCCAGTTGACCCAGTCGGCGAACGCGTGCAACTGCTGCTCGTTGACGGCCTGCGGCGTCAGGCGCGGCGAGGCCACGATGGAGATGCGCAGCCGGCCGGCGTCGGGGCCGGCGGGCACGCGGCCGTTGGGGATCGCGGTCCAGACTATCGTTTGCTTGGCCATGGACGTTCCTCAGGCAAAGGCTTCGGCGTATTCGCGCCAGGCGTACTCGCTGCTGTCGTCGATCTGCGCCAGTTCCTGCGCCAGCGGCAGGTCGGGATGCGGCCCCATCAGGTCGCGGAAGCCGGGGTCGCCATTGGACCCGGCGAACTTGCGTTCGCATGACAGCGACACGCTCATCGAGAACATGAAGACTTCGATCTCGACGGTGATGGTGGCGCGCCCCGCGCATTTGCCGCTTTCGAACTCGTAGCGCAGTTCCAGGTAGATCTCGATGGAAATGCTGACGATGCCGAGCACGCTGACGCAGCCGCCCATGCGGAAGTAGCCGGCCAGCGAGCAGGCGTTCTTTTCCATGCGGAAGTAGATGCCGGCCATGACGTGCACGCCGCCGGAGGCCACGCCCAGATTCACCGACACGCTGGCGCCGAACTCGAAGGCCGCTTCCATCAACTGGATGCCGCTGGGATCCAGGGTGATGCCGAAAAACCCGCCGCCGCCGAACATGCATACCGACAGGTTGAAAGGCTGTTCGCGCGTGCAGAAATTGAAGCGCACGGACAGGGGCTGGCCGATGAAGGGCACGGTGAAGCCCGCGCCCAGACTGAGGTTGGACAGATTGAAGACGCCGATGGCGACGGCCGGCAGCGCCAGGTCGAAACCGGCGTCCACGCCCTTGGCCGAGATATCCAGATAAGGCGGATCGGAGAATCCGTCCAGCGGGATCAGGTCGCGCAGCGTTTCGACGAAGGATAGCGGGCCCACGAACTTGATGTCTGTCAGCAGCACGTCCACGTCCATCTTCGCGGCCGTGTCGATGCGGAACTCGATCTTCTCGAAGTTCAGCTCCATGAAGCTGGCAGGCGCGATCAGGACCAGGTCGAAGTCCTTCAGCGAGCAGACCACCGACATCTTGGGCGCGCTCTGCCCGTTCTTGCGCACACGCGCTTCCACCGCCACGCGAAAGCCATGCGTATCGTTGACGCGGAACAGCGGCGGGTCGCCAGGCTTGATCGACCAGCTCCTGATCACCGGATTCCAGTCGAAGCGGAGGGTGAGCTCATCGCCGGTCAGCAGTTCCAGCAGCTCCGCGCTGGCCAGCACCGCATCGACCGCCAGCTTGACCGCCTGCAGCGCTGTCTGCGCGATCTGGCGCGGCGCGCCTTCCAGCAGGCGTGCGCCGCCTATGGTGCCGGACAGCGGATCGACCGCGGCCGTGATGGCCTGCAGACGCGGCCTGAGCGTCGCGGCGTCGGCGAACAGGTCGTCCAGCTGGTCGGGGTGGCCCACAACCGCGTCGAGCGCGTCGTACAGCGCCTTGCCCTGCACCAGCAGCGCCGGCACGACGCCGACGCTGTCCAGGAGCGTCTGGGCGGTGTTGGCGGCCTGGCGCAGCGATTGCCGCAGGCCATCAGGCAAGTGCGCGCCGTTCACCTGCGCGTCCGCCGCCGTGCTCAACGCCCGCGCGGCATCGCGCGCGGCGGTGAGCACGGCAGGCAATCCCGGCAGCGCGGGCGCGGCGTCGAAGGACAGTCCGGCCAGCAGCGCGACCTGCGCGCGCACGGCGTCCAGCGCGGCGATCAGATCGTTGACGCGGGCCTTTGCGTCCTGCACCAGGTTCTGCGCGTAGGCCTGCGCCTGGCCGAGCAGATCCTGCAAGGTGTCTTTCAACACCTGCAACGCGGCCTCGGCGATGCGGCCTGGTTGCTGCGCCAGGTCCGCCACCAGGGCGTAGAGCCGGCCCATTTCGTTGACCAGGCTTTCCAGCTGGGAGCAGGCTTCCGATACGAAGCGCGGCACCCGCTCCGGCGTGCCGGCGGCGTTGGACACCGCTTCAATCACGTCACCCAGCGGTATGCAGCCGAACAGCAGCGGAAAGGGCAGGTCCGAGGACATGACCTTGGGGAAGATGTCCGGGCCGCTCATCTTGCCGGCGACGAAGTCCGAGACCTTGCCGCTGACCGGACCCGCCATGCGCGACAGCGCCGTGGGGCGCAGATTCGGCTGGACGAAGCCGCCCGCGCGGTCGCCCTGCGCGGAGAAGTTCAGCACCGCGTCGCCGCGATAGCCGGGCTCGGCGTCTATGTTGCCGAAGACCTGGCCGACGTTGCCGGAATCGAATCCGAACCGGAGGTAATGGTCGTTCCAGCTCAGCACGCTGTTGCTGTCGCTGCCGGTCAGTTCAGCCAGCGCGGCGATGCGGATCTCGGCGCGCTTGATGCCGGGATAGAACAGCGGGCCGTTTAAGGAGTCGCTGTAGGCGCGCAGCTGGGTATTGCCCGGATCGACCAAACCGTCGAACTCGATCGTCTCCGCTTGCGCGGCGGTATCGCCGGGCTTGAGCGGGGAGGCGAACGTGACGCGCTGCTGCTTGAACTGCGCGGTGCGGCGGCCGGATTCGGCATCGCGCCAGGCCTTGCGCGTCTGCTTCGCGAAAATCTCCGCGTTCACGTAGTCCGGCGTCAGCCATTGGCCGCTGAGCTTGCGCGGGCAGGCATGGCCGCCGTCCATGAAGATCATGGGCAGGTCGAACTGCACGATGCGGCCATCGATGTCGGTGGCCGAACAGGCGAAGCGGAAGGGGGTTCCGCCTATGCACGGCCAGAACAGCAATTGTCCCAGGCCATCGATGTTGCTGGCCTGGGAGGTAGGGGCATCCAAACTTGGCGTGACGGTGGTCAGGATGCGCACGCTGGAGAATGGCATCTGCCGATGCAGGAAGATCATGTTCCCCGAGTCGTCCCGCGCCTGCAGCTGCGGATCGGCATACACGCGTTCGCGCTGGCGCACGATGATGAACAGGCGTTGGCGCAGGTAGGCCGGGTTACCCGCCCTGGCCGTATGGAACTTGCGTTCGCTGACCTTCACCAGCGAAGCGCGGTGGCCGAAGGGGAACAGCAGGCCCTTGTAGACCACGCGGACGTAGTGGTCGCGGCCCATGGCGCCGCGATGCGTCCATTCTTCCAGCGACAGCCCGGGCGCGTCCCAGTTGCCGCGCGAGTCCAGCCAGGCGCCCAGCGCGGACAGCATCAGCAGCTTGGCGTCCACCGGCTGCGGCGTGTAGTTGGCGACGGAAAAATTCGACGACAGGTGCGCAATCTGGAACCGGTCGAAATCGTCCATCGGCATGCGGAAGGGCGAGGTGTTCGGTTGCGGCAGATAGGTCGTCGCCGGCACGGGAAACGCTGGCTGCATGGGCTTGGTCGTGCCTTCGCCGCCCAGCGCCCAGATAGCGCGCAGGGTCGGCTTGGGATCGTCCGCCTGCGGCGCCGTTGCGCTGTTCTGCGGCTGCGCGGCCAGCAGCTGGGTATGCCAGAGCTCGGTGTGCTGCGTGGCGGCGGAAGTCGCTGGCGCCTTGGCGTGGCGCCAGCGTTCGTCCGCATGCGGGCTGAGGATCAGCCGCCACGGCAGTTCTATCGCCGTCTGCTGCGCGGCGGGCAGCGCGGGCTTGGGGCCGCGCCTGAGGATTTCGATCAGGGCGCTGGTGCGCTGAACCTCACGGACCGGCGCGCCGCCGCCCAGGCGCAATGCGCGCAGGCCTGGCGCGCCGCCGGCCTGCCGCAGCAACAGCGCACCGGGCGCGTTCTGCTGCGTGGCGATGCGTGCGCTGCGCAGCGCGAAGCTCGATAGCGCGGCGCGTTGCACCGGCGAGAGCTTGTCGATGCGGGTGTCGAACAGATCGCGCAGGTTCAGGCGCGGCGCGCTGGGCCCGGGCGGGCGCGCATTGGCGGCCACGGTCAACGGCAGCGACTCCATCGCGGCCAGCACGCCTTCCAGCGTGTAGGGCACGTCGAAGCCGTCGGGAACGTCAAAGGCCAGCCGCGATTCGCCGGCGATGCGCGCGCGCACCGGCGGACCGGTGGGATCTTCCACGCCGCCTGGTTCCGGCTTGCCCGGCGTAGGACGGGGCGGCGGCTGGTTGGCGGTGCCGGGAGGCGGACGTTCGAAGAACGTCTCTTCGCTGATCGACTGCGGCGGGAAGTGGACGATGAGCGTGGCGGCCCCGTCGCCAGCCTTTTTCAGGCGAGGAGGTTGGCCCGGCGTGACCGTCAGGTTGCGCAGCTCCAGCCGCAAGGCCAGCAGATCGGCCGGGCGCAGCACGGCATGGCCGGGGCGGGTGCCGTCGAAGAAATTACGGTTGGGATTGGGGGCCAAAACAGGAATGTTCAGCCTTCTGGTGACCATGCCAGTTCTCCTGCAAATAAGGAAACCCAGGAACGAAATCCTGCACGTCCAGCTACCTGCGAATCGAACTGCCAATGTGGCGAAAATTATCGTTGTGTTGCGTTAGTAGTCAACAACGCACGAGCATGCGGCCGCTGTCGCCGCGGCCGCGCCGGCTTGAGAATCCGGATGTGGCTGAAAGATGTAGGAGAGGCATGCTTACGCGGGGGAAGTTCATGCTTTGCATGAGACTTTTGCCGCCATCCTCAGCCACGCGAAGTGCTGCGGCGGTACCTGTCCGCGTGGGGGACGGGTGGCCGTCAGCGGAATTTATTTTGTACGAATGCGTAACGGCTACGGCCCCGGAAATCACGCCATCCGCGGCCGCGCCAGGATCTCAACTGGCGACCGCGGGCGCACCGCCCAGCGCCTGCAGGCATTCCGCCAGCGGAGGAATGGCGCTGGCCAGGGCCTGGACGGTTTGCGCGTCGACCCGGGCCAAGGGCGGAATCTCGGCCAGCACGCGGACGTCGCCAAAGCGCTCGATGGCTTCCTTGTTGCCCGCCGAAAGCGGTCCGCTCATGATCACGCCCAGAACCGGAATGCCGCGGCGCTTGAGGGCCTCCAGGCTGAGCAGGGTGTGGTTGATGGTGCCCAGTCCGCTGCGGGCGGCCAGCACCACCGGCATATCCAGCCTGGCGATCAGGTCGATCATCATGTGGGTGTCGTCGATCGGCACGTAGAGGCCGCCCGCGCCTTCCACGATCAGCGGCGCCTGCGTGGCCGGCGGGACGATGCTGGTGGCGTCGACGATGGTGTCTTCCAGCGTGGCCGCGGCCCAGGGCGACAGCGGCGCCTGCAGCACGTAGGCGGGCAGGTGCAGGCGTTCGGGCGGCAGCCCGGCCAGTTGCGCCACGGTCTCGGTGTCGCCGGGTTCTTCCGCCACGCCCGTCTGCACGGGCTTCCAGTAGTCGGCGTTCCAGGCGCGCGCCAGGATCGCGGACACCAGGGTCTTGCCGATGCCGGTATCAGTGCCGGTCACGAAAACGCCGGCGGGGGACTGGTTCGATTTTTTCCACATACCGTAGGCCAGGTGATAGGTCACCCCGGCTCCTTGTTCGTCAAACGCCGCCAGCACCCGCCGCAGTTGCGCCGCGCCCAGCGGCGCGCGTCCTGGAGCGGGCGTGGTGGCGCCTATGCCTTTCAGGGCGCGCAGGAAATGCAGCCCGTCAGGATGATTTTGTATCAGCCGTTCGCTGCGCACGCCACCCGCCAGATTGCCCCTGTCCGGATGGATGGAGGCGGCGGCCGGGTAACGCGGCGTGGCGGCGGCAAGCCCTGCCGCAGCATGGGCGGCCTGCCATTCCTGGAATGTGCCGTCCGCCAGCGTCGCCACGGCCAGGCAGCCGCCCGGGGCGAGCAGCGCGGCCAGCCGGCCCAGCCCGCCATTCAGGTCGGAAAACCATTGCACCGCCAGGCTGGAGCAGATCAGGTCGTAGCCGCCTTCGAGCCCCGCGGGGTGCTCGCCGTCCAGCAATTGATAGCGGGCCTGGCCTGGCAATGCGGGGCCGCGCTGCGCGGCCGCGAGCATGCCGGCAGCGATGTCGGTGACGGTCCAGTCGGCGGGACCGATGCGGCGCGCCAGCGCCTGGGTCAGCAGGCCGGTGCCGCAGCCGATCTCCAGGATGCGCGGGCGGGATGGCAGGGGCAGCAGCGCGATATCGCCGGCCAGCCGCTCGGCTGCCTGGCGCTGGACGGACGCGTGGTTTTCATAGGCGGGGGCGGCGGCGCCAAAGCGCGCGCCGATGCCAGCGTTGCGGGGGGCTTGCGTCATGCGGCGTGCACCAGTCCGGCAAAGAAGGCGCGGATCCGCTCCGCGCACCAGGGCGCATCCGACACCGGCAGCAGGTGGCCGCCGCCAGTCCGCTCATGGATCTCCATGTCGGCCTTGCCGGCAAAAACTGCCTGCGTCATGGCCGGGGGCACGATGGGATCGTCGGCGCCAGCCAGGACCAACAGCGGCACGGGCAGCGCCGCCAGGGCCTCGCGCCGGTCCTCGTCGCGCAGGGCTTGCAGGTCGCGCGCCAGCGGCGCCAGCTGCGGCTCGCTGAAATCGGTCGCGTCGCCGCAGCGCTGGCGGAAGTCGCCCAGCACCGCCGCGGGGTCGGAGGACAGGCGCCTGGACATGCGATCCAGCACGCGCGGCGCCACGCCGGCCTCGAAGTCGGGGCCGGCGGAAAAGCGGGCGAAGCCGTTGATCGACACCAGGCCGAGGCAGTCTTGCGGCAGTTCGCGCAACAGGCGCAACACGCCCAGCGAATGGCCGATGGCGATCACCGGGCCGGCCATGGCAGGCCCCTGCGCCGGCCCGAAGTAGCCCGCGTCGAAGACGGCTTGCGGCCAGTCTGCGAGTTCGGCGCGCAGCGGCGTCCAGACCGAGGCGTCGAAGGCCCAGCCGTGTACGAACAGCAGGGTGGGGCGGGGCATGCCGGCTTGCATGGGAACGGCGGCCGTCACGCCAGCGCGGCGGCGAAACCGTCGATCAGCCGCGCCACGTCCACGTCGCGGTGCGCGGCGCTCAGCGTGACGCGCAGGCGGCTGGTGTCGGCGGGGACGGTGGGCGGGCGGATCGCCACGGCCAGCAAGCCGCGCTGTTCCAGTCCCGAGGCCAGCGCCAGGGCGCGGGCTTCGTCGCCCACGATGGCCGGCACGATCTGGGTGGAGGATGCCCCCGTGTCCAGCCCCATGCCGCGCAGCGCGGCGCGCAGGTTGTCGCCCGCGGCCGCCAGGCGGGCGCGTTCGGCGTCCAGCGTGGGCACCAGGTCCAGCGCCGCGTCCATGGCGCCCAGCACCGCGGGCGGCAGCGCCGTCGTGTAGATGAAGCCCGAGCAGGCGTTGACCAGGTAGTCGCACAGCGCGCGCGAACCGGCGACGTAGGCGCCGAATCCGCCCAGCGCCTTGCTGAACGTGCCCATGGCCAGGTCGATGCGGCCGGGCGCCAGCCCTGCCAGCCCCATGCCGCGGGGGCCCAGGACGCCGGTGGCGTGCGCTTCGTCCAGGTAGACGAAGGCGCGGTAGCGGTCGGCCAGGGTTGCCAGCCGTTCCACGTCGGTCCGGTCGCCGTCCATGCTGAACACGCTTTCGGTGACGATGAATCGCGATACGGGCTGGCCGGCCGCGCTGTCCGCCCTGGCGGCCAGCAGGCTTTCCAGATGGTCCAGGTCGTTGTGCCGGAAGCGGATCTGCTTCACGCCCGCCGCCTGGCAGCCATGGTGCAGGCTGGCGTGGTTGAGCTTGTCGGCATACAGCTCGACCTCGCCCTGGCTGGCGGCCGCGCGCAGCAGGGCGGGCAGCACGGCGGCGTTGGCCTGCCAGCCCGAGGCCAGCAGCAGCGCGGCTTCGGTGCCTTTCAGCCGGGCCAGCTTGGCTTCCACCTGTTCGTGCAGGTCCAGGTTGCCGGTCACCAGGCGCGACGCCTGGGCGCCCGCGCCGTGGCGGGCTGCCCATTCGCGCGACCGCTCGACCAGCAGCGGATGCCGCGACAGGCCGAGGTAATCGTTGCTGGAGAAGTTCAGGACCGGCTCGCCCTCGAGGACGAGGCGTCCCGGGGCGGCGGCGGAGGCCGTGCGCAGGCGGCGGCGCACGCGGCGCGCTTCCGCGCGCGCCAGCTCGGAGGAGAAAAGCGGATCCAGCTTGGACATCTATATTTCCGGCAGCGGCCGGGCAGGGGGGAGGCCGCGCCAGGCCGTAGAATGCGGGCCATTGTAGTGGAGGCGGACGCTGCCCCCGTTCCGGCCGGATGCGCCGGGCGGACCCGGGTCGCGCCGCCGGTATCGAGAGGTGAATCATGCACACGCCCGACTGGGTGGCCCAGGGCCAGCCCCATATCTGGCTACCCTATGCCCAAATGAAGACGGCCACGCCGCCGCTGCCCGTGGTGCGCAGCCATGGCAGCCGGCTTGAGCTGGCCGACGGCCGCAGCCTGATCGACGGCGTCGCGTCCTGGTGGACGGCCTGCCACGGCTACAACCATCCGCACATCGCCCAGGCGGTGCGCGCGCAACTGGACGCCATGCCGCACGTCATGTTCGGCGGACTGACCCATGAACCCGCACTGACCCTGGCCCGCCGCCTGGCCGGCATGCTGGGGCCGGGACTGGACCGCGTCTTCTATACCGATTCCGGCTCGGTGGCGGTGGAAGTCGCCATGAAGATGGCGTTGCAGTTCTGGCTCAACCAGGGTGAACGCGGCCGCAGCCGTTTCCTGGCGTTCCGCGGCGGCTATCACGGCGACACCTTCGGCACCATGGCGGTGTGCGATCCGGACGAGGGCATGCACAGCCTGTACCGCGGCATGCTGGCCGAACACGACATCGTCGACCTGCCGCGCGGCGAAGCGGAGCTGGTTGCGCTGGAGGCCCACCTGGAATCCCATGGCTCGCGGCTGGCCGGCATCCTGGTCGAGCCGCTGGTTCAGGGCGCGGGCGGCATGCTGCTGCACGACCCGGAAGTACTGCGCCGTCTGCGCCGTTTGGCCGACCGGCACGGCCTGCTGCTGATCTTCGACGAGATCTTCACCGGCTTCGGCCGCACTGGCACCATGTTCGCCTTCGAGCAGGCCGGCATCCGGCCGGACATCGTGACCTTGTCCAAGGCGCTGACCGGAGGCACCCTGCCGCTGGCCGCCACGGTGGCCAGCAGCCGGGTATTCGAGGCGTTCTGGTCCGACGATCCTTCGCACGCGCTGATGCACGGCCCCACCTTCATGGGCAATGCGCTGGCCTGCGCCGCAGCCAACGCCTCGCTGGATCTCTTTGAGACCGAACCGCGGCTGGCCCAGGCGCAAGCGATCTCCGCGAGCCTGACGGCCGGCCTGGAACCGTGCCGCGAGCTGCCCTGGGTGCGCGACGTGCGCGTGCTGGGCGCGATCGGCGTGGTGGAACTGGACGGCATCGCCGACCGCGAGGGCCTGAAGCGGCGCCTGGTCGAAGCCGGCGTGTGGGTGCGGCCGTTCGGCAATGTGGTCTACCTGACGCCGGCGTTGACGATCGCCGACGGCGAACTCGCCAGCCTGATGCGGGCGGTAGTGGACGTGCTGCGCCGCCAGCGTCCCTGAGCCGGATCGTGCCCGGTCGGCGTTGCCGGGGCAAACCCGCCAGATCCGCCTTGATCCAGATCAAGGCGGCTTTGTAACGCGCTGAGTAACATCGGCGCATGCGAGCAAAATCGATCTTCGCCGTCCCGGCCGGCCTGTCCGACGCCGACCGCCAGCAGCGCCGCCATGCGCTCGTGCGCCTGTCGCTGGCGTGGCTGGCGATGATGCAGGTGATGATGTTCGCCTGGCCCGGCTACCTGCGGCATGAAAGCATGCCCGCCGATGCGCTGGAAACGCTGGACTGGGCCATCGTGCTGATGAACTGGGCCAGCTTTGCGCTGACCGTGCCGGTCGTGGTGTATTCGGCCTGGCCGATCTGGCGCCACGCCGGCGACAACCTGCGCCATGGCCGCGCCGGCATGGATGTGCCGGTGGCCCTGGGCATCGTCGCCGCCTTCATTCCCAGCGTCCACGCCACCTACACGGGGCGCGGCGAGGTCTACTTCGATTCGGTCACGATGTTCGTGGCCTTCCTGTTGACCGCGCGCTACCTGGAGCTGTGCGCCCGCCAGTCCTTCGGCGGCGCGGCAGGCGGCTTGCGCCACGAGCGCGTGGAGGCGCAGCGCCTGGAACTGGGCGCGCGCGCCGACCGGCTGGCCTCGCGCTTCGTCATGGTCCAGGTCGCGCTGGCGCTGGCCGCCGCGGCCGCCTGGGCCTACATCGATCCGGCGCACAGTATCCCGGTGATGGTGGCGCTCCTGGTGATGAGCTGTCCCTGCGCCATGTCGATGGCGGTGCCCACCGCCATGGCCTCCGCCCATTCGGCGCTGGCCGCCCATCCCAACATGTCCGATGCGGCGCTGGACGAGCTGCTGGGCGAGGCGCGCCGCCGCGCTCGCCAGAACCTGAACGGATCGGTGGTCTGGCACCTGCTGATGACCCCGCTGGCGTTGGTCGGCTGGGTCACGCCATGGCTGGCCGCGATCACCATGCTGGTGTCCTCGCTGGCGGTCGCCTACAACTCGTGGCGCCTGTGCCGCCGCGACTGGGCTGGCGCGCCCGCGCCCGCCGCCGCGCTGGAAGCGGCGCAATGACCATCCTCTATCTGCTCCTGCCCCTGTCCCTGCTGTTCGTGCTGGCCATCGGGGTGTCGTTGTGGTGGGCCGTGTTCAACGGCCAGTATGACGACACCGATGACGCCGGCCGCGCCATCCTGCTCGATGACGACAGCGGCCCCGCCAGCCGCGGCTGAGCGGCGCGCTTGATTTCGCGCCTGGACCCGTTGCGCCGGCGCCGCGTTCCCCACCGTGTAACCAGATGCTTGATCCAGATCAACGCTGCCTTGTTTGACTAGTCCCATCATTGCAGCCTGGAGCTATCTGTAACTTTAGGGGAAGGGCGATGAACGATTGCGCCGCAATCGCAAGCAAGGCCGATACCTTCAACTACAAGATCGTGAGGCAATTCGCGCTCATGACGGTAGTGTGGGGCATCGTCGGCATGGCTGTGGGCGTTTTTCTCGCTGCGCAGCTTATCTGGCCGCAGCTGAACTTTGACACCGCATGGCTGAGCTACGGCCGCCTGCGCCCGCTGCACACCAACGCGGTGATCTTCGCCTTCGGCGGCAGCGCGTTGTTTACGACGTCGTACTACGTGGTCCAGCGCACCTGTCAGGCGCGCCTGTTCTGCGGCCCGTTGGCCGCCTTCACGTTCTGGGGCTGGCAGATCGTCATCGTCGCCGCCGCCATCACCTTGCCCATGGGCTTCACCAGCAGCAAGGAATACGCCGAACTCGAATGGCCCATCGACATCCTGATCACCCTGGTCTGGGTGGCCTACGCCATCGTGTTCTTCGGCACCATCATCAAGCGCCGTTCCAAGCACATCTACGTGGCCAACTGGTTCTTCGGCTCGTACATCCTGACCATCGCCATCCTGCACATCTTCAACAACATTGAAATGCCGGTGTCGATGTGGAAGTCCTATTCCGCCTACTCGGGCGTGCAGGACGCCATGGTGCAGTGGTGGTACGGCCATAACGCCGTGGGCTTCTTCCTGACCACCAGCTTCCTGGGCATGATGTATTACTTCGTGCCCAAGCAGGCCGGCCGTCCCATCTATTCCTACCGCCTGTCCATCGTCCACTTCTGGGCGCTGGCCTTCACCTACATGTGGGCGGGCCCGCACCACCTGCTGTACACCTCGCTGCCCGACTGGACCCAGTCGCTGGGCATGACCTTCTCGCTGATCCTGCTGGCGCCGTCCTGGGGCGGCATGATCAACGGCATCATGACCCTGCAGGGCGCCTGGTACAAGCTGCGCACCGATCCGATCCTGAAGTTCATGGTGACGGCGCTGTCGTTCTACGGCATGTCGACCTTCGAAGGCTCGATGATGTCGATCCGCACGGTCAACGCGCTGTCGCACTACACGGACTGGACCATCGGCCACGTGCACTCCGGCGCGCTGGGCTGGGTCGCCATGATCTCCTTCGGTTCGCTCTACTACCTGATCCCGCGCCTGTACGGCCGCGAGAAGATGTACAGCGTCAAGGCCATCGAACTGCATTTCTGGATCGCGACCATCGGCGTGGTGCTGTACATCGCCGCCATGTGGATCGCCGGCGTGCAGCAGGGCCTGATGTGGCGCGACACCGCCAGCGACGGCACGCTGGTCTACAGCTTCGTGGAAGAGCTGAAGACGCGCGTCCCGTACTACCTGATCCGTTTGCTGGGCGGCACCTTGTTCCTGTCGGGTGTGTTCGTCATGGCCTGGAACGTGTGGATGACGGTGCGCGGGGCGCAGCCGGTCAACCCCGCCATTCCGCAAGACGATCCCCATGCCGCACGCCAGCCGGTTCCCGCGACCGCTGTGCCGGCCACTGTTTGACGAGGACATCATGGCCAACAATAAATCTGGTTTCTTTTCGCACCAGACGCTCGAGAAGAACATCGGCTGGATGATCATCGCCAGCATCCTGGTGGTGTCCTTCGCGGGCCTGGTCCAGATCGTGCCGCTGTTCTTCCAGCACAGCACGACCCAGCCCATCGCGGGCGTGGAACCCTACAGCCCGCTGCGCCTGATGGGCCGCGACGTCTACATCCGCGAAGGCTGCGTCGGCTGCCATTCGCAGCAGGTGCGGGTGCTGGCGGCCGAAGTGCAGCGCTACGGTTCGTACTCGCTGGCCTCGGAATCGGTCTTTGACCATCCCTTCCTGTGGGGCTCCAAGCGCACCGGTCCCGACCTGGCGCGCGTGGGCGAACGTTATTCCGACGATTGGCACCGCATCCACCTGCGCGACCCGCGCAAGGTGGTGCCGGAGTCCAACATGCCCGCCTATCCCTGGCTGGAAAAGACCGTCATCACTGGCGAGAACGTGAGCGACCGCATGCGCGCCCTGCGCAAGCTGGGCGTGCCCTACACGGACGAGGAGATCGCCGAGGCGCCCAAGGCCATCGAAGGCAAGACCGAGGAAGACGCGCTGGTCGCCTACCTGCAAGGGCTGGGCGTGGGCGTGCGCAAGGCGAAGCAGGCCGAGCAGGCCAAGAAGGCGGAAGAGGCCAAGAAGGCCGCCGCACAACCTGCGGCGCAACCCGCCACCCAAGCCGCCGCGCCCGCGGCCGCGGGAGGCTGACCATGCTGGGCTATCTGAGCGCCGTCGTCACCGCCATTTCGATGGCAACTTTCTTCGGCATCGTCTGGTGGGCCTGCTCGCGCGGCCGCCAGAGCGCCAACCGCGAATCGGCCATGCTGCCGTTCGCACTGCCCGATGAGTTCGGGCAGGGACAACAAGATGGAGCGAATCGGTCATGAGCGATTTCGTTAGCGGCTTCTGGGGGTATTTCATCTCGATCGTCGCCGTGGGCGGCGTGGTCTGGTGCGTGTGGCTGCTGTACACGCAGCGCCGCTGGCTCAGCACCAAGCCGGCCAACGGCAAGGTCGAGGACACGGGCCACGTCTGGGACGGCGACCTGACCGAGCTGAACAACCCGGTGCCGGGCTGGTGGACCTGGATGTACCTGCTGGCCTGCGCCTTCGCGCTGGGCTATCTGTTCTTCATGCCGGGCCTGGGTGAGTACAAGGGCCAGCTGGGCTACAGCAGCACCGAGGAAGTGGCCAGGCAGCAGGCCAAGATGGCTGAAGCCGTGCGTCCGATCTACGCGCGCTTCGAGACCATGGACATTCCGCAGATCGCCCAGGATCCAGGCGCTCGCGAAATCGGCCAGCGCCTGTTCCTGAACACCTGCGCGCAATGCCATGGCTCGGACGCCAAGGGCGGCCCCAGCTTTCCCAACCTGGCCGACGGCGACTGGCTGCACGGCGGCTCGCCTGAAGCCATCATGCAGACCATCACGCAGGGCCGCGTGGGCGTGATGCCGCCCTGGAAGGCCGCGATCGACGCCAAGACGGCTGCCGATATCGCCCAGTACGTGCGCTCGCTGTCGGGCCTGACGGCGGATCCGGTCCGCGTGTTCCGCGGCAAGCGCGAGTTCGCCAATTACTGCGTGGCCTGTCACGGCGTCGACGGCAAGGGCAACCAGGCGCTGGGCGCGCCCAACCTGACGGACGACGTCTGGCTCTACGGCAGCTCTGAAGCGACCATCGTCAAGACCATCCTGGATGGCCGCGACAATCGCATGCCGGCGCATGGCGACATCCTGACGCCGGAGCAGATCAAGATCCTGACGGCCTGGGTCTGGGGCTTGTCGAACAAGCCCGAAGCGACGGCCAGCGCCGCGCCGGGCACGGCAACGAAGTAAAGGCTTTACAGCGCGTTTTTGGGGGCCGCGCCTGGCGTGGCCCCCATATCACTGGACATACAGCAGGGAGCAGGAAATGGAAGATGGGTCAGCCGCAAGGGTCGGCACTACGCCTGACGGTGACCCGCCGCCCTGGCGGCCGCATGTGAGGCCGCCGCGTCCGGGGACGGAAACCCTGGAGCAGACGCTGGCGGGCGTGCGCAGCAAGATCTACCCGCGGTCCGTCAGCGGCATCTTCGCGCGCTGGCGCATCGCGTTCGTCTTTCTGACCCAGCTGATTTTCTACGGCCTGCCATGGCTGCAATGGAACGGCCGCCAGGCCGTGCTGTTCGACCTGGGCGCGCGCAAGTTCTATCTCTTCGGCCTGGTGCTGTGGCCGCAGGACGTGGTCTACCTGGCGGTGCTGCTGGTGATTTCGGCGCTGGCGCTGTTCCTGTTCACGGCGGTGGCGGGGCGGCTGTTCTGCGGCTACGCCTGTCCGCAGACCGTGTACACCGAGATCTTCATGTGGATCGAGCGCAAGGTCGAAGGCGACCGCGTCGCGCGCATCCGCCTGGACGAATCGCCCTGGACCTGGCGCAAGGTGCGCCTGAAACTCACCAAGCATTTCCTGTGGATCGCGCTGGCCTGGTGGACGGGCTCCACCTTCATCGGCTATTTCGCACCCATCCGCGAACTGGGCCATGAGCTGTTCGCGCTGCAACTCGGCCCCTGGCAGTGGTTCTGGATGCTGTTCTACGGCTTCGCCACCTGGGGCAACGCCGGCTTCATGCGCGAATCCGTGTGCAAGTACATGTGCCCGTACGCGCGCTTCCAGAGCGTGATGGTGGACCCCGACACCTTCGTGGTCACCTACGACAAGCGCCGCGGCGATCCGCGCGGCGGCCGCTCGCGCAAGGTGGACCACAAGGCCGCCGGGCTGGGCGACTGCGTCGATTGCAGCCTGTGCGTGCAGGTCTGTCCTACCGGCATCGACATACGCGACGGCCTGCAATACATGTGCATAGGCTGCGGCGCCTGTATCGACGCCTGCGAACAGGTCATGGACAAGATGCAGTACGAGCCCGGCCTGATCCGCTATACCTCGGAACGCGCCATGTTGGACGGGCTGTCCGCCAAGAGCGCCCGCTCCCATCTGCTGCGTCCGCGCGTGCTGATCTACGGCACGCTGATCCTGGCGCTGGCCATCGCTTTCGTGGCGTCGCTGGCCATGCGCAACCCCTTGCGGGTGGACGTGATCCGCGACCGCGGCGCGCTGGGGCGCGAAGTGGCCGGCGGCATGATCGAAAACGTGTACCGCCTGCAGATCATCAATACTTCCGACCAGCCGATGCGCCTGCAGCTCTCGGTCGAGGGCATGCCCGGCCTGAAGGTGATGATGGGACAGCAGGGCTCGGACACGGTCGACGTCGAGGCGGCGGCCAACAAGCTGGTGCCCATGGTGATCCGTGCGCCGGCTGGCGCCGAGCCGGGCGCCCATGCCATCACGCTGCGCGCGCGCGGCCAGGACGGCGAGAGCCGTCCGGTCGAGACCGACGAGCCCGCCAGCTTCTACGTACCCGATTGAATACTGAAAAGGACAAGCCCATGACCGCCGCCCAACCCGCCAAGACCGCCAAGCCCTGGTACCGCGAGCCCTGGCCCTGGATCCTGATGGCCGGCCCGTTCGTGGCCATGATAGGCTGCTTCGTCACGATCTATTTCGCTTTCACCAACTTCAGCAATCAGCCGATCCAGGAGGGCGTGGTCAAGCGCGGCCTGGTCATCGAGCAGGCGGCGTCCAGCGCCAATCCGTAATCGGGGAGAACACAGATGGGCTTGCGATCATTGATGTGGATCCTGTGGCCGTCCTTCATGGCGGCCGCGGCGGGGAGCGCGCTGATCTTCGCCCTGATCGACCCCCTGGATGTGGCGATCTTCGGGCATGTGCCTACCGGACGCACCGGCTTCTACACCGTGTCTTTCTTCGTGCTGTGGGTGATGGCGGGGTTGTCCAGCACGCTGACCGCTTACCTGATGCCCAAGGCCGAGGAACCCGAGGACCTGTAGCCGGGGCGCGGCGTGGCCGCGGCCCGGGGCCGTCGCAAGCGGCGGCCTATACCTTCTTCACGAACTCCGACTTCAGGCTCATCGCCCCGAAGCCGTCGATCTTGCAATCGATGTCGTGGTCGCTATCGACCAGGCGGATGCCCTTGACCTTGGTGCCCATCTTGACCACGCCGCCGGAACCCTTGAGTTTCAGGTCCTTGATGACAGTGACGGTGTCGCCGTCCTGCAGCACATTGCCGGCCGAGTCGCGGTAGACGCGCGCGGCTTCATCGGCAGATTCCGCGGCCTGCGCCGGCCATTCATGCGCGCATTCCGGGCAGACGTAGAGGGCGCCGTCTTCATAGGTGTATTCGGACTGGCATTTGGGACAGGCGGGCAGTGCGCTCACGTGTGGACCTCAGTGTAAAAAACGCGCGATGCGCAACACGCGATTGTACTGCGCGGCATGCTGTTTTCCCCTGCGCCGCGAGAGTTTTCCCCCTTTGTATTGCGCGCTCTCAAGCTGTTGCGTCGCCATGCAGCAAGCCCACGAAATGCCGCGCGGCGGCGCTCAGCGGACGGTCGCGCGGCACGATGCTGCCGAAGGCCGTCAGGCTTTGCCGGATCTGGTAGGGCAGTATCGCCAGCAGGCCATGCGCCGCGTAACGGCTGGCCACCGATTCCGGAATCACGCCCAGCATCGTCGATTTCATCGCCAGGTTCGTCGTGGTCAGGATGGACGCCGATTCGATCAGGCCCCTGGGCGTGGAGGCGTTGTGCGAACGGAACTCCTGTTCGATGACGTCGCGCATCGGACTGCCATTCGGCTGCAGCACCCAGGGATAGTCCAGCATGGCGTCAAAGCTCACGCGCTTGCGGCCGGCCAGCGGATGGTCCACCGACGCGATCACCGACAGCGCCTCGTCGCCGATCGGGCGAAAGACGTACTGGCTGTCCGACAGGGTCAGCATGCGGCCGATCACCACGTCCAGCTTGCCTTCGTTCATGCGGCCGATCAGCAGGTCGCTGGTGCCGGTGGAGATTTCGACCGCCAGCAGCGGATAGGTCTGTTTCAGGCGCAGCAGGGCGTCGGTCAGATGGCCGGGCGATGCGGCCATGATGCTGCCGATGAACAGCTTGCCCGCGCTGCCCAGGCGCAGCTCCTCCAGTTCGCGCGCCAGCGACGAGACCGTGCCGCGCATGCCCCGGAAGTACCCCATCACGCATTCGCCCGCCGCGGTCAGCGCCAGCCCGCGGCCGACCCGTCCGTATAGAGGCTGGCCGATGGCCAGTTCCAGCTCGTGCAGCATCTTGCTGGCCGCGGACTGGGTCATGTTGAGCTGGCTGGCGGCGGCGCGCAGCGTGCCGCGTTCCTCGATCGCCAGCAACAGGACGATCTGCCGCATGCGCAGCCGGGCCAGCAGGGAAGGGACGTGGATCGCGCGTTCCATGATTGATCGCCTCAGGTGAACGATTAGTGCAAAAGTTTCATTTTACGGAAACAGCGCTTCTTTCTAAGATGGACTCACAAAAGATTGCCTCTTCAACGGGCAAAAAAACCAACCAAGGAGACAACCATGAAGACTAGGCTATTGGCCGCGATGGCGGCCGGCGCCCTGTGCCTGTCGGCCCTGGCGCCCGTCCAGGCGCAGACCGCCGACTGGCCCAACAAGCCCCTGCGCCTGCTGGTGGGATCCGCGCCGGGCGGCGGCACCGACGCCATGGCGCGCGCCGTGGCCGACAAGCTGGGGCCCTTGCTCAAGCAGACCGTGGTGGTCGAGAACAAGCCGGGCGCGTCCAATACGCTGGCGGCCGACCTGGCGGCCAAGTCCACGGACGGCCACACCATGGTGATGGGGGTCTCTACCGCCCATGCCATCGCGCCGCACCTGCTGAAGCTGGGCTATGACAACGACCGCGACCTGACGCCGGTGGTGTTCGTGGGCGCCGTTCCCAACATCCTGGTGGTCAACAACGACGTGCCGGCCAAGTCGGTGCAGGAACTGATCGCTCTGCTCAAGAGCAAGCCTGGCACCTACAACTTTGCCAGCAGTGGCTCGGGCAGCACCCAGCACATCGCCGCCGAGCTGTTCAAGGACGCCACCGGAGTGCAGATGATCCACATCCCGTACCGCGGCAGCGGCCCGGCGCTGGTGGACCTGATGGGCGGGCAAGTGCAGATCGCGTTCGAGACCGCGTCTTCCGTGATCCCCCACATCAAGAGCGGCAAGGTGCGCGCGCTGGCCGTGCTGAGCGCCAAGCGCAACGCCCAGTTGCCCGACGTGCCGACGATGGCCGAGGCCGGCGTCCCAGGCGTGGAAATGAGCGCCTGGTACGGCATCTACATGCCCAGCGCCACGCCCGCCGCCAATCAGAAGCGCATCCATGACGCCGTCAACGGCATCCTGGCCCTGCCCGACACGCAGGCCCGCCTGCAGGCGATCGGCGCCGACATCAACCCGATGAGCCAGGAGCAGTTCGCGCAGTTCCATAAGAGCGAAAACCAGCGCTACGCCGGCGTCATCAAGAAGAACAACATTTCCGTGGAATGACCCAGACATGAGCAAGCAGCAGAAACCCGTCATCGCCCTGACCCTGGGCGACCCCGCAGGCATCGGCGCCGAACTGATCGCCCGCCTGCTGGCCAGACCCGAAGCCATGCAACAGGCGAACATCGTGCTGGTGGGCGACGAGTGGCTGTGGCGCGAAGGCCAGCGGGTGGCAGGCGTGCAGGTCGCCATCCAGCCCGTGGACAGCATCGAGGCGGTGCGCGGCCGGCCGGACACCGGCGCGCCCGCCTGGCTGGGGATGGATACCATCGACCCCGGCCAGGTGCATGTCGGCCAGGCCGAGGCCGCGGGCGGCGCGTCGGTGCTGCGGGTGCTCAACGCCTGCATGGACGCCGCGCGCGACGGCCACGTCGACGCCATCTGTTTCGCGCCCCTGAACAAGTACGCCATGAAGCTGGGCGGCCTGGGGCACGACGACGAACTGCACCACTTTGCGCAGTACCTGGGCGTGACCGGCTACTTCTGCGAGTTCAATACCCTGGGCGACCTGTGGACTTCGCGCGTGTCCTCGCATATTCCGTTGAAGGACGCGGCGGCGGCGCTAAGCATCGACGGCATCAAGGACGCTACCCGGCTGATCTACCGTTCGTTGCAGGCCAACGGCATTGCCGAGCCGCGCGTGGCGGTGGCGGCCTTCAATCCGCATGGCGGCGACGGCGGCACCTGCGGCCGCGAAGAGGTGGACATCATCGCGCCCGCCGTGCGGCAACTGAACGATGAGGGGCTGCCGGTGCAGGGCCCGTTCCCCGCCGACACCATCTTCCTGAAGGCCCAGGCCGGCGAGTTCCAGGCCATCGTCACCATGTACCACGACCAGGGCCAGATCGCGATCAAGCTGCTGGGCTTTTCGCGTGGAGTGACGGTGCAGGGCGGCCTGCCCATTCCCATCACCACGCCGGCCCACGGTACCGCCTACGACATCGCCGGCCAGGGCCGCGCCAATCTGGACGCCACCTGGCAGGCCTTTCTCATCGCCTGCCGCATGGGCCTGTCGCACCGCGCATCGCGCACGCGGGCGGGCTGATCCGCCGCTTTCATTCCATACCCTTATTCCAAGCAGGATATCCTCATGAAGATCAAATCCGTCCGCGCCCGCGTCTACGAGTGGACCGGCAAGACCGTGCCGCCGCAGGGCAATTTCTGCTCCAACGCCATGGACCTGCTGTATTCCAAGCAGGAAACCATGAGCACCTTCCGCTTCCACGGCTGGACCGTGGTCGAGGTGGAGACGGACGACGGCATCGTGGGCCTGGGCAACGTGGCGCTGGCGCCGCGCGTGGCCAAGGCCATCATCGACCAGTACCTGGCCCCGCTGGTGATCGGGCAGGATCCCTGGGATTACGAATACCTGTGGCAGCGCATGTACCGCTCCACCCACGCCTGGGGCCGCAAGGGCGTGACCATGGCCGCGATTTCGGCGGTGGACCTGGCCATCTGGGACATCCTGGGCAAGTCGGTGAACAAGCCCGTCTTCAAGCTGCTGGGCGGCCGAACCAAGGAAAAGATCCCGGTCTACTACTCCAAGCTCTACCGCACCGACCTGAAGGCCATGCAGGAAGAGGCCCAGACCTATCTGGACCAGGGCTTCACCGCCTTCAAGATGCGCTTCGGCTACGGTCCGGCGCACCTGCAGAAGGGCGTGTCGGAGAACCTGAAGTCGGTGGAGGCGGTGCGCGAGGTGATCGGCTACGACACCGACCTGATGCTGGAGTGCTATATGGGCTGGAACCTGGAGTACGCCAAGCGCATCCTGCCCAAGCTGGAAAAGTTCGAGCCGCGCTGGCTGGAAGAGCCCGTCATCGCCGACGACATCGACGGCTACGCGGAACTGAACCAGCTGACCTCGATCCCGATCTCCGGCGGCGAACACGAATTCTCGCTCTATGGCTTCAAACAGTTGCTGGACCGCAAGGCGGTGTCGGTGGTGCAGTACGACACCAACCGCGTGGGCGGTATCACGGCGGCGCACAAGATCAACGCGCTGTGCGAGGCCTACAGCGTGCCGGTGGTGCCGCATGCCGGCCAGATGCACAATTACCACCTGACCATGAGCACGCTGGCCTCGCCCATGAGCGAGTACTTCCCCATGTTCGACGTGGAAGTCGGCAACGAGCTGTTCTATTACATCTTCGACGGCGAGCCGGTGGCCAAGGAAGGTTTCATCGACCTGGACGACGACAAGCCCGGCCTGGGCCTGACGTTGAAGACGGAATACCTCAAAGACTTCAACATCATCGAATGAACATGGCTACCTACCAGAACCCGCGTTATCGCGGCATATTCCCGGTCGTGCCCACCACCTTCACCGAATCCGGCGAGCTGGATCTGCCCAGCCAGAAGCGCGCGGTGGATTTCATGATCGACTCGGGCGTGGACGGCCTTTGCATCCTGGCCAATTTCTCCGAGCAGTTCGTGCTGTCGGACGACGAGCGCGAAATCCTGACGCGGACCATCCTGGAGCACGTCGCCGGCCGCGTGCCGGTGATCGTGACCACCACGCACTTCAGCACCCAGGTCTGCGCCGCGCGCAGCCGGCGCGCGCAGGAGCAGGGCGCCGCCATGCTGATGATCATGCCGCCTTACCACGGCGCGACGATCCGGGTGTCCGAGGAACAGGTGGCGGGATTCTTCCAGCGCGTGTCGGACGCGGTGGATATCCCCATCATGATCCAGGATGCGCCGGTCGCAGGCACGCCGTTGTCGGCGGCGGCGCTGGCGCGGATGGCGCGCGAGATCGAGCACGTCGCCTACTTCAAGATCGAAACCGCGGGCGCGGCCAGCAAGCTGCGCGACCTGATCGCGCTGGGCGGCGAGGCCGTGGAAGGGCCCTGGGACGGCGAGGAAGCCATCACCCTGCTGCCCGACCTGGATGCCGGCGCCACCGGCTCCATGACCGGCGGCGGCTTCGCCGATGGCCTGCGGCCCATCATCGAGGCCCATCGCGCAGGCAGGCGCGACGAGGCCTACCGCCTGTACGAGCGCTGGTTGCCCCTGATCAATTACGAGAACCGGCAGGGCGGCATCCTCACGGCCAAGGCCTTGATGAAGGCCGGCGGCGTGATCGCGTGTGATGCGCCGCGCCACCCTTGGCCGGCCATGCGCGCGGAGGTCCGGCAGGGCCTGCTGGAGACCGCGAGCCGCCTTGATCCGCTGGTCCTGCGCTGGGCACGCTGAGCAGGGATTGATCAGCCTGCCAAACACACTGTTCCGTCACGGCGAACAAGCCTGTCACGCGTGACGGTTAAAATCCCTGGCTATCCATCCAGTCGGGGGCGCGTGTGCAGCCGGTCATTTCAGTTCAGGATCTATCCAAACGGTACGCATCCGGATTCCAGGCGCTCAAGAGCGTGAACCTGGATATCCGGCGCGGCGAGATCTTCGCCCTGCTCGGGCCCAACGGCGCGGGCAAGACCACGCTGATCAGCATCATCTGCGGCATCGTCAATCCCACCGCCGGCCGCGTGCTGGCAGACGGCCACGACATACTCACGGAGTTCCGCGCGGCCCGCGCCAAGATCGGCCTGGTGCCCCAGGAAATTTCCACCGACGCGTTCGAAAGCGTCTGGAACACCGTCAACTTCAGCCGCGGCCTGTTCGGCAAGCCGACCGACCACGCCTACATCGAAAAGGTGCTGCGCGACCTGTCCCTGTGGGACAAGAAGGACAGCCGCATCATGGCGCTGTCGGGCGGCATGAAGCGCCGCGTCATGATCGCCAAGGCGCTGTCGCACGAACCCGCGATCCTGTTCCTGGACGAGCCCACCGCCGGCGTGGACGTCGAGTTGCGGCGCGGCATGTGGGAAATGGTGCGGCGCCTGCGCGAAAGCGGCGTCACCATCATCCTCACCACGCACTACATCGAGGAAGCCCAGGAAATGGCCGACCGCATCGGCGTGATCCGCAAGGGCGAGATCATCCTGGTCGAAGAGAAGCACGCGCTGATGGCCAAGCTGGGCAAGCGCCAGCTGGCGCTGACGCTGAAGGCGCCGCTGCCGGGCATCCCCACGGCGCTGGACGCCTTCCAGCTGGACCTGTCCGACAACGGCCACAAGCTGGTCTACACCTACGACAACCAGGGCGGCGGGGAAATCTCCCGGCTGCTGCATGAGCTCTCGCGCCTGGAGATCGAATTCACCGACCTGAATTCGTCGGAAAGCTCGCTCGAGGATATCTTTGTCAGCCTGGTGCACGGTCAATCATGAACTTCTACGCCATCCGCGCTATCTACCTGTTTGAAATGGCCCGCGCGTGGCGCACGCTGATGCAGAGCGTGCTGTCGCCCGTGATCTCCACCTCGCTGTATTTCGTGGTGTTCGGTTCCGCCATCGGTTCGCACATGGTCGAGATCGACGGCGTGAGCTACGGCGCCTTCATCGTGCCCGGCATGATCATGCTGTCGCTGCTGACGCAAAGCATCGCCAACGCGTCCTTCGGCATCTACATGCCGCGCTTCTCGGGCACCATCTACGAAATCCACTCGGCGCCCATCTCCTACGTGGAGATCGTCATGGGCTATGTGGGCGCTGCCGCCAGCAAGTCCATCATCCTGGGGCTCATCATGCTGGCCACGGCGCGCCTGTTCGTGTCGTTCGAGGTCGCGCATCCGTTCTGGATGCTGGGTTTCCTGGTGCTGACGGCCGTGACCTTCAGCCTGTTCGGCTTCATCATCGGCATCTGGGCCGACGGCTTCGAGAAACTGCAGATCATCCCGCTGATGATCATCACGCCGCTGACCTTCCTGGGCGGCACCTTCTATTCCATCAAGATGCTGCCGCCGTTCTGGCAGACCGCCACGCTGTTCAATCCGGTGGTGTATCTGGTCAGCGGCTTTCGCTGGGCCTTCTATGGCGTGGCGGACGTCAGCGTCGGCGTCAGCGTGGGCATGACGCTGGTGTTCCTGCTGGCCTGCCTGATCGGCGTGCGCTGGATCTTCAAGACCGGCTACCGGCTGAAGACCTAGCGCAGACGGACAGGGGGACGGTGGCTCAGGCTTGGGCCGCCGGCGCGCGGCGGGCCAGGCCGTCATGGGCATCGAGCAGGCGCTCGCGCCAGGCGTGGACCGGATCGTCCTGGGCCAGCAGTTCCAGCGTGCTGGTGCAGCGCGCCCACATGAACATGCCAAACACCGCGTAGTCGGCATAGGCCGGCTGCGCGCCCGCCAGATAGGGCTGCTTGCCCAGCATCTGCCGCAAGGGCAGCAGCGCCGCGCGCAGCGCGGCGATCTGGTCTTCATAGCCCGCCGGCAGGTCTTCCAGCCGGCCGAAGCGCTTCTCCCGCGTGGCGCGGAAATAGTCCCGGTCCTTTTCATGGATCAGGCCGTGGATGCTGGGCAGCAGCAGCCGCGCCAGCGTCGGCACCAGGGTTGTGTCCGACCATGAATTCACGAAAAGGCTCAGCGCACGGCCGCTGGCGCCGCCGAACAACGAGGGCCGCTCGGGGAAGGTGTCTTCCAGGTAGCACGCGATCTGCCAGGAATCGCTGACGACATGGTCGCCGTGCACCAGCACCGGCACCAGCTTCTGGCCGGAAAAGTCTATGGCTTCCTTTTCGGTGAAGCGCCAGGGCACGGTCGCCGCGGTCAGGCCCTTGTGGGCCAGGGCCATGTGGGTCTTCCAGCAGTGCGGGCTGAAGCGCAGCGAGGCGTCGGCGCCCGCCAGGTCATAGAGAGTGAGATCCGGGGTCAAGATACTGCGCTCCTTCTACGTGTCGGTGACGGAATCCGGAACAGGATAACCGGTTGCGCAGGGCGGGTGGCTCAGGCTTGCCGGACCCGCTATTTGCCGGCGTCGGGCCGGGCCAGCGTGCGGCCTAGCAATTGGCCGGGCCAGCCATTCACGTCGAAGGTCGAAATCCGTTCGTAGCCGCAGGATTCGTAGAAGCGCACCAGAGCGCCGCTGCCGCCGCCGTAGCAGTCCACCAGCATGCGTTCCACGCCGGCGGCGCGCGCCTGCTCATCGGCAAATGCCAACAGGCGCCGGCCCAGGCCGCGCGCCCGGTCGTCGCGCGAGGCCACCAGCAACCTTACGTAGATTTCTGGTGCGGTCGCCGCAGGCACATAGGGCATGGATGCGCCCAGCACCAGCGCGCCATGGATGCCCCCGCCCGGTTCCTCGGCGACCCACGCCCCGGGCAGCGCGCAGGCTTCGGTCACGTTGGCGATGCGCTTGGGCAAGGCCGACCAGGGCTCGCTGCCCCATTGCCCCTCATTGCCCATGTCCACGAACCAGGCGATCACTTCGTCGAAGACCCGCAATACTGCGGGGGCATCTTCCACGCGTGCGCGGCGGATCGTCAGCTGGTTTGTCTCGTTTGCCGTCAAGGTCACAACGCCTCCTGGTTCCTTTCGCTCGGGTATCCCGAACTGGCGTCATCATAGTTGCGCCGCCAGGAGCCTGGGCGATTCGCGCTCAGTTCCACAGCAGCCTGAGCGCCGCCGCCGACAGATAGAGGCCGCAGCCGAACACCGCATGCGTCGCCAGGCTGCGCAGGCGGTTCCTCCAGGGCGTGGGCGTGCGGGACGCTGCAATCCCCGCGCCCATGGCGGGCTGCATGACGAAAAACGGCATGACGACGGTTGCCACGCCCACGGCCAGCGCGGGCAGCCATGTGGGATCACGCAACCATGCCGCGCCCTGGACGCCGACGAGCAGCGCGGCGAAGGCTACGCCCACGGCGTAGTGGATCGTCCACCCCAGCGCCGATTCGCCCGCGATGGGCTCGGCCCGGCCGATATTGGCGTGGGCGAGCTTGCCCCGGCACAGGTGGCCGGCCCACCGGCCGACCAGCGCGTAGCCCAGCGTGGGCATGCCCAGCGCTTTCTGGAGCATGCCCCACAGGTCCATCACGACCGTCGCGCCGATCCCGATCAAAACCACTTTCGCCGCCAATTCCATCGATTCCATGTCCTGTTCCTTCCGTTGATGACCGCATCGTTTGCAGGCATGATAGAAGTTGAAGTCAACTTCAAGTCAAGGAGGATGCCATGGATATCTCGGAAGTCGCCCGGCGCACGGGCCTGCCGGCCTCCACGCTGCGCTTCTATGAAAACAGGGGCTTGATCGTGGCGGTCAGCGCCGCCGGCGAGCGCCGGCGCTTTGCGCCCGGCGTGCTGGATCAACTGGCGCTGATTGCGCTGGGGCAGGCCGGCGGCCTGTCGCTGGACGAGATCCAGGCCATGCTTGCGCCCGACGGCGCGTTGCGGGTGGACAGGCAGTTGTTGCTGGACAAGGCCGACAGCATAGATGCGACCATCAAGCGCCTGCGGGCGATGAGTCAGGGCCTGCGCCATGCGGCGGTATGTCCTGCCGCCAACCATGCGCAATGCCCGACTTTCCAGCGCTTGCTGAAGGCGGCTTCCGGCAGGGTGAAGCAAAGCAGAACGGCTCCGGCCGCCGCAAAGAAAAAAAACGCCATCCGTTCCTGAGGACGGATGGCGCCAACACTAGCTCTCGGAGAGCCTTACCCTACTTCGCGGCGGGCGCGCCCTTGCCCATGCTCATCAAACGTTGCTTGAGCTGGGGGTCCTGCTGGATGGCCTGGCCGATGCCGTTGAATTCCTCGACGCTCAGGCCGTCGGCCTGCACCAGCTTCACCATCTTGGCGTCGGCTTCCTCGACGACCTTCTGCTTGGCGGCATCTGTCTTGGCGGCGTCGACCTTGGGACGGTATTCGTCGACGACGCCGGAAATCTTCTGCGAAGCCGAAGCGAAACGCTGCAATTGCTGGTCGGTCGGCTGGATCGCGGGTGGGGGCGCCATGCGCGGTTGAGCCTGGGCCTGGCCTTGCGCCTGGCTGGCTTGCTGCGCAAGGGCGGGAGCACCGGACAGCGCCGTCGCCAGCACGGCGGCGGACAGGAATGCATAAGTGGAACGCTGCATGAAACCTCCTTGTTCCGGTTGAATGTCGGGCCATGATGACGACCGGGGCGGTGCGGGGGCAAGTTTCGCGATGTGTTTTCCTGTTTCGGCAGGCCACGGGATCGGCGCGCGCCCCGGGAGGGAGTCCCCCGGGGCGCGGCGGAAACGTTTTGCGCGGTTTCGTAGTCGCTGCTGGCCGCGATGTTTCCTTAAATTTATGCGGGACGGGTCTACACGATCAGCATGCTCAGCATTACCAGCGCCAGCAGCAGCACGTAGACGCGGGCGTGCAGGCGGTCGGGGATGCGCGGGATCAGCGGCGCGGCCAACCGGATGCCGACCAGCGAGCCCAGCGCCAGCGCGGCGAAGGCCAGCAGGTCCACATAGCCCACGATCCAGGGCGCCAGCGGTTCGGCCAGGCCGCCGGCCGCAGCCATGTAGGCCAGCGTTCCCACCACCGCCACCGGCAGCGTCAGCGGGTTGGCCATTGCCGCCGCCTTGGCCATGGGCAGGCCGCGACGGCGCAGCAACGGCACCGTCATGACGCTGCCGCCCACGCCCAGGAAGGCCGCCACCGCACCGATGATCACGCCGCCGCCGACCAGGACGCCACGGTCCAGGGGCTGGGGAGACGCGTCCTGCTGCGCCATGAAACCATGGCGCAGCAGGCAATCCAGGATGGTCACGCCCAGGTAGGCGATGAAGGCGTAGCGCACGAAGTCGCCGCTGGCGCGCGTGGCGGCGAGCGCGCCTAGCGCCGCGCCTGCGGCGATGAAGCCGGCCAGGGGCCAGACATAGGCCCGCAGGATGTTGCCGGCGCGCTGGTGCTTGCGCGTGGCCGCCACCGAATTCACGATCATGACGCAGGTGGAAGTGGCCACCGCGATGTGCATGGCCGCCAGGCCGATGGCGTCGTGCGCGCCGTGCGCGGCCGTCAACACCGCATACAGCACAGGCACCACGACAAAGCCGCCGCCAAAGCCGAACAGCACGGTCGTCACGCCGCTCAAGCAGCCGAACAGGGCCAGAACCAGATAAAGCATTGCTGCGTCCTTCCAGGGGAAAACGCCACGATACGGCGGCCGGCCTTGGCCCGCTTTCGAGGATGAGACAATAATGTTCGAGTTTCGGCCAATCGACCCGCCGTGAAGGCGCTTGAACGGGCCATGATTCCCAGGCTATGCGCCCCAGGCTATGCGCAATACCCACATCGACCGCTACGACCATCTGAACCGCGCCGTCGTCGCCATCGGCAACGACTATCCGCCTGGCCGGCTGCTGCCGGCCCACGCGCACCGCCGCGCGCAACTGCTGTATGGCGCCACCGGCGTCATGCACGTGGTCACGCGCGACGGCAACTGGGTGGTGCCGCCGCAGCGCGCGGTATGGATCCCGGCGGGCGTGACGCACCAGGTCCGCATGCTGGACGTCAGCACGCGCAGCGCCTACATCGAGCCGGGAGCGGCGCGCGCGGACCGCGAGGCCTGCGAAGTGATCGAGGTGTCGCCGCTGCTGCGGCAGCTGCTGCTGGACGCGGTCGACATGCCACCCGCCTACGATCTGGCGGGGCGTGACGGCGCGCTTGCAGCGCTGCTGCTGCACGAGGTCGAGCGCGCGCCGGTGCTGCCGCTGCATATCCCGCTGCCGCGCGACAGGCGCCTGGCGCCCTTGTGCAAGGCCTTCATCGCCGCGCCTGACGCGCGCGCGGCGCCGCAGGCCTGGGCCGAGCGCCTGCACATGAGTCCGCGCACCTTCAGCCGCCATTTCCGACAGCAGACGGGCATGGCGTTTTCGGAATGGCGGCAGCGCGCCTGCGTGGTGCTGGCCCTGGCCCGCCTGGCCTCGGGCGAGTCGGTGACCGCCATTGCGCTGGATTTCGGCTACCAGAGCCCGGCGTCGTTTTCGACGATGTTCCGGCGGGTGCTGGGCCGTCCGCCCACGGAGTATCTGCGCGAGGGCTGAGGGCAGTTGGTACTATGCCGGCTCCCGTGGCGGCCCCTTCGGGCCGCCGGGCCACGCCATTCCATGACCATTACACATACGCCGCTATCCATCGGCATCGCCGGCGCGGGCAGCGCCGGACTGGCCGCCGCGCTGGCGCTGGCGCAAGCTGGCCATCAGGTGCGCGTCTTTGAAAAGCACCAGGGGTTCACCACCCTGGGCGCGGGGCTGCTGCTGCAGCCGCCCGGCGTGCGCGCGCTCAAATCGCTGGGCGTCGACGTCGCGGCGCTGAACGTAGGCGCGCCGATCGATCGCCTGCTGGGCCTGTCGCATCGCGGCTGGCGGGTCGTGGACATCGATTACGTGGGCGACGGCGCGCGGGCCGTGACGCGGGCGGCGCTGGGCGGGGTGCTGTTCGAGGCCGCGCGGCGCGCGGGCGCCGAGTTCTCGTTCGGCTGTCCGGTCGAGACGCTTGCGACCCGCGAGGGCAGGGCGCACGTGACGCATGGCGCGGGCGCAGCCCGGGCCGAGTCCAGTTTCGATGTGTTCGTGGTGGCCGACGGCGCCGCGTCCGCGCTGCGCGAGCAGGTCGGATTGGCGGCAAGTTCGCGCGCCTACGCCTGGGGCGCGTTGTGGGGCCAGTTCTGGACGCCCGGATGGCACGGCGCGACGCAGCTGTTGCAGCGCTTTCGCGGCACCCGCGAAATGATGGGCTTGCTGCCCACCGAGATCGGCCCGCAGGGCGTGCGGCTGTCGCTGTTCTGGAGCATCCGGCACGACGCCTTGCCGGCCTGGCGCGCCGCGCCCATCGGCGCCTGGAAGGACCGCATGCTGTCCCTGTGGCCGGAGGCCGCGCCCGTGGTCGATCAGATTTCGCGGCACGACGACCTGGCGGTGGCCACCTACCGGCACACCTGGCCGCGCGGATTGGCGGCGGGCCCGTACTGCGCCGTGGGCGATGCGGGCCACGCGATGAGTCCTCAGCTGGGATTGGGAACGACGCTGGCGGTGCTGGATGCGATGGCGCTGGCGCGGGCCCTGGGACAGCATGGCGCCGCCGCGGGACCCGCGCGCTACGCCCGCAGCCGCTTATTGCCTTCGCGCTTGTACCAGAGCCTCAGCCGGGCGCTGACACCGTGCTTCCAGGCTTCAGGGCCGGGGTTGTGGCGCGACCTGCTGTTCGGCGGCGGGCTGCTCGTGCCGGGGATGAAGTCATTGATGAAGCGCGGCCTGCTCGCCATGCCGCAGCCGGGGGAATCGGGCCGCGGCTGAGCCGCCGCGCGGCGGCCCTCAGGCCGCGTACCAGAGCACGGCGAAGAAGTGGCACACGGTGCCGGCGAGCACGAACAGATGCCAGATGAAATGGCTGTAGCGCCAACGGTTGTCGAGCACGAAGAAGGCCACGCCGCCGGTGTAGGCCAGTCCCCCCGCCACCAGCCACCACAGGCCGCCCGTGGGGACGCGCTCGATCAGCGGATTGACTGCGATGATCACCAGCCAGCCCATCGCCAGATACAGGCCCGTGGAGATGGCCGGGCGGTTGAGCCGCTTGCTGGCTTTCAGCCCGACTCCCAGCAGGGCCATGCCCCAGACCAGGCCGAACAGGGTCCAGCCCCAGGGGCCGCGCAGGGCGCCCAGGGCGAAGGGCGTGTAGGTGCCCGCGATCAGCAGATAGATGGCGGAATGGTCCAGCACGTTGAAAAGCTGCTTGGCGCGGCTTCTGGGCAGCGCGTGATAGATGGTGGACGCCAGGTACAGCAGGCACATCGTCGCGGCGAAGACCGCGGCGCCCGCGATGAAGGCGGCATCGCCCTGGCGCACGGCGGCCAGGATCAGGATGGGGGCAGAGGCCACGGCGCCGGCGGCGCCGACGCCGTGGCTGATGGCGTTGGCGATTTCCTCGCCCAGGGTCTGGGGTCTGTCGTTGGGAAACATGAATGCGTCTAGGTTGGTTTAGCCTACACCTTAGGCGCTTTGGGGCGGCGGCTCAAGGCGGCGTGCCGGTTGGCCGCGGTCGAGGCGGTATCCGTTTGATCTACTGCAAATCGACCTGCGCGTCGGCGTCCCGAAAGCGCTGCCTGGAAGTTACTCTGTGATACATTCAGCGCGCAAGCAAACGCAGGTTTACTGGCCGAGGCCCAGCAATGGCGCGCAGTTTCACCAACTTGTTTTTCAAGGCCGCGAAAAAGATCGGCAAGCTGCAGCGCGCCGCCATGCGCATGGCCACGCCCAAGGCCGCCAAGAAGCGCAGCGCGCCCAAGCGCCGGGCCGCCAAGCCCGCTGCGGCCTCCGCTTCCCGCAGCGCCGCCGCGCCTTCGCTGGGGACGGGCCGCTGGGAAGCCTCCCGGCAATTCTCCGACGCCCAGGGCCGCCGTCTCACCTTTGCGCGCTACACGCCCGCCGCGGCGCCGCGCGCCGGCATGCCGCTGGTGGTGATGCTGCACGGCTGCAGGCAGACGGCGCTGTCGTTCGCCCGCGGTTCGCGCATGAATCAATGGGCCGACGCGGGCGGCTTCATGGTGCTGTATCCGCAGCAATCCATGACCCGTCAGGTGCAGCGTTGCTGGCGCTGGTTCCAGCCCGACGACGCGCACGGCGGGGCGGAAGCCGACCTGATTGCCGCCCTGATCCGCGCGGAGTGCGCCAGGCATGCGCTGGACCCCGAACGCGTCTACATCGCGGGGCTTTCGGCCGGGGCCGGCATGGCCGCGCTGGTGGCATTGCGGCATCCGCGCCTGATTGCCGCCGTGGCCATGCATTCCGGGCCGGTCGCGGGGGACGCCCACAGCGCCACCGGGGGCATAGGCACCATGCGGCGCGGCGCGCTCAAGCCGTTATTGCCCTTGCTGGAAAAGGTCGCGGACCCGGCGGTGTTCCGCCTGGGCATGCCCGCCATGATTCTGCAGGGGCAGCTGGATCCTACGGTGGCGCCGCGCAACGCGCGGCAGTTGTTCGAACAGTTTCGCGCCGTGAACGATCTGCCGCCCGAAAGCGTACCGGTCGAGCGCGTGCTGGGGTTGGGCACGGATAAGTCCTACCGCCGCGTCGACATGCTGCGCGGCAGCCGCACGCTGCTGCGGCTATGCGAAATCACGCTCGTGGAGCACGCCTGGAGCGGCGGCGACCCCTCGGTGCGCTATCACGCGCGCAGCGGGCCGGATGCCTCGGCGCTGATCTGGCGCTTCTTCCAGACGCACCGTCGCGTGGCGCGCGGGCAGGCGGAATAGGCCTGGGGCAGCCCGCGCAGCGGACGGCGGCCCCGTCACCGCCTCGGCAGTAAGATCAGCGTGTTCCCGGCGTATTCCGCGCCAACCGCCTCGTCCCTGTAGGGAGCTCCGACATGTCACTATCCATGTATCAGGCCAGCGTGCCTGCCTTCGTCCGCGGCCTGAAGGTGCTGGCCGCGCTACTGCAAAAGGCCGCCGACCACGCGGCCGCCGCCGGCATGGATCCGGCCGAACTGATCAATGCCCGGCTGGCGCCGGACATGTATCCGTTGAGCGGCCAGATCCAGCGCGCCAGCGACGCGTCCAAATTCGCGGTGCAGCGCCTGTCGCGGGTGGAAGCGCCCAAGTTTCCGGATGAGGAAACCACGTTCGAGCAATTGCAGCAGCGCATCGCCGCCACGCTCGCGTATCTGCAGGACGTGCCGGCGGACCGGCTGGATGGCGCCGAAGGCCGCAAGGTTTCGCTGGCGTTCGGCGACTTCAAGCAGGAGTTCCGCGGCGACGACTACCTGCTGACGTTCGCGCTGCCGAACTTCTACTTCCATGTCACGACGGCCTACGCCATCCTGCGCCACGCGGGCGTGAAGATCGGCAAGCTGGATTTCCTGGGGCCGTATCCGCAGCCGGCCGCTTAACTCTGTTTCTTGGTCGCGTCGCCGCAGCCTTCCATCGGCCCCATCTTCGCCATGTTCTCCTGGACTTCTTGCGGCGTCAGGTCGAACTTGTGCGTGGCGATGGACCAGCGGTGTCCGCAAGGGTCCACCACCTGGCCGTAGCGGTCGCCCCAGAACATGTCCGCCACGGGCATGGTCACCTGGGCGCCGGCCGCCACCGCCTGTTTCATCGCCGCGTCCACGTCGGCCACGTACAGGTGCAGGGTGACGGGCGTGCCTTTGAGCGCCTTCGGGCCCAGGCTGCCCCATTCGGGGAAGTCGTCCATCAGCATCATGACGGAATCGCCGATGCGTATGGCGGCATGCATGATCTTGCCGTTGGGGCCGGGCAGCCGGGCCAGCTCCTCGGCGTTGAAGGCTTTCTTGTAGAAGTCGATGGCCTGCGCCGCGCCTTCGCACACGATGTGCGGGGTGAGCGTATGCATGCCTTCGGGTATGGGTTTGCTTGCAGGGTTAGCCATGAGGTATCTCCAGATTGTTGCGTTTGAACGGGCGGGAAAGATCCTGCCGCCTCAGTTGCCTACCAGTGTGGCGAAGCCGCCCCAGCACATGCGCTTGAAATCGAACACGCCTTCGCAGCAGTGCTCGGCCAGGCGCGGGTCCGACATGACCTTGGCGTTGATCCGGTCGCGCTCCGCCTTGTTGGCGTAGGTGATCCAGGCGAACACCACCGTCTCGTCCTCGCGCGCGCCGGCAGCGGCGCTGAATGCGGCGAAACCTTCCTTGTCGATCTCTTCGGCCACGCATTCCCGGTAGTCGAGGGCGCCGTGCTCCAGCCACACTGTCTGCGCCTGCTGCGCCATCTTCCGGTAGGTTTCGAGGTTGGCCTTGGGCACGGGCAGCAGGAAGCCGTCTACATACTTTTCCATCAGTAACTCCTTGATCCACGTTGTTCTGTTCCGCGCCAGGACGCCCCGCAAGCCGCCCCTGGCGCTGCCCGGATCTCATTCCGGTAAGTGTCACTGTATCGGGATCGGCGGCGATCTCAGATAGGCGATTGCGACAATCTTGAGGGTGGATTGCGACAGCTGGCAGGCGTATGCTTTGCAGGATGAAAAACGTCGCCTTCCTACTGCCCCTGGGGGCGAACATCGCCTCGCTGGAAACCGCCAGGCATGGCTTCCTGGTCGCCAACGAATACCTGGCTGCGCACGGGCGCGAACCCCGGTTCACGGTGCGCACCCTGGCCGTGAACCGCGAAGTCCGCCTGGACCAAGGCCGCATCACGGTGCAGGCCGACATGGTCCTGGCCGATGCCCACGACATCGACATCTGCATCGCGCCGCCGCTGCTGGGCTCGGTGTCCGACGCGGTGTTGTCCAACCGCGAACTGATCGAATGGCTGTCACGCCATCACCGCGATGGCGGCGAAGTCGCCAGCCTGTGCATGGGCGCCGCGTTGCTGGCGGCGGGCGGCGTCCTGGACGGCCAGCAGGCGGTGGTCCACTGGGTGGCGCAGAACCTCTACGCCAGCCTGTTTCCCAACGTGCAATGGGTCAGCGACCGCGTCGTCATGGCGGACAACGGTATCTACACCAGCGGCGGCGCGTTCTCAGCCGCGCACCTGGTGCTGCATCTGATCGAAAAATACACCGACCGCGACACCGCCATCTGGTGCGCCAAGTACTTCCAGCTGGACTGGAGCCGCCAGAGCCAGTTGCCATTCGCGGTGTTCGTGGGGCAGAAGGCCCATGCCGACGAGGTCGTGCGCGCGGTGCAGGATTACATCGAAGGCCGCTACACGGAAAAAATCACCGTCGAGGAACTGGCGGACCGCCACGCCATGGGACGCCGGACGCTGGAGCGCCGCTTTCGCCAGGCAACCGGCAACAGCATCGTCGAGTATGTGCAGCGGGTGCGGGTGGAAGCGGCCAAGAAGCGCCTGGAGACCTCGCGCAAGAGCGTGGCCGAAGTCATGTACGAAGTCGGCTACAACGACACCAAGGCCTTCCGCGATATTTTCAACAAGTACTGCGGCATGTCGCCGGTGGGCTATCGCGAGCGCTACCACTTCCAGTAGCGGCTTTAGCGCAATGCGGTGCGACCGCGTATCGCGCGCCGCGACATCCGCGGGTTCGGGCGCGCTACCTTAGCGTGGTCGCCGACACCCTGTCCGGATACCAAGCGGTGAATTTCATTGCGCCGGCCAGCGCCGCCACCGTCACTGCGATGGCGACCGCCTGCGGCAATTGGGGCTTGTACAGCAGCAGCGCGTCGGCCGCCACCATGCTCGCAAACGCCAGCGCCCAGGCCGTGGCCACGGCATAGTTCATGCGGGCATAGCGGCGGTTCTTCCAGACGTATTCCGGCTCTTTTTCCCGCGCATATTCCAGTGTGAACGGCCGGCGCAGCGCCAGGGTCAGCAACACCAGGACCAGTATCCCGGCGTCGACCCGCAGGCGCGCCTGGGCGATCGTCCAGGAATCCCCGTCCGCCATCGGGGCATACAGGGTCAGTCCTGTGAACAGCAGCAGCGTGCCGGTTTCCAGGATCTTGATGCGCCTTTCGGGGCTGAGCCAGTCGCGAAGCACCAGCCCGGCGGATACGAAGGTGCCGGCAGCAAGCCCTTCCAGCACACCGACGGTTCTTTCAATGATGACAAACACGATGAACGGCGCGAACGCCAACAGGATATTCATCTTGGTTCCCCGACCTCGAGCGCGCGCCCCCGCGCGTTGTCAGCGTCGCCTTGAGAATCAAGACGCGAACTTGTCTATTTACGCCTGTCCGCCAGGGTGCGGGATACGACGCCGTTCGCCTATCGGCAAGGTGGCCGTGCACGTATGGACGATTGTTCCGGCGGCGCAGCGATGCATCGGCCGTCTGGCCGGCGCCGGCTGGCGCAAAGAAGTAGTTCGACGGGCGATGGCCGGCTGACGCGCGGCACGCAGGACGGACCACCTTCGGCGGACCTCCCGCCGCGACGACGCAGACGTTGATCCGCCAGCGGACGTCGGCTAAGGTCATGGGCTGATTACAACCCCGCCGCCGAGGAAACCATGACATCAGCCCTTCCGTCCACGACCCTGAGCGTGGATCCCGCCTGGATCGACGAGTACGGCCACATGAATGCCGCCCATTACGTGGGCATCTTCGACCGCGTCGGCTTCCAGTTGCTGCGCGAGGTCGGGGTGGGGCTGGACTACACCGAGGCCACGCGCTGCGGCATCTACACGATGAACGTGCACGTGGCTTATCTGCGTGAAGTGCTGGCGGGCGATCCGCTCGCGTTGCGCATCCGGCTGCTGGAAGCGGACGACAAGCGCCTGCTGTGCCTGATGGAGCTGATGCAGACCCGCGACGGTTACGTCGCGGCCACCATGGAGCAGCTGTCGCTGCATGTGGATCTGGAAACGCGGCGCGCCAAGCCGTTTCCGCCGGAGTTGGCGCAGCGGCTGGCGCGCACCGTCACGGAGCACGCCGCACAGCCGCTGCCGGCGGGCTACCGGCGGCTCTTGCCGCTGAAGCCGCCGCGTTGAGTCATCCCGCCTGACCGGCCCGACCGTTCAGCGCGCGACCGCGATCGGCCGGTCGCCCGAGATCGTGGTGCGGTGCATCTCGCGGTCGAAGCCGTCATAGTCGTTCATGGCCAGGTGCTGGGTGCAGCGGTTGTCCCAAAGCGCCAGCGAGCCCGGCGCCCAGCGGAAGCGGCAGGTGAACTCCGGCCGCGCCGCGTGGCGGTACAGGAACTGCAGCAGGGGTTCGCTTTCTTCCTGGGTCATGCCGTCAAAGCGCAATGTATAGGTGCTGTTCACATACAGCGCCTTTTTGCCGGTGGTCGGGTGCACGCGCACCACGGGGTGGACCACTTCGCTGGCGGCGCGGTCGTCGGTGCGCACGTCCATCTTGTGGGCCGGGTCGCCGTTGTTCACCACCGCGCCACCCGCGCCATAGGAGCGCACCGCGCTGTGCACAGCGCCCAGCCCGTCCAGTATCTGCTTCAGCCGGTCCGACAGCGCGTCGTAGGCGCGGTACATGTTCGCCCACATGGTGTCGCCGCCGTAGGGCGGAATGACGCGGCCGTATAGCGCCGAGCCCAGCGGCGGCTCTTCGGCATAGCTCATGTCCGTGTGCCACAGGCCGCCGAACAGGCGCCGGGTGGTTTCCGCGCGGCCTTTCATCACGGGCAGGATGGTCGGGTGTCCTTCCAGCGCCCGCACGAAGGGCACTTCCAGCAGCTCGCCGAAGCGCGAGCTGAAATCGATGTGCTGCTGCGGCGTCAACTGCTGGTCGCGGAAGAACACCACCAGGTGCTCGTGCAGTGCGTTGCGCACTTCGTCGAACTGATCGTCCGATAGCGGCCGCGACAGGTCGATGCCGCGGATCTCGGCGCCCAGCGCGCCGGCTATCGGTTGGGTTTCCAGATGGCGATACGTGGTCATGCTTGTCTCCTTGCCTATTGAAGCTTGATCTGCGCCTTGCTCACCAGCGCGCCCCACTTGTCGGTTTCCGCCGCGATGTAGCGGCAGAAGTCCGCCGGCCCTTCGGCCGAAATGATGCCGCCCATGGCGCCTATCTGTTCGCGAACGTCGGGCATGGCCAGCACGGCCAGCAGTTCCTTGTTCAGGCGTTCGATGATGGGCTTGGGCGTGGCGGCAGGCGCCAGCACGCCGAACCATCCGGCGATCTCGTAGCCCGGCAGGCCTGCCTCGGCCATCGTCGGCACGTCGGGCAGCTGCGGCGAGCGCGCCGTGCTGGTGATCGCCAGCGCGCGCAGCTTGCCGGCCTTCACCAGTTGCAGCGCCGAGGGCATGTTGTCGAACATCATCGGCACGTGGCCCGCCACGGTGTCGTTCAGGCCCGGCGCGCTGCCGCGGTAGGGCACGTGGGTCAGGCGCACGCCCGCCGACGCGGCGAACAATTCGCCCGCCAGGTGCAGCGAGGTGCCCGCGCCGGGGGTGGCGTAGTCCAGCGGCGCTTTCGATTTCTTCGCGTAGGCGATCAGTTCCTGCACCGAACGCACCGGCAACGCGGGATTGACCACCAGCAGGTTGGGCACGCTCATCAGCATCGTGACGGGCGCCAGGTCCCGCTGCGGCTTGTAGGGCAGGTCCGGGTAGAGGGCGGGGTTGATGGAAATGGGGCCGATATTGCCCATCACGATGGTGTAGCCGTCGGCCGGCTGCTTGACCGCGAAATCGGTGCCTATGTTGCCGCCGGCCCCCGCCTTGTTCTCGACGATGACTGGCTGGCCCAACCGTTCGCCGAGCTTGTGGCTGACCAAGCGGGCCAGCATGTCGGTCGATCCGCCCGGCGGGTAGGGCACGATCCATTTGACCGGCTGCGCGGGCCAGCTTGCCTGCGCTGCGGCGGATCCCGTACAGAACACGAGACCCGCCGCCAAGGCGAGTGCGATGCGTTTCATAGCTATGTCTCCTTCCCGGGCTCGCCGGACTTGCCGGGAGCATCGTTTATGTGTATTGTTCACCTAGTGATCAATACGTTTATTAGGTGAACGATTGAAGAATAATAGATCGATTCAGCGGTGTCTATCCATCATGCGGGCCTTCCGCGGCAACGGCCGACCCACGCTGGCCGAACTTGCGCGCGCGGTCGACCTGCCGCACGCGACCGTGCTGCGGTTTCTGCAGACGCTGGAAGAAGAGGGCTACGCGGCGCGCGAAGACAGCCGCTGGCGGCTTACGCCGCTGGTTTTCGAGCTGGGGTTCGCGGCCATGGAGAGCCTGGGAGTGACGGACGCCGTGCAGGAGATCCTGCAGAACCTGGCCGACGCCTATTCAGGCACGTCCAACCTGGGCGAGGCCAACCCCGAAGGCGTGATCATCATCGGCCGCGCCATGGCGCCGGCCGAGCGCCGCCGCCTGGTGGTGATGAACCTGCGCGTGGGCAGCGTGCTGCCGCCGGCGAGCGCGCTGGCCGGCGGCTTGCGCCTGGGGCCGGGGGAGTGGACCCGGTTCGACTACCCGGACAGCAACCAGGTGTCGGTGGCCGTGCCCGTGCCGCAGGCCGGCTCGCGCCTGTTGTCGGTGGGGATTTCGGTGGCCGCCCCGGAAGTGGCAGGGAACCGGCTGGAAGCGGACATGGTGCCCGCCTTGCAACAGGCGGCGCAGACCATCGCTGGTGTGATCCGGGTCGGCGTGGTGTGAGCGCGACGGCCCGGATCAGTCCTGGGCCGTCTGCGGCAGTTTCGCGATCACCTTGATCTCGAAGTCGAAACCATTGAGCCAGGTCACGCCCACCGCGGTCAGGGCCGGGTACGGCGCCACGCCCCAGAATTCCGGCACCACCTGCCAGATCGTCTCGAACCGGGATGCCGGGTCGACCATGAACACCGTCACGTCGACCACGTCGTCGAAGCTGCTGCCGGCCGCCGCCAGGATGGCTTGCAGATTGCGGAACGCAAGCCGCACATGCTCCTGCAGGTCGGGCTCGGGCGTGCCGTCCTCGCGGCTGCCCACCTGTCCCGAGACGAACAGGAATCCATTGGAACGAATTGCGGGTGAATAGCGGTCGCGCTCATACAAGGCGTGACGCCCCGGGGGAAAAACAACGTCGCGTTGGGTCATGGCTATCTCCATCTATGGGCCGCATCCGGCCCGGGATTGACGATGTAGGCACTTTAGGTGCCCCCGTTGCCGCGATAAACGGGCAAGTCCGTCCATCACTGTTTGTAGAATCCAAATAATCAGGAAGAGCGGGAGCAGAGATGGACCGTTTCGACGCGATGCAGGCCTTCGCCCGCGTGGTGGAATCCGGCAGCTTCACCAAGGCGGCGGAGACCTTGCACATGAGCAAGACCAGCGTGACGCAACTGGTGCAGCAGTTGGAGGCGCGCTTGCGCGTCAAGCTGCTGAACCGCACCACCCGCAAGGTCAACGTGACCGCCGACGGCGCCGCCTACTATGAGCGCGTGTTGAGGCTGCTGGCCGACATGGACGATGCCGAGACCAGCCTGTCCGGGGCGTCGGCGGTGCCGCGGGGGCGTTTGCGCGTGGACGTGCCCAGCCCGCTGGCGCGCATGATCCTGGTGCCGGCCTTGCCGGCGTTCCATGCGCAATATCCCGACATCCAGCTGGACATGGGCGTGAGCGACCGGATCGTCGATCTGATCGGCGAGAACGTCGACTGCGTGGTGCGCGGCGGCGAACTCACTGACCAGTCGCTGATGGCACGGCGCGTGGGCGACTTGCTGCTTGGCGTGTACGCGGCGCCGGAGTACCTGAAGCGCGCAGGCACGCCCGCGCATCCGCGCGAGCTGGAGGACACGCATCACCGTATCGTGGGCTTTCTGTGGGCGCGCAACGGCAAGGCTTTGCCCTACGCCATGCGCCGCGGCGGCGAAAGCCTCAAGGTGCACGGGCGCTATGTGCTGGCGGTCGACGAGGGCAACGCCTATCTGGCGGCCGGCCTGGCCGGGCTGGGCGTGCTGTGGTTGCCGGACTACATGTCACGCGCCCACGTCGACAGCGGCGAGCTGGTGCCGCTGTTCCAGGACTGGCGCCTGGATTCCATGCCGATGTACGTGGCGTTTCCGCCCAACCGGCACGTGAGCGCCAAGCTGCGCGTGTTCATCGATTGGGTCGCCGGGCTGTTGGGGCAGTACACGCCGGACCGACCGCGCGCCTGAGACTGGCGCGCGGCGCGGGCCGGCTTCGCGTCTTTCAAGCCTGCTGGCTGCGCGCGCCGCGCAGCAGCTTGCCCGGCAGCGCGCCGGTGGCCGCGCCGCCTTCGAAGATGGGCTGGCCGTTGACCAGCGTCGCCACATAGCCGTCGGCGCGCTGGATCAGGCGCCGGCCCCCGCCCGGCAGGTCGAACACCATTTCCGGGCAATGCACGCGCACGGCATCCGGATCGATGATGTTGACGTCGGCCTTGTAGCCCGGCTGCAGCAGGCCGCGGTCCAGCAACCTGTACACGCTGGCGGTGTCGCGCGTCTGGCGCTTGACCACATGCTCCAGTTCCAGCAGCGGGCCGCGGCGGCGGTCGCGGGTCCAGTGGCTGAGCATGAAGGTGGGCATGCTCACGTCGCAGATATAGCCGCAATGCGCACCGCCGTCGGACAGGCTGTTGACCGTGTAGGGCTGCTGCATCAGCTGGTGCAGGTGGTCCAGGTTCTCGTACGAATAGTTGAAGGACGGGTAGTAGAGGATCGCCTGGCCCTCGTTTTCCAGCATCAGGTCATAGACGATCTCCAGCGGCGCGCGGCCGCTGCGTTGCGCCATTGCGGCCACGCTTTCCTCGGGCAGCGGTTCGTAGTCGGGATCGCTGCCCAGGCGGAAGATCTTGTGGAAGCTGCTGAACAGCGTTTCAGCGCGGCGGTCCAGAAGGCCGCGCTGTTCGTTCATGATGCGGCTGCGCGTGGCGGGGTCGCGCAGGCGGGCCAGCTTTTCCGCCAGCGGCAGGGCATGCAGCGCCTGATAGCTGGGATGCGCGATGAACGGGTGCAGCGTGCTCTGCCACGAAAACAGGATGCCCAGCGGACGTCCGCTGATGCCTGCCAGCAGCGGCACGCCTGCGCGGTGCGCGCGGTCCAGGCTGCCGGCGATCTGCTTCCAGACGTCGGGCGCGGCGTCGGTCTGCTGCAGGTTGAACAGCACGGGCAGGCGGTTGTGGCGCGCCAGCTGCTCCAGCCACGGCATTTCGCCTTCCATGGCGGGATGGTTGGCGGTCATCTGGAACACGCCATGCCCGACTTCGCCCATGACCGAGCCCAGGGCGGTGATCTCCTCGCCGGTGGCGAAGGTGCCGGGCGGATACTTGCGTTCGTCGTACTTGTGCAGGAAGGTGCGCGACGTGGAGAAGCCCACCGCGCCGGCGGTCAGCGCTTCGCGCACCACTTCGCGCATGGCGATCAGGTCGCTGGGCGAGGCCTCGTCGTGGTGGATGGCGCGTTCGCCCATCACGTAGGCGCGCACCGCGCTGTGCGGGATCTGCGCGCCCACGTCCAGGGCCTTGGGGCGGCGGTCCAGCGCGTCCAGGTATTCGGGAAAGGTCTCCCAATCCCACTGGATGCCTTCGGAAAGCACCGAGCCGGGTATGTCCTCGACGCCCTCCATGACCTTGATCAGCCATTCGCGCCGTTCGGGTTTGACGGGGGCGAAGCCCACGCCGCAGTTGCCCATGATGGCCGTGGTGACGCCGTGCCAGGTGGAAGGGCTGAGATACGGGTCCCAGGTGGCCTGGCCGTCGTAGTGGGTGTGGATGTCCACCCAGCCCGGGGCCACCAGGCAGCCGTCGGCGCGGATCTCGCGGCGCGCCGCGCCGGCCCGGCCTTCGGCCTGGACCACGCGTCCGTCCTCGATCGCCAGGTCCGCCTGGTAGCGGGGCCGTCCCGATCCATCGACGATCGTGCCGCCGCGTATGACCAGATCATGCATTGCGCTCTCCTTTCGATACGTGCCGCGGTTACTGGAGGACCAGGCCGATGCGCTTGATCACCGCGCCCCAGCGTTCGCTGTCCTGCTGGACGATCTGCGCGAACTCCTTGGGACCCGCGCCACTGACTTCATTGCCCTGGGACACGATGCTCTGGGTTACGTCGGGCGAGTCCAGCGCCTCGCGGAACACCTGGGCCACGCGCTCGGCCAGCGCGGGCGGCATGTCGCCGGGGCCGAAGATGCCTTGCCAGCCGACGATGTCCAGCCCGGGTATGCCTTGCTCCTTCAGGGTGGGCAGGTCCGGCAGCACGCTCAGGCGGCGGTCGGTGGCCGGGCCCAGCAGCTTGACCTTGCCGGCGCGCGCGTTTTCCACGGCGGTGGCCGTGCCGTCGAAGTAGACCTGGACCTCGCCCGCCAGCAGCGCGCGGCTGGCGTCGGCCGTGCCCTTGTAGGGGACGTGCACGATGTCGATGCCGGTCTGCTGCTTGAGTATTTCGCCGTTCAGATGCGAGGTGGACCCCGGGCTGTAGGAAGCGAAGTTCAGCTTGCCAGGATTGGCCCGCGCGTAGTCGATCATCTGCGCCGTGGTCGAAAAGGGCGCGTCCTTGTTGGCGACCAGCACGGTGGCCGAGCGCACCACCTGGATGACCGGAGTGAAGTCCTTGACAGGGTCGTAGGGCAGCTTCTTGTACAGATGCGGATTCTGCGTGTGCGTGACGACGATGGTGTAGAGCAGGGTGTAGCCATCGGGGTTGGCGCGGGCCACTTCCTGCGCGCCTATCATCGTGCCCGCGCCGGGCTTGTTGTCGACGATGACCGGCGCCCCGGTGCGTTGCGTGACCTTCATCGCCAGCATGCGCGCCAGCGCGTCGGACCCGGACCCGGCCGGAAACGGCACTACCAGGCGGATGGGCTTGCCGCCGCCAGGCCAGGGCGGCGCCTGGGTGACGGGGGCGGCGGCCGCCGAAAGACAGGCCAGGGCGCCCAGCATGGCAGCCCCGCCTCTACCCAACAGCTTCAAGAACGACTTGCGGTTCATCTTGTCTCCTCCTGGGGGTAGGCAATGTCTGGCATTGCTCTGGAATGAGGTTCACCACAGGGCGCCGGCGCTGCAATCTTCCGTCGCTGCAAGTCTTTTGTAGTCTTGCCTTTGCGCTCAATCAAATGCATATTTGGCGCAATATTGATGAGAAAAATACATGAGCCTCACAATACGGTCGCTCCAGCACTACGCCGTGCTCGTCGAGGAAAAGCACTACTCCCGCGCGGCGCAGCGGCTGCATCTGACGCAGTCCGCGCTGACGCGCAGCATCCAGTCGCTGGAGGACTCGCTGGGCCTGGTGCTGGTGGACCGGGCGTCCACGGGCGTCACGCCCACGCAGGCCGGGTGCATGGTGCTGGAGCGCGCGCAGCGCATCCTGGCAGAAACCCGCGACCTGCGGCGCGAAGCCGAATTGATCCGCGGCCACGACACAGGCCGGGTGAACCTGGGCGTGGGGGCGTTTCCGGCGGCCGGATTCCTGTCGCCGCTGCTGGTGCGCATCGCGCGCGAGCATCCGGGCCTGAGCGTGCACGTCGAGATCGAAAGCTGGCAGCGCCTGCTGGACAAGCTGCTGCAGGACAAGCTGGATTTCGCGGTGGCCGTGACGCACAGCCTGCCGCCGCCCGACGACTTTTCGGTGCGGCCCTTGCCTCCGCAGCATGGCGGCCTGTTCACGCGCGCCGGCCATCCGCTGCAGGGCCTGGGCAAGCCGCGCCTGCGCGCCGCGCTGGCGCAGTACCGGCTGGCCGCCACCGACCTGCCGCTGCGGGCGCGCGAGTACCTGGCCCGGCTGTATCAGGTGGCACGGCCGGAAGACCTGCCCATCGCCTTCGAATGCGATAGCGTCGCGACGTTGCGCGAGGTGGCGCTGGGCAGCGACGTGGTGCTGTTCTGCACGCGCGAGGCTATCGCGTCCGAACTTGCGCAGGGTGTGCTGGAGCCCTTGCCGCTGTCCTATCCCGCCGCCGGCCCGCTGACCTACAGCGTCATCCACCGCGCGCGCCGTACCCTGTCCCCGACCGCCGAGCGGGTCATCGAGCTGGTGCAGGACCTGCTGTCGGGCGCGGCCGCGCCGCAGGCCGTCTCCGGGAAAACGCGCCGGGCGCGGCGCTAGCGTCGCGGCCCAAGGGGGCTGAATGCCAGGGGCCGCGCCTACATCCGCTCGCCGGGCAGCGCGCAGGCCTGCTGCACCCAGTCCATGAACTGCGCTTCGTCCAGCTCATCGTCCTCACGGATATCCAGATAGCGCGTGTCCTGGCTCTTGGACGGTCCCGGCGGCACGGGCCGCAGCTGCGCGCCGCGAAAGAACGCCACCTTCACGTACTTGGTAAAGCAATGGATGCTCAGGAACCAGGCCTGGCCGTCCATGCCATACAGCGGCGAATTCCACTTGACCGCCTTCTGCACGCCGGGCGCTGCGCGCTCGATCAAGGCGTCCAGGCGGCGTCCGAGATCGCTCTTCCAGCCAGGCATGGCCGCGATATAGGCCTGCACCGGCGCGTCGCCCGCGCCCTTGGCGATCTGCGGATTGCCGCCGGACAGCAGGACGGGTTGCGAATCTGCTTTCTTGGTGGCCTTCACGGGTTTCGCCGTGGATTTTTCTGCCATGCGTGGGCTCCTTTCGCTTGACCTCAAGTCGACTTGAAGTGAAAGACTATCTGCATTCCGGCACGAGACGGACGGGAGTGTTCCCTTGCCCTGAGCCGTGACCAACAACCTGGGAGTTCAAGCATATGTGGGATGAACGCTACGCCGTCGACGAATACGTGTATGGAACCGAGCCGAACGCTTTCCTGGCGGAAAACGCCGGCCTGCTGTCCGGGCCGGTGCTCAGCCTGGCCGAGGGAGAGGGGCGCAACGCCGTCTTCCTGGCCTCGCTGGGCCTGGACGTGCTTGGTGTGGACGGTTCCGCCGTTGGACTCGCCAAGGCGCGCAGGCTGGCGGGGGCGAAGGGCGTATCGATCCGCACCGAAACGGCGGACTTCGCCGGGTACGAGCCGCCGCCGGCATCCTTCGGCGCGGTGGTGTCGATCTTCGCCCACATGCCCAGCCACGTGCGCAGGAGGCTGCACCGCCTGGCGGAACGCTCCCTGCGGCCAGGCGGCATCATCCTGCTGGAGGCATACCGGAAAGCGCAGTTGGGTCGCGGCACGGGCGGGCCTCCAGATGCGGACATGCTCATGGCGCGCGAGGACCTGGAGCAGGACTTCCCGAATTGCCAGGTGCTGCTTTCCCAGGAAATCGAACGCGACGTGGTCGAAGGCATATTCCACACGGGTCCGGCATGCGTGGTGCAGTTCATCGCCAGAAAGACGTGAGGGCGGCCAGGCCCACTCCTCAATCGGGAATTTCCGGTTCGACCAGCCGCATCAGCTGCGCCAGCGACTCCTGCCAGCCCAGGTAGCACATCTCCGGCGGTATCGCCGCCGGTATGCCTTCCTGCACGATGCTTACCTCCGTGCCGCAGGCGACCTGCCGCAGCGTAACGGTGGTCTGCATGCGGCCGGGCAGGTTCGGATCGTCGAACTGGTCCGAGTACCGGATCTTCTGGCCCGGCGACAATTCCAGGTACTCGCCGCCGAAGTCATGGCTGTGGCCCGTGCCGAAGTTGCGGAACGACATCTTGTGCATGCCGCCGACCTTTGCATCCAGTTGATGGACCTGGCAGGTGTAGCCGTAAGGGGGGAGCCAGCGCGCGATCGCGTCGGGTTCCAGGAAGGCCCGATAGATGCGTTCGGCCGGCGCGCGCATGACGCGATGCAGGGTTACGGTTCCGGTAGTCATGGTAAGTCCGCCTTTCAGGAAAGTTGTGCGTACTGACACGACGTACGAGTTGACCGGAAATCGACAACCGAAATCCTGGGGGAAACCCTTAAACGGCACATCTGGTCACGATTGGCCGGGCCGATGCGGACCTTTATTCGATGGGCTCGCGCATCACCAGCACGGCGATCGTATGGTTCTTCCAGAACACCTGGTGTATGCGGGGCGCCAGCGCGCGCAGCTCCTCGGGCCCGGCGCCATCGAACGTCACCAGGACCGCGGGCCGTTCGCCCTCGCTAGGCACCCGCTGGATGCGGTCGCAGGATGGAAAGCCGTATTTCATGAGAAAACCGCGGATGTCCTCGTCGGAGGTGCTTTCTTCCACATGGTTGATCAGCAGGGCGGCCATGAGCGTTCTCCTTGGAAGCCTGCGGGCGTCAGAGGCGCACCGCTCAGAATTTGGCGGGGACCATGCGCAAGGGATGTCCCGGGTCGCGGTAGCCGCCGGCTTTCTGCCGCTTGGGCAGCTTCACCTTGGCCCGCGGCATGCGCTTGTACGGGATGCGGGCGAGCAGGTGGCTGATGATGTTCAGGCGCACCTTTTTCTTGTCGTCGGATTGCGCAACATACCAGGGCGCCACGCCGGTATCGGTGGCCGCGAACATGTCGTCGCGGGCGCGCGAGTAGTCGTACCAGCGGCTGTACGAATCCAGGTCCATTTTGGTCAGCTTCCAGATCTTGCGCTCGTCGTTGATGCGGGCCTGGAGCCGGCGGGTCTGTTCTTCTTCGCTGACTTCCAGCCAATACTTGAGCAGGATGATGCCCGAGCCCACGATGGCCCGTTCGACCAGCGGCACGCCTTTCAGGAAGATCTTGACGTCGTCCTTGGAGCAGAACCCCATTACTCGTTCGACGCCGGCCCGGTTGTACCAACTGCGGTCGAAGATCACGACCTCGCCCGCCGCCGGCAGGTAAGGCAGGTAGCGCTGCATGTACATCTGGGTTTTCTCGCGGTCCGAAGGGGCGGGCAGGGCGATCACGCGGAAGACGCGTGGGCTGACCCGCTCCGTGATCGCCTTGATCGTTCCGCCTTTGCCGGCGCCGTCGCGTCCTTCGAAAATGATGCAGACCTTGGCGCCCGTCTGGCTGACCCATTCCTGGAGCTTGACCAGCTCCACGTGCAGCCGGGCCAGTTCCTCGGCGTATTGCTTTCCCGAAAGCTTGGCTTGCGCCGGCTGCTTGTCCTCTGCTGCTGCCTTCTTCTGAGCGTTCATGATGGCACTCCAGAATATGCTGCGGGGAAACGGTCGGAACGTTGGAATTTTTCACTTTAGCGCCGACCGTTGCCCCTTGTACACAGGCAGGTAGGAGCAGTTCGTTTTATTTAGTGCTTGCGTCGAAACTATCCTCTGGCGAGAAGCGGAAAAGGCCAATAGAATCAATTCGCGCACAGCGCTCCGGCAAGGTCGGAGCTGCGTCGTGGACCATGGCGGTCAGGCTCTACACGGACCCGATAACCGATGTCGCCGCTGATCTGTTTGAATCGGCTGTTGCTGATCGGCATGCTCTGCCTGGGCGGCTGCATGCGTGTGGGGCCGGACTTCGAGCCCCAGCGCACCAGCTGGGTCGCGGACTGGAGCACTCCCGCGCTGCAGCAGGCCAGCCTCCAGCAACAGCAGCCGGACGCCCGGCAGTGGTGGCAGATTTTCGGCGACCCCGTCCTGGAAGCCCTGATCGCCCAGGCCGATGCCAACAACGCGGGCCTGCGCATCGCCGGCCTGCGCATCATGGAAGCGCGCGCGCAGTTGGGCATCGCCCAAAGCGGACGCTACCCGCAATCCCAAGTGATCGGGGCCAATGCCCTGTATCAGCACCGGTCCTCGCGCTCGGCCGAAGGCAATCCGCGCCCCAGCAGCTTCTGGCAATACAGCGCCGGATTCGACATAGGCTGGGAGCTGGACTTCTGGGGCCGGTTCAGCCGCGCCATCGAGTCGGCCGACGCCCTGTACTTCGAGGCCCAGGCCAATCGCGACGATGTGCTGGTGCTGCTGCACGCCCAGGTGGCCGAAAGCTACTACGCGCTGCGCACCGCCGAGGCGCGGCTGCGGATCGCCCGCGACAATGCCGCCATCCAGAAGCGCAGCTACGAGATCACGCAAAAGCTGTTCCGCAGCGGCGAGACCGACGAACTGGACTTGCAGCAGGCCCGCACGCAGTACCTGAGCACGCTGGGCACCATTCCCGAATTCGAAAGCCAGATCATGCGGACCCGCAACGCCCTGGCGGTCCTGGTCGGCCGGCCGCCCGGACCCATGCCGGAACTGGACAACAAGACGGCGGAGGTGCCGCTGATCGACCGCGCCGTGCTGCAGGACGTGCCCGCCAACCTGCTGCTGCGCCGTCCCGACATCCGCGCGGCCGAACTGCGTATCGCCGCGCAGTCGGCGCAGGTGGGGGTGGCCGCGGCGGACCTCTATCCTTCGCTGACCCTGCTGGGCAGCATCGCCTGGTCCGCCACCTCGCTGGCGGGCACGGCGGGCGGCGCGGCGCTGCTGGCCGGCCCGGTCCTCAGCTGGAACGTATTCGACCACGGCCGCCTGCAGAACAATGTGCGGGTGCAGGATGCCCGCCTGCAGCAACTGATCGTGGCCTACCAGGACGACGTCCGGCAGGCGGCGCGCGAAGCCGACGACGCGGCCAGCGGCCTGATCAAGGCGCTGGAGCGCGACGGCATCCTGCAACAGTCGGCGCAGGCCGCGGGGCGTTCGCTCACGCTGGCCAACGCGCTCTACCGCGAAGGCTATACCGATTTCCAGCGGGTGCTGGACGCGCAGCAGGCACTGGCCGTCCAGCAGGACGCCTACGTCGTGAACCGGGGCGGCGCCGTAAGCGATCTCATCGCGCTGTACAAGGCGATGGGTGGCGGCTGGTATAGCGCGGAACCGGTGCTCGACCCGGCGACCCGCGAACAGATGCGGCAGCGTACCGATTGGGGCGATCTGCTATCCGAGCCGGCGCCTGCTTCCCCAACTGCCCTGTCCGCGCAAAAGGTGCGACCCGATGAGTGACTCGCCGTCCCAGCCCGCCGCAGCCCCCGCGCCGGATCCCGCGAAAAAGGGCGTCCGATGGACGGTTCTGTTCATCGTGCTGAGCCTGGCCTGGTATCTGCTGGCCGACCGCTATACGCCTTACACGCAGCAGGCGCGGGTGCAGGCCTTTGTCGTGCCGGTGGCTTCCGAGGTATCGGGGCGCGTGACGCGGGTGTACGTGCGCAACAACCAGGATGTCGAGGCCGGCGCGACGCTGTTCGACGTCGACCCGGAGCACTACCGCATCGCCGTGGATCGCGCCCGCGCCGATCTGGAGTCCACGCGCCGGCAGATCGGCGCCGGCACGGCGGGCATCGATTCGGCACAGGCTTCCTTGCGCGCGGCGCAGGCCAATGAGCTGAAGGCCCGCCAGGACAGCACGCGGCTCGAACGGCTGTACCGCGAGGACCAGGGCACCGTATCGCTGCGGCGGCTGGAAATCGCGCGGGCGAATCTGACGCAGGCCATCAGCCAGGTCGCGGCCGCGCGCGCCGAGGTGCAGCGCGCGCGCGAACAGGAAGGTGGCAGCGAGGAAGACAACGCCAAGCTGCGCAGCGCCGCCGCTGCCCTGGAAAAGGCCGAGCTGGACCTGGCCAACACGCAGGTGCGGGCGCGTTCGGCGGGCCTGATCACTGACCTGCGCACCGACACCGGGCAGTTCGCGGCCGCCGGCAACCCCGTCATGACGCTGATCGCGATCCACGACGTCTGGATCAGCGCTGAAATGACCGAGAACAACCTGGGCCACGTAGAGCCCGGCACGCCGGTGTCCATCATCCTGGACGCGCTGCCCGGGCAGATCTTCAAGGGCCGCGTGCGCAGCGTCGGGTATGGCGTCAATGTGGGACCGGGCACGCCGCCCGGCGCCTTGCCCACGGTGCAGAACAGCCGCGACTGGCTGCGGCCCGCGCAGCGCTTCCCCGTGATCGTGGAATTCGATCGCGACGACCTGCCGGCCTTGAGCGGCGTGCGCGTGGGCGGCCAGGCCGAGGTCATGGCGTTTCCCAGTTCCGGCAATCCGCTCAACCTGCTGGGCCGCGCGTACATGCGGCTGATGAGCTGGCTTTCCTATGCGTACTGATCCCGATCCTCGCGGACGCCGCGCGCTGCGTGTGGGCGCGGGCGCGGCTTTCTGCACGGCCATCAGCTATGGCCTGGACCTGCCCATCGCCATGGTCGCGCCGGTGCTGGGCGTCATGTTGCTGGCGTCGATGAACCGACCCCTCTCGTTCAAGAGCGGGCTGGGCCTGATGCTGATGGCGCTTCTTACCACCGCGATCGGATTGCTGCTGAGTCCCTTGCTGCGCTACTACCCCTTGAGCGGCGTGCTGCTCATCGCCCTTTGCCTTTTTTTCGCTTTTCGCCACGGGCTGCGCGGCGGCAATGGCTTGTTGTCGACCTTCCTCATCATCGGGCTGACCATGATCTCCGCCGCCGGCACTGTCGACTTCGCCTTGGCTTCCCTGGTGATCGAGGCGCTGGGCAAAGGGTTGCTGGTCGCGGTCCTGGTGTTGGGCGGCTGCCACCTGCTGTTTCCCGAGCCGGCGGCCGCGCCCGCGCCGCCGGCGGCGCCCGTGCTGCCGCCCGACCAGGCCAGCCGCCTGGCCTTGCGCGCCTCGCTCGTTGTGATGCCGGCGTTCCTGCTGGCGCTGACCGACCCGCTGGGCTACATGCCCATCATCCTGAAATCGGTCAGCCTGGGGCGGCAGAGCTGCGTCACCGCCGCGCAGGGCGCGGCCCGCGAACTGCTGGGCTCGACCCTGCTGGGCGGCGCGCTGGCAGTGGCTTTCTGGTGCGCCCTCAGCCTGTTCGTGAATCTCTGGATGTTCTTTCTCTGGATGCTGCTGTTCGGCCTCATCGCCGCGCGCAAGCTCTACCGGCTGAGTCCGACCCGCCATCCCCCCAGCTTCTGGCTGAACACGCTGGTGACGCTCATCATCCTGCTGGGCCAGTCGGTGCAGGACAGCGCCGCCGGCAAGGACGTCTATACCGCGTTCGCGGTGCGCATGGGCTTGTTCATCGGCGTCACGCTCTACGCCTGCCTGATGCTGCGCCTGCTCGAATCGCGGGCGTCGGGCAGCCCGAAGCCTGGAGCGAATCCTTCAACCGCAGTCCCCTCAAACGCTTGACCAGGAGGCAGCCATGCCATTGCCAGACGAACCGGTCCAACCCGCGCCCGCAGCGGGCTGGCGCTTCAAATGCGGGATAGGTTTGTTCATCATCGCCTTCGCCCTGTGGTTCCTCATCCCGGTGGCAGGCTACCTGGACGTGCCAGGCCCGCGCATCGCTGCGCTGACCGGCACCATCTTCATCGCCAACAAGGTGCTGCTGCTGAGCTGCATCGCCGTCATGGGCAAGGAAGGCTTTCAGCGGCTGAAGTCCATCGTGTTCGGCCATGCCAAGAAGCTGGCGCCCGTGCAGAAGGTCGGCCCCGTGCGCCATGCCATCGGCCTGGTCATGTTCTTCCTGCCCATCCTGACCTCGGTGCTGGAACCCTACATCGACGAAATGTGGCCGGGCCTGCGGCCCAATCTGTGGCAGGCCCAGCTGGTCGGAGACATCATGCTGATCGCCAGCTTCTTCGTGCTGGGCGGGGATTTCTGGAGCAAGCTGCGCGGCCTGTTCGTGCGGACGGTTTAGCGGGCGGGCCGCCACGGCCGGAGCCGGCGTTTTCATAGGAAAATGCCGGCTTGCGTTCCGACGCGTAACCTCAGCCATCAACCAGGATCCGCCATGCCGCAACTCGACATCTATCAGGTAGACGCTTTCACCGCCGCGCCCTTTGGCGGCAATCCGGCGGCGGTCGTGCCGCTGCAGGCATGGCTGCCGGACGAAACGCTGCAACGCATCGCGGAAGAAAACAACCTGTCCGAAACCGCCTACTTCGTGCGCAAGGGCGATGTCTACGAGCTGCGCTGGTTCACGCCCGCGGTGGAGGTGGACCTGTGCGGCCATGCCACGCTGGCGTCGGCCTGGGTGCTGTTCGAACAGCTGGGCGCAACGGAAGACGTGCTGCGCTTTGCCACGCGCAGCGGCGAACTGCAGGTGCGCCGCGCGGGCGACCGGCTGGCGATGGATTTTCCGGCCAAGCGGCCCGAAGCGCAGGAGATCCCGCCGGGTCTGCTGCAGGCGCTGGGCCTGCCGGGCGCGCAGGCGTTCTACAAGACGGACGACTATCTGGTGGTGATCGACGATGAAACGCGGATCGATGCCTTGAAGCCGGACTTCGCCGCGCTGGCGGCTTTCGAGACGCGCGGCGTGGCGGTGACGGCGCCGTCGGCGCAATTCGATTTCGTGACGCGCTGGTTCGGGCCGCGGGTGGGCGTGAACGAGGATCCGGTGACCGGATCGGCGCACACCTCGCTGGCGCCGTACTGGGCCCAGCGCCTGGGCAAGCGCAGCCTGAGCGCGCAGCAGGGCGGGGCGCGCAAGGGCCAGTTGCAATGCGAGGTGCTGGATAACGGCCGGGTGATCATCAGCGGCCAGGCGGCGTTGTACCTGCGCGGCTCGATCTTCATCTGAAGCCTGGCGGGCCGCGGCGCAGGCGCGGCGGCGTAACAAAAGAGACGTTGACACGGTTTATGCTCAACACTAGCATAAACCGTGCTCTTTTTTTGACCATTAAATGCTCAACATGAGCATAATATTTCGCGAGGAGACGCGTCCATGGACACCCCCAACCGCCGGTACGTCGAATTCGATCTGCCTGCCACGACTAGCTGCCCCAGCGCCGTCGGCCAGGCCTGGGCCCGCGTGCCCGAACCCTTGCCAGCCAATGAACGCGCCGCCTGCGTGGCGCGCATACGCGAACTGCTGGCGCGTGAACGCGCCGTGCTGGTCGCCCACTATTACGTCGATGCGGAGTTGCAGGAGCTGGCCGAACAGACCGGCGGCTGCGTCGGCGACTCGCTGGAAATGGCTCGCTTCGGCCGCGACCACGAGGCCCGCACGCTGGTGGTGGCCGGCGTGCGCTTCATGGGCGAGACCGCCAAGATCCTGAGCCCGGACAAGCGCATCCTGATGCCGGACCTGGACGCCACCTGCTCGCTGGACCTGGGCTGTCCGGCCGCCGATTTCGCCGCCTGGTGCGATGCCCATCCGGACCGGACGGTGGTGGTCTACGCCAATACCAGCGCAGAGGTGAAGGCGCGCGCGGACTGGGTCGTCACCTCGTCGATCGCGCTCGACGTGATCGCCGACCTGCATGCGCGCGGCGAGAAAATCCTTTGGGCGCCGGACCGCCATCTGGGCGACTACGTGCAACGCCAGACCGGCGCCGACATGCTGCTGTGGCAGGGGTCCTGCCTGGTGCATGACGAGTTCAAGGGCACCGAACTGGAGCTGCTGCGCGCCGAGCATCCCCAGGCCAAGGTGCTGGCGCATCCGGAATCTCCCGCGGCGGTGCTGGCGCAGGCGGACGTGGTGGGCTCGACCACCCAGCTGATCGAGGCCGCGCGCAAATTCGACGCCGGGCTGCTGATCGTCGCGACCGACCAGGGCATCCTGCACAAGATGCGCGCGCAGGCGCCCGGCAAGACCTTCCTGGCCGCGCCCACCGCGGGCAACAGCGCCAGCTGCAAGAGCTGCGCGCATTGCCCCTGGATGGCGATGAACGCCTTGGGCAACCTTGCCGAGACACTGGAGCACGGCCGCAACGAGATCACACTGGACCCCGCGCTGGGCCTGCGCGCCAAGGCGCCGATCGACCGCATGCTGGACTTCGCGGAACAACGCAAGCGCCGCGTGCAGGCCAGCGGCGACTTCGCACGCGACACGGCGCTATACGCCAGCGTCGGGCCGGCCTAAGGACTACCGGAGGTCCGCTCATGGAATTCGACGTCATCATCATCGGCAGCGGGCTGGCCGGCATGGCTGCGGCGCTGGAACTGGCCCCGCGCAGGCGGGTCGCCCTCGTGTCGAAGGGCGAGTTGCGCGACAGCGCCAGCAACCGCGCCCAGGGCGGCATCGCCGCGCCGCTGGGCGCGGACGACAGCATCGAGGCGCATGTCAGCGACACCCTGGTCGCGGGAGCAGGCCTGTGCGACTTGCCGGCCACGCGGCACATCATCTCCCGGGCCTGCGGCGCGATCGCCTGGCTGCAGGAGCAGGGCGTCGCGTTCACGCTGGAGCAAGGCGGCTTGCATCTGACGCGCGAAGGCGGGCACGGCCTGCGCCGCATCGCGCACGCGGCGGACGCGACCGGCAGCGCCATCGTCGCGGCGCTGGGGGACAGAGTGCGGCGGCAATCCGGCATCACGCTGCTGCAGGCGCATTGCGCCGTGGACCTGATTCTGGACGGCGCCGCGGGTACGGCCGCGGCGCGCTGCCGCGGCGTGCGCCTGCTGGACCTGCGCAGCGGGCGGATCTTCGACGCAACGGCCGGCCATGTCGTGCTGGCCACGGGCGGCGCGGGACAGGCATACCAGACGACGACCGCGCCGCCGGCCGCGACCGGCGACGGCATCGCCATGGCCTGGCGCGCGGGCTGCCAGATCGCCAACATGGAGTTCACGCAATTCCATCCTACCGGCCTGCACCACGCGCAGGCGGGCGGATTCCTCATCTCCGAGGCCGTGCGCGGCGAGGGCGGTGTGCTACGCCTGCCCAACGGCGCGCGCTTCATGCTGGCGCACGATGCGCGCGCCGAGCTGGCGCCGCGCGACATCGTGGCCCGCGCGATCCAGGGCGAGATGGAACGCCATGGGTTGGAATGCGTGCAGCTGGACATCAGCCACCAATCGCCGCAATTCCTGCGGGAACACTTTCCCACCATCCGGGCGCGCTGCCTGGCGCTGGGCATCGACATCACGACGGCTTCCATCCCGGTTGCGCCCGCCGCGCATTACACCTGCGGCGGCATCGCCGCCGACATGGCCGGGCGCAGCAACCTGCCCGGCCTGTACGCGGTGGGCGAGGCCGCCTGCACCGGGCTGCATGGCGCCAACCGCCTGGCCAGCAATTCGTTGCTGGAATGTGTGGTGACGGGGCGGGCTGCGGCGCAAGACATACTCGGGCAGAAGCGGGCCGATGTTTCCCGCAGAACTCCGGCACCCGACGCAATCGCCGTGCCGGCGTCGCCCGATCTGGCGCGGCTGCGGCGCGACCTGCGACAACTGATGAGCCGGGACGTGGGCGTGCTGCGCAGCGATGCATCGCTGGCGCGTGCGGCGGCCTTCATTGGTCCGCTGCGAGCACAGACGGAAGCGCGGCTGTTGCGCGAGGGCTTGAGCCTGGAACTGCTGGAGCTGCGCAACCTGGCTCTGGCGGCTGATCTCATCGTGCGGGCGGCGAGTGCGCGGGGTGAAAGCCGCGGGGCGCATTTCAACCGCGATCGTCCGGGCCAGGACGCCGTGGATTTGCGGCTGCGCGCGCCTGCCGCAACCGCCTAGGCGCGGGCAGGGCAGTGTCCGGCCGGCCAGCGGCTCAGGAAACCCCGGTCAGCAGATGCTGCGCCGCGCCCGTCGCCGCGCGCCTGAAACGCGACGGCGACACGCCCATGTGCTCGCGGAAGAAGCGGGAGAAATTGCCGGGCGTGGAGAAGCCCAGGTCCAGCGCTACGGAGGTCAGGGGCTGCTCCTGGTGTACCAGCAGGCGCACGGCTTCTTCGACGCGCACGGCGCTCCAGAAAACTTGCGGCGTGGTGTTGAGCTGATCGCGGAACAGCGCGAAGAAATGGCCGCGCGACAGGCCCACGCGGCTGGCGACTTCTTCGGCCGTGATGGGTTCATGGGCGTGCTCGCGCATGTAGGCGATCGCCGCGCGCAGCCGGCGGTCCAGCGCCGGCGTCGCGGGCATCTGGTTGCGTGGGCGCTCCGGTTCGATCGACGATTCGATTGCCGCTTGCAGCAAGGCCTCGACTTCGGCATCCAGGTCCGCGCCGGGGTGGTCCTGCGGCGCCACGATCTTGTCCAGCAAGCGCCAACAGCCCTGGCGCACCGCCGCGTCGATGGGCACGCCCGGCGCGGCGAAGTGGAATGGCCGCCCCGTGGCGGCCCGCCGTTCGTCCAGCCAGGGCTTGGCGATGTAGAGCACCAGGAAGATGGCCGGGCCCGACCGTTCGAGCAGCCTGGCGTCGTGCGATTCGTACGTATTGGTGCCTAGCGCCAGGTGTTCGCTGTAGGGGACCGGAGTCTGGCCGACATGCCCCAGCACGCGCGCGCCGCCCAGCCACAGGGCCAACTGCACTTCCGCATGCGCGTGCGCGATCAGGTCGTCGCGCAGTTCCAGCACGACGGCGCGGCCGAACGCGCCTTCGTGCAAGGCGTAGGTCTCCTGCATCTCTGTCTCCCGTTTTTCTTATCGCCTCGTCGCGCAAGCCTGGGCCTGCGTGCGGGCGGGTGCGGCGCTCAGGGAATTTTATGGGCGTTTACGCGTTTGTCCGCGCTAGGTGTATTCACTAGGCACAAAATCTGACTCTGCGATAAGTCCGCGCACCCGGCGATAAGCGCGCCGTCGTCCGCGCCGATACAGTCCTGAAAAATTGCCGGCGCAATGCCGATGCAGACAGCGACTGTTCAGATAAAGGAGACGGCAGCATGAGTACGCAACACGTCAACGGCATGGCCGTGGAAATCGACGGCGAAGGGCCGGCACTGTTGTGCATACACGGCCTGGGCGGTTCATCGAATACCTGGACGCCCGTCATGGGCGCCTTCGACGGTTTCCGCGTGATCCGTCCTGATCTACCGGGCAGCGCTCGTTCGCCGCTGGGCGAAAAGCGCCTGTCCATCGCTACCTACGTGGACGCGTTGGTCGGACTGCTGGACGCATTGGATATCGATGTGGCGCATGTCGCCGCCCATTCGCTCGGAACCGTCGTGGCCCAGCATCTTGCCGTGGCGCATCCGGGCAGGGTCAAGTCGCTGGCCCTGTTCGGCCCGCTGGCCGCTCCGCCCGACGCGGGCCGGCCCGGCATCCGCGCGCGTGCGGAGCTGGCGCGCGGCGGCGACGCGGCCATGCAGGAGATCGCCGACGCCATCGTCAAGGGCGCGACCAGCGCCCAGACCAAGCAGGATCAACCCGCCGTGCTGGCGCTCGTGCGCGAGAGCGTGATGCGCCAAGCGCCGCAAGGCTATGCGCAGAGCTGCGAGGCGCTGGCGGATGCGCAGCCGGCCGCCGTCGAGACTATCGGCGCGCCGGCCCTGCTGATCACCGGCGATCAGGACGGCGTGGCGCCGCCCGGCAATGTCGAAGCCCTGGCCGCGCGCATGGCAGGCAGCCGCCGCATCGTGCTGGACGGATGCGGCCACTGGACCACTTACGAAAAGCCCCAGGCCTGCACCGAGGCCCTGCGGGAGTTCCACGCGGCGCTGCGCTAAGCCACGTTTTCCTGGCGTTTCAACATAAGAAATCGGCCCCCAAACGCGGGCCGGAGGAGACCTGTCATGTCCAGAATTGCCATTACCAACGTCGTCATCTTCGATGGCAGCGGCAAGCTGCCTTTTCAAGGCGAGGTGCTGATCGACGGCGCGCGCATTTCGCAGGTCGCGCGCACGCCCGAGCAGGTGAGCCGGGAGGGCGCGCGCATCATCGATGGGCGCGGCCGCTTCCTGATGCCGGGCATGACGGAAGCGCATACGCATTTTTCCTGGAACGACCAGCCCACGCTGGCCGCGATCCAGTTCATGCCGCCGGAAGAGCACATACTCTGGTGCGTGCGCGTGGCCAAACGCTATCTGGAAATGGGCTGGACCTCGGCCATCGGCGCGGCCGCGGCCAAGCCGCGCCTGGACGTGGTGCTGCGCAATGCCATCAATGCCGGCGAATGCCCGGGGCCGCGCTACCTGGCGGGCAGCCAGGAGATCACCACCATAGGCGCGCTGGGCGACAACTCGCTGCCGCACATGCCGTTCGACGAACTGAGCTTCGGCAGCGTGTGCTGTGGCCCCGAAGAGATCCGGCGCTCGGCGCGCACCTTCATCAAGTACGGCGTCGACCACCTGAAGATCAACCTGTCGGGCGAGTACATCGCCGGCCTGCCGGCCGAGATGTCGCCCTTCGCCGAAGACGAAATCGCCATGCTGGCGAACGAGGCCAAGCGCTATGGCAAGCGGGTCGCGGCGCACGCGCGCTCCAGCGAGTCAGTCAAGCAATGCGTGCGCCATGGCATCGAGATGATCTACCACGCCAGCTTCGCCGACGAAGAGGCGCTCGACATGCTGGAAGCCAACAAGGACCGCCATTTCGTTGCGCCCGGCATAGGCTGGCTGATCCGCACCGCCTTCAACGCTTCCGAATACGGCATCACGCCCGCCATCGCCGAACAGATGGGCTACAAGCGCGAGCTGGAAATCGCCTCGGAGTCGCTGCGCAAGATGCACAAGCGCGGCATCCGCATCCTGCCCGGCGGCGACTACGGTTTTGCCTGGATGCCCCACGGCACCAACGCCCGCGACCTCCAGTACTTCGTGGACTACATCGGCATGACCCCGACCGAAGCGCTCGTGTCCGCCACCCGGCTGGGCGGCGAGATCATGCAACGTCCGCACGAATTGGGCATGCTGCGCCCTGGCTATCTGGCGGACGTGGTCATGGTCGATGGGGACCCGCTGAAGGATCTGTCGTTGCTGGTGGATCCGGAGCGGATCTTGCTGGTGGTGAAGGATGGGGAGGTGTGCAAGGACATTTCCCGGCAGGGGTTGGATGCGGAGCCGCTGCGTGCCGAGGCGGGCAGGGAAGCTGCGCTGGTGTTGTGAGTCTGGCGGCGCCTTTCCAGGCGCCGCGTTCACCCGCTCAAGCCTCTCCCACCCCCTCCCTCACGCTCGCCGCCAGCATCTGCGCCGTCGCCGCCGACAAGGTCCAGCCCAGGTGCCCATGTCCCGTGTTGTAGAACACGCCGGGCCGCCTGCCCGGGCCCACGCGGGGCATCATGCTTGGAGTCATGGGGCGCAGCCCGCACCACGGCACCACGCGCGAGGTGCGGATGCTGGGGAAGTGCTTGCGGGTCCAGTCCACCAGGGGCTGCACGCGCTCCGCGCGGATGTCCATGTTGAAGCCATTGAACTCCGCCGTGCCGGCCACGCGGAAGCGGTCGCCCAGGCGGCTGGTGACGATCTTGGCGGCTTCGTCCAGCAGGCTGACGCGCGGCGCGGCCGCCTGGCTGGCGGCGTCGTCCAGATGCACGCTGATGGAGTAGCCCTTGACCGGGTAGATGTTGAGCGTGTCGCCCAGCTGCCTGGCGAACTGCCGGCTGACGGCGCCGGCGCAGACGACGATGGCGTCGGCCTCGTGCTGTTCGCGGCGCGTGCCGCCTTCGCGTACGACGTCGAGCACGTAGGGCGCGCCGTCCAGGCTGATGTTGCGGATGTCCGCGTCCTGCGCGAAGCGCACGCCGCGGCGTTCGCAGGCGCGAGCCAGGCCGCTGGTGAACTTGTGGATGTCGCCGGTGGCGTCCGAAGGCGTGTAGAAGCCGCCATGGCAGGCGGTTTGCAGCGTGGGCTCGATGCTGCGCGCTTCCTCGGGCGACACCGCGTAGCGCTCCAGCCCGCCTTCCTGCAGCAGGGCATTGGCGCGGCGCGCGGTCTCGAAGCTGGCGGCGTCGTGGTAGATGTGCAGGATGCCGCGGCGCTCCAGGTCGAAATCTATGCCTTCTTCTTCCGCCATGGCGTACAGATGCTGGCGCGCGGCGATGGCCAGCCGGGTGGTCTCGATCGTGTTGCGGCGGTAGTTGCGGATCTGTCCGATGAACTGCGCCAGCCAGGAGTACTTGTGCCAGCTGAAGCGGGGATTGAGCAGCAGCGGCGCGTTGTGGCGGCCGAGCCAGCGCAGGCCTTTCATGATGGTGGCGGTGCTGTTCCAGACCTCGGCGTTGCTGGCCGACAACTGGCCGCCGTTGGCGTAGGAGGTCTCCATGGCCGGATAGCGCTGGCGGTCATAGACAGTGACGTGATATCCCAGTTTGCTCAAGGCATAGGCGGACGTGACGCCGGTGATACCGGCGCCAATGATGGCGATGCGGGGCATGATGGCTCCAGATTGAGTGGCCGCGGCCACCCGGCCGCAGCACCCCATCTGTCTCTGTACCTGAGAGCTTCACCCGCGGCGCAGACGGCGGCGGGTTCCCCTTCGGTGGGCGCGCTTGGCGCCTCTCTCCAGATTGTCTAGACCGCGCAGTCCTGTTTGCCTGAGAGTTTCCGGGGCGGTTGCTCCGTCGGCGCCTGCCGCGGGGGCAGGTCTCTTCTGCGGGGTTTTGGATCGACGAGGCGAGAATAGCCAAATTCCCCTGGGATGAGACCAAGGGTTAGTACCAATAAGGCGTCGCATCGCGCTACGATGCATGCGCGCCGCCGTCGCGGCGCCACGGATCCGACACGACAGGGAATGACGAGAATGCGCTTGAACAGCATGCTGCGCACGGGATTGTTTGCGCTGATGGCCGCAGGCTGCGCGCTGGCGCAGGCCGGCCAGGCAGAGACGGACCGCAAGGTCGACGAGGCGGTCCAGGCCGTCATGCGCGAACACGGCATTGCGGGCATGTCGATCGCCGTGACCCGCAACGGGACACAGCATTTCTACAACTATGGCGTGGCGTCCAGGCAGACCCGCAGGCCGGCCGGCAGCGATACGCTGTACGAGATCGGCTCCATCAGCAAGACCTACACGGCAACCCTGGCAGCCTATGCACAGGTGCGCGGCCGCCTGGCCTTGAGCGACAGTCCGGCCAAGTACCTGCCGGAGCTCGCCGGCAGCGACTTCGCCAAGCTGAGCCTGATCAACCTGGGGACGCACACGACCGGCGGCTTCCCCTTGCAGGTGCCCGACGCGATCAAGAACCAGGCGCAGCTGATGGCCTATCTCAAGGCCTGGAAGCCCGAGCATGCCGCTGGCACGTATCGCACCTACGCCAACCCCAGTATTGGCATGCTGGGCATGGTGGCGGCCAAGAGCCTGAACCGGCCGTTCAAGGCGGCCATGGAGCAGGACCTGTTTCCCAAGCTGGGCCTGACCAGCACCTACATCGACGTGCCCGCCGCCAGGATGGCGGACTACGCGCAGGGCTACAACAAGCAGAATGCGCCCGTGCGCGTGAATCCGGGCGTGCTGGCCGGCGAAGCCTACGGCGTGAAGACCAGCGCACGCGACCTGATCCGTTTCGTCGACGCGAACATGGGCTTGAACCTTGCGGATGCCGAACTGCGCGGCGCAATCGCGCAGACGCACGTCGGTTATTACCAGCTGGGCGACATGACCCAGGATCTGGTCTGGGAGCAATTGCGCTATCCGGCAACGCTGGACGCGCTGTTGACGGCCAATGCCGGCAACTACAACAGCCAGAGCCAGCCCGTGGCGGCGTTGAGCCCGCCGCTGCCGCCGCAGGAGACCGTGTGGATCAACAAGACGGGTTCGACCAATGGCTTCGGCGGCTATGTGGCGTTCGTGCCGTCGAAGAAGCTGGGCATCGTGATACTGGCCAACCGGAATTATCCCAACGAGGCCAGGGTCCGGCTGGCGTACCGGATCCTGGGCGAGCTGGAGCAATAGACCCGCTATCGCGCGGGCGGCTGCCTCGCCGCGTCGTAGCGGGGCAGCAGGTCCATCACTTCCAGGCGCTTGCACAATTGCGCCAGCCGCTCCATCTTGTAGGCATTCACGTCCATGCCGGCGTAGTCATAGAAGCCCTGGCCGTCGCGCAGCCCGTTGCGCCCTTGTTCCATATTGCGGGCGATGACCGCAGGCGAGGCGAAGCGCGGATCGATGGCATCGGCGAGGTAGCGCGAGGCGTAGTAGAGAATGTCGCCGCCGCCCCAGTCGATGAACTCCAGCAGCCCCAGAACCGAAAAACGCAGGCCGAAGCCCAGGCGCACGGCCGTGTCGATGTCTTCGGCGCTGGCCACGCCTTCCTCCACCATGCGGGCCGCTTCGTTCATGGCCAGGGCCTGGATGCGGGGCACGATGTAGCCCGCGGCGGGGGCGCACTGCACGGGCTTCTTGCCCGCCAGGCGCAGCGCTGCCAGCAGCCCTTGCGTCGCGGCCTCGCTGGTCTGCGGGCCGCGGCTCACTTCCACCAGCGGTATCAGGTAGGCGGGGTTGAGCCAGTGCGCGTTCAGGAAGCGCTGCGGGTTTTGCACCAGTTCCGCCAGCTCGGTGACCAGAAAGGTGGACGTGGTGGACGCGATGATGCTGTCCGGCGCGCAGGCCGCTCCCAGCCATACAAAGGCATCGCGCTTGGCGTCCAGGCGTTCAGGCACGGCTTCGAACACCACGCGCGCCTGCCGCAGGTCTGCCTCCGCATCCTCGCGCGTGCATAGGCGCACGCGCGCCAGCGCAACCTCCGCCTGCGCGGCGTCGAGCAAGCCCAGGCTGCACAGGATGCCGAGCTCGCGGCGCAGATCGTCCCGCACGCGGGCGAAGTACCCGGCTTGCTCGGCGGGCGTGCGCGATTTGATGTCTATCAGCGTGACGTCCAGTCCGGCATGGATATATGACAGCGTGATGCCCACGCCCATGCGGCCGGCGCCGACTACGCACATTTTTTCATTCATGGCTTGCATCTCCGTGTCAGCAGCCTTCGGCCAGAAGCAGGCGCATGTCCGCGTGCGACAGGCGGTCCAGGCCCAGGCGTTCGAATGTGCGTCCTTCCGCGTAGAGGTCGCGGCCGGTGACCGCGCTGGCCAGGCTCAGCAGGCCTTGCGCGACCGGCGTCGGCACGCCCGCCCAGCGGCCGGCGGACACCAGGAATGACAGGCCGAGCCGCGTGTCTTCGAGCATGTAGCGGTGCGTGTGCAGGTCTATGTCCTCGCGCCAGTCGCCGCTGTCGGTGAGCTTGCCATGGGCGCCGCGGCCGTACATCCATTCATCGCCTTCGGCGGCATAGTGGTCGGCCAACGGGAAGTGGGGCGCGGCATAGCCCAGGGCCACACGGATGGCGATGCGCTCCGCGTCCAGCGCGTCGGTCACGCGCCGTATGGAGGCCTGGGTGCCTTCGTTGTGGATGTCCCATTTGTCGAAGTGTTCCAGCGGCCCTGCATTCATCATGATGAGCGGCGGATGGATGATGGGGCCGGCGTTCATCAGTGCGCCCGAAAGTCCGTCCTCTATCGGTTCGATGCTGGGGTAGGCGCGCTGGACCACGGCCAGCGCCTGCTTCGACAGCCGCCGCGGAAAGACGCCGGTGGGCAGACGGGTGGCGTAGCCGCTGATCACGACCTTTTCGCCATGCTTGCGGGCCAGATAGGGCAGGGTGCCGGTTTCGGCGAAGGCCGTATCCGCGACGTTTCCCGCGTCTTTCATGGCGCGGGCGAAGACGTAGCAGCCGAAGGTGCCAGGCGGCAGGAACACGACCTGGCCGTCGCGCAGCAGCGGCGCCAATTCCCGCGCCAGCGCTTCGTGGGTGGTGGAAGGCAGGGGAATGACCAGCAGCTCCGCATGCTCCACGGCCGTGGCCAGGTCGCGCACCAGCTGCAACTGCCGCGGTCCGTCGCCCAGCGGAACCTGGCGGCTGCCGCGATAGTCGGTGACCGTCAGCGCGCCCGCATCCCGCAAGCCCTGGAAGGCCGACCAGTCCCTGCGCCACCAATGCACGTGATGGCCTTTCTCAAACAGCTCGGCCGCTGCCGCGTAGCAGCCGTGGCCGCCGCCTATGACGCTGATTCTCATGGTCAAGCTCCGTCAGATGGAGCCTTGATCCTAGCGGCGGCGTGCAGGCGTGGCTGCGCCGAACGCGCAAGCGGCGTTCCGATCCGGCAAGCGAATCCGGCGCTGCCGTGCGACGCCTAATGCCTGCTTTGGCGCAGGGTGTCCGACGGCAGGCAGCCGTAGCGCTTGCGGTAGTGGGTGGCGAAATGCCCGAAGCTGGAAATGCCGTGCCGCAGCAGGATGTCGGTGACGCTATCGCCTTCGCCGGCTTGCGCAAGCGCCGCGTGCACCTGGGCCAGCCGCTGGTTGCGCACGTAGTCGCTGGGACTCTGCTTCAGGAACTGCGAAAAGCCGTTTTGCAGCGTGCGCACGGAGACGCCGCAGTAGGCCGCCAGGTCCATCAGCGATAGCGGCTGGTCCAGATGGCTTTCTATGTAATCGCGCGCGCGCCGCACGTGCAGCGGCAACGGCTGGCGGCGGTCTGCCTGCAAAGCCTCGGAGTAGTTGTGCGGCAGCTGGGTCAGCAGCAGCGTCAGCAGGTAGTCTGAAAAGCCGGCGGCCAGCGTTTGCGTGACGCCTTCAATGGCGGGATGGCGGTACAGCCGGCACAGATAGTCCAGCGTTTCGCGCACCGCCACCGGTCCGGGAGCGTCGGCATCCATTTGCAGGTCGAACACCAGCGCCTGCTTGATAGGGCGTTCAAGCAGCCGCTGCAGCTGGCGCTCCAGCGCCTCGCGCTCGATGCGCAGGATCAGGTTGCGGCAGTCGCGGCCGATGCGGATCACGCTGCGCTCGGACGGCGAGGAAATGGTCAGGCTGCCCGCGCTCATCGACGCGCTGCGCTTGCCCAGCGTGATCAGCCCGGAGCCTTGCAGCGTGATTCGGATCAGGTAGTAGCTGGCGATATCGCCGGCGTCGATCTCGACTTCCGCGCCATAGTGCAGATCGAACAAGGCCGCATTGCCGAAGAAGACGCCGTACAGGCGGGATTGCAGGGGTTTTCCCGGGGGGACGCACATGCGGTGCGACCAGAGGTGCTGGCTGACCTGGTCCTTGATCTCGGCGATGTTGCCCGAGTCCAGCAAGCAATGGCGGTCCAGCGGATTGGTGTCGTTGAACATGCTTTCCTGCGCAGCGGGAACAGTCATTGCGTCAGGCGTATAGAGGCTGGCTGCGCAAAGACCTACAAAAGATGGGCCTGCAAGCAAGTGAGACGCGACCCGGTCCTTGGGCATGGGCAGATCTCACCACCATACAAGGGAAACAAACCATGACTGACGGCAGCCCGCGGCACGGATCAAAACCTAGCTACGCCTACGAGTGGTACGTCGTGGTGATATGCATGCTAGCGTACATATTTTCCTTCGTCGACAGGCAGATCCTGGCGCTGATGATCGAGCCCATCAAGCATGACCTGCAGCTGTCCGACACGCAATTCAGCTTGCTGCACGGGCTGGCGTTTTCCTTGTTCTACGCCTTCATGGGCATACCGATCGCCTTGCTGGCGGATCGCTATTCGCGGCCCAAGATCATCGCGATCGGCGTCGCATTCTGGAGCCTGGCCACGGCGGCCTGTGGCCTGTCGCGCAATTTCGCGCAGATGTTTCTTGCGCGGATCGGTGTGGGCGTGGGCGAGGCGGCGCTGTCGCCTGCCACGTACTCCATGCTCAGCGACATGTTTCCGCGTGAAAAGCTGGGGCGCGCAGTCGGGATATATTCGATCGGCTCGTTCATCGGCGGCGGCATGGCATTCCTGATCGGCGGCTACGTCATCAACCTGCTCAAGAGCGTGGATACCGTTGCCTTGCCCTGGATAGGCGCGATGCGGCCCTGGCAGGTGACCTTCTTCATTGTGGGATTGCCAGGCCTGCTGATCGCGCTGCTGATCCTGCTGACGGTGCGAGATCCGCAGCGGCTGGGCTTGCGGCGCAATGCGTCGGGGCAGGTGCAGAAGCCCGCCATGAAAGATACTTTCCGCTTCCTGGGCCGCCACCGCAGCACCTTTTTCTGCCACTACCTGGGCTTCTCGTTCTATGCGATGGTGCTGTTCGCGCTGCTGGGCTGGACGCCCGCGTTCTACATGCGCAAGTTCGGCATGTCGCCTTCGGAAGCCGGCTACATGCTGGGCGTGGTGGTGCTCGTCGCCAACACCGCCGGGGTGTTCTGCGGCGGCTGGCTGATGGACTGGCTGGCCAAGCGCGGCTACAGCGATGCGCCGCTGCGCGCCGGCGTGATCGGGGCGGCCGGCATGGCCTTGCCGGCGGTGATCTTCACCCAGGTCGATTCCCTGTGGTGGTCGGTGGGCTTGCTGCTGCCGGCCATGTTCTTCGCCTCGTTCCCCATGCCGACCTCGACGGCTGCGATGCAGATCCTGCCCCCCAATCAGCTGCGCGCCCAGGTGTCGGCGCTATTCCTGCTGATCTCGAACCTGATCGGGCTGGGCCTGGGCACCACCGCCGTGGCCATGCTGACTGATCGGTTGTTCAAGAACCCGGCGGCAGTCGGGCAATCCATCTCGGTCCTGATTGGCGTGGCCGCGGTATTGTGCATCGGCCTGCTCGCCGCTGGCTGCAAGCACTACCGGCGCAGCCTGAACCTGGAGGCGCAGGAGGCGCCGCCGCTTGCGCCGGCGCGCGTGTCGCCCTGAACGCGGCTGCCCGGGTCGCGATGCGGCCCTTTTTTGAACTCTGTTACCTCTCCGTTGAACTGCACATTCCTCGTAAAAGAAATGGTGCCGGGGATGCGCTATAACGGACGCTTGACGCATTACTGTTCCTCCAATTCATGCCCCGTTTTTCCCGCAGTTCGTCGCTGGCCCTGTCCGTTGCCCTGGTGGGCGTCCTGGCGGGATGCTCATCCCCCAAGCCAGAGTTCGAAAAAGAAGACTTCACCCAGAACAACACCTACTCGCGCACCGTCGAAGCGAGTAACGTCGCCGCCTGCGACGCGGGCCGCCGCGCCTTGCTGAGCCAGGGCTACAACATCGACAAGTTCGAGGGTTCGCGGGTCACGGGGCACAAGAATTTCCAGGACGAGAACGGCCAGCATACCCAGATCGCCTTCAACATCGAATGCGCCTCCGACGGCAGCGCGAACGAGCGCGCCACGGTGTTCGCCAACGCGGTACAGGACCGTTATTCGATCAAGCGAACCAACAGCTCGGCCAGTGTGGGGGTGAGCGTGCTGGGGCAGGTGTCCATGCCGTTCGGCTCCAGCGACGATTCGCTGGTGAAGACGGGCAGCCAGACGGTTGCGCGACCCAAGTTCTACGAAGGTTTCTTCCAGTTGCTGCAGCGTTTCCTGCCGGACGCGCAGGCGGCCGCCGCGCCTCATCCGCCCGCGAGCCGTGCCAAGGCGCAGCCCAAGGCCGCGCCGGCCGAGCCCGCGGAATCTCCGGACAAGCCAGCCGATACCCTGAATCCGGCCGCGGCCAACGGCGGTAGCGAATCTCCAAAAGCGCCTGCACCTGGTGGGCCCGCGTCCGCCGCTCCGGCAAGCGCCGCGCCGACACCCGCCGCGCCCGCTTCGACCGCGCCCGCTCCGGCGTCGGCCCCTGCATCCGGCGCGGCCGCCCCGGCCAGCCCCGAGGCGGCCAAGTAAGGCAGCCTTGCCGGGCACCGCTTGCCGTAGCGCAAACGGATGCGCCGCGCCGACTCGCGGCGCGGTCCGCATCCGGCGATAATCGCGGGCATCATGACCTATCAACTCCTGAAAATGCTCCACGTGGCGGCCGTGGTCGCCTGGCTGGGCGGATCGCTGTTCGTGTCCTTGTTCCTGTTGTCCTCGCAGCCGCAGGACAGCGAAGAAGCGCCCAAAGAACGCAAGATGCTGGGCGCCTTGCGCCGTTGGACGCTCTACGTGACCACGCCGGCCATGGTGCTGACCTGGCTGGTCGGCCTGCACCTGGCCATGACTTTCGGCTGGTTCGCGATGACCTGGATCTGGGTCAAGGTTGGCTTCGCGCTGGCGCTGTCGGCGCTGCTCGGCATCCAGAGCGCGGCATTGCGGCGCATGGCCAATGGCAGCGCCAAGCGTCCGCCGCTGGTGGACCTGTACGCGCCTTTCACCGTCATCGCTTCCGCGGCCATCGTGACGCTGGTGGTCGTCAAACCCTTCTGATCTGCGCGGCGGCGCATGTGCCGGGACCATATGCCCAGCCGCCATAACCAAACGCCCCTGTAATAAGGACTCAACGAACTATTCGTTCGCGGGGTCCGTCCCCCTCCCTAGAATCGTTTCTCTCATAACCGCATAGCCTGAGAGGCGATTCCAACATGACTTCCCGTTTCTTCAAGCGCCTGCTGGGCGCGGTGCTGGCTTCGGCGGCAATGTTCCATGGCCCGGCTTTCTCGGCCGATCCCAAACCCCTGAAGGTGGGCGTGCGCGGTGGCGTCGACGAGCAGATCTGGGAGGTGGTGGCCCAGGTCGCCAAGAAGAACGGCCTGGCCGTGGAGCCCGTGGTGATCACAGGCACCGCCAGTCCGAACGAGGCGCTCAACAACGGCGACCTGAACGCCAACGCCTTCCAGCACATCCCCTTCCTGAACGACCAGATCAAGCAGCGCGGCTACAAGCTCGTATCCGTGGCCAACACGCTGATCTCGCCCATCGCGTTCTACTCCAGGAAGTACAAGTCGCTCAATGAGCTGCCGGAAGGCGCCCGCGTCGGCATTCCCAACGACCCCAGCAACCAGACGCGCGCGCTGGTCATCCTGCGCGACCAGGGCCTGATCACGTTGAAGGACGGTTTCGATCCGGCCACCGGCACGGCGACCTTGGCGGACGTGACCTCCAACCCCAAGAAGCTCAATTTCGTGGAAAGCGCCTCCGTGGTGCTGGCGCGCTCGCTGCCGGACGTGGACACCGCGGCCATCGTCAACAGCTTCGCCTATCAGGCCGGGCTGATCGCCACGCGCGACGGCATCGCGGTGGAGAAGAAGGAAAACAACCCCTACGTGAACATCATCGCGGTTCGCGAACAGGACAAGAACGCGCCCTGGGTGCCTGAACTGGTCAAGGCCTATCACTCCGAGGAAGTGCGCCAGTTCATCCTGAGCAAGTACGAAGGCTCGGTGATTCCGGTTTTCTGAGATCGGAATCGGGCAATGATGCAACACGAATTCTCCATGGCCGAGCTGGCCGACGCCGCACCGCGACCGCAGGCCGTTGATGCGCACGTCGTGTTCGAAGGGCTGCAGAAGCGCTACGAGGGCGCGCAGGGGCCGGTGGCCGCGCTGTCCGACGTGTCGTTTTCCATCGCCCGCGGCGAGGTCTTCGGCATCATCGGACGCAGCGGCGCAGGCAAGTCCACGCTGCTGCGTTCCATCAACATGCTGGAGCGGCCCAGCGCCGGCCGGGTGCGGGTGGACGGCGTGGATGTGGGCGGCCTGGACGAGAACGCGCTGGTGGGGCTGCGCCGTCGCATCGGCATGATCTTCCAGCACTTCAACCTGCTGTCGGCCAAGACCGTGGCCGAGAACGTGGCCTTGCCTTTGCGCGTGGCGGGCGTCAGGCCCGCCGCGGCGCGGGCTCGGGTGGAGGAACTGCTGGAACTGGTGGGGCTGCGCGACAAGGCCGATGTCTATCCGGCCAAGCTGTCCGGCGGCCAGAAGCAGCGGGTGGGCATCGCCCGCGCGCTGGTGCATGAACCGGAGATCCTGCTGTGCGACGAAGCCACGTCGGCGCTGGACCCGGAAACCACGCAGTCGATCCTGGCCTTGTTGCTGGACATCAACCGCAAGCTGGGCCTGACGGTGGTGCTGATCACGCACGACATGGCGGTGATCCGCGAGGTCTGCCACAGGGTGCTGGTGCTGGATGGCGGCCGCAAGGTCGAGGAAGGCGAGGTCTGGCGCGTGTTCGGCAATCCCCAGGCCGATGCCACGCGGGCCTTGCTGCGGCCCTTGCAGCACGACTTGCCCGCCGATCTTGCCGGCAGGCTGGTGCCCGACCTGCAGGGCCGCGCGGGCATAGCGGTGCTGCGGCTGCGCTTTACGGGGCAGGGGCGTCCGGATGGCGTGTCCCTGCAGGCGTTGGCCGCGCTCGGCGCCGGTGCGACGCTGCTGCATGGCGGACTGGACCGCTTGCGCGGCCATGCGCAGGGCAGCCTGCTGGTGTCCGTGCCTGCGGACGCATTACAGGAAGAGGCCGCGCGCGCCGCGCTGGTGGCCGATCAGATCAAGGTGCTGGGTTATGTCGCTGCCGATGCTTGATAAATACCTGCAGGCATTCCTGCAGACCCTGGCGATGGTGAGCGTCTCTGCCGTCATCGCCATCGTTTTGGGCCTGACGCTGGCTGTGGTGCTGACCGTCACCGCGCCGGGCAATCTCTATCCCAGGCCGCGCTTCAACAAGGTCCTGTCGGTGACGGTCAATACCTTCCGCGCCATCCCCTTCATCATCCTGCTGGTGGCGATGCTGCCGTTCACGCGCTTCCTGGTGGGTACCACGCTGGGCACGTGGGCCGCCATCGTGCCGCTGTCGGCCAATCTGGTGCCGTTCTTCGCGCGCATCGCCCAGGTCAGCCTGAACGACGTGGACCACGGGTTGGTGGAGGCCGCCAGGGCCATGGGGTGCCGTCGCTGGCACATCGTGCGCCACGTGCTATTGCCGGAAGCCTTGCCGGGCATCATCGGCGGCATGACCGTCAGCGTCATCGCAATGATCAACGCCTCGGCCATGGCAGGCGCCGTAGGCGCCGGCGGCCTGGGCGATCTGGCGATCCGCTATGGCTACGAACGCTATGAGACGCGCGTGATGTTCGAGGTGATCGTGATCCTGATCGCGCTGGTTTCCATCGTGCAATTCACCGGTGAATGGCTGTCGCGCCGCGCCGACCACAAACGCTGATTCCGCGCCGGGGCTGTGCGCCCCGGCCTTACCCGAACATACAGGAACGCTGAAATGTCCGAGTCCCCGCAACACGGTTTTGCCACGCGCGCGATCCACCTGGGCTATGACCCGCTGGACGAGCAGGGCGCCTTGGCTCCGCCCCTCTACCTGACTTCCACATACACCCAGGACAGCATCGAATCCTTCGACCAGATCCGCCTGGGCGAAAAGCAGGGCTACGTCTACGGCCGCACCCGCAATCCGACGCAGGCGCTGCTGGAAGAGCGCCTGGCTTCGCTGGAAGGCGCCGAAGCCGGCGTGGTGACCGCGTCCGGCATGGCGGCGATTTCGGCGACCCTGTTCTCGCTATTGCAAAGCGGCGATGAAATCGTCGTGGACCAGATTGTGTACGGCACCGCCTTCACCCTGTTCACGCAGGGACTGGCGCGCTTTGGCGTGCGCGCGGTATTCGCCGACTTCACCCGCCCCGAGACCGTAGCCGCGGCCATCGGTCCCAAGACACGCGCGGTCTATTTCGAGACGCCGGCCAATCCCAACCTGCGCCTGGTGGATATCGCGGCGGTGTCCGCCATTGCCCGCGGCAAGGGGCTGCTGACCATCGTCGACAACACCTTCGCGACGCCGGTGCTGCAGCGTCCGCTGGAGCATGGCGCCGACATTGTGCTGCATTCGGCCACCAAGTACCTGGGCGGCCACGGCGACCTGCTGGCCGGCGCCGTGCTGGGGCGCAAGGAACACATCGACGCCATCCGGCTGCAAGGGCTGCGCTACTTCACGGGCGCCACCTTGTCGCCGTTCACCGCCTTCCTGGTGCTGCGCGGCATCAAGACGCTGGAGCTGCGCGTGGCGCGCCACAGCGAATCCGCCTTGAAGGTGGCCAGGCTGTTGCGCGAGCATTCCGCGGTGGCCGACGTGTTCTATCCCGGCTTGGCGGATACGGCGGGCGCGGAGATCGCGCGTCGCCAGCAATCGGCCGGCGGCGGCCTGGTCGCGTTCGAACTCAAGGGCGGACTGGCGGCGGGGCGCGCGCTGCTCAACAACCTGAAGCTCGCGCGCATCGCGGTCAGCCTGGGCGATCCCGAAACCCTGATCCAGCATCCCGCGTCCATGACGCATGCCAGCTACTCGGCCGAGGATCGCGAACGCTACGGGCTGTCGGAGGGCTTGCTGCGGCTGTCGGTGGGCCTGGAGACGCCCGAGGACATCCTGGCCGATCTCAAGCAGGGCCTGGACCGGGTGTAGCGGCTGCGCGCCGCCACGCCACCCATTCCCCACTGTCCTCGAAGTTGCGTGGCCCGCGCGCGGCGGCGGCCAGCCCCGCGCGCAGCGCGCCCATGTCCAGCCCGGGCATGTTCCGTTGCAGGGCGGGAGGCAGCCGTTCGGCGTCCAGCGTGGCCTCGTCGAACTCCATGGCCATCAGCCCGCCGCCGTCGCTGGGCACGCGCAGGAACCACAGGCCTTCCATGTAGTCGCCCGACCAGGGGTCGGGAAAGACGGCCTGCGTATAGCGGAAGCCGAATTCATGGATCTCGCTCCAGGGCCAGAATTCCCGCTGGCCCAGCGCGCGCGCCAGTTCGCTGCTGCGCGTGAAGCCGGCTTCATCGAAGCTCAGGGTTTCGCGCAGGGGATCTTCGGGCGGCGTCGGGCCGGCTAATAGCCGTTTGATGAATGACCACATGGCGCAGGGGCGGGTGACGGGAGACCAGTGTAGCGGCCGTGCGCTCTGCAAAAATGTTACAACGTTTGATCGAAGTCAAATCCGCAGGGCAGGGCTCGGAGTAGCGTTTGCGCTTTTCCCGACAGCGGCCCCAGGCGCAAGCCTGACAGGCGCGGACAGGACGATCAGCGTAGCGAGGACAGGATCGATGACAGACAAGACAACGCCAGCCACCGAACAAGCCGTAGCCGAGACGCCGCGCAAGCGCGCGGCCAAGCGGACCGCAGGCGCTGACACCAGGGCGGTCACCAAGCCGGCCGTCAAGACGGTAGTCAAGACCGTCGTCACGCCAGTGACCACCAGCCGCAAGCCGCGCGCGGCCAAGACGCCCGCGGCGGGCGACGCCGTGTCGGCCGCGGCCGCCGCCGAGCCGGCTCTCGATGTGCGCAAGCGCGTCGTCGCGCGCCAGGACGCCGCGCGTCAGGAGACGGTGGCCGTGCTGGCCGATATCGCCCGTCGCTACAACGTCAGCGCACCGGCCCAGGCGCGCGAGGCGCTGCGCTCGGTCATCGAGGAACTGTCGCCGGACGACGCGCAGGCCGTGCATCGCGCGCTGCTGGAAGCCAATTCGGCAGCGCCGCGCACGCGCCGCAATCCCGACGATGAGCTGGCCGCGGACTGGCGCGAAGGCATCTATCCCTATCGCCACCGCATGCTGCGCCGTAACTACGAAAAGCAGAAGTACAACCTGCAGGTCGAACTGCTGAAGCTGCAGGCCTGGGTCAAGGCCACCGGCCAGCGCGTCGTGATCCTGTTCGAAGGCCGCGACGCCGCCGGCAAGGGCGGCACCATCAAGCGCATGATGGAACACCTGAACCCGCGCGGCGCGCGGGTGGTCGCATTGGAGAAGCCCTCCGATACGGAAAAGGGCCAGTGGTACTTCCAGCGTTACGTGCAGCATCTGCCCACCGCGGGCGAGATCGTCATGTTCGACCGCTCCTGGTACAACCGCGCCGGCGTGGAGCGCGTGATGGGCTTCTGCACCCAGAACGAATACCTGGACTTCCTGCGCCAGGTGCCGGACTTCGAGCGCCATCTGGTCAGCAGCGGCATTCACCTGATCAAGTTCTGGTTCTCGGTCAGCCAGGAAGAGCAGCGCCGCCGTTTCCTGCAGCGCAAGGTGCATCCGCTCAAGCAGTGGAAGCTCAGCCCGGTGGACCTGGCCTCGCTGGACAAATGGGACGACTACACCCGGGCCAAGGAGGCGATGTTCGCGCACACCGACACGGCCGATGCGCCCTGGGTGGTGGTCAAGTCCGACTGCAAGAAGCGCGCGCGTATCAACGCGATGCGCTACGTGCTCAGCCGCCTGCCGTACGAAGGCAAGAGCAGCGATCCCATGATGGCGCTGGATTCGCTGATCGTGGGCCGCGCGCTGTAGCTGCTCAGGCGCCCAGCGCCTGCAGGTTCAGCGTGTAGCTGCGTCCGATCCACACCGCGCAGTCGCGGTGGTCGCGCAGGGAGTCGCCTGTGTTGGGATGCATGAAGACATCCAGCGCCCCGTGGTGCAGCGTCAGCCAGGTGGCGATCTCCGCGAAGCGCTCGGGCGTGAAGGCAATCTGGTAGCTCCACTGGGGATGCGGGCCGACGGGGCGCTCATGGAAGCGCCCCAGTTCCATCTGGCCGGCAAAGCGCGCGGCGATCCGTTCGCGCAGGGCGTGGGCGGCGTCGCGGCTGGCGGCGTCGAAATAGACATGGGCGTGCCAACTGGCGACGGCGCTGGTTTGGGGTTCGGTCATTGCTGGTGCTCCGTCGGTGTCAGCCGCCCGCGCGCTTGGCGCGGATGCCTTGTTTTTGCAGGGATTCCATGACGCGCTCGCAGTGGTCGCCCTGGATTTCGATCACGCCGTCCTTTACCGTTCCGCCGGAGCCGCAGGCGTTGCGCAGCTGTTTGCCCAGCGCATTCAGCGCCGCGCCGTCCAGCGCCAGGCCCTTGATCACGGTGACGCTCTTGCCGCCGCGCCCCTTGGTTTCGCGCGACACGCGGGCCACGCCATCGCCGGCGGGAATCGTCTGTGCCTGTTTGCACAGGCACTGCGCCAGCGGCTTGCGGCATTCGGGGCACATGCGGCCGCCGTCGGTGGAATAGACCAGGCCGCCTGTAGAACTGCTTTTCATGATGGACACGCGCAAAAGTCCCTATCTTAATCGCCGGCAGGCCAGCCAGTCCCGGCCTTACAGCAGACCGGCTTCGCGCGCCAGGGCCACGGCGCGGGTGCGGCTGTCGGCGCACAGTTTTACGTTCAGGTTGCGCAGATGGGTGCGCACGGTGCTTTCGGATACGAACAGGCGCTGGGCGATGGCGTTGTTGGAATGGCCGTCCGCGACCAGGCGCAGCACGTTCAGTTCCTTGGCCGTCAAGGCGTCGGCCGGCGCGCGCTCGGCGGCTGGCGCGGCCGGGCTGGCGTCCACGGGCATCCAGGCATGGCGTTGGAAACGGTTGAACCAGGCCTGGGCTGACGCGCAGCCATTCAACCATGCGCAGCCGACTGGCGAGGAGAAAAAGCGCGGCAATAGCGAGAGGAAGGCGCTGCCTTCGTCAGCCAGCACGCGGCATAGTCCCTCGCGCTGCGCCGTGTCCAGCAAGGTTGTCAGCTGCTGGTGGGCTTGCGCTTCATCGCCCGCGCGCGCCAGGGCGACGGCGCGGAATATCCCCAACTTGTAGGCGCGCCGGACGCGGCGGGCCGATACGGCGCGCGCAATGTCCGCATCCAGCTGGCGCAACGCATCCCCGGGGCCTGCCCGTGTAGGACTGCACGCGCAGCATCCCCAGCCGCGGGTACAGCAAGTCGTTGGAAGGCAGGCGCAGCGTTTCGATGCGAGCCCACAGATCGTCGTCTTCCGCGCGCCTGAGCTCGTCGTGCGCGGCCTGCGGGTGTCCTTGCAGCAGCAGCACGCGCGCGCGCTCCACGCGGGCGCTGCCTGCAATCCGGGGCAGGCGGCGTTGATGGCCGAGGTACTCCAGTTCGCCCAGCAGATAAAAGGTCTGCACGATGTCGCCCGACAGAAAGGCGATGCGCGCCAGCATCACATAACCGAGTATCAGATGGTCCGGGTGTCCCGTGTCCCGCCCCAGCGGCACGTAGACGCGCAACAGCCGGGCAGCCTGCTCCAGATCGCCGGCTTCGTAGACCCCGGCCGCGTACAGCGCGCCGGCCCAGGCGTTGCCGTTGGCCTGGCCGTACGCGCCTTTGCGGGTGGAGTGGACCGCCATGCGGAAATGCGCGCCAGCCTGACGCATGCGGCCCTCCTGCAAGTCGATGATGCCCTCCACCGCTTCGGAGTACATCTGATTGAAGGCGCTGGCGGCCAGGCTCTGCGCGCGGCGGGCGGCATCCAGCAGTTGTTGCGCTTCCTGGTAGCGGCCAAGCACGGCTGCGACGTTGGCCATGGCGTTGGCCAAGGCAGTCGCGGCGAAGGTGGATGCGTTTGCCGCGGCGGCGATGCCGGGCATGCCGAGCGCGTAGGCCTCTTCGTGGCGATCGGTCATGGAGAGCAGCAAGGGCCGCAGGGCCTGCACATGCGCGCGGACGTCGGGATCGGGGCTGCAAGCCAGCCTCAGCTCGTCCATTTGCAGCGAAGCCTCGCTGGCGCCCCGCGTAAAACAGGTTGCCCACACCTGCACCGCCTGCAGCGCCGGGCGGCGGGCCAGGACGGCCGCGGGCAATTGCGTGAACCAGCGGGAGAGCAGCCGCATGCGCCCCTCGGCCAGCAGCGCTTCCGCGTGTGTCGCCAGCAAGGCGAGGGCCTGATCGAAGTCGCCGCCTTCGATGGCATGATCGATGGCAGGAACGGGACGGCCCTGCTCGGCGTACCAGCGGGAGGCCGCCAGATGCAGCGCGGGAATGTCCGCTGGATCCTGCTGCCGCAGTCTGGATTGCAGATAGCTCGCGAACAGGCCGTGGTAACGGTATTGAGCCGCATCCGCGGAGGAGCGCGACAGCAGGATCTGCCCGTCTTCGAGTTCGCGCAGGATGCTGCCGCAGTCCAGGTCCGGCAGCAAAGCCTGGCATAGCGCCGCGTTCAGTTGCTTCAGGATGCTGGTGCGCAACAGAAAGCGCCGCAACTCGGGCGTCTGTCCGGCGAGCACATCCTGGGCCAGATAGTCGGAGACGGACTGGTCGCTGCCCGAAAAGCGTTCGATGAACGCCGAGGCGGAGTCCTGTCGCGCCAGCGAGGCGCAGGCCAGCCAGAGCGCGGCGATCCAGCCTTCGGTCTTGTGATGAAGCTGGCCGATTTCGGCGCGCGTGATCGCAGGGTTGCGCCGGGCGAAGAACAGGGTGGTCTCGTCCAGCGAAAAGCAAAGCTGGGCGGCGTCGATTTCCAGCAGCCGGCCGTCGGCCCGCAAGCGTCCCAGTTCCAGGCCGGTGGCGTGACGCGACCCGATCAGCAGCCGGCCCTGTGGCGGCAGGCGGTTGATCAGGTTCTGCACGAAGTCCAGCACGCCTGGCGCGACGATGGACTCGAACTCGTCCAGCACCAGCGCAAAGGGGGCGGTTTGCGTAGCGATGGCTTCGATGAGGGCGAGCGCCAGCGCGTCGTCGGCCTCCATGTTCGCCAGCGCCCCGGGCGGTGCGGCCAAGGGTTCCAGCGCGGCGGTCAGGCATCGCAGAAAGCGCGGCAGATCGTTATCGCCGCGGTCCAGCGTCAGCCACGCACCGCGCACGGATTGCGCGCTCAAGCGGGCCAGGCACTGGGCTAGCAGCGTGGTCTTGCCATAGCCGGCGGGGCCGCGCGCGAGGACGATCTTGGGACTGCCGGGCGCACAGACCAGTGCACACAGCGATTCACGCGGGATGTGGTCGGCGTGGGCAGCGGGGATGCCGAGCTTGCCGCTGGCCAGCGCATGTCCGGGCGAAAACAGAGGGCGCATGATCTGCCTGTTGGGTGAGGAACGACTGCGCGCCGGCTCGGGGGAAACCCGCAAGCAACACGAAAATCGTCGCTTTGGACGAAGCTGAAAAATGCGTGCCTACGATACAAAAGGACTCGGGCCGGGGCAATAGGCCAGTTGCTGCGCAAATGGCGTTTACTCATAACGGAGACATATCGATGGCAATCGTGAAAACGGTGTACGCGTTGGCGGGCGCCGCTATCGTTGCGGCAGGCGCACAAGCGCAGCCAGCCGGCGGCCCAGTGAAGATCGGCGTAATGGCGGACATGAGCTCGGCGTATTCCGACATCGGCGGCAAGGGCCTGGTAGAGGCCGCGCGCATGGCGGTGCAGGATTTCGGCGGCAGCGTGTTGGGCCAGCCGGTCGAGCTGGTGTACACCGATGGCCAGAACAAGGTCGACGTCGCCAGCGCGGCGACGCGGCGCTGGTTCGACCAGGATGGCGTGGACATGGTCACCGACTTGCCCACGTCGGCGCTGGCGCTGGCCATCAGCGAACTCGGCCGCGAAAAGAAAAAGATCGTCATGGTGACGAGCGCGTCGCCCTCGGAATTGACCGCCAAGGCGTGTTCGCCCTACACCGTCCATTGGACCTACGATACCTACGCGCTGGCCAACGGCACGGGCGCGGCGGTGTCCGCTCAGGGCGGCAAGGAATGGTATTTCATGACCGCGGATTACTCGTTCGGCTACGCGTTGCAGGCCGACGCCTCCGCGGTCATCGAGAAGAACGGCGGCAAGGTGCTGGGGGCTGTGCGTTCGCCCCTGAATACGCCGGACTTCAGTTCCTATCTGCTGCAGGCGCAGACTTCCAAAGCGGGCATCATCGGCCTGGCGCTGGGCGGCAACGACGTGATCAGCGCGATCAAGCAGGCGGCGGACTTCGGTATCGGCCGGCCGGGCGGCCAGCAGAAGCTGGTGGCGCTGCTGGCGTTCCTCTCGGACGTGAAGTCCATCGGACTGCCCCTGGGCCAGGGGCTGCTGTTGACCGAGGCGTTCTATTGGGACCAGAACGACGCCACGCGGGCCTGGTCGCAACGCTTCCAGGACAAGGTCGGGCGCAAGCCGACCATGACCCAGGCCGGTACCTACGGCGCGGTGCTGCATTATTTGAACGCGGTCAAGGCGGCCGGCACCAAGGACGCCGACGCCGTGATGGCCAAGATGCGGGAGACGCCCATCAACGATTTCATGACGCGCAACGGACGGCTGCGCACGGACGGGCGGGTGGTGCGCGACATGTATCTGTTCGAAGTGAAGAAGCCGGAGGAGTCCCGCGGCGAGTGGGATCTGTACAAACAGGTGGCGGTCATCCCGGGCGACGTCGCATTCCGGCCCGAAGACCGCGGCGGCTGCCCATTGATCAAGCAGGCGATGCGATGATCAGCTATGACGTAACCGAATTTGGTCAGCCGCTGGTTCCCATCGAGCGCCCGGCGCCCGAACCGCAAGGCGCGCAGGTGTTGCTGCGGGTGCTTGCCGCGGGCGTATGCCATACCGACGTGCATACGTGGGAGGGCTACTACGATCTGGGCGGCGACAAGCGCCTGCGCGTGGAGCAGCGCGGCGTCACGCTGCCGTTGACTCTGGGCCATGAGACAGCGGGCGTGGTGGTCGCCGCCGGGCCAGACGCAAATGGGGTTGTCGCGGGACAGCGCTTTCTGGTGTATCCATGGATCGGTTGCGGCGACTGCAAGGTCTGCCGGCGCGGTCGCGAAAACCTGTGCGCCTCACCGCGCTTCCTGGGGATCTTTCGGCCGGGCGGCTATAGCGACCATATCCTGGTGCCGGACGCCCGCTACCTGATCGATATCGGCGACCTGCGACCAGAGCAGGCCGCGCCCTACGCATGCTCGGGCCTGACGTCCTACAGCGCCATCCGCAAGATTGCGCCGGAGGTGCTGCAGGCGGAAACGGTCGTAGTGGTCGGCGCAGGCGGCCTGGGCCTCATGTGCGTGAGCTTGCTGCGCGCCTTGGGGTGTCCGCAGGTGATCGTGCTGGAACCCGATGGCGCGCGCCGGGGCGCCGCGCTGGCCGCCGGCGCCAGCCTTGCCGTGGACGCGCATGCCGCAAACGCGCTGGACGAGGTTCGACGCGCCGCTGGCGAGATCTGGGCGGTGATCGATTGCGTGGGCGCGGCGGGCACGGTGAAGCAGGGCATGGATCTGCTGGCCAAAGGCGGGCAATTGATTTTGATCGGGCTGTTCGGCGGGGAATTGCCGCTGTCGCCGGCCTTGGTGCCCATGCGCGCCATCAGCATCGAAGGATCCTACATCGGCACGCTGGCCGAATTGCAGGAACTCATGACCTTGGTGCGGGAACGCGGGCCGCGCGCCATTCCGATTTCCTGCCGCTGCCTGCAGGACGCCCAGGCAGCGCTACTCGATCTGGCGGCTGGCCGCGTGGTGGGGCGCCAGGTCCTTTGTCCCGAACAACCCAACGCGAAACAGGCATAGAACCATGCAGCTGAATCTGGATTCCGGTTACTCCATGACGGTGGATGGCCGCGCGGAAACGTCGGTGCAAACCTTCGATGTGCTCAATCCCGCCACGGAGGAACGCATTGCCACCGTGCCGGACGCGTCGCTGGCGCAGTTGAACGAAGCAGTCGCGGCCGCGACGCGCGCATTTGCGCAATGGAGCGAGACGCCCTTGGAACGGCGCCAGGCAGCGCTTCTTGCCATGGCTGACAGACTGGAGGAATACACCGAAGGCTTCATGCGCCTGCTCACGCGCGAGCAGGGCAAGCCTCACGCCGACGCGCGTGCCGAGGTCGGCCGTTGCGTCGCCTGGCTGCGCGCGACCGCAGCGCGCGATCTGCCCGCCACGCGGCTGGACGACGGCGCCGGCCGCGTGTTCGAGACTCGCCATGTGCCTATCGGCGTGGTGGCGGCGATCGCGCCTTGGAATTTTCCGATGACGCTGGCCATCTGGAAGATCGCCCCGGCCTTGCTGGCGGGCAATACCGTCGTGTTGAAGCCGTCGCCATTCACGCCGCTGACTTCGCTCAAGATGGGCGAACTGTTTCGCGACCTGCTGCCGCCAGGCGTGCTGAACGTGGTGTGCGGCGGAGACCGGCTGGGGCCCTGGCTGACCGAGCATCCGGGCATCGACAAGATCGCCTTTACCGGCTCGACCGCGACGGGCAGGCGCGTCATGCAGAGCGCATCCGGCAGGCTCAAACGCATCACGCTGGAACTGGGCGGCAACGATGCCGCCATCGTGCTGCCGGACGTGGACGTGCGCGAGACGGCCGCCAAGCTGTTCTGGGGAGCGTTCCGAAATTCCTCGCAGTTTTGCCTGGCCACCAAACGGCTGTATGTGCATGAATCCATCTATGACGAGTTCGCCGCGGCGTTGGTGGAACACGCCCGGGGCGTGGTCATGGGAGATGGCGCGCAGCCGGGGACTGGCCTGGGGCCAATCCAGAACCGCCCGCAGTACGAGCGGGTCAAGGATCTCATCGCGGATGCGCATCGCAACGGCGTGCGCTTTCTGGCCGGTGGCGACATTCCGCAAGGCAAGGGTTATTTCGTGCCGGTCGCCATCCTGGACAATCCGCCGGACGATGCGCGCAGCGTGGTGGAAGAGGCGTTCGGACCGGTGCTGCCCTTGCTGAAATACCGGGACATCGACGAGGTCGTCCAACGCGCCAATGACACAGACTATGGACTGGGCGGGTCGGTATGGTCCAAGGACCTGGCGCTGGCGCGGTCCATCGCGCGGCGCCTGGAAACCGGCACGGTATGGATCAACCATATCCACGCCATGTCGCCGGACGTGCCGTTCGGCGGGCGCAAGCAGTCCGGGTTGGGCGTGGAGAATGGGCTGGAAGGGCTGCTGGAGTACACCAGCGTGCAGACAGTGGCGGTGTTGGGGGCAGATGCGGCCTGAGCTGTGCGGCGTTGGCCTGAGCGTGTCAATTCAGCTTCGCCAGCGCTTCTTTTGCAGAATCAATGACCTCGTCCGAAAGCAGGATGCGAAGTTGATCATTCATATAGGAGATCGTTGCGGGAACTCCGATCTCTCCTTTCCTGCGACTGATGGACCGCATGATCGCACCGCTACTGCGGGATACGATGAGCCGCAAGCGCCGCACTTCAAGTGGAACGCCGTACAGCTTGGTAAGCAACGCAGAAGACCCGGGGCCGTGGGCGCGGCCTGTACCGCCGTGAGCGTCGTAAAGCTTGAAGGTGGATTCGATGGCGGTTCCGCAGCTCTCGCGGGGCGCAAGCAACCAGCCATCGGTGGAATGCTCCATGGGAGTTGGCGATAGCCCAAGGTTGAGCAAGACAACCTTGTACTCCCGCGCGGGAACGGGGAGATACGGGGCGTTGTTTTCTTCGAAAAGATCGGAGTGGTAAATACGGGTAGCGAGGAGTCTGCCGTCAGCTGCTTCCACAAGGTGGAGGTCCAGGCGTGGCTGCAAATGGAGGACGCCCTTCTGCTTGACCTGATACCACTCGTAGAAGCCTCCGCAACGAAAGTCGATTGAGGTACCCGCATGGCCGTTGTCGGCGGAGCCCTCGGCGTACATCAGTTGCGCGGCAATGCCCTCTGCCAGATCTTCCGTCGGCCCCATTCTGTAGACTTTGTCGTCGGTTCGTTTCGCCGGTAGGAGGTCGTCGAACTTCCTGATCAGTTCGTGAACGATCGACGTCCCGGAACCTGCTACGTAACAGGTACCCAGATTCTTCGTCTGCACAGTGATGGTCGCATTGTGAACGAATGGGCGGTGTTTGCCATTCTCATCGATCAATACGCCCAGCAGGGATATGTGTTGTCCGCCTATGGATGCTAGGGCCTGATTGACCATGACTTCGTCAACACGCTGTTCCGAACAATAGCCCGCAGCATTGATGATCTTGGCTGACAATTCCGACCAGAACTCGAAAGCGTCGCGGCAGTTTCCTGCAAAGGCGAGCATCCCGCTTCCATTGGGCAAAGCAAATGTTTTTCTGCCCAGACGCGCGATGTACCAGGGGTTTGCTTCAGTGCCATATTGAGATGGCCATGCGCCAACGGCGGGTAGCCAGATGCGCTGGTTGACATTCGGATCCTTGCCGTCGGCGGTAATCAGCGTGTCCGCGACGATATGAGGTTCTTGCTCGGCATTCAACAGGGCTATGACGGTCATGGCGTTCGCGGAAAGGGTAAATTACTTGCCCCGCATCTGGTCTATCAGCCGCCGGTCGCGCTTGGTCGGGCGTCCGGCTTCTATGCCCAGCGCGGGCTCGGGCGCCAGGCGGCGCATTTCCGCTGCGCGCTCACGCGCCGCCACGCTTTCGGGCGTTTCCTCGTAGAGCTGGCGCGCGACGGGGGCGGGGCCGCGCACGCCGCTGACGGCCATCACCCGTACATGCAGCGCCGGGTCCTCCTTGCGCACTGTGACCAGATCGCCTGGCGCGACTTCGCGCGCGGGCTTGGCGGGCTGGTCGTTCACCAACACCCGGCCCTTGCCGATTTCCTGCACGGCCAGGCTGCGCGTCTTGTAGAAGCGCGCGGCCCATAGCCACTTGTCTAGCCGGATCTTGTCCATGGTTCCTTACCTGCCGGTATTGCTGCTCAGGCGCTCATGATAGCCGCCGTGGCCCGTCTTGCTGTTAGACGGCTTTCGATCGCCCCGCCGGAACGCTTAAGCCAGGCTTAAAACGGCTCCTGCGCCGGAACTCGATGCGTGCGTCTCGTCTAACCAGAAACGCGTATCGGAGGGCAATCGACTCATGGACCTGAACTGGCAGCAGCAACTGGCGGAAAGCGGGCTCTGGTTGGCGCGCGCGTTCGGCATTTCGGCCGTCGCGCTGGTGCTGGTCGGGGGCTTGCTTGCGCGCTACACGGACTGGGGACGCAAGTTCTGGCGGTTGGCGCGTCCGTATCTCGACCCCAGGCGCAGCTGGCGGCCATTGTTGACGCTGGCGCTGCTGTTGTTCCTGGCGATGTTCGCCGTGCGCATGACGGTGCTGTTTTCGTTTTGGTACAACGGCTTCTACAGCGCGTTGCAGGCATTGGATCAGAGCGCCTTCTGGCGCTTTTTGGGCATCTTCTCGGTGCTGGCCTGTGTGCACGTGATGCGCACCCTGGCCGACAGTTATGCCGGGCAGGCTTTCGACATCCGCTGGCGCGTGTGGCTCAACGACAGGCTGACCCGCGACTGGCTGGGCGCGGGCGCCTACTACCGCGGCCATTTTGTCGACTCTCCGGTCGACAACCCCGATCAGCGCATCGAACAGGACATCGCCATGTTCGTGACGGGGTCGCGCACGCTGGCGATCGGCGCGCTGAGCGCGGTCGTCTCGCTGGTGGCGTTCACGTCCATCCTGTGGGGCCTGTCCGGCGCCTTGACGGTGGCGGGCGTGGAGATCCCGCGCGCCATGGTGTTCATGGTGTACCTGTACGTGATCGTGGCGACGCTGTTCGCGTTCAAGATCGGGCGTCCGCTGATCAAGCTGAATTTCCTGTCCGAGCGCCTGACGGCGAACTTCCGCTACGCGCTGGTGCGCCTGCGCGAGAACGCCGAGAACGTGGCGTTCTATCAGGGTGAGAACGTGGAGCGTGCCACCTTGTGGACGCGTTTCTCGGCCTACATCGCCAACTTGTGGGCGCGCGTGTACCGGGGGCTGAAGTTCGACGGCTTCAACCTGTCGGTGAGCCAGGTGGCCGTGGTGTTCCCATTCATCCTGCAGGCGCCGCGCTTTTTCAGCGGCGCGATCAAGCTGGGCGACGTGATCCAGACTTCGCAGGCCTTCGGGCAGGTGCAGGATTCCTTGTCGTTCTTCCGCACCTCCTACGACACCTTCGCGCAGTACCGCGCGACGCTGGACCGGTTGAACGGTTTTCTGGACGCCAACGAAGCTGCGCGCGTGTTGCCTTCGGTGCGGACGGAGAGCCTGCCGGACGGCCTGGATATCGAATCCGTCCAAGTGTCGCGCCCCGACGGCACGGTGCTGTTGCGCGACCTGAACCTGAACTTGCGGCCGGGCCAGGCCCTGCTGATCAAGGGACCGTCGGGCAGCGGCAAGACCACCTTGCTGCGCGCGCTGGCGGGCCTGTGGCCCTATGCGCAGGGTGCGGTGCGCCGGCCGCAGGGCGCCTCTGCCTTGTTCCTGTCGCAGCGGCCCTATCTGCCCCTGGGCGACTTGCGCGGCGCGGTCGCGTATCCGGGATTGGCGCAGCCCGAGGACGATGCGCGCCTGGCCGACGCGCTGCGGCTGGTCAACCTTGGACATCTGGCCGGGCGCCTGGATGAAGTCGCGGATTGGTCGCGCATGCTTTCCATCGGCGAACAGCAGCGCGTGGCGTTCGCGCGCGTGCTCTACAACCGGCCCGCCATCGTGTTCCTGGACGAGGCCACGTCCGCTACCGACGAAGGGTTGGAGCATGCGCTGTACAGTCTGCTGCGCGAGGCGCTGCCCTCATGCATGCTGGTCAGCGTGGGACATCGCAGCACGTTGGACGTGTTCCATACGCACAGGCTGGACCTGGATGGCGCCGGGAACTGGCGGGCGGGACCGATGGCGCGGGCGGGCGCTCCGGTAGAGCGCTTGCGCCCGGTGGACGGGCCGCGGCGGGCGGCGGCCTAGCGCGGCGCCCGCCGCGATTCAGGTACCCACGCGCAGCGGACCGGTCAGCTTGCGCAGCGCGGCGACCACGCTTTGCGCGGTGATGCGGCCGGTCTTGGGATTGGCCGAGGGAATGTTCTGGATTTCCATCGAGAACGAGGCCGAGTCGGACACGACCTCGACGCGGTGCAGATTGCGTTCCAGCGAGGGATCGGCCCAGATTTCCAGCGTGGTCTTGTCCGGGCCGATGCCGGCCAGCGACACGCTGACCGCCACGTTCAGGTTGGCCGGAAAGCCCACCGCCGCTTCCCGTGGCGAGCCGCGGAAGATCAGGCGTGGCTCGGTGATGTCCGCGATATCGATGTTGTTGTCCGTCAGGTAGGGCGCGCCCAGCAGGCCGCGCACCGGCTTGCGCGTGATCATGGTGACGGAATGGATGACGCCCTCGGCGGCGGCCGTGATGGCGTCCAGGCCCAGGATGGCGCCCGAGGGCACCAGGATCTGGCCGTGGTGCTGGCGGGCCAGTTCGATCAGGTCGTCATGGCTCAGCAGCGCGCCCGAGCTCAGCACCACCATCTTCTTGCCGGCGCGCAGCACGGGTTCGGCGATGTCCCGGAACACCGCGGCGGGGGCGCATTCCACGACCACGTCGCAGTGTTCGTGCAGCGCATCGATGGTGGTGTAGGCGGGCGTGGTCTGAGTCCAGGCAAAGGCCGGCGGAGCCTTGGGATCGCGCACCGCGACGGCGGTGAGCGTCAGGCCGGGCACGCCGGCATCCAGGGATTGCGCCACGGCCTGGCCGATGGCGCCGAAGCCGGCGATGCCGACACGGTAGCTGTTCATAGGGGTCCAGAGTAGGGCCGCGGCGCGCCGCGGGCGGTTCGGAAAGGGGCTGGGCGCCGATGCGATGACGCGGCGCCGGGCTGCCGGCCACTGTAGCCACCGTGCCGGCAGGCGTCAATGCGGAATGGCGACTATGCCCGGCTACACTTTGCGCTTGAGCCTACAGGAGTCGAGGCATGCACATCCTTCCCGAAACACCGGACGACCGCGAGGCGATCTTCACGCTGACGCAGGCCGCCTTCAAAGACAATCCCCACAGCCAGCAGACCGAGGGCCACATCACCAACGCGTTGCGCGAGGCCGGCGCGCTGACGCTGTCGCTGGTGGCGCGGGTGGACGGGCGTGTCGCGGGCCATGTCGCGTTTTCTCCGGTGAAGATCAGCGACGGTTCGGCGGACTGGTACGGCCTGGGGCCGGTCGCGGTGCTGCCGGAACTGCAAGGCCGGGGCATAGGCGCGGCCTTGATCCGGGACGGTCTGGCGCGCTTGAAGGCATTGGGTGCGGCGGGCTGCGTGGTGATGGGCGATCCGGCGTACTACACGCGATTCGGTTTTGCGCAGACGCCCGCGCTGACGTATCCCGGCGTGCCGCCGGAGTACTTCATGGCGCAGGTCTACACGGGTGCGGCGCATGGGGACGTTTCCTATCACCAGGCGTTCGAAGCGACCGCGTAGCCGGCGCGGGCAGGGGGCGGCAGCGTGAATTCCGGCCCCGCGTAGTCGGATGCAATGTCCAGGGTTCCCGCTGCGAGCCGGCCCGCCCACTCATCCAAAATACGGCGTTCTTCCGCGCCGACTTTCGTGCCCAGCACCAGCCGCAGCGACGCGGCTTCCTCCAGGCCGTAACGGGTCACGCGGCTCACCGCCAGCGCGCCCGCGGCATGGTCGGCGGCGGCGCGCTGCACGCACAGTCCCGAATCGGCCAGCGCCGATGCCAGATAGACCTGCGGGTCGCGCGCCACCCAGTCCAGCACATTGCCGATCTGCCACACGCCCGTTTCGCGGCACACGCGCGTCACGCCATCGCGGCCGCCGTCCATCATGGCAAACAGTACGCGGGCGTCGCGTGCGGACAGCGCGCGTGCCCAGGCCGCGCCCAGCGCCGGATCGTGCTGGTTGCCGCAGAAGGCGGTCAGCGGATCCTGGCCCGTGACGCGCCGCACGCCATCGGCATAGGCGGCGCGGCCCTTCAGGCCGGCCCGCACTTTTTCGCCGGACAGATGGGCGGCCCGCCCGTTGGCCACGCGCAGGCCCGCCAACACCCCGGCAAGAAAAGCCGAGTGCTCTTGCAGGATCTCGTATGACGCGACGTTGGCGGCGGTGTGGTGCCCCTGCGTGATGGCGAACTGCGTGCGCGGATAGCGTGGCGCCACCTCGGCCACGGGCGCATCGCCCTGGCCGCCATGCACGATGACCAGGTCGGGAGCGGTGGCGCAAAGCTGTGCGAGGCGCTCGGCGCGCGCAGCGGCGTCGTGGTCGGCGATCCATTCCAGCTGCAAGGGCTGGCCCGCCTGCGCGGCGCGTTCCGCGCCACGCACGGCCGCTTCGTTGAAGCCGCCGCGGCCCGGATGGCCGAACAGCACAAGCATGCGGCGGGCGCTCACAGGCTGGCTCCCGTGGCGCGCACCACCGGTCCCCAGGCTGCGGCCTGGCGGCGGACGAAGTCGGTGAACTCGGCGGGGGATTTTTGCGCCAGCACGAAGCCCTGTCCCTCCAGCCTGGCGCGGATGTCCGCGCTGGCCAGCGTCTGCGCGATGGCGTCGTTCAAGCGCTGCGAGACCGCGGCCGGCAAGCCGGCGGGACCGGACAGGCCGACGAAGTTCTCGGCGATCAGGCCCGGATACCCCAGCTCGCCCACTGCGGGGATGTCGGGCGCCTGCGGCACCGGCTTGCTTGTGGTGACCGCCAACAGGCGCAGTTGGCCGGATCGCAGGAAGGGCAGGTTCTGCGGCAGCGCGTCCACCGCGAAGCGGATCTGGCCGCCCAGCAGATCGTTGCGCATGGCGCCAGATCCCTTGTACGGAATGTGCTGCAGGCGCGCGCCGGTATGCCGGGCATAAAGCTCGCCCACGATCTGGCCCACCGACGCCAGTCCGCCGCTGCCGTACTGCACCGGCTGGTCCTGCGCGCGGATCCAGGCGGTCAGCTCCGCGAAGCTGGACACCGGCACGGAAGGGTGGACCACGAACACGGTGGGCACCGCGCCCAGATAGGCGATATGGTCGAAGCTGGCGAGCGCATCGTATCCGCCTTGCGGCATCAGGGCGGGAGAGATGGACAGCGGCGCCGAGTTCGACATCAGCAGCGTGTAGCCGTCGTTGGGCGCCTGCGCGACCAGGCTCGCGCCTATGGTCGAGCCCGCGCCGGGCTTGTTCTCGATGACGATGGGCTGGCCCAAGCGTTCGGCCAACGCGGGCGCGACGAGGCGTGCGGCGATGTCGCTCGCGCCGCCGGGCGGGAAGGTGACGATGAGCCGGATCGGACGCTCGGGCCAGGCGGAGGCGCGCGCGATGCGCGGCCGCGCCAGCGGCAGCGCCAGTGCGCCGGCAAGCATGAAGGTTCGACGGGAGATCGGCATGGCGTGGCTTCTACGTGACTGCCGCGGGGGCGGCAAAGGGGCGTACTGTAGAAAGCCAGGCCGGGCCTGACAAAGAATTTGTAGCCGTTTGCTTATGCCCGCCGCATTGCGCGGCGGGCATTTTTCAAACGCACGCGGGGCGCGCGGATCAGCTGCCTTTCTGCGCCTGCGCCATGTAGTCCACGGTCAGGTTCGACAGCGCGCGCACGCCGTTGATGAGGCCGGACTCATCGACGTAGAAGCGCGGCGAATGGTTCGGCGCAGCCTTCTCGACGTCGGTGCCCTTGGGCGTCACGCCCAGGTAGAAGAACATGCCCGGCACCTTCTCCTGATAGAACGAGAAGTCCTCCGACGCGGTGGATTTGGGCTGCAGGCCGTAGTTGCCTTCGCCTGCCACGCGCCGCAGCGTCGGCCCCATCTGCTCGGTCAGCGCGGGATTGTTGACGGTGGCGTTGTACAGCTCCACCACGCGCACGTCCGCCTTGGCGCCCGCGCTCTGCGCGATCATGTCGGCGGTGCGCGCGATGCGTTGGTGGATGTCCTTCTTCATGCCTTCGTCATACGTGCGGATGGTGCCGGTCATGGCCACGTTGTCCGGCACGATGTTCATGCGGTTGCCGCCGTGGATGGCGCCCACGGTGATGACCGCCGGCTCCAGCATGCTGTTGATCTGGCGGCTGGGGATGGTCTGCAGGCCCAGGATGATCTGCGAGCTGACCACGATGGGGTCGATGCCGGACCAGGGCCGCGCGCCGTGCGTCTGCTTGCCGGTGACGTCGATCCAGAACTGGTCGGCGGCGGCCATGGCGGGGCCGCTGCGCCAGCTGAGCTTGCCCGCGGGATAGGCGCTGGACACGTGCAGGCCGAAGATGGCGTCCACCTTGGGATTCTCCAGCACGCCTTCCTGCACCATCATCTTGGCGCCCCAGATCTTCTTGCCGTCGGGCTCGAAGTCGGCGGGGCTTTCCTCGGCGGGCTGGAAGATGAACTTCACGCTGCCGGGGAGCTGGTCCTTCATGCCGGCCAGGACTTCGGCCGTGGCCATCAGGATGGCGGTGTGGGTGTCGTGGCCGCAGGCATGCATCACGTCCACTTCCTTGCCCAGGTAGGTGCCCTTGGCCTTGGACGCGAAGGGCAGGTCCACTTGCTCCTTGACGGGCAGCGCGTCCATGTCGGCGCGCAGCGCCACCACCGGCCCGGGCTTGCCGCCCTTGAGCACGGCGACCACGCCAGTGCCGGCAACGCCGGTTTTCACTTCCATGCCAAGCGCGCGCAGGTGATCGGCGACCAGCTTGGCGGTGCGGTTTTCCTGGTTGCCCAGTTCGGGGTGTTCGTGGATATCTCGGCGCCAGGCGATGAGCTTGTCTTCGATGGCCTTGGCGCGTTGATCGATCTGCGCGGCCAATGCCGGATTCGGCGCGGGGACCAGCGGGCCTTGCGTGCCTGGCGCGCTTTGCGCGGCGGCCGGACCCGCCATCAGCAGATGTGCGGCGAGCGCCAGCGGGGCCAGGCGGAACAGGGGTTTGCGGTAAGGCATGCTTTGCTCTCCTCGTGGTTGTTAACCTGTTATTGGACGAGGATCTTACCGAAGCGCAAGGCGGCGCGAGCGTTTGTTACCAACGCTTAAAAACAGGCTGTTTTGATTCCGGCCGATGGAATTCCGCGCGCCGGAATCCGCGAGTCATGCGGCGTGCAGGACGTTCTTTGCGCCGCGCGCGAGGAACAGCAGCAACAGTGCCGCCAGCAACGATGCGGCGCCCGCGAAAAGCATGGCGGCATGGAAGCCGCCGGCCAGCGCGGCGGCGGCCAGTTCGGCCGCATTGGCGGGTTGCGCCGGCAGTTCATGCAAGGTGATGGCGGCCCGCGCCAGCGCCCGCGCGTCGGGCGCGCCCCGTTGCGCGAGCGAGGCCGTCAGCGCTTCGATGGCACGCCCGCTCATCAGCGCGCCCAGGAGCGCGATGCCTATCGTCATGCCGGTCTGGCGCAGCGCGTTCATGGTGGCGGAGGCCATGCCGGAACGCTCGCGCGGCACCGTGGCCATCACGGCCATGCTGGTCGATGGCACGGCCAGGCCGGTGCCCAGGCCCAACAGGACCAGCAGGGAGCCGGACACGAGGTAAGGCGTGTGCGCTTCGAAGCGCGTCATGCCCAGCATGGCCAGGCCGATGAAGGCGAAGCCCGCGATCATCAGGCGCGGCAGGCCAAAGCGCAGGTTGAGCCGGCCGAATACCAGCGACACCAGCCCGGCCGCGGCGAACTGCGGCGCCAACTGCCAGCCAGTGGCCAGTGGCGACAGTCCTTGCACGTGCTGCAGGTAGAGCGAAAAGAAGAACAGGCTGCTGTAGGCGGAGAAGCCCAGCACGAAGGAGGCGAAGTTGGTGATGGCGAAGCCGGCATCGCGGAACAATCCCAACGGCAGGATGGGCCGCGCGGCGCGGTGCTCAGCCCACAGAAAGGCGAGCAGCCCGGCGGCGGCGATGGCGAGCGCGACCGTGGCTTGCGGCGCAGCCCAGCCGTGTTCGCCGGCGGCGATCAGCCCATAGGTCAGCGCGCCCAGCCACAGCACGCTAAGCGCCTGGCCCGCGGGATCGAAGGCTGCGTGTTCGGGATGGGCGCTTTCCGTGATGCTCCAGGCGCCCAGCGCGATGGCCAGCGCGCCCACCGGCAGGTTGATGAGGAAGATGCTTTGCCAGTTGAAGTGGGCGACCAGCACGCCGCCCAGCATGGGCCCCACGATGAGCGAAATTGCGTTGCACGAGGCCCAGATGCCGATGGCCTGGGCGCGTTCCTTGGGATCGGGAAAGGCCTGGGTCAGGAGCGACAGCGCGCCTGGAACCAGCAGGGCGCCGGCCACGCCCTGCACGGCGCGGCCGATCAGCAGCGCCGTAAGGTTGTCCGCCAGCCCGCAAAGCGCGGAGCCCGCCGTGAACAGCAGCACGCCCGCCAGCCAGGAACGCTTGCGGCCATAGCGGTCGCCCAGAGGTCCCGCCGACAGCATGAAGGCCGACAGGAACAGGGCGTAGGCGTCCACCACCCATTGCAGCCCCGCCATGTCGATGCGCAGGGCCGCCTGCATGGTGGGCAGCGCCACGTTGACGATGCTGATGTCCAGGATGGTGATGAAGCTGCCCAGGTTGACGGCAAGGACCAGGGCGCGGCGGCGTGCGGGATGCATGGCGGGACGCAGAGTGGGGGGAAGGGGTATTCTATGCATCGACCGACCGTCGGTCAATGAAAAGAAGAACGATTCTCAGCTTTTGATTCCGGCCCAGTGCCTCCTCTACACTGGCGCCTTGCTGCTGACCTGACCCCTGGACGATATGCCCGCTGCTCCCGCCGACCCGCTTTCCCTGCCTGGCCCGGACGCCGCTCCCAAGCCCCGCACCAAGCCGGCCGCCGTGCGGCTGGACGAGTTGATGGCGGCCGCGCAAGCGCTCTTTATCCAGAAGGGCGTCGAGGCCACGACCATCAACGAGATCGTGGAACGCGCCGGCGTGGCCAAGGGCACCTTCTATCACTACTTCACGTCCAAGAACGACATGCTGGCGGCGCTGCGGGCCAAGTTCTCGCAAGGGTTCCTGGACCATATCGACCGCGAAGTGCAGGCCTGTGCGCCGGAGGACGGCGTGGCGCGGCTGCGCGCCTGGACTCGCGCCGGCGTCGAGGCTTACTTCGACGGCTACGAACTGCATGATGTGGTGTTCCACGACGCCCAGCATCCCGACCGCGGCGTGGCCGAAAAGAGCGCCGTGCTGGAACAGCTGGAAGCCATACTCGAGGCCGGCGCGCGCGCCGGCTGCTGGAAGCTGGACGACGCGGCGCTGGCCGCCATCGTCCTGTACCACGGCATGCATGGCGCGGTGGACGCTTCCATCGCTCAGGGCCGGCGGGACGCGCAAGCGCTGTCCGGCCCCTTGTCGGCGATGTTCCTGCGCACGCTGGGCGCGGGCTGAGGGGCGCGGCTTCAGACCCGCGCCGCCGCATGCGCCGCTATTGCAGCTTGATGCCCAGCTCCTTGATCAGCGGTCCCATGTCGGCGCGGTCGGCTTCGATGGTCGCGGCCAGTTCCTCTGGCGTGCTGCCGATGGGAATCATGCCCAGGGTTTCCATCTGCGCGCGCATCGCGGGTTCCTTCAGTATGTCCGCCACTGATTTCTGGATCAGCGCCACGCGGTCGTCCGGAATGCCGGCGGGCGCCATCAGTCCGATCCAGGGCTGCGGCGCGTAGTCCTTCAATCCGGATTCCTTCAGCGTGGGCGTGTCGGGCAGGCCGCCGAAGCGCTCCGGGCTGGTGATCGCCAGCGCGCGCAGGCGGCCGCTGTCGATCAGGCCCTTGGAACTCGAAGGCGCGTCCAGGCCCACGTCGAGCTGGCCGCCGATCAGGTCGTTCTGCGTCTTGCCCGACGAAGACGAGGGCACGTACAAGGCCTTGATGCCGGCGCGCCGCGCCGTCTGTTCCCAGACCAGGTGGAACGCCGTGCCGATGGAGAACGAGCCCACGCTGAGGTTGCGCGTCTTGCTTTCGCGCACGAAGTCTTCCCAGGTCTTGAGCGGACTGTCCTTGGGCACGATGAAGATGAAGGGCGTGCGCGCCACCAGCGAGATCGGCTTGAGGTCCTTCTGCGTATCGAATGGCAGGCTGTCCACCGCGAAGGGCACGATGGTGACGGACGAGGCCACGACCATGCCCAAGGTGTAGCCGTCGGGCGCGGACTTGACCAATGCGCCGGTGCTGATGATGCCGGACGCGCCCGGCTTGTTCTCCACCACCACGGGCTGGCCCCAGGCAGCGCCCAGTTTGCTGGCCAGCACGCGCAGCATGACGTCCACGGGACCGCCGGGCGGGTTGGAGACGATGATCTTGACGGGTTTGTCGGGATAGGCGGCGGTAGCCGCCAGCGGCGCCAGCAGCGCCAGCGCGAGCGCGGTTTGCTTGAACATGGAATTCCCCTTGTTTTGATGTGTTGGATGCGCGGGCGGCGTCCGCTCGCGCCAGCGCGCAGGCCGTCCCGGCTCAGGCCAGGATCTGCATGTGCGGGGCCGACGGCCAGCCTGGCGCGTCGCCGCGGATGAACGCGATCCACGCCTGCTGCGTGGCGCGTGCAAGCTGCCGCGCCTGTTCCGCCGGCAGGCCGGCAAGCATGGGCGCGCCGGTGTACGCAGACAGTGTGTCGAAGACGAAGGGCAGCTCGATGCAATGGCAGGCGCCGAAAGTCGCCGTGGGCGCCACGTCGAAGCGCGCCAGCCAGGCTTGGCGGCCTTGGGCCGCGGCGTCGGCGGCCCACTGGCGCGAGGGCGCACCGAATACCGCGTCGCCCAGATCCTGGTCGGAGGCAGTGCGGCCATTGCCGGGAAAGGCGGCCATTTCGTCGCGCGTGTAGCAGACCAGCACGTCGGCGCGGGACGAGGCCCGCTTGAGCGCGGGGGCGATGTCCTGTGGCAGCACCTGGCCGTCGAGCACCGGCGCGAACTGGCTGCGGCTGCTGCCTTCGGCGCGCAGGGTTTCGGCGACGGCGGGCGCCTGCTGCGCCGCCAGCAATGCCGCCACGGGCAGTTCGCGCGCGGCTTCCAGGGAAGCGGCTCCCGCGGCGCGCAGGAAGGCCTGTCCCAGCGCATCGGCCTGCTTTGCGCTGCGAAACCCCCGGCCCAGCGCCGCGCTTTGCAGGATGGCGCGGGAGAAGCGCGGCTGGCGCGCCAGCATGGCGCAGATCGAGGATGCGCCCGCCGACTGGCCCATGACGGTGACTTGCTCGGGATCGCCGCCCAGGTCCTGGATGTTGTCCAGCACCCAATCGATGGCGGCTTCCTGGTCCAGCAGGCCCGCGTTGGCCGTCTGGCCAGGCACGTACAGCCAGCCCAGCGCGGCCAGCCGGTAGTTGACCGCGACCACCACCATGTCGCCGCGCTGCGCGAGGTTCGCGCCGTCATACCAGTCCAGCGCGCCGCCGCCGCTTTGCCAGGCGCCGCCATGCAGCCACACGACGACCGGCCGCCGCCTGCCGTCGGCGGCGGGCGTCCATACGGTCAGGTGCAGGCAGTCCTCGGATTGTTCGGCGTCGAAGTCGCCCATGGCACCGCGCAGGCGCGAGGGCAGTTGCGGCGCGACCGGTCCCGGCCGGGTGGCGTCAAGCTTGCCGCGCCATGCTGCGGGCTGCGGCGGTGCAAAGCGCAGGCGGCCAACGGGCGCCTGCGCGTAGGGAATGGCGCTGTAGCGGCACACGCCGCTCTCCTGCATGCCGGTCAGCGTGCCTGCCTGCAGCGACGCTTCCACGAACTGACTCATATCCTGCCCCTTGTTTCTGGTCTGTAGCCCGGCCGCGGCAGGCGCCGCGGCGGTCGGACTATGGTAGGGAGGAATGGGCCGCGCCAGGCATGCAGGTTTTGAACATTGCCATGCGCAATCCGCATGGCTGGGGCCGGAGCGCCGGCTACTTGAGGATGCGCGCGTCCAGGCTGTTGTCCGCCAGGGCCTGGGCCTGCGCCCGCGACATGCCCAGATGCTCGTACAGCGCGTGGAAGTTCTCGTTGACGTAGCCGCCGAAATACGCGGGATCGTCGGAGTTGACGGTGACCTTCACGCCCGCGTCCAGCAGCGACAGGATGTTGTGGTCGCGCATGTGCTGGAACACGCGCAGCCGGGTGTTGGATAGCGGACAGACCGTCAGCGGGATCTGCTCGTCGATCAGGCGCGCAATCAATTTCGGGTCTTCGGCGGCGCGCACGCCGTGGTCGATGCGCAGCACCTTCAGCAGGTCCAGCGCTTCCCAGATGTATTCCGGCGGGCCTTCCTCGCCGGCGTGCGCAACGCCCGGCAGTCCCTCGGCGCGGGCGCGGTCGAACACGCGCTGGAACAGACGCGGCGGAAAGCCCATTTCGCTGCTGTCCAGGCCGACGGCGATGAACGCGTCGCGGTGGGGCAGGGCGGCTTCCAGGGTGCGCATGGCCTGCTCTTCGGGCAGATGACGCAGAAAGCTCAGGATCAGTCCGCTGCTTACGCCCAGCTGCTTGCGGCCGTCTTCGAGGGCCTGGTTGATGCCGGTCAGCACTACGTCGAACGGCACGCCGCGATCGGTATGGGTCTGCGGGTCGAAGAAGGGTTCGGTATGAACGACGTTCTGCTCGCGGCACTTGAGCAGATAGGCCCAGGTCAGGTCGTAGAAATCCTGCTCGGTGCGCAGCACGTCCGCGCCGCGGTAATAGAGGTCCAGGAATTCCTGGAGATTGCCGTAGTCGTAGGCCGCGCGCAGGGACTCGATGTCCGGCCACGGCAGCGCCACGCCGTTGCGCTGCGCCAGCCGGAACAGCAGCTCGGGTTCGAGCGAACCTTCCAGGTGCAGGTGCAATTCCGCCTTGGGCAGTGCGTTGAGCCAGTCGTACATGGGTGCTCCGATCAAAAAGTGTTGCCTGTCCAGAATAACGCGCAACGCGCCGGCAGGCTCAGGCGGTCAATGCGACGGCGTCGGCCTGGATGGCGAGCTGGAGCTGGGCGGCGAAGGCGCGCGCCTGCCGCGTGCTGGGGCGGTCGCGGCGCCAGATGGCCGCCAGCGGCGACTTGCGCAGGACCGGCCGGTCGGCCAGGACCACCAGCTCGCCGCGCGCCTGCCGGATAGCGGCCACGCTGCCGGGCAGCATCCACAGATACAGGCCGTCCAGCAGCATTTCGCGGCCGAATTCCAGCGACAGGGCGCCGATCATATCCGGAATCGCCAGCCCCGCCTGGCGCAGCGACATTTCCAGTTCGCCGCGGATGCGGCTGCCGGGCAGGGCGGTGATCCAGGGATAGGCCACGTAGTCGGCCAGCGTGGCGCCGGGCTGGCCGGCCAGCGGATGATGCGTCGCGCAGGCCAGCACTACCGGATCTTCCAGCAGCGTGGTGGAGCGGTAGACCTGCGGATTGACGGTGGACGAGAAGCGGCTGATCAGCACGTCCAGCGCGCCGGCGTCCAGGTCTTCGATCAGCCGTTCATGCGTGCCGATTTCGATGGTGAGCGTGATGCGCGGATAAGCCTGGCGGTAGGCGCGCGCGGCCTCGGCCACCGGCCAGCCCGCGAACATCGAAAAACAGCCTACCGTCAGGCTGCCCTCGTCGCCGCGCGAGACCGCGGCGAGATCGATCTCGGCCTTGCGGAAGTCGGTGAGCAGCAGGCGGGCATGGCGGCACATGGTTTCGCCCAGCGGCGTGCAGGTGGTGCCGCGGGCGGTGCGTTCGAACAGCCGCGCGCCGACCAGCTCTTCGATCTCGGCGATGGCGCGCGACAGCCCCGACTGTGTGCTGTGCAATTGCGTGGCGGCCTTGGACAGGTTGCCCAATTCGGCGACGGTCAGCACGATTTCCAGATGCCGGATGCGGAGCTTGCCTCGGAACGGTGTCATGGCGCGGGTCGGAGGGGAGTAGCCGATTATTCTCTCCCGGCGCGCGCTTGGCAACGCGGTGCGGGATTCGGCCGGCCGGGATTCGGCCGGCCGGGATTCGGATATAGTTCGCGCCAGACCGATAGTCGGACGCGCGGCCTGGGCCAGCGCGGCGGCCGGCAAGAGCAGAGGGCAGGCATGAAGGCAGCGGTGTGCGGCGCGTGGAGAGTGAGCAGGCTTGCAGCGGCGGCGCTGGCTGCGCTGGCTTTGAGCGGCTGCGGCGCATCCCGGGTCGACGGGGTGTCGGTTGCCTGGCCTCCGTTTCGGGACGGGACGCTTGCGGCGCTGCCATCGGATCCGGCCGAATGCCCGGATCTGGCCGGCGTCTATCGGGCGCAAGGCGAGTTCGTGTCTGGCGACCGCGAGGCCGGCGCATCGATGGACCTGCGCAAGTTCCTGCAGTATCCCCTGGACCTTCCGGGCATGTCCGACAACCCGTTGCCGGAATGGCGTTCCGGACCCGAGGCCACTGTGGCTTTCACGGCCGCCGCGGACGGATGGGAGATATTGGCGCTGGACGGGCAGGGCGCGCGCGCCTTGGGCCGCCTGCCGCAGTTGAACGGCGAGCAGGATCCTGCCGCCCTGCCTGGCGCGGCCCAGCCTTCGAGGCCGGATGGCATCCGGCGCCTTGGCGGTTGCACGCAGGGCCGGCTGTGGATCAGCGTGCGGCACGACTGGCGCCAGTACGAGTCCATGGGTGTGCGGCGCCACGTGGCGCTGCTGCGGCCCGAGGCGGGAGGCCTGCTGGTGACGGTGGGCCGGGAATCCGACACCATCGGCCTGTTGCCCTGGTATTCGAATGAGGGCAGCGTGTACCAGTATTGGTTCGCGCCCGCGGGCCGCTGAACGCGGGCCTGGCAATTCACCGCGCGGTCTGACCGCGCTCCATCCACGAGCCTCATGACCTCTGAAAACCTGTCCTCCGCCGCATCCGACCCGCGCGCCCGCTTCGTCTCCGGGCCGATGGGCCCGCATGTGCTGGAAATGGTCCTGACCGGCTGGGCCAGCATGCTGGCCGTGTTCGCGGTGGAGTTCCTGTCGCTGCTGTACCTGGGCACGCTCAAGGACGAGGCGGTGCTGGGCGCGGTGGGCTTCGGATCGATGACGCAGTTCACCATCATCTCGGTCTGCATCGGCGTGAGCGTGGGCGGCACGGCCCTGGTGTCGCGCGCGCTGGGGGCGGGCGATGCGCCGCGCGCCCGCGCGCTGGCGGGCGCCTCGCTGGTGCTGATGGTTGCCGCCGCGCTCGTGTCCGGCGCGTTGTTCCTGGCCGTGATCGGTCCCTACACGGCAGCCATCGACCTGGCGGAGGACGTGCGCGCGCATCTGCTGTCCTATGTGCTCATCACGACCCCGTTCGCGGTCGTGATGGGCGTGGGCATGATGCTGTCCAACCTGTTGCGCGCCGCCGGCCATGGCCGCCAGTCCATGTGGGTGCTGCTGGCGGGGACGGCGGCGGTCGCGGCGCTGGATCCGCTGGTCATCTTCGTGCTGGACGGTGGCATGGAGGGCGTGGCCTGGGCCGGCGGCATGGGCCGCCTGGTCACAGTGGCGCTGGGCGCCTGGCTGGTGTTCGGCAAGCATCGCCTGGTGACTTGGCCCGCCGGCGCCGCGCTGCGTGCGCACCTGGCCGCAATTGGGCGGATCGCCTTGCCTGCCGCGCTGACCACGCTGGCCACGCCCGCGGCAGTCATCTTCACCCTGTCCACATACGCCGGCTTCGGCTCCAGCGTGATGGCGGGCGCCACCGTGGTGGACCGGGTGCTGCAACTGGCCTACGCGCTGTTCTTCGTACTGCCCGGCGCCATCGGGCCCATCCTGGGGCAGAACCTGGGCGCAGGGCAATGGGACCGCGTACAGGAGACGGCGCGCCTGACCGCGCGCTGGTCCTTGACGTATGGCTTCGGCGTGGCGGTCCTGCTGGCCTTGCTGGCGCCCTGGATGCCGGATCTGTTCCAGGTGACCGGACCTGGGCGCGACCTGATCGTTTTTTTCTGCCGCTACGGCAGTTTCGCCTGGGCGCTCAACAGCCTGTACTTCGTCGCCGTCGCGGTGTTCAACAACCTGGGCTATGCCACGTACTCCACCGCCATCGGCTGGCTGCGCGCCACTGTGGGCACCTTGCCCTTCGTCTGGCTGGGCGCGCATTACGGCGGCCCGGAAGGCGTGTTGGCGGGGCAGACCGTGGGCTTTGCCCTGTTCAGCCTGATCGCCATGCTGCTGTGCCGGCGCGTGCTGCGCGCGCCGCCCGCGAGCGCGGCGGCGCAAGCGCGGCAGGCTGCCTAATACACTGTTTTCGGATCCCCTTCATGGGTAGATGCCGTGAGCCGGTGACCGGGCGGAGGGATCCGAAGCGCAGCCCCACCGGGGCGAGCATCGGAATCCCGCAGTCCGGACGCCGGCGGCTCAAGAACCGTGCTTCCCAAAACCGAAGTGCGGGTGGCAGGGATTCGAGCTTGCGGATGTCAGAGTCCTTTAGCCGCCGAGGCCACCCTGCGCCATTCCGATGCTCGCCCCGGTGGGGCTGCGCTTCGGATGGCTCCGGGCAGCCTCGGCTGAGAGTCGCCTAGGGCGCCGCGAAGTCGCTTCCAGCCTGCAAGGCGTTTGGGTGGCAATGCGGGCGGGCCTGCCCAGGAGGCCGTTCGATTTTGACGGCCGGTCGCGGTACGATCCCGGCTGACTTCGATTTTTCAGGATTGCCATGCGTCAGCGTTCCGTACGCCTTCGAATCGACACCTTCTCCCGTGTGCTGCTGGCCGCGGCTTTTGCCGCCGCCGCAGCCGGCGCCGCTCAGGCGCAGGGGCCTGCTTCAGCCACTGGATCGCGCGCCCAGCCGTCGGTGCCGGTGCAGACCCTGCCGGCCCTGACGCCCAAACGCAGCTTCGACGACGCTCCCGCGCCAGCCGCCACCGCGCCGGCGGCTCCGGCCGATGACCGGGCCGGCCAGGTGTTGCCTCCCAGGTCGGCTGCGCCCGCGCCGGCAAGCTTGCCC
>NZ_JACVAD010000008.1:0-229006 GCF_014851665.1 Achromobacter sp. ACM03 | reverse complement strand
TGCCGCGACCCGAGATCGAGAACACGTCTTCAACCGGCATCAGGAACGTGCCGTCCACGGCGCGCTCGGGCGTCGGGATGTACGAATCCAGCGCAGCGGCCAGAGCCATGATGGCCTGTTCGCCCAGCTCGCCCTTGTCGCCTTCCAGCGCCAGCTTGGCCGAACCCTTCACGATCGGGGTGTCGTCGCCCGGGAAGTCGTACTTCGACAGCAGTTCGCGGACTTCCATTTCCACCAGCTCGAGCAGCTCGGCGTCGTCAACCATGTCAGCCTTGTTCAGGAAGACGATGATGTACGGCACGCCAACCTGGCGCGACAGCAGGATGTGTTCGCGGGTTTGCGGCATCGGGCCGTCAGCGGCCGACACGACCAGGATCGCGCCGTCCATCTGGGCGGCGCCCGTGATCATGTTCTTCACATAGTCAGCGTGGCCCGGGCAGTCAACGTGCGCGTAGTGACGCGCTTCCGTTTCGTACTCGACGTGAGCCGTGTTGATCGTGATGCCGCGAGCCTTTTCTTCAGGAGTCGCATCGATCTGGTCGTAGCCCTTGGCTTCGCCGCCGAACTTGTTCGACAGAACGGTCGTGATGGCCGCCGTCAACGTCGTTTTGCCGTGGTCAACGTGACCAATCGTACCCACGTTCACGTGCGGCTTGGTACGTTCAAACTTGCCTTTTGCCATGGCTGACTCCTGACCTGGATTGCGCTTCTGACTGAAGAAAAGAGGAATTAGTGGTGCCCATGGCGCGGATCGAACGCGCGACCTCTCCCTTACCAAGGGAGTGCTCTACCACTGAGCCACATGGGCAAATAAATCTTGGAGCGGGTGAAGGGAATCGAACCCTCGTCGTAAGCTTGGAAGGCTTCTGCTCTACCATTGAGCTACACCCGCGGCATACCCTTTCACCTTCTCTTTCCCAAACCTTTTCAATCCGAAGCCCTGGAAAACCTTACAACCTTCTTTGCGAAGGCTGCTCAGCTTTCTGAGCTTCACATTGTAAATCCAGGCAAACCGCGCCTGGATTTAGGAATGGGTCTCTGGTGGAGGAGGTTGGATTCGAACCAACGTAGGCGCAAGGCCAACAGATTTACAGTCTGCCCCCTTTAACCACTCGGGCACTCCTCCAGAGGAGAATTCGAGATTATGAACACTTTCAAATCCGCTGTCAAACGCTTCGGACGAAATATTCAAAATTCTTCTTCAACCACCGCAGCGTTTCCGCGCAGAGGGGGCGAAGCTTACAGGTTTCCGCGAATTGCTGCACGGAAAAGATCGGAATACTGCTCGGGCGTGTAGTTGACGGGGTTGGTGCCGGCCGAAGGATCCTCGGCCGCCATGCGCCCTATTCGTTCGGCCTGAGCCTCGTCGATGCCGATTTCGGCCAGGGTATGCGGAATGCCCACGGTCTCGCGCAGGCGCAACACCCAGTCCAGCACCGCGCCAGGGCCGGAATCCGGCAGATCCAGATAGCGCGCCAAGGCCTGCAGCCGCGGCGCCACCGCGTGTTCGTTGGCTTTCAGCACATACGGCATGAGGATGGCGTTGAGCATGCCGTGATGCGCGTCGTACAGCGCGCCCAGCGGGTGCGCCAGCGCATGCATGGCGCCCAGCCCGCGCTGGAATGCCGTCGCGCCCATGCTGGACGCCACCAGCATCTGCAGGCGCGCCTGCAGGTCATCGCCATGGGCGACCGCCTGCGGCAGGTACTCCTTCACCAGGCGCATGCCTTCGATCGCGATGCCCGCCGCCATGGGATGGAAGAACGGCGAACAGTAGGCCTCCAGATTGTGCGACAGCGCGTCCATGCCCGTCGCCGCCGTGATCTTTGGCGGCAGGCCTACCGTCAGTTCGGGGTCCAGGATCACGACCGAGGGCAGCATGCGCGCATGGAAGATGATGCGCTTTACTTCAGCGGCCTCGTCGGTGATGACGGAGGCGCGCCCGACTTCGGAACCGGTGCCCGCAGTGGTCGGCACCGCCACCACCGGCGCCATGCCGGCCACGTCGACGCGCAAGTAGTTGTCGCCGATGTCCTCGAAATCCCATAGCGGCCGCGTCTGGCCCGCCATCAACGCAATGGCTTTGGCCGCGTCCAGCGCAGAACCTCCGCCGAATGCGATCACGCCGTCGTGGCCGCCCTGCTTGTAAGCACGCACGCCGTCGTCGACGTTGCGGCCCGTGGGGTTGCCTTTGATTTCGTGGAACAGGCCGCACTCCAGGCCGGCGTCACGGCAGCCCTGCACGGCGCCCGCGACCATGGGCAAGGCGGCCAGCCCGGGATCCGTCACAAGCAATGGCCGCGCCATGCCCAGCCCGCGGCACAGCGCCGGCAATTCCTTGATGCGGCCAGGGCCGGCCTTGATGGCCGTGGGATAGTTCCAATTAACGCTGGGCAAGGTCATGGTTGGTTTCCTGATGGCGCCGTGTCAGACGCTGCGCAGATGGAAGGATTTGGCTTGCGTGAGCTGTTCGTAGCCGACAACCGACAGGGACACGCCGCGGCCGGAATTCTTGACGCCGGTCCAGGCCAGCGCGGGATCCAGGTAGTCGCAGCGGTTCATGAAAAAGGTTCCCGTGCGGACCTGGCGACCGATATGCAAGGCCGCTTCCTCGTCCTGCGTGAAGGCCGCCGCCGTCAGGCCATAGGGACTGTCGTTCATCAGACCGATGGCTTCCTCGTCGCTGTCTACCGCCATGATTCCGACGGCCGGCCCGAAGCATTCATCGCTCATGATGCGCATGCGGTGATCGACCTGCGTGAGCAACGCCGGCGCGACATAAGGCGAGCCTATGCTCGCTTCCTTGAAATGCGAGCTATCAATCATATTCCTGGCGCCCGCCGAAACCGCTTCGTCGATGATGGCCCGGATCTCGGTGGCGGCCTTGGCGCGCACGACCGGGCCCAAGGTAGTGTCGGCGTGCAGCGGATTCCCCAGGACATAGCCGCGCGTCAACTCAACGGCGCGATCGACGAATTCATCGTATCTGGTGCGCGCCACGTAGATGCGCTGGATGCCGCAGCAGGACTGGCCCGAATTGAAGTACGCGCCGTCCACCAGGGTTTCGACCGCGTGTTCGATCTTGGCGTCGGCCCGCACATAGGCCGGATCATTGCCGCCTAGCTCCAGGCCCATGCCGATAAAGCGCCCCGCCGCGCTTTCCTCGACCGCATGCCCTCCGCGCACGGACCCGGTGAACGACACGTAGCCGATCTCCGGCGCGCGGAGCAGCCGGTGCACGATGTCGTGGTTGGCATGCAGATACTGGAATACGCCTTTGGGCGCCCCGACCTCGCGGAACGCGCGTTCGATAAATTCCGCGCACAAGGGCGTCTGGTCGGAATGCTTGAGGATGACCGTATTGCCCGCCATCAGAGCGGGCACGATGCTGTTCACGGCCGTCAATAAGGGGTAGTTCCACGGCGCGATGGTCAACGCGACACCTATCGGCTCGCGGCTGATGAAGCGTGTGAAACCGGTTTGCTCCGGTACCTGGATGGGCGCCAGCGCCTCGCCCGCGATGGCGATCATGTGACGGGCGCGCGCCTCGAAGCCTGCCACTTCGCCCGGCGTGTAGCGCAATGGCCGTCCCATCTGGATGGTGATGGCGCGCGCGATCTCTTCCTTGGCGGCAACGAAGCGGTCGACGGCCGCGGACACGATGCGCCCCCGCTCCTGCACGCCCAGCGCCTGCCACGCGCCCTGCGCGGCTTGGGCGTCAGCGAGTGCCTGCGCGATCTGCGCCTCGCTGGCATAGGGTCGGCGCACGACCTCGCGCCCGTCGATGGGACTGATGGTGATGAGTTCCTGGGTCATGTCTGCCCTGCGCAAGCGATGTGGTTTGGATTCAGATGATTTCGAAGTAGCGCGCCAGTTCCCAATCGGTCACGTGGCGGCGGAACTGCCGTTCTTCCCATTCGCGCGTGGCGGCGTAGTGTTCGACGAAGGCATCGCCGAACAGATGCCGCGCGGCCTCGGATTCGCGCAGCCGCTGCGCGGATTCCCACAGCGTGGTGGGCAGGCGCAGATGCGCTGGAAACTGCTGCGTGTAGGCATTGCCCTGCACCATCGGCTCGGGTTCCAGGCCCTGTTCGATGCCATACAGGCCCGAAGCCAGGGCGGCGGACAAGGCCAGGTAAGGATTGGCGTCGGCTGATCCGATGCGCACCTCGACGCGCTGCGATTTGTCGCTGCCTGGAATCAGCCGCAGCGCGGTGGTACGGTTTTCCATGCCCCAGGTGGCATCCAGCGGCGCCCAGTACCCGGGCACCAGGCGCGAATAGCTGTTGATGGTCTGCGCATACAGGGCCATGAATTCCGGCAGGTAGCGCTGTACGCCGGCCATGAAGGAGGCTTGCGTCGCGCTCATGCCATGCGGCCGGGATTCGTCGTAGAAGGCGGAGCGGTTGGTCTTGTGATCGCGCAGCGACAGATGGATGTGGCCGCTCTGGCCGGGATGATCATGCGACCATTTCGCCATGAAGGTCGCCATCAGCCCGTTCTGCTGCGCCAGCGCCTTGGTGAAGGTCTTGAAGAGAAAGGCCTTGTCGCCCGCGGCCGCGGCCAGGTCCACCGCCAGCGCCGCTTCCAGCACGCCGGGCCCCGTTTCGGTGTGCAGGCCTTCGATGGGCATGTCCATGCGTTCGCACATGTCCAGCAGCTTGCGGTAGAAGTCGCCCTCGACCGTGCTGCGCAGCACCGAGTAGCCGAAATTTCCCGGCGTCCAGTTCTCCATGTTGCGGTAGTTCTTGGCGCGCACGGAATGCGGCGTTTCGCGGAACATGAAGAACTCGTACTCCAGCGCCGCATAGACGTCATAGCCCATGCCGGCGGCCCGGTCCAGCGTCCGGTGCAACAGGCGCCGCGGACAGATGGCGCCCGCGTCGCCTTCGAATTCCGCCAGGAACAGCAGCATGTCTTCGCCGCCCGGTCCCTGCTCCAGCGGCAGCCTGCGGCCGCTTTGGGGGATGATCCTGAGCTTGGCATCGGGATAGGCCGTGTGCCAACCCGTGTACTTGGTGTTGTCGTACAGCTGGTCGTCCAGATCCCAGCCGAACACCACGTCGCAAAACGCCAGCCCCGAGCGCAGCGCGCCCAGGAACTTGTCGCGCCGCAGGTATTTGCCCAGCATGACGCCGTCGACGTCGGACAAGCCTACCTTGATGTGCGAGAGCTGGCTGGCTTGCACCAGCCGCTCCGCGTCTTCCACCGTTGCTACCCCTAGTGCATGCATGCTCTTTCACCTTGTGACTGAAGCGTTGCGTTGGACTGCGGGCGGGCGGCGCGGCGTTCAGGTCATGGCCGCCCCCAGCACCCGCATCGCCTGGCGATGCAGCTGCGGCGTGGCGGCCGCGACGACGCGGCCCTGCGATTCGAGACTGAGCGGCTGCCCCGACCAATCGGTAATGACGCCGCCCGCCCCTTCGATCACGGGCATCAGCGCCAGATAGTCATACGGCTGCAGGCCGGACTCGACCACCAGGTCGACGTGTCCGCTGGCCAGGAGGCCGTAGCTGTAGCAATCGCCGCCGTAGCGGCGCATGCGCGCGGCCTGCGTCAGCGCCTCGAAGGCGGCCAGTTCCGCGCCGGCAAAGATGTCGGGCGAGGTGGCGTACAGAATGGCCTGGCGCAGTTCGGCGCAAGCGCTGGCGCGACAGGCGGCGCCATTCAACTGCGCGGCCGCGCCTGCCGCACCGACCCAGCGCTCATCCAGCATGGGTATGTCGATCACCCCGAGCACGGGCTTGCCCCGATGCAGCAGCGCCAGCAGCGTGCCCCACAGCGGGTTGCCGGAAATGAAGGCGCGCGTGCCGTCGATGGGATCCAGCGACCACACGAATTCGGCTTCGGCATGCGAAGCGCCGAACTCCTCACCAAAAATGCCGTGCTCGGGATAGTGCTGGGCGATGGCCTCGCGCAGGGCAGCCTCGACTTCGCGGTCAGCCTGCGTGACCGGGCTTTCGTCCGCCTTGGTGTCCACGTCCAGCGGATGCCGGAACCACTTGCGCGACAAGGGACGCACGCGGTCCGCCAGCGTTTGGGCGAACGAGGAGTACGCGGCCAGCTGCTGCGCGGATAACGGCGGTGAAGTTTGCATCGATGAGCTCCAGGCGTGGCGCGGGAGGATGCGCCTACGCCAAAAAAACCCTTGAATACTGGTTTTTCCAGTCTAGACACGTTGCCACAAATTTGCAAACATACATAAAACTGCAACTTGCCGGATTTGTTGCAGAAGGCTGTCCAACTACGTAGCTCGCCACCGTTGCCGTGTATTCCAACCGGAGTCCCATCATGCAATGTATGAAGAAGCTTAGCCTTGTGGTTGCAGTAATTTCCCTAGGTTGGACGCAGGCTCACGCCGGCGCCATCACCGTCTACACCGCCCTCGAAGAAGACGAAATCGCGGCCTACCTGAAAGCCGCCAACGCCGCCATGCCGGACGTGAAGGTCAACGTGCTGCGGCTGTCCACCGGCGATCTGGGCGCGCGCCTGATCGCCGAGGCTTCCAACCCGCAGCAGGACGTGATCTGGGGGTTCGCCGTCAGCAACATGCTGGATCCGCGCCTGCAGAACCTGCTGGAGCCGTACGCGGCCAAAGGCATGGACGCCCTGCCCGCGCAGTACAAGGGCGCCGACCAGAAGTGGTTCGCAGCCACTGGCTACGTGGCCGCATTCTGTGTGAACACGGACAGGCTCAAGTCCAAGAACCTGCCCATGCCGACCTCCTGGGAAGACCTGACCAAGCCCGTCTACAAGGGCGAAATAGTTATCCCCAGCCCCGCGGCCTCGGGCACCGGCTATCTGCAGATCGTCGCGCTGCTGCAGGGCATGGGCAAGGAGAAAGGCTGGGCGCTGCTCAAGGACCTGGACAAGAACGTGGCGCAGTACACGCCGTCGGGCTCGCGCCCCTGCAAGATGGCGCGCGCCGGCGAGTACGCCATCGGCGTGTCCTTCGCCTTTCCCGCCATGCAATCCATCGAGGAAGGATTTCCCATCAAGATGGTGATTCCGTCCAAATGGGTGGGTTACGAGCTGGAAGCTTCGGGCCTGATGAAAACGGCCAAGAATCCCACCGACGCCAAACGTTTCCTCGATTGGACGCTATCGGCGCAAGCGGGCGGCCTGTACAGCAAGTACAAGGAACTGGTGACCATCCCCGGCGCCACGCCCAACAAGGCCGCCGAAGCCGCCGGCCTGCCCAAGGACCTGACCGCCGTGCTGTACCCCGTGGACTTCCCCAAGTCCGCCGCGGAACGGGACGCCACCATCAAGACCTGGCAGGAAACCATCAAGCGTTGACGGTGCCGCGGCCGGCGCACAGCCGGCTGCCGCCTGTCCTGGAGACGCCATGTATCTGGAATTGCGCGGAATCCGCAAGACGTTCGATGCGTCGGTAGCGCTGCAAGACATCGACCTGTCCGTGGGCGAACATGAATTCGTCTGCCTGCTCGGCCCCAGCGGCTGCGGCAAGACCACCTTGCTGCGCATCGTGGCGGGCCTGCTGCCCTTTGACCGCGGCACCATCACGCTGGGCGGGCGCGACCTGAGCGCGCTGCCGGCGCGCAAGCGCGGCTTCGGCATCGTGTTCCAGTCGTATTCTCTGTTCCCCAACATGACGGTGGCGCAGAACGTGGGTTACGGCCTGCGCATCCGCGGCGAATCGCGCGAACGCATCGGCGCGCGCGTGAAGGAACTGCTGGCGCTGATCAAGCTGCCCGAGCATGCCGAACGCTATCCGCATCAGCTGTCCGGCGGCCAGCAGCAGCGCGTTGCGCTGGCGCGCGCGCTGGCGGTGGATCCGGCGCTGATCCTGCTGGACGAACCGCTGTCCGCGCTGGACGCGCGCGTACGCACCGACATGCGCGCCGAAATCCACGACGTGCAGCGGCGCCTGAAGATCCCCACGGTAATGGTGACGCACGATCAGGAGGAAGCGCTGACGCTGGCCGACAAGATCGTGTGCATGAACGACGGCCGCATCGAACAGGTAGGCTCGCCGTCAGATCTGTACCTGCGCCCGCGCACCCGTTTCGTGGCGAACTTCGTGGGCCTGAGCAATCTGCTGCCCACCGACTGGGTACGCGAGGCCATGCCCCAGCTGATGGCGACGCGGCCCGAGGGCGCCAGCGAGCGCTACGAGGCCTGCCTGCGGCCCGAGAACCTGCGCATCGCCGCGGACGATCGCGGGCCTGGCCGTGTGCAGGACATGACGTTCATGGGCAACCTCACCCGCCTGCGCATCGCCTGGCAGGGACGCGAACTGCTGGTGGAGCAACATGGCGCCGCCGGCCTGTCGCGCGGCGCCCCCGTACGGCTGGACATGGAGCCGGGCCAGTGCGCCTGGGTCAGCGTATGACGGATCGCGCCACGCAAACCGGAGCCGCCGCTTGAGCGCCGCCCACGCCAGCCCGGCCATCGCGGCGCCAACCGGCCGCGCCCCCTGGTCCGCCGACCGCGTGCTGCTGTGGAGCTGCGTCGGCATTCCACTTGCCGGCCTGGCGCTGTTCTTCCTCTATCCGCTGGCGACCGTGGCGTGGCGCAGCCTGGTCGAGAAAGACGGCTCGGTCGGCCTGGGCAACTATGCCGAGGTCTTCGCCACGCGCGGCGTGCTCACCGCCACGCTCAACAGCCTGGTCATGAGCACCGCCACCACGGTGGTGAGCGTCGGGCTGGGCTTTGCCATCGCCTATGGCCTGGATCGCAGCTGCATGCGCGGCAAGGCCGCCGTGCGGCTGGCGCTGGTGCTGCCGCTGCTGGCGCCTTCGCTGGTTCAGGGCCTGGGACTCATTTTCCTGCTGGGCCGCAACGGGCTGGTACACCGCTGGACGGGCTGGGAGATCGATATCTACGGCTTCTGGGGCCTGTTGATCTCCAACGTGTTCTACGCCCTGCCCCAGGCCGTGCTGATCCTGCAGGCGGCCCTGCGCAACATGGACGCGCGCTACTACGACGCGGCCGAAGTCATGGGCGCGTCCGGCTCGCGCCAGTTCTTCGACATCACCCTGCCCAACTGCAAGTTCGGCCTCCTGAGCGCAGCTTTCGTGGTGTTCGTCATCACGATTACCGACTTCGGCAACGCGGCCGTGATCGGCGGCAATTACCGGGTGCTGGCCACGGAGATCTACAGCCAGGTGTCCGGGCAGATGAACTTCGGCATGGGCTCGGTGGTCGGCATCCTGCTGTTGCTGCCCTCGCTGATTTCGGTGCAGATCGAACGCGTCGCCTCGCAGCGCCAGTTCGGCTCGGCCTCGCCCAGCGGATTGCGGGTCACGCCGCAGCCGGCTCGCGGACGCGATGCGGCGTTCACCGCCGGCGTGCTGCTGGCCAGCGGCACCATCATCCTGACCGTGGCCACGGTGATCTTCGCCAGCTTCATGCGGCTATGGCCCTATCGCATGGAATGGACGCTGAAGCATTACGACATCACGGTCAGCGGCGGCTACACGCCGCTCTGGACGTCCTTGTACCTTTCCCTGGCGGCGGCAGGCGGCGGCGTACTGCTGCTGTTCTTCCTGAGCTTCGGGGTGTGCCGCATTCCACGCGCGTGGGCCAAGCTGGTGTACCTGGTCTCGGTGCTGCCGGTGGGAGTTCCTGGCCTGGTGCTGGGCTTGTCGTACATCTTCGCCTTCAACGCCCCCGGCACGCCGCTGTATGCGCTGTATGGCAGCGCCGCGCTGATCGCCTTGTGCAACTTCTACCACTACCACACGCAGGGTTTCCTGACGATGATGACCGGCATGCGCGCCGTGCCGCAGGCGCTGGAGGAGGCGGTCAGCTGCCTGGGCGGCGGCACGCTGCGGGTACTGCGCGACGCGGTGCTGCCGCTGATCGGCCCGACCGTGCTCGGCGTGTTCTTCTTCCTGTTCATGCGGTCCATGGTGACGTTGTCAGCGGTGATCTTCCTGGTCACGCCATCCGTGAGCGTGGCGCCCGTTTCCGTCCTGCGCCTGGACGAAGCGGGGTTCGTCTCGCAGGCTGCCGCCTATTCAACCCTTATCATGCTGGTCGTGGGGGGCTCCCTGCTGGCATTGCGCGCGCTGATCGCCGCAGCCGCGCGGCGCCGGACATAGATTAGGAAACATCGGACATGTGGCAAGAAGAGCGGTATCAGAGAATCCGCGCCCTGCTGTCTTCATTGCAGCAGGTATCGACCGACCGTATCGTCGGCGAACTAGGGGTGTCGAGGGAAACAGTCAGGCGTGACCTGCTGGAACTGGAGGCCATGGGCGAATTACGCCGGGTGCACGGCGGCGCCGTGCCGGTGCACAGCGAGCCGCCCATCGCGGAACGCGTGCATACGCGCGTCAAATACAAGCGCGCCATCGCGCGCGCGGCCGCGGGGCTGGTATCCAGCGGACAGACCCTGTTCCTGGACGCCGGCAGCACCACCAGCGTGCTGGCCGACGAACTGGCCAAGCTGTCGGGCCTGACCGTCATCACCAACTCGTTCGACGTGGCCTTGAAGGTAGGCGCGGCCGGCAATGGCGCGAACCAGCTCATCATGCTGGGCGGCTCCGTGGGCGGCCCCGTCTGCGCCACGGCTGGCGACATCACGATCGCCGAGATCCACCGCTATCGCGCGGATCTGGCGCTGCTGTCGCCGGTGGGCGTGGACGCCGAATTCGGCGCCACCAACTACGACCTGCGCGAGGCCGAGGTGGCGCGCGCCATGGCGGCCAGCGCCAAGCAACTGGTGCTGCTGGCCGACTTCAGCAAGATCGGCTTGTGCAGCCGCGTGTCGTACTGCAGCGCGGACCGCATCGACCACCTGGTCACCAACACCAGCGCGCAGAAGTCGCCCGCCTACGCCGCCTTGAAATCCGCCGTCGGCAAAATCCTGGCGGTGTAGCGCAAGCGTCGGCCACGCGTCAGTCCAGCGACACGCCCGCAGTTTTCACCATGTCGGCCCAGTACACGGTGTCTTCCTGCAGCCGCGTCTTGAATGCGGCGGGCTGGCTGCCCACCGCCCAGCTGCCGCCGCTGTTGATCTTGGCGATCACGGCGGGCGATTTCATCGCCTGCCCCACTGCTTGCGCCAGGTAGGCGATGCGCTCGGGCGGGGTGCCGGCGGGCGCGAACAGTCCGTACCAGTCATCGGCGGTAATGCCCTCCATGCCTGCCTGCTTGAGTGTGGGCGCCCCCTTGAAGATGCCGATGCTGTTCTCGTGGCTGAGCGCCAGGATGCGCAGCTTGCCGGCGGCGACCATGGGTTCGGCCGAGGCCGGTGAAGTTATCAACATGTCCACCGTGCCTCCCATGAGATCGGTGATGGCGGGCGCTGCACCGCGATACGGCACATGCACCAGTTTCACATCGGCCTTCTGCGACAGCAGCGCGCCCATCAGATGGCTCATGGTGCCGTTGCCGGGCGTCGCATAGGTGACCACGCCGGGCTGCTTGCGCGCGGCGTCCAGATAGTCGTTCAGCGTGCGGTACGGGCCCTCGCTGCGCGCCACCAGCACCAGCGGCGCGGAAGTGATCTGCGAGATGGGCGTGAAGTCCTTGACGGGATCAAAGCCCACGTTCTTGTACAGGCGCGGATTGACGGCCATGACGCTGGTCTGCGACATCACCAGGGTATAGCCATCGGGCTTGGCGCGCGCCACCTGCGCCGTGCCGACGTTGCCGCCCGCGCCCGAGCGGTTTTCCACCACCACACTCTGGCCCGTGATGGCGCCCAGTTCCTGCGCGATCAGGCGTGCGACGCCGTCATTACCGCCCCCCGGAGGAAACGGCGACACGACCGTGATGGCCTGCCTGGGATAGTCGGGTAGAGGCGCGGGCGCCTCGGCGTGGACGACCGTCCCCCACAACAAACCGGCCAGCGCCGCGGCAGCGGCCTTGCGTATGTGCGATGCATGGTGCTTCATCTGAGTTCCCCTTGTGATTGGCGGCCGGATACTCGGCCGTCCTTTGCATTCCGGTTCGGCATGAACCGTCCGCACCCCGGCCGTGCAGGCCGGGGCGTACTTTTCGGATTGATGCGTCTGCTGTGCCGCGAGGCCGGATCAGGCGAGCGCGGCGGCTCCGGTGTCAGCGGGCCGGAAAGCGGTAGCCCGCCAGTTCGCGTTCGTCGATCTGCTTGACCAGATTGGTCTCCCAGGCCAGGTACTGGCGCGCGGCGGCCTTGTTGCCGTCGTGGCGGTCATGCACAAAAAACAGATAGTCGATGCAGTCGGCGTCGGCGGGCTCGGCCGGCGTGGACGCCAGTGCGATGCCCTGCGCGGCCCAGCCGGAGGGATCTCCGGTGTTGGCACGGATGTCGTTCACTCCCAGCGCCCGCAAGTCCTGCGCGGCCCAGGCGGCCAGGGCCGCATCCTCGGCCAGCAACACTACCGGACGCGTGGCGTCCAGGGGCAGGCTGGCGAGACGCGGGCGAATGGACCAGCGCGCGCCTGCAATATGGCCGGCGCGATAGCGCATGCTGGGACGAAGATCGATCAGTTGCGCGCCCTGCGCGCGCGCGGCTGCAAGCTGCGCATCATCCAGCAAGGGCAAGTGCGGCGCCAGCGCCTTTTCCACAGGGTTGTCCAAATGCGCCTGCACGCCTTCTCGCAGCACGCTGGCGTCCCAGCCCATCTGCCGCAGCCAGCTGGCGACCACCGGCGCGCGCACGCCTTCGGCATCGAACACGACGATGCGCGCGCCGCGCACGGCCAGGTACTGGTCGGTGGCCTGGATCAACTGGCCGCCAGGCGTGTGCTGCGCACCGGGCAGCGAACCTTGCGCGTGCTCTTCGGCGCTGCGCACATCGCACAGGAAGGTGCTGCGGTTCTTGTCGCGCAACCATGCTTGCACCGCTTGCGCACTCACCGTAGGCACGCCATGGCTTTCGGCCAGTCGCGCGGAACGCTGTGCCAGCGCGGGCAGGTCTTGTGGTGCAACGCCATCGTCGTAGCGGCGGCGCGCGCCGTGTTCAAGCTGCAGATCCTCGAGGTACCAGCCTTGCGTGCCGTTCTCCAGCGCGTAGACAGGATTGGGCACGCCCAGGTTGATCAGCGTCTGCGCCCCGATGATGCTGCGTGTGCGGCCGGCGCAGTTCACCACAATGGTGGTCTGCGGATTGCTCGCCAGCGCGTGGGCGCGCAGCGCCAGTTCCCCGTTGGGGCAGCAGATGCCGCCCGGGATGCTCATCTTCTGGTATTCCGCATAAGGCCTGCCGTCCAGCACGATCAGGTCGTCGCCGCGGCGCTGGCGTTCGGCCAGGTCGCGCGCGCCGATACGCGGGGTGTGGAAAACTTCTTCGGCCAGTTCGCCGAAGGTTTTGCTGGGCACGTTCACGCCCGCGAAGACGGCATAGCCGTCGCGCTGCCATTGCGCGATGCCGCCGCTCAGGCGATGGACATTGCAGTACCCAAGCGCTGTCAAGGCCTGCGCGGCGCGCGCCGCCGTGTCATCGGCGCCGCCGTTGTCGTAGAGCGCGATGCGCACATCGCGCCGCGGCGCCAGGCGCACGATATCCACCTCCAGCCGGCTGTAGGGCACGGGCGCGGCGTAGAACAGATGGCCCTCGCCATACTGGCCATGCTCGCGCACATCCAGCAGCGCGATTTCAGCGCCATCATGCAGCCATTGCTTGAGCGTGTGCGGATCGATGTCGATGGCGGACGGGTCTTGAGTGGGGAGCATCATGGTGTTCAGCGAAGACGGAGAAAGTCGGGATAGCGCTTGTTTCAGGTCGGCAATGAGGTCGTCGGGGTCCTCCAGGCCCACATGCAGGCGCAGCATGGCGCCGCGCGGCTCGGGATCCGGCAAAGACCGCGCCGCGGCAAGATTCACGGGTATCACCAGGCTTTCGAAACCGCCCCACGATGCGCCGATGCCGAATAGCTGCAGGCTGTTGATAAGTCGCTCGACGGCGTCGACGCCGACCGCGCCGGCGAACTCCACCGTCAGGAGGCCATTCGCGCCGGTGCAATCGCGCTGCCACAACGCGTGGGAAGGATCGCCGGGCAAGGCCGGACACAGGACACGCGCCACTTCCGGACGGCTCAACAGAAAGTCCGCCACACGCAAGGCGCTGCGGGCGTGCTGCGCCATGCGCAAAGGCAGCGTGCGCATGCCGCGCAGCACCAGATAGGCGTCATCGGCGCCAACGGTCTGCCCCAGATCCACGGTGGCGCGCTCCAGCGCATTCCAGGCCCGTGCATTGGAGATCACCGCGCCCATCATCACATCGGCATGTCCGCCCAGATACTTGGTGGCCGCCAGGATCGAAATGTCGGCGCCCAATGTCAGGGGTTGATGCAGCAATCCGGAGGCCCAGGTGTTATCCACAGCCAGCCAGCAATCATGCGCGCGGGCCAAAGCGGCCAACGCCGGCAGATCTGGCATCTCATAAGTCAGGGAGCCCGGCGACTCCGCGTAGATCATGCGGGTTTGAGGACGGATGAGCGCTTCGATGCCCGTGCCGTCGGGTTGGTAGTACGTATACGCGATGCCCAGCCGCGCCAGATGTTCCGCGCAGAAGCGGCGCACGGGCTCGTACACCGCATCCGTGATCAGTACATGGTCCCCGGCGCGCAAGTAAGCCAGCAGCACGGTGGCGATGGCGGCCTGGCCGGTGGGATACAGCTTGGCGCGATAGCCTTCTTCCAGCTCGACCAACGCGTCTTCGAGCGCGTGCGTGCTATCGGTGCCGCGCGCGCCGTAGGACGGCAGGCGTTCCTGGTCGCGGCGGCTGCGCGTGTCGCGCCAGGCCTGCACACTGTCGAAGACGTAGGTGCTGGCGCGCGTGACGGGCGTATTGACCCAGCCGCGATGAGGGCGGCCGGCGCGCAGGAGGCGCGTGGCGGACCGATAGGGCTTGTCCATGATCAGCGGCGCGTCTGCACGCCGATCGGCATGACTTTGCAGGTGCCGGCTTGCAGATCGAACGCCAGGCGTTCGGTCAGCGTTTCCAGTGCGCGGCCGTACATGTGCAGGTGGCGGATGACGCTGTCGCCCTGGATTTCCACGGCGTGGATATCGTCCGGCATCAGCGCGATGCCGGTGCCGGGGCCAACCACCACGGTGCCGGTCTTTTCGAGCCGGCCCACGCCGGGCACGGAGCCGTCGTCGCTGCGGTCATAGACGTAGTTGTATTCCACGCCTTCCACGGCCGCGATACAGGCCCAGGTCGTGTGGTTGTGTGGAACGATCTGCTTGCCGGGACGCATGACGTTCAGATAAAGCGCGTAGCTTTTGTCGGCGTCCTCGGCGATCAGGTAGCGGGCCTGGCGTTCGCCGTCTTCCGGCGCGGGATAGCGGTCGGCTGCCCACCAGTCGGTGTGGCCGGCCAAGCCGATCAACTCGTCCAGTACGGTCTGGAGACTGTCTCGGTTCAGCCCCTTATTTCCTACAGTTTTTTTAATATTTCCGATGGCGTTAGCGATGCCGGCTTGGTGAGGATGTGCGTTGCTCACTTTACGTTTTCCCTATTTTCATGAGTTATGCCATTGAATGTATCCCCCCTGCTGGCGTGGAACAATTTAAATTGCCTTAAGATTCCATTAGCGTCGCTAATACTTTCTACACACCCATGCGCAACCTGGATCTGGACCTGCTCCGCACGCTGACGGCCATCGCCCGGCACGACACCTTTTCGGAAGCCGCCAACCGCCTGCACAAGACACAGTCCGCCGTGACGCAGCAGATGCAGCGGCTGGAATCCCTTATCGGCCAGCCCTTGTTCGAAAAGCAGGGCCGCAACAAGGTGCTTTCGTCACATGGGCGGCGTCTGGTGGAATACGCCCGCCACATGCTGGCCATCAACGATGAGGCGCTGCGCGCCCTGCAGGACGGGCCGTTGGAAGGCGACCTGAAGCTGGGCGCGCCGCTGGACGTGGCGGACTCGATCCTGCCCACGCTGCTGACGCACATCGCGCGCTCGGCGCCGCGCGTGAAACTGGAAATCCGCACGGATCGCAGTCCCTTCCTGATGGACGCTCTGCGCGCCGGGGAGCTCGACCTGACGATATCCACGCGCTTCGACCAGGACTTCGAGGGCGTGGCGCTGCGCACTTCGCCCACAGTGTGGCTGGCTTCGGCCGACTACGTGCACGACATGCATGCGCCAGTGCCGCTGGTGCTTGCCGACGAGCCCAGCATCTTCCGCCGGCTGGCGCTCACGGCCCTGGAACAGGCGCGTGTGCGCTGGCACACCAACTATGTGGCGCCGACGCTGGTGGGGATAAAGGCCGCGCTGCGCGCCGGCTTGGGCGTCACTGCGCGCAGCGTGGAGCTGCTGGGGCCGGAAATGCGCGTGTTGGGTGAAAAGGAAGGATTGCCGCCCTTGCCCGACGTGACGTACTTCCTGTGGATAAGGCCTGACCTGATAAATCCGCTGACACGACAGGTCTACGACATGCTCAAGACCAGCCTGGGGCTGGCTCAGCAAGGCGATGCGGCGGCCCAGCCGCCGCGCATCAATAGCGGTCGAACAGATCCTGCAGGGCTGCCGGATCGCGCGTGACGGATAGGCCCAGCATCAGCAGGATGCGGGCTTTCTGGGGGTTCAGGTCGCGCGCGGCAACAAACCCCAGACGGGCGTCATCCAGTTCGACGTCGCGCGCCACGAACCCGCTGCCCGTGCGGCTGGACCGCACGACCGCCACGCCGTTGGCCGCGGCGCGGCTCAGGCTTTCAATGGCCAGATCCGTAGCGTTGCCGTCGCCGACGCCGGCCAGCACGATGCCATCGGCGGCATCGGCCAGGAAATCGATCAGATCGCCCTGCAGGTTGGCATGGGCATAGACAACATCCACGCGGGGCCAGCGGGCCTTTTCCAGCAATGCGAGTGAAAACTTGCTTTCAGTGGTATGCGTCGTGGTGTTGCGCGAATAGAAGCATGGAACACCGCCGTGCATGACTCCGGCGCGGCCGCGATTGGGCGACGCGAACGCGCAGAGGCCGGCGCTGGCGATCTTCTGGATCTCGCGGGCGTAGTGCACATCTTCGTTCATGACGACAAGCGGCCCGCGGCCACGCGCCTCGGGATGGCGCGCCAGCGCCACCGCGTTGTACAGATTGGCCGGGCCTTCGGCGCCCAGCGCGGTGGCCGGACGCATGGCGCCCACCATCACTACGGGCTTGTCGTGGCGTATCACCAGGCTCAGGAAGTACGCCGTTTCTTCCAGCGTATCCGTGCCATGCGTGATGACGATGCCCGCCACCGAGGCGTCGCGGCTCAGCGCATCCACGCGCTCCGCCAGCGCGCGCCACACGGCGTGCGTCATGTTCTGGCTGCCAACGTTGGCGACCTGCTCGGCGCGGATCTCGGCGATGTTCGCCAGTTGCGGCACGGCGGCCAGCAAGTCACCGACGGAAAACGAGCCTGCCTTGTAGCCGGCGGAGGTCGCGTCAGCCTGGGCGCCGGCGATCGTGCCGCCCGTCGCCAGTACCGCGATGACAGGCAGCGCGCGCTCAGGCATCCACTACCCCGGACAGGCCCTGGCGCTCGAGCAGGGAATTCAGGTGTTCCCAGCCATGGAAGTCGATGACGATCTGGCCCTTTTCCTTGGCGCCCACTTTCAGCGCGACGCGCGTACCCAGATGGTCGGACAGCGCCTCTTCCAGGCGGGTCAGGTCGCGCGACACGCCGTTGGCCTTCTTCTTGGGCGCGGCGGACGACTCGGTTTCCTTGGCGGTCTTGGCGACCAGCTTTTCGGCTTCACGCACCGACAGGCGGCGCGCGATGATTTGATTGGCCAGCTGGATCTGCGTGGCCGCATCAACGGCGAGCAGCGCGCGGGCATGGCCCATGTCCACGTCGCCCGCCAGCAGCATGGTCTGCACGGCCGCCGCCAGGTTCAAGAGGCGCAACAGGTTGCTGGTGGCCGAACGCGAACGGCCGATTGCTTGCGCGGCCTGCTCATGCGTCAAGCCGAATTCATCCAGCAGCCGGCGCACGCCCTGCGCTTCTTCCAGCGGATTCAGGTCTTCGCGCTGGATGTTTTCAATCAACGCCATGACGGCCGCGTTCTCGTCGGCCACTTCACGCACCAGCACCGGCACTTCCTTCAGGCCCGCAATCTGCGCAGCGCGGAAGCGCCGTTCGCCGGCGATGATCTCATAGTGGCCGGGCGCGGCTTCGCCCAGTGCGCGCACAAGAATGGGTTGCATGATGCCTTGTGTGCGGATCGATTCGGCCAGTTCGCCCAAAGCGCCCTCGTCCATGCGCGTGCGCGGCTGATACTTGCCGGCGCGCATCTTCGAGACGGGCAAGGTGGACGGCGGACCCTCGGGCTTGGCGGCGGCAGCAGCCTTGCCGATGTTCTCGATGGCTGGCGCGTCGGCGCCGAGCAAGGCGTCCAGTCCGCGGCCCAATCCCTTGGGTTTCTTGGTGGCCATAATTAAATCCTCTTTCCTTCTGTTTTTGTATCCCGAGCCTGGCTCAGGCGTCCGTCTGCTCGGCGGGCAGGCGGTACCAATACGCGTAACAGTCTTTGAAACCGTAGCGGCCATACAAGGCGCGCGCGGCGGTATTCTCCGGCTCAACCTGCAAATAGGCTGTCGTGGCGCCGCCGGTGGCGCCTGTTGCCAACAAGTGTTCAATCAGGGCGGCTGCGTAGCCTTTGCGCCGCTGCCCCGGGTCCGTGACGATATCGAACAGGCCCAGCAAGTCACCGTCGCGGACAGCCAGGCCCGCGGCAACGCACTGCCCCGCCGCGTCCGTTGCCAGCACCGGCGAGATATCCACAGCCAGTCCTTGCAAGCGCGTCCGATGTTCGGCGATGTGTGCGGATTCCGAGTTGCGCATTGCCCCGACCGCCGCCGCGAAGCGCCCGGTATCGACAATATTGAAAAGCAGATCGCCCCGGACGCTGGGCCTGGGAGCGAGCGGCATGCACATGACTCGGGTCTCGTCGGTAAAGGTATAACCGCGGGACTCCAGTTCGGCGTCGAGGGAAAAATCGGGACCGATGGAGGTAATGCGCAGCACCATGGGCAAGCCATGGCGCGCATACAACGATGAACAATACGCCAGCCGCTCGTCCAACGGACGTGTGGATAACCCCAGCACATTGATACTGCGCGCGCGCTTGGCCGACGAGGGCGCGAACCGCACCAGCCAGCCATCGAAAAGCACCTGCGCGCCGACCGCGGTCGCGTTCAACGCTGCCTCTTCCAGACGCGTGCGCAGGCTGTCGCGCGCATCGATGCGCGGCGTACCGGGGACTGGCATTTCGGTCTGGGAAAAGAGCGGGACGGCGGACATGGTTGTGGCCTACTTCAGATCCTTCTTCACGCGCTCGATCATTTCAGCGCCAAACGAGATGTAGGCCTGCGCACCGCGCGAGCCGCGGTCGTACACCACGCCAGGCATGCCGTAGCTGGGGGCTTCGGCCAGACGCACGTTGCGCGGCACCACGGTCTTGAAAACCTTGTCGCCGAAATGCGCCTCTAGTTGCGCGGAGACTTGCTGTTGCAGGGTCATGCGCGGATCGAACATGACGCGCAACAATCCAATGACGCGCAGATCGTCGTTGATGTTCCGGTGCACGCGCTTGATGGTATTGACCAGGTCGGACAGGCCTTCCAGCGCGAAGTACTCGCACTGCATCGGAATGATGACGCCATGGGCGGCGGCCAGGCCGTTCAAGGTAAGCAGCGACAGCGTGGGCGGGCAATCGATCAGCACGAAGTCGTACTGCGTGGCGACCGTGTCGATCGCGGCCTTCAATTGGCGCTCGCGTTGTTCCATCTGCACCAGGTCGATCTCGGCGCCGGACAGTTCGCGGTTGGCGGGCAGCACGTCGTAGCCGCCAGACTCGGACTTCACGCGGGCCTGCTCGATGTTGGATTCACCGATCAGCACCTGGTACAGGTTCGACTCGAGCGAGTTCTTGTCGATGCCGCTGCCCATCGTGGCATTGCCTTGCGGGTCCAGGTCCACCAGCAGCACACGTTGGTTGTGCGTGGCAAGGCCCGCCGCCAGATTGATGGCGGTCGTCGTCTTGCCCACACCGCCCTTCTGGTTGGCAATGCAGAAAACGCGGGCGGAGGTGCTGGGGGGTATGTTCTTCATAGGGTTCCTTGACTACGGCGCATCCAGATCAGGCAGCGTTCGGCCTGCAATTCAGGCACGCGCAACGGCTGGATGTGATCGACTTGCCATTCTCCGCGCGCATGCAGCGCCTGTATTTCGTCCTCGGGGACCTTGCCCTTCATGGCGACGAGGGTACCATCGTTGCGTACATGGCGACCTGCGAGTTGCGCAAAATCGTCCAAGGAAGCGAAGGCGCGCGACGTCACGATGTTGCACTCGGCCGGAGTCAGCGTTTCAATGCGCGCGTGGCTGGCCTGCAGATTGGGCAAGGCCAGCACGCCACTCATCTGCCGCACGAAGGCCGTCTTCTTTTCAACTGCGTCCACGCAGGTCACCGACCAGTGGGGCCGCATGATCGCCAGAACGACGCCTGGCAGGCCGCCGCCCGATCCGACGTCGTAGACCTTGGCCGGCGTACCAGAAGCGCCCAGCGCCTCGCTGAACGGCCCCACGGCGGCCAGGCTGTCGAACAGGTGCTGGATCAGCATCTGCTGCGGATCGCGGATGGCGGTGAGGTTATAGGTCCGGTTCCAGCGCTGCATCTGCGACAGATAGTTCAGCAGCTTGGCCATCGTGGCGGCATCGGCCTCCAGCCCCAGTTGCTCGCAGGCGCGAGACAGGCGGCCGGCCATGTCCGCGCCGGCCGTATCGGCGTGCGCGCTCATGCCGCTTGCTTGCGCGAGCCGTAATGCAGGCGCTTCAGATGGATCAGCAGCAATGAGATTGCAGCGGGAGTGACGCCGGAAATGCGCGCGGCCTGGCCGATGGTTTCCGGGCGATGCGCCTTGAGCTTCTGGCGCACTTCAAACGACAGGCTGGTCACCGCGTCGTAGTCGACATCGGCAGGTATGGCCTGTTGTTCATGCGCGATCTGCTTCTGGACTTCAACCTGCTGGCGGTCGATGTAGCCGGCGTACTTCACCTGGATCTCGACCTGCTCGGCCAGCACTTCGTCTTCCATCACCCCGGGGCCGGCCAGGAGCGAGCCGTCGGCATTGCGGGCAGCCATCAAGGCTTCATAGGAAACATTGGGTCGTTTCAGCAGATCTGAAAGTGAGTACTCACGTTCAATTGCCTTGCCCAGCAGCGGTTCCGCAACTTCGGCGGGCAGTATACGCGGATTCACCCAGGAGGATTTCAAACGTTCGACTTCCGCGGACACCGCGTCGCGCTTGCGATTGAAGGCATCCCAGCGGGCGTCATCCACGATTCCCAGGCGGCGGCCGATTTCGGTCAGACGCAGGTCGGCATTGTCTTCGCGCAGGCTAAGCCGGTATTCGGCCCGGGACGTAAACATGCGGTACGGCTCAGTCACGCCACGCGTGACCAGGTCGTCCACCAACACGCCCAGATAAGCCTCGTCGCGGCGCGGAGTCCATTGCTCGCGCTCCAGCGAGAACAGCGCGGCGTTGACGCCAGCCAGTAGCCCTTGGGCGGCCGCTTCTTCGTAGCCGGTGGTGCCGTTGATCTGTCCGGCAAAGTACAGGCCCGTGATCGCCTTGGTTTCCAGGGTGCTCTTCAATCCACGTGGATCGAAGTAGTCGTACTCGATAGCGTAGCCGGGGCGCAAGATGTGCGCGTTTTCCAGGCCGGGCAGGGAATGGATCAACGCCAGCTGCACATCGAACGGCAAACTCGTCGACACGCCGTTCGGATAAACCTCGTGGGTATCCAGCCCTTCCGGTTCCAGGAAGACCTGGTGCGACTCTTTGTCGGCAAAGCGATGGATCTTGTCTTCGATGGACGGGCAGTAACGCGGCCCCACCCCCTCGATCACGCCGCTGTACATCGGCGAGCGGTCCAGGCCGCCGCGGATGATGTCATGGGTACGGGCGTTGGTATGCGTGATCCAGCAAGGCAGCTGGCGCGGGTGCATGGCGACATTGCCCATGTAGGAAAACACGGGAATCGGATCCAGATCGCCAGGCTGCTCTTCCAGGATGCTGTAGTTGATCGAGCGGCCGTCGATGCGCGGCGGCGTGCCGGTCTTCAAACGTCCTTGCGGCAAGGCCAGTTCCTTCAGGCGTTGCCCCAGGGAGATCGCAGGAGGGTCGCCGGCACGGCCGCCCGAATAGTTCTGCAGGCCCACGTGAATCAGGCCGTTCAGGAACGTGCCTGCGGTCAACACCACGGACTTGGCGCGAAACTTCAAACCGATCTGGGTAACGGCGCCGACCACACGGTCGCCCTCCACCATCAGATCCTCGACCGCTTGTTGGAAGAGCCAGAGGTTTGGCTGGTTTTCCAAGCGGCCACGGATGGCCTTGCGATAGAGGACGCGGTCAGCCTGGGCGCGCGTAGCGCGGACTGCTGGTCCCTTCGATCCATTAAGGATGCGGAATTGAATCCCGGACTCATCCGTCGCCAAGGCCATCGCGCCGCCCAGGGCGTCGACTTCTTTGACAAGGTGGCCCTTGCCGATCCCGCCAATGGAGGGATTGCAAGACATTTGACCTAGGGTTTCGATGTTATGCGTCAGCAGCAGCGTCTGGGCGCCGGTGCGGGCAGCAGCTAGCGCAGCTTCGGTGCCGGCGTGGCCGCCACCGACGACGATGACATCGAATTCGCGGGGATAGTCCATGATGGGGGGAGGTAAGAGAGAGCGTTCGGTGCTCATTATAGAGGCAGGGATTGCATGTTTCACGTGAAACATGCTTCGGTGCAGCAAGAACCTGATAAAGCCGAAAGCGCCGTCGGCAAAAAACAGCTTCACAGACTTCTAAGGCATGAATATGTCGGCAAGTGCCACTGCTTTGCCGCGCCATGTTTCACGTGAAACGTCGTACTTATCTGGCCCAGTCACGTCCTTACTGCTGCATTACCGTTCCTCAAAGTACCCCTTTGCCTTGCGCTTACCCGCCCGTTGCCCTCAATTCGCCATATGCGAGTACGGGTGAGTGAGGTATGTTCCACGTGAAACATGTCGGATCTCCGTGGTGTCGCCCGCGTATATGAACACCCTATTTCCTGCCTAGAGTGATTCGTCCTCTCGCCCATATGCTGAATCCCCGGATGTTCCACGTGAAACATCCCCCCCTACCGCGGCATGGAGAGCTCGTTCGGCTGGTAAAGTGGCCGCGCTCAATACCAATCACGATTGCATACTCCAACTACAGTCCAACCACGACCAAGCGTCGCATGTCATATCGTCATGAGCCTTTGCGCCATTTGAGGACGCCAGGATGTCAATTTTGACCATCCGCACTATCGATGTTTCACGTGAAACATCGTTGCCTATACGCAGCAGGTGATCAACGTTTCACGTGAAACGTTGATCATGCATAGGGCGAGCAAAAGAAGAAGAGGCCTGTTTCACACCCAAGAATGTTCCACGTGAAACACGAACGCAGCACTCCAAAGGCCGGCAGAGATAGGAATACCGGCATCCGCTTGAGCCTCGTCGCTCAAGATCCGTACCGAGTCATCTCGTCTCATGAAACCCTCTGATTTCAATCCCATGAAGGTTCATCCAAAAAAAAAGGCGATTTTCCAACCCCTACCCTACCCCTTACCCGAAACAGAGCATTTTTTTGCGTTTCACGTGAAACTTGAGTGTTGAGAAGTGGGGCGAAACCGCCGTAGTCGTGGAGAGTCCAATTCCCACGTACGGAACTCGAACTATTTCGTCAGCCCAAACGCAGCGCAACCAACATGAGATTTCTTCTTATCCGCCCTGCGCCAAAACTGGCTAGGACCTGAAACCCGCCAATTTGGAAAGTTCCTCTTGTCCAAGCCCGCACCTCACGCCGAGGCGATACCTGCCGCTCAAGGCGAGTCTATGCCGCAGAAATTTGGAATAACTCAGAAGCGGGAAATCAGACGGACAAAGAACTCTCGCAGCAGAGCTATTAAGTCCTGCACAGTGTTATCAACAACTAGCAGATCCGATAGCTACCGACATTCGCGGTTTCACGTGGAACAACTCTGGGGATAAGTCATTGAAGGCCAATGCCTGGCGTGCCATAAAACGGCGCAGTGTGACCGACTTCGCAAAGTGCCAAGAAGCGTGAAAAAGCACAAATGCCCAACTGTCTTCCCTATGGCAGCAATCGATTATTTCTATTTTGGATGCTTACCAAACTGAGGAAACTCGGCTTTCAAACCAACTTGATAACGACGCAAAAAACCGTGGAAAACTATGTGGATAAGATCGTCGTCACTGCCACAATGAATTCTCGAAAACCCACCATAACAATCCTCGCCTCTGAATATAGCGAGGAACTCTGCCGTCGCATCCTGGTCTTAACGCCGCAAAAATCGTGGAGACGGATTATTCACAGACCTATCCACACATTGAATCCTGCGGTCCGCCACTACGCGGACACCGTTGGTCAGGTCGCACGGATTCATTGACCAGACAATTATCTTGCCCGTCTGCCGCAACCCGCGCCATCATCCTTATGGGTGAGATCCAGCCTTTCATGTGAAACCCTGTGGAAAACTCGCCGAGCGCGATTCGGGCTCACCTATGATTGACCGCGGCGTCCACGATCCGGTTCCGTCCACGTGGTCCAAAGTCGCGTGCACCACTTCGGATATCTTCACTCAGGCCCCCTACTTCCGGACCCTATCCCCATTTCTATCCACAGGCGTTTGAGCCATCTCAGGGCGCCAAAGGGTGTAATTCTGTGCATAACCGGGATGGGGATATCTTTGTGAACAACCGGCCGCCGTGCAAGCAAAAACGGGCCAGATCGGCCTCAGGACATTACGGCCGCGTCGCCCTTATTCCGGCTGAGATCTGCTCAATATTGCGTTAAATGCCTGTATTCCCTAGGGAAAGGCCATATAGAAACGCGAACATCACAGCAAAGCCGAATAAACCCAAGCAGCCTAGCTGGCCCCCGATGCCGTTCCAAGAAGGACGGGATAACTGTGCAAAACCTGGCTACGGATAAGCAATTGCTTCATTGCTGAGCATCAAAATGCTCATGCCCAAAAATAATTATCCACAAACTTATCCACGGCCGGAGAATATGTTAGTGAATACTAACTATTCACGCAGAACTAGCTGATCAGGCGTCGGCCGCCCAAATGAAACAACGCCCCAGACCTTCCGGTCTTGGGGCGTTGTAGCCAGGCCGAGCCTGGCGGACGGGAAATTGGGATTTCCCGATTTAGAGCGGGCGAATTTCGGCCGCTTGAGGTCCTTTCGGACCATCCTTGACTTCGAATTCGACTTCCTGGCCTTCGTTCAGGCTGCGATAGCCGCGGCCCTGGATGGCGGAAAAGTGTGCGAAAACATCGGTACCACCAACGTCCGGCGTGATGAAACCGTAACCCTTGTCAGCGTTGAACCACTTAACTTTGCCCTTCTGAGCCATTTTTTCTAGCGTCCTGTAATTAACTCGAAATGCAATGAATCAAGGACGCCGTGAGAACTGAACGACCGGTAGAAGTACCTGCGTTGCTGCTGCGTTCCCGCTTGCCGCCTAGCTGCAGAACGAGTCCGCGCGCTGCTTGAATCAACTGCGTAATCAGCATACTCAGCACACATTACAGACTCATATAGTTGTTTACCCCAATGTCGTATTTTTAATACTGGGTCTCGTTCCGCTAGGGCTTGAGGCCCTGCCGACGCGCCATAAATGCGTAGATCGGGCCAGTCACGATCACCACAAAAACCATGCGTGTGACATGGAAGGCGGTGACCACGGGGACCCCTAGCTGCAGCACTTTGGCGGTGATTGCCATCTCTGCAATGCCACCCGGCGTAGTGCCAAGAATCAAGGTGGGTATGGGCGCGGCGGACCATAGCGACAGCAAGGCGCCCAGACCGAACGCCAGCGCCAATGCAGCCACCGTGAAGCTCGCCACGGCGGCAATAAAACGCGGCGCGGCTCGAAAGAAATCCGGCCGATAGCGGTCGCCCAGCGACCAGCCGATCAGCAATTGGCCTATCTTCGGAACGTAGTCCGGCAGGGCCGACAGCTCGATGCCGTTGGCCGTAAGGATCATGGCGACCGACATCGGACCCAGCACCCAGGGATTCGGCAACCGCAGCTTCATGAAGGCGGCGCCGCCGACGCAGGTCAGCGCGACCAGCGCCGCCAGCCCCCAAGCATGGACCACCTTGGGTCCAGGAACCGTGGGATCCAGTCCCGCCACGCCCCACCACTGAAAGATGAAGGGCACGGCAACCACCACCATCAGCACACGCACGCTATGCGCCGTGGCCACCCGGTCTATGCGCGCCCCATGACGCTCTGCCAGGTTCGCCATTTCGCTGGCTCCGCCGATGGCGGAAGAAAACCAGGCCGTCTTGAAATCCACATCGGTGTAGCGGCGCAGGATCGCCGTGCCCATGAAGGCCAGGCCCAATGCGAACAACATGCCGATGATGATGGGTCCCGCATTACTGCCAATGTGACCGATCACCTGCGGCGTGAAGTAAAGCCCCAACGAAGTACCGATCACCCACTGGCCAGCATTGCGCGCCGGCCTGGGGCACGCGGTGCCCAAGCCCGCAATGCGCGTCGCCGCGGTCACCAGCAACGCGCCCAGCATCCACGGCAACGGGATGTGCGCCCACACCGCCAACAACGCGCCCGCCAATGCAAGCGCCAAACCGCCCAACACCCTCCACAACATGTTCTGACCCACGATACCGCCGCGCCTTAAGCTCATGTGAAAACCGAATTATGAGTTAGTGGGATACTTACGAAAACTCTCTCTGCTAGCAACGTTCACTCTCGCGTCCACCATGATCCGATCCAAACTTCCCGACGTTGGCACCACCATCTTTACCGTGATGAGCCGCTTGGCCATCGAACACAAAGCCATCAACCTGGGCCAGGGCTTTCCCGACTTCGATCCCGATCCCGCCTTGTGCGCCCTCGTATCCAAGGCCATGGCCGACGGCCACAACCAGTATCCCTACATGCCGGGCGTGGCCCCCTTGCGCGAAGCCATCGCCGCCAAGACACGCGAACTCTATGGCCATGCCTACGATCCGGAAACCGAGATCACCGTCACCAGCGGCGCAACCGAAGCGCTGATGGCAACCGTGCTGGCCGCCGTTGGCAGCGGCGACGAAGTCGTCGTCATCGAACCTTGCTACGACTCCTACCTGCCGGCGATCCGCCTGGCAGGCGGCACCGCCGTGCCGGTGCCGCTGCGCGCGCCCACAGAAGCCGATCCCTACTACCGCATTGACTGGCAGCGTGTGCGCGATGCCATCACGTCCAAGACCCGTCTCTTGATGCTGAACTTTCCGCACAACCCCACCGGCGCCGTGTTGGATGACAGCGACCTGGACGCGCTGGAGGCGATCGTGCGCGACACTGGCGTGCTGCTGGTGTCCGACGAGGTCTATGAACATATCGTGTTCGATGGCAAGCCACATGCCAGCGTGGCGCGTCGCCCGTTGCTGGCACAGCATGCCTTCGTGATCTCGTCCTTCGGCAAGACTTATCACACCACCGGCTGGAAGATCGGCTACTGCTGCGCACCGCGCCAGCTCAGCGCTGAACTGCGCAAGGTGCATCAGTTCATGGTGTTCACCGTGCCCTCGCCCATGCAGTTCGCGTTGGCCGAATTCATGCGCGATCCCAAGCCTTACCTCGATCTGCCGGCGTTCTATCAGGCCAAGCGCGACCGCCTCGCGCAGGGACTGGCCAAGACCCGTTTCCGCCCCCTGCCCAGCCCGGGCACATTTTTCCTGCTGGCGGACTATAGCCAGATTTCCAAGCAGAACGAGGCCGACTTCGCACGTGACCTGACGGTGAATCATGGCGTCACGGTGATACCGGTATCGGCGTTCTATCGCCAGCCCGACGCGGCGGAATCCAACCATCGCATCGTGCGCTTCTGCTTCGCGAAAAAAGACGCGACGCTAGATGCGGCCTTGGAACGTCTGGCGCAGGTTTGACGCCCCCCACTGATTTCTCCATAGTGACTTCAATTTTTCTCGATGACGCTCTATACAAGCGCTTTTGTTGAAGAATATGAATAAAAACTCGTATTAAAAATAGAGACGATCCAAAACGAATTCACTAACAAAAAAAGGGCGCCCATCAGGCGCCCTTTGCAATTTCCGGACCAGATCCCGCAGCGCGATTGCTGCCCTTTACAACAGTCGCGCCGCCATGGAATCAGGCCGGACCAGCGGCAAGCTTTTTCGCTTTGCGCATGCGGCGCATGATCTGCGGCACGATTACGACCGCAGCCGCCCCCACCCACATCGAGATCGACACCGGGCTGGCGAACAGCACGCCGACGTCACCATCAGTGATCGACAACGCGCGGCGCAGGTTCTGCTCCATCATGTTGCCCAACACCACGCCCAGCACCAGCGGCGCCATCGGCACGCCGAACTTGCGCAGGAAGTAGCCCAGCGCGCCTATGCCCGCCACCAGCAGCAGATCGAAAGTGCCCGCGTTGATGGCGTAGACGCCGATGTAGCTGATGCACAGGATGCCCGGCACCATCAGCCATCCCGGCACCGACAGCACCTTGGCGAAGAAGCGCACCAGCGGCACGTTCATGACGAACAGCAACACGTTGGCCACGAACAGTGAGGCGATCAAGCCCCACACCAGTTCGGGCTTGGAGTCGAACAGCACCGGACCCGGTGTGATGTTGTAGAGCGTCAGCGCGCCCATCATCACGGCAGTGGTACCCGAACCGGGCACGCCCAGCGTCAGCATGGGCACGAACGAGCCGATGGCCGACGCCGTGGCGGCGGCTTCCGGCGCGACCAGGCCGCGCATGTCGCCCTTGCCGAACTTCGCGTCCGGATCCTTGGCTTCGATGATGCGCTTTTCCTGCGAGTACGCCACGGCCGCGGCCACGCTGGCGCCGGCGCCAGGCAACACGCCCACGCCAAATCCAACCAGCGAGCTGCGCACCACGCTCCACCAGGTAAGCGCCATTTCCTTCAAGTTGAAAAGTTTGCGGCCGCTGGGCTTGACCTCGACGCTATGCCCTGCCACCACTTTCTCCAGCATCTCCAGCATCTCGCTGACCGCGAACAGCGCAATCACCACCACCACGAATTCGATGCCGTCGGCCAGATGCACCGACTCGAAGGTGTAGCGATACACGCCGGAATTCGCGTCCACGCCCACCACCGAAATCGACAGGCCGATCATCGCTGCCAGCACGCCTTTGACGGGCTGCTTGCCCAGCAAGCTGGTCAGGCAGCAGAACGCGAAAATCATCAGCACGAAATACTCGGCGGGACCGAAGGCCAACGCCCACTTGGCCAGCAACGGCGCGAGCAGGATGATGCCCACCACCGACACGATGGCGCCGAAGAACGCGGACCACGCCGACAGCGACAGCGCCACGCTGGCCATGCCCTGCCGCGCCAGCGGATAACCGTCCAGCGTCGTCATGATGGCGCTGGCCTCGCCCGGCACGTTCAGCAGAATGGCGGTGATGCGGCCGCCGTATTCGGCGCCCACGTACACGGCAGCCAGCAGGATCAGCGCGGTCTCGGGCGGCAGGTTCATCGCGAACGCGATCGGAATCAGCATCGCCACGCCGTTGACCGGTCCCAGGCCGGGCAGCACGCCTACCATGGTGCCGATGAACGAACCGATCATGGCCACCAGCAGGTTGGTCAGCGAAAAGGCGACGCCAAAGCCTATCGCCAAGTGATCAAGAATGCCGCTCATATCAGGGTCTCCAACAAACCGGTGGGCAGGACCACGTCCAGCACCTTGTCGAACAGCAAGAAAAACAGAATGCTCATGATGGCGCCGCCGATGGCGCACTTGACCCAACCGCCCCCGAACAGGCGGCCGACGAATATCGTCATCAGGGTTGTCGCAATCACGAAACCCAGCCACTGGAACAGGAAGGCATAGGCCACCACAAACGCCATCATCAGCGCGATGCGCGCATTGGCGCCGGGCGGATTGGCCTCCACCTGATGACCGCCCTTGTAGACCAGCCACAGGCCGCACAGGCCAATGATCAAGGCCAGCAGCAAGGGAAAGGCGCGCGGGCCCACAGGCTCATAGGCGAACGGGGCTTCGATTCCCCAACCCGCCGCGGTCATGAAGGCGGCCAGCGCTAGCGCCGCCACGCCCAATATTCGATCGTTCATGATCACTTTTCCGTTGTAGTCGCATCGCGCGGCGCAGCGCTCCCCTGCCGCCGCGGCAATGCCGGCGGCGGGGAATCCTGAAAAACGCGATAAGGGGGAGCCTTGCGGCTTACTTCTTAACGAGGCCGAACGAATCGGCCAGTTCGCCGTAGACCTTGACCTGGTTCTTCACGTAGGCGTCCAGCTCGGGACCCGTCTTGTTGAAGGGGAACAGGCCCTGCTGCTGGCGCAGCTTGTCGAACTCGGGCGAGGCCGCGGTCTTGTTGAAGGCGTCGACCCAAAACTGGTAGTCGCTGTCCGACACCTTCGGGCCGACGTAGAAGCCGCGGATGATCGGCCAGACGATGTCATAGCCCTGCTCCTTGGCGGTAGGCACGGTGCCCAGCTTGCCCGGCAGGCGCTGATCGTTGAATACGGCCAGCACACGGATGGGTGCGCCGCCTTCGAGCATGGTGAAGGCTTCTGCCGCATCGCCCATGTAGGCCTGGATGTGGCCGCCGCGCAGGGCCGTGACGGCTTCGCCGCCACCTTCAAATGCCACGAAACGCATCTTCTTGAAATCCACGCCAGCCGCCTTGGCGGTCAGCGCGGCCTTCATCCAGTCCTGGCTACCCACGGTGCCGCCGGCGCCCAGCACGATCTTGGTCGGATCCTGCTTGAAGGCGTCCATCAGGCTCTTCAGGTCGGTGTACGGGGAATCGTTGCGGACCACGGCCACGCCGTAGTCGGTGCCGATGGCAGCCAGCCAGCGCACGTCGTTGACGTTGTACTTGCCGAACTTGCCCTGGGCCAGGTTCAAGAGCGAACCGCCCGAGAACGCCACGATGGTGCCCGGTTCGTTCGGGTGCTGGGCCACGATGTTGTTGTAGGCCACTGCGCCGATGCCGCCAGGCATGTAGACGATGCGCATGGCGCTTTTGAGCGCGCCGCTTTGCTTCAAGCCTTCGGTGGCCAGGCGGCAGGTCAGGTCGAAACCGCCGCCAGGCTGGGCGGGCGCGATGCATTCCGGGCGGCGCGGCTCGTCGGCCGCGTGGGCGGCGCCAAGGGACAAAGTAATCGTGCCCAGCGCCGCGACGGCGGCCAGGCGCAGTTTCAGACTAGTCTGCATTTTTTGCGTCTCCGAGATTTATAGGTCTAGGTATGGCTGGAAGCTCTGCTCAGACGGTTCTTTCCGCAATAACGGCCCCAGTGGACGCAACCGTACAAAAATGAAGCTTTCCAAAAGCTTTCAAATTCCGCCGTTTTTCTGGTGCGGCGCAGCATCTTCCGGGCGTTCCAGGGTAAACACCAATGCCGCTCTCAGGCCCGGCAAGGGCACCCGGTTCTCCAGGACCAGCCGCGCCCCCAGGATTTCGGCAATCGTCCCGACAATGGCCAGCCCCAACCCGGCCCCGGGCTTGTTCTTGCCGGCGGCGCCCCGGCGAAAGCGGATGCAGGCGCGGGCAATGTCCTCCGCCGACATACCCGGGCCGCTGTCCTCGACGACCAGCCTGGCCTGGCCAGTGTCGATCTGGACCCTTACCGTGACTTCTCCCGCAGACGAGGTGTAACGGATGGCGTTGTCCACCAGGTTGCTGACGGCCTCCCTCAGCAGCCAGTCCGCCCCCTGGACCACCACCGGGCGGATCTCGGCTTCCAGGCCTATGTCGAGCTGGCGGGCCCGGGCGGTCGGCAGCAGGCTGCGGATGACCCCATCAGCCAGCTCCACCAGATCCACTGGCTCGGGGCTGAAACCGCCCTCGGCCAGCGAGGCGTCTTTAGCGCGCGCCAGCGCGAGCATTTGGTTGGTGGTGCGTACCGCCCTGTCCAACCCCTCTTGCATCGCCAGAAGGGCTGTACGGACCTCCTGGGGGTCTGTTTCACGCAAGGCATAGGCCGTCTGGGTCCGCAAAACCGACAAAGGGGTGCGCAACTGGTGCGAGGCGTCATCCAGGAACTGGCTCTGGACCCTCGCCTGAGCCGCAAAACGGGCCATGTGGAGGTTTACGGCCGCGACTAGGGGTAGGACCTCCCCTGGCATGTCCGACGCGCTCACGGGGCTTAAATCGTCCGCAGAACGCCCTTCCACCTCCTGACGCAGCCTGGCCAGGGGACGCAGGGCCATGAAAACGCCCAGGACGATCACCAGGACGCTGATCAGGATCACGGCCAGGTCCCGTTCCACCGAGCGTACCAGCACTTGGTGCAGGAAGGCCTGCCGGGTATCCAGGCCTTCGGCCACCTGCACGATAACCCGTCCCCCTTTGTTGGCGTATAGCGGAGGATCCATGGGGCGCGCCAGCGCCGCAACGCGCACGGGCGTGCCCTGGTAGTCGGCATAGAAAAACCGCGGTTCCCCCGAAACCAGCGGCTCGGCAGGCATCGGCAGGCCCGGGCTGCCGATTTCGGCCAGTCCGTCCTCCGTGGCAACCCGGTAGAACACGCTGCCATTGGCCGTCAGCTCGAAAAATTCCAGCATCAGGTATGGCTGCTCCATGGCTAATCCACCGCTGGCTGTGGATATGTTGTGGTCGATCGCGCGCAGCGCTCCAGAGAGCGAACGGTCGTAAGCAATGTCGACCTGGTTGCGCAGCTGGTGATTCGACAACCACAAGGCGCCCATCATCACGAAGACCAGGGTGGGGATCAGCCACCAGAGGAGCTGGCTTTTCAGGGTGCGATTACGTTTTTTTGCCGCGAAAAACCCCTTTTTTTCCGCGCTTCTAGTTGTCAACAAGGTTCTCCAGGCAGTAGCCCATGCCTCGCATGGTCACGATCTGCACACCGGTATCCGCCAATTTTTTGCGCAAACGGTGCACCAGGACCTCGATGGCCTCCAGGTTGATGTCTGCATCGTCCGTCAGGATGCGATCCAGGATCTGCTGCTTGTTGATGGGTTCGCCGCTTTTTTGGATCAGTACCCGCAGAACCGAGTGTTCACGTGGGGATAACTGCAAGGGCTGCCCGTTGACCGTGAATTTTTGAGCGGAAGTTTCGAAGGCCAGGTTTCCCAGCGTGAGCCGCGGGTGCTCTCTCCCGCGGCTGCGACGGATGAGCGCGATCAGCCGCGCTTCCAACTCTTCCACAACAAACGGTTTCGGCAGGAAATCGTCCGCTCCCTGGTGGAGCGTCCCGATTTTTTCGGCCAGCGAATCGCGCGCGGTCAAGACCAGCACCGGCGTACGGTCGTCCCGCGCGCGAATCTTCGCGAGCAAAGCATGGCCATCCATGCCCGGCAGTCCCAGATCGAGGATGACGGCATCGAATTCTTCCATCGCCAGCCTTCTTTCGGCTACCAGCCCGTCATCAGCCCATTCAACGACGAAACCAGCGTGCCTGGCCAGGCTTCTTGAAAGCCAGCGTGCAAGTTCGGCTTCGTCTTCTATCAGAAGGATGCGCATGGACGGAGTCCGGGGGGGGATGGCTGGGCGGAATGGGAGAGCATGTTTGGCTTTTCCTTTATTTCTCTTTATATAAAGACTAATGATTAATAAGGCCTGTGGATAACTACCTTAACCTTGAAAACCTCTTTTTTTTCATCAGCTTGCGACCGTTTTTGGCTGTGCAAGAACTCTGTGTGGGAAAAAAGCTGAAGTTGGACAAGATTTTGGACCCTGTCCGAAACCCCTGCTTGTTCAACTTGCCTCCACAAAATGTGCACAAGGCGTCTACTTAGGAGTTATCCACAGGGCATTTCTGCCGGACGGGTTCCAAAAACGGCACTTTTACCCCGAAAAACGTCCGGTTGCCACCCTGCTTTTTTGCCCTTCCAGGGGCCTTTAGAGGCCCTCCAGGACGTTCGCGGAAAGGGGCATTCGAGGGGAGGCGCGCAGCCATTCTTGACTGGGAACTGAACAAAAAGTGAGCAGGTTCCGCCGTAGAATTCCGCCATGGCGACAGAAATCAGAATCAAGAAATCAGGTTGGGCAATCTGGCTGAGAAGCCGTTTGTTGGTGGACAATTTGCCGGCCACGCTTTGCGCGGCGGCGCTGATGGGCCTCTTGGGGGCATTGGCCACCGTGGTCTTTCGCGAAATGCTGGCCTGGACACAAATCCTGCTGGGCGGCGAGGACACTCCCCACGGCATGGTGTCTTTGGCGCGCGGGCTGAGTCCCTGGCAACGCTTCCTGATGCCGGCCATAGGCGGCGCCATCGCGGGCGCGGTCCTGCAAATGGCGGCCAGGTGGTTGCCCAAGCGCGGCGCGGCGGACTACATGGAGGCGATTTCCATCGGCCGCGGGGTTATCGGCTTTCGCCAGACCGTCGCGCGCAGCCTGTCATCGATTTTTTCCATCGGCTCCGGCGCCTCGATTGGCCGGGAAGGTCCCATGGTGCAGTTGGCAGCGATGTTGTCATCCCTGACCGGCCGCTATCTGGTGCTGCCTCCCAGGCATCTGCGTCTGCTGGTCGCCTGTGGCGCCACGGCGGGGATTACTTCCGCCTACAACGCGCCCATCGCCGGAGCCCTGTTCATTTCCGAGATCGTTTATGGCGCGATAGCTTCAGCCACGCTGGTGCCGCTGGTCGTATCGTCGGTCGTTGCGAACATTGTGACGCGCCAGATCCTGCATTACGACGCGGTTTTTCATATGCCGCCCTTCACTTTCGTGTCCGGGTGGGAAGTCATCAACTATCTGGGATTGGGGGTGATCGCCGGCCTGGCGGCGCCGCAATTCCTGCGCTTCCTGGACACTGCACGCGCCGCGTTCGGCCGCGTACCCGCGCCGTTGTGGGTACGCATGGCCTTGGGCGGCCTGATTGTCGGCGCCTTGTCAGTCGTGAATCCCGAGGTCTGGGGCAATGGCTACAGCGTGGTCAACAGCATGTTGCATACGCAGTGGGCCTGGCAGGCGGTGGCCGCCATTCTGCTGTTGAAAACGCTGGCCACCGCCGCCAGCGTGGGATCGGGCGCGGTAGGCGGCGTTTTCACGCCGACGTTATTCGTGGGGGCGGCGCTGGGCGCCTTGTACGGGACCGGCCTGCAGGCTCTGTTCCCCGCTGGGGATCTGTCGGCGGTATCGAGCTATGCGGTGGTGGGCATGGGGGCGTTGCTGGCCGCCACCACCTATGCGCCATTGATGTCCATCCTGATGATTTTCGAGATGACACTCAGCTACGAAGTCATGCTGCCGCTCATGCTGGCCTGCATCACAGGCTACGTGATTGCGCATCGGATAAGGCCGGATTCGGTCTATGCGAAATCGTTGGCCAGCAATCGGCGCGCGCAGCGCGTCGTTGTCAAGGAACGTGAGGAATGATGGTATTTCACTAATACGAGTGAATACTCGCATTAGCGAAATAGGGAAAATAACCCTTAAATAAGGGGCTTTTTCATGAAAACTCGCTTGAGACCGATTTCCTCGGCGCGATGGGTTTCCACATAACCGTATCGCGTGTAGATCGCGATGTTCTCGGTCATTTTCTCCTGCGTGTACAACCGGATGCTGGCATAGCCGGCCTGGCGCGCCGCGGTTTCCGCGAACTGCATCAGGTCGCGGCCATAGCCTTTTCCTTGCGCTTGCGGATCCACCGCGATGTTGTCCAGCAGCAGGCAATCGGCTTCCGGAATCAGGACCAGCACAGCTTGCACGGTATCGCGCACACGCAGCACATGGACCACGCCCTGCGTGACGCGGGCACGGTAATCATCAAGCATCGGTCCGGGCGTCGCGCCGATGCGCGCAACATAGTGGCCATAGGCTTGCGCGACGATTCGTTCGATGTCAGGCAGATCGTCGAGGCTGGCGAGGCGTATGTCAGGGTGCATGCGAGGTCCGGATGAAGCGCTGCCCGGCGTGGGCGGATTTCCCGGAAAGAAATATAGGACGTCCGGACCGTCGCAGGATTATTTTTATAATTAGTTATAAAATTTATAACTAATAGTTCGCTTGTATACCCCGAAGATGAAGTGCGATCACCGCAGAAAGTCGCAGAGTGATTCCGCAAAGGAGTGTCGATGGCACCTAATACGTCTTTCCCGGGGAACAGTGTGTCCGACAACCTGTGGAACGACTATGCAAAGTTCTTCGAGGCTTGTTCAGGCGTGCTGGACCGGGTCGAGCAGCACAGGGATAGCGGCATCGCCTTGTCGGAGAGTGAGTTGTCGGAGTTGAGAACCATGGCGCTCAACCTCAATACATTCGGCCGGGTGCTGCATGGAAAAAGAGCGCGGGAAATGCGCCTGCTGGCTGAGCGTGCCGAACGGGCATTGGGCAAGGCCGAAGCAGCCTCGGCGCTTGCGCCGATACAGGAAGACAGCGAGTCCGAAGATGACCCGGCCGCAGTGACGGGCTAAGCCCGAGGCAGGTTCCTTCAGGCAGTCAGGCAGCGCGCCGGCGCAGGACTGCGCGTCCCAAGGCGCTGACTACCTTGAGCGTGTACAACACGAACAAGGATCCCGTAATGTCCCCGGTCAGCATCGCGATGAAGCCGTCGGCGAGCGCGGCTCTCTCTCCCTGGAGAAAGAACCAGAGATGGTGAATGGTCGTATTCACTACCGCATAGACTACGGCGCAGATCAGCAGACGCCAGGCCGTAAGGTTGGCCAGGTCGGGCTGCAATCGCAGTGCCGAACGGGCCCAGCGATAGGCCAGGTAGGGAGCGGCAGCGGCCATGATGCCCCCCGCCACGGAGCGGAGCATGTCGTCAGGAAAGTAGTAGCAGAAGCAGGCGATCCACGATCCGGCCAGCAGCCCGAGCGCCGCAGGCAGGCCAAACAGCAAGGTGCATATCAGGCGCACGCCCGCCGGCAGATAGATCCAATTGATGCCCCGCACAAACTCAAGATTGGTGAACACCCATTCATTGACCGCCAGACTGCCCAGGAACAGCGCCATCGTCACCAGAGCCCACTTACCCTGATCTAGAATGTTCCCCATACCTCGAATTCCGCCGCTTGTCAGTCGCTGCGTCCATTATCCATGAAAGAAAAAAAGAGACCCGCTGACATCTACATGCGTTTTCTGCGCCTGACCGATGCGCTGCGCGGCCTGCCCGCGCTGCCGTCGCTGGATCCCCTGGAAGAACGCATACTCACGCTGATCGCGCGCGCGTCGCAGGAACAACGCCGCTTGTCCGTGCGCGATGTGATGGCGGTGGATAGCATAGGGTCACCCGCAACCTTGCACGCGCGCTTGAAATCGATGCGCGAGAAAGGCTGGGTGCTGCTAGTCGATACCGAGGACGCGCGCCGCAAGCAGGTCGAACTCAGCCAGGCGGCGTTGTCGCATTTCGACCGCTTGTCGGAATGCCTGGTGGAAGCGGCGCGCAAGCCCTGAGCTGCAGCGCTGCAACATGCCGCCGCGCAGGCTTATTTCCCGATACAGAAGCTCGAGAAGATCTCGCCCAGCAGATCGTCGCTGGTGAACTTGCCCGTGATGCTGGACAGGCTGTCATGTGCCAGCCGCAGTTCTTCCGCAAACAAGTCCAGCACGCGGTCGTCCTGTTCCGCATGCGCGCCGGCCAACTCCAGATGTTCCGCCGCATCTTGCAAGGCGTGCAGGTGTCGCTCGCGCGCGAGCCACGGGGATTCGCCGCCGGGATTCCAGCCTGCGATGCGCAGCAACTCTGCACGCAGTTCGTCCAGGCCCGCACCGCGCTTGGCCGAGATTCCAAGTTCCTGAGGACCGGCGGCAAAAGGCGTGGACAACAGATCCACCTTGTTGAAGACCTTCAGCACAGGCGTGCGCGGCGGCAGGCGCGCGGTGATCTGGGCGTCCAGCTCGTCGCCGGGCTGGGTGGCATCCTGCAGATGCAGGATGACGTCGGCGCGCTCGATTTCCTGCCAGGTGCGCGCAATGCCTATGCTTTCCACCGTGTCCTCGGTTTCCCTGAGGCCGGCGGTGTCGACGATATGCAGCGGCACGCCGTCGATGTGGATCTCCTGCACTACCTTGTCGCGGGTGGTGCCCGCGATCGGGGTGACGATGGCGATGTCGTCGCCGGCCAGCGCATTGAGCAGGCTGGACTTGCCGACGTTGGGCTGGCCGGCCAGCACCACGTGCAGGCCTTCGCGCAGAATCACGCCCTGGCGCGCTTGCGCGATCAGTTTGGCGAGGTCCGCGGTCAGCGCTTCCAGGGTCGGGCGGGCTTGATACTTCTCGAGGAAGTCGATTTCCTCTTCGGGGAAATCCAGCGTCGCTTCCACCAGCATGCGCAAATGGATGATGCGGTCCGACAGGTCGTTCACGCGCGCGGAAAAATCGCCCGAGAGCGACGCCATGGCGCCGCGCGCGGCCGCTACCGACGAGGCCTCGATCAAATCGGCTACGGCTTCGGCCTGAGCCAGGTCCATGCGGTCGTTGAGGAAGGCGCGGCGCGTGAATTCGCCCGGCTCGGCCAGCCGGATGCCAAGATCGCGGCCGGCGGCCAGACAGCTTTCCAGCACGCGGCGCAGCACGGCGGGGCCGCCATGCCCTTGCAGTTCCAGCACGTCTTCGCCGGTATAGGAATGCGGCGCGCGGAAATAGATGGCGATGCCTTCGTCCAGCAATTCGCCCGTGCCGGATTTGAACGGCAGGTAGTGCGCATGTCGCGGCGTGAGTTCGCGCTGGAACAGGCGCCGCACGAGTTCGGACAGGTCCGTGCCGGAGATGCGGACGACGCCGATACCGCCTCTTCCGGGGGCGGTTGCGATGGCGGCGATGGGGGCGTAGGCGGACATATTTCGGGCAAGGCAAGGCGAGAACAATAAGGGAATATAACTGTTGCGCCGTCCCTTGTTTGCTGGTTAATGTGGCCCGGAGGTTCAAAACCCGAAACAATCCAGGGAGATCACAATGGCATCTCGGTTTTCGCGTGTCTTGGCCTGCGGCTCAGCCGCGGTGATATTGGCCTTCGGCACCTTCAGTTCGGCTATGGCCCGCGATCTGGTGATCGCCTTGAAGACCGAACCTTCGTCGATGGATCCGCAGTATCACGCGCTCACGCCCAATACGCAGATCTCCCAGACCATATTCGATACCCTGGTTGCCACCGACGCGCAGCTCAAGCCGCAGCCCGCGCTGGCCGAGTCCTGGACCGTGGACGGCAAGGTGTGGACTTTCAAGCTGCGCCCTAACGTGAAGTTCTCCGACGGCACGCCGTTCACCGCGGAAGACGTGGTCTTTACGTATGCGCGCGTCCCTAAGGTGCCCAACAGTCCGTCGCCGTTCACGCTGTATCTGGGTTCGGTCGAGAAGACCGAAGCGGTCGATCCCAGCACCGTGCGCATCACCACCAAGGACGTGGCGCCGAACCTGCTGGTTAACCTGGCGCAGTTGCCCATCATGTCCAAGAAAGCGGCGTCGGGCCCCGCGGCCGAGGGCAAGACGACGACGGAACTCAATAGCGGCGACGGCCTGATAGGCACCGGTCCCTACAAGTTCGTGTCCTGGAAGCGCGGCGCCGAATTCGTGCTGGCGCGCAACGACAACTATTGGGGCAAGAAGCCCGAATGGGATCGCGTGGTCTACCGTCCCATCAGCAACGCGGCCGCGCGCGTGGCCGCGCTGCTTGCCGGCGACGTCGACATGATCGAGGATCCCCCAACCGATGACCTGCCCAAGCTCAAGGGCGACAAGAAACTCTATGTAGAGGAAACGCCGTCGGTGCGTGTCGTCTACGTGGCGCTGGACCAGTTCGCCGAGCCCTCGCCGGGCGTGCAAGGCACCGAAAAGAACCCCATGAAGGACAAGCGCGTGCGCGAAGCGCTGTCGCTCGCCATCAACCGCGATGCGCTGGTCGAGCGCGTGATGGGTGGGGTGGCGTTGCCCGCGGGAAATCTGTTGCCCTACCCCATGTTCGGTTCCAGCAAGGAGCATTCGAAGGCTCCCAAGGCCGACGTGGAAAAGGCCAAGGCCTTGTTGAAGGAAGCTGGTTATCCCAACGGCTTTTCCATCACGCTGGGCTCGCCGTCGGGCCGCTATGTCAACGATTCGAAGGTGGCGCAGGCGATCGCGTCGATGTGGACTCGCATCGGCGTGAAGACCAGCGTGGATGCGATGGCGCCCCCGGTGTTCTTCAAGAACCGCGACAGCTATGCGTTCTCGGCCTATCTGGCGGGCTGGTCCGTGACCAGCGGCGAAATGTCCAACGCGCTGACCTCGCTGCTGGTGACGCGCAATCCCGAAGCAGGTTTGGGCACCACCAACCGCAGCCGCTACTCCAACCTCAAGATGGATGCGCTGGTGAAGGAAGCTTCGTCGACCATGGACGACGCCAAGCGAGCGGATCTGTTGTCCAAGGCCAGCAACATCGCCATGGATGACTACGCCATGCTGCCTGTGCACTTCGAGTTGTCGGTATGGGCGATGAAGAGCGACATCCGCTATCAGGGCCGCCCGGACCAGGTCACGCTCGCGCAGTTTGCAACGCTGAAGAAGTAAGGCGCTAGTGCTTGCAACAATCGTAAGAAGGCTGCTGCAGACCGTCGTCGTCATGCTCGTCATGTCGGCGCTGGTCTTTGCCGGCATCTACATGGTGGGCGACCCGGTCTCGATGCTGGCCAGCCCGGAAGCGACCGAAGCGCAACGCGCGGCGGTGCGCGCATCGCTGGGCCTGGATCTGCCACTGTGGCGGCAGTACCTGATCTTCATGGGCCAGGCGGTGCGCGGTGATTTCGGCAACAGCTTCCTGACGGGCGAACCGGCCATGAGGCTGATCCTGGAGCGCATGCCGGCCACGGTGGAACTGGCCTGTGTGGCCATGCTGCTGTCGGTGCTGATCGGCGTGCCGCTGGGCATCCTGGCCGGCCTCAAGCCCAAGGCAGTGGGTTCGCGCGCCATCATGACGGGCTCGGTGCTGGGTTTCTCGCTGCCTAACTTCTGGGTTGGCCTGATGCTCATCATGGTGTTCGCCGTGATACTCGGCTGGGTGCCGGCGGGTGGGCGCGGCCAGACCGTCAGCATCGGATCGCTGCAGTTGAGCGTGCTGACTTTCGACGGCTGGCTGAGCCTGGCGCTGCCTGCGGCCACGATCGCCTTCGCCAAGTGCGCAATGATCATCCGCGTGACGCGTGCCGCCACGCGCGAAGCCCTGCCCATGGACTACATCAAGTTCGCGCGCGCCAAGGGCCTGTCTGAAAAGCGCGTACTGGGCGTGCATCTGCTCAAGAACATCCTGATTCCCGTGGTGACGGTGGCGGGCCTGGAGTTCGGCCAGGTGATGGCCTTCGCCGTCGTGACGGAAACCGTGTTTTCCTGGCCGGGCATGGGCAAGCTGCTGATCGATTCCATCATCAACCTGGACCGTCCGGTGGTGGTGGCGTATCTGCTCTTGATCGTGTTCTTCCTGGTCATGCTGAATCTGGTGGTGGACATCATCTACACGGTGCTGGACCCCCGCGTACGCTTGGATAGCCGCCGATGAACACACCCGCCACCGCCGCCGCGCCCCCGGTTCAGGCCAAGGAGCAGACGCCCTGGCGCCGATTCCTGTCGGACTTCTTCGCCAGCAAGCTGGCCACGCTGGGTTTGATCATGCTGGTCGTGATCGTGGGCGCCGCGCTGCTTGCGCCCTGGATCGCGCCGCAGAATCCCTATGATCTGGCGACGCTGGACATCATGGATTCCAAGCTCAAGCCGGGCAGCGAAAGCGGCGACGGCAGCATGCGTTACTGGTTGGGCACAGACGGCCTGGCGCGCGACCTGTTCTCGGCCATCCTTTACGGCATGCGCACCAGCCTGTTGGTGGCCAGCGTTTCGGTACTGGCGGCCTTCGGCATCGGCGCCACGGTGGGCCTGATCGCAGCCTATTTCGGCGGCCGCATCGACGCCTTGCTGATGCGGGTTGTGGATATCCAGTTGTCGTTCCCCGCCATCCTGGTTGCGCTGATGTTGCTGGCGATTCTGGGCAAGGGTGTGGATAAGGTGATCATCGCGCTGATCGTGGTGCAGTGGGCGTATTTCGCGCGCGCCGCGCGCGGCGCGGCGCTGGTCGAGCGCGGCAAGGAATACGTGGAAGCGGCGCGCTGCATGTCGCTGTCGTGGGGGCGCGTGCTGTTTCGTCACGTGCTGCCCAACTGTATGCCGCCGCTGATCGTGATCGCCACCATCGACCTGGCGCATGCGATTGCGCTGGAGGCCACGCTGTCGTTTCTGGGCGTGGGCGTGCCGGTGACGGAGCCGTCGCTGGGCATGCTGATCTACAACGGCTTCGAATATCTGCTGTCCGGTCAGTACTGGATTTCGTTCTTCCCCGGCATTGCGCTGGCGCTGGCCATCATCGCCATCAATCTGGTGGGCGACCACCTGCGCGATGTGCTCAACCCGCGCCACGCGAATTGAGGGCGGGCGCCATGCAGACACCTGTGGAAAAGTCCCCGGCGACGCCCATACTCGAGGTGCATGGCCTGAAGACGCACTTCTACACGCGCAATGGCGTGGTGAAGGCGGTGGATGGTGTGGACCTGACGCTGGCCGAAGGCGAGATCCTGGGACTGGTGGGCGAATCGGGGTCGGGCAAGAGCATCACCGGCTTTTCGCTGATGGGACTGCTGGATGAGCCGGGCCGCATCGTCGACGGCACCTTGCGCTTGAACGGCGAGGACTTGCGCAACGCGACACCCGCGCGCTGGCGCGAGCTCAGGGGCCAGGAGATCGCCATGATCTTCCAGGATCCCATGATGACCCTGAACCCGGTACTGCGCGTCGATACGCAGATGATCGAGGCGGTGCAGGCGCACAGCAAGGTATCGCGCGAGCAAGCCCGCCAGCGCGCCTTGCAGACACTCGCCATGGTGGGCATCCCTTCGCCCGAGGAGCGCCTGCGCACCTATCCGCACCAATTATCAGGCGGCATGCGGCAGCGCGTGGCGATCGCGATTGCGCTCTTGAATTCGCCGCGCCTGATCATCGCAGACGAGCCCACCACGGCGCTGGATGTGACCATACAAGGACAGATCCTGTTCGAAGTGCAGAAGCTGTGCCGCGAAACCGGCACCGCGCTGATCTGGATCACGCACGACCTTGCCGTGGTCGCGGGCCTGGCGGACCGTGTGTCGGTCATGTATGCGGGGCGCGTGGTCGAAACCGGCACCACGCAGGCGGTCATCAGCCATCCCATGCATCCCTACACGCATGGCCTGATCGCTTCCATACCCACGCCCGAATCCCGTGGCAGGCCGCTGGTTCCGATTCCCGGCATGACGCCGTCGCTGCTCAACCTGCCGCAAGGCTGTGCGTTCCGTGGGCGCTGCCCGCGCGCCACTGACGCCTGTCTGGTCGAACCGCAGCCCGTGGAGGTGCGCCCGGCGCAATGGGTGCGTTGCTGGCATGCCGGAGGGCCAGATACCAAATGAACGCCGCAGAACGAGATCCCGCGGTCCCTATCCTGTCGTTGCGCGAGGTCGAGCTGCGCTTCGTGCAGCCCGTGGACCTGGCCGGCCGAATCGCCAACCTGCTGGGCGCCGGTTTGAAGACGCAGGTCGTGCATGCAGTGGCGGGTGTGGACCTGGATGTGCGGCCGGGCGAAGTGATAGGCATCGTGGGCGAATCCGGCTGTGGAAAATCCACGCTGGGCCGTATCGTGTCAGGCATCCTGCCGCCGACGGCGGGCGAAGTCAGCTACAAGGGCCGCGCCGTGAAGGCCATGGCGGGCCCGCAACGGCGTGCCTATGAGCTAGGCGTGCAGATGATCTTCCAGGATCCCTATGCCTCGCTGAACCCGCGTATGCGCGTGCGCGAGATCATCGGCGAGGCGCCCGTGGCGCACGGCCTGGTCCGCGCGCGCGACAAGGCCGAGTACGTCGCCGGGCTGATGCGCCAGGTGGGGCTGGATCCGGCTTTTGCACAGCGTTATCCCCATCAATTCTCTGGCGGCCAGAGGCAGCGCGTAGGAATTGCGCGGGCGCTCGCGCTCAAGCCTTCGGTCATAGTTTGCGACGAGGCGGTCGCCGCGCTGGACGTGTCGATCCAGGCCCAGGTGCTTAATCTCTTCGAACGGTTGCGTGCGGACCTGGACCTGACCTATCTTTTCATCAGCCACAACCTCAGCGTGGTCAGCCACATCTCGGACCGCGTGGCCATCATGTATCTGGGCCGCGTGGTGGAGCTGGCGCCTACCGACACGGTCTTTCAGCGGGCCAACCATCCGTACACGCAGGCCTTGCTGAAGGAACTGCCGACGCTGCAGCCGGGGCGGCGCACCTACCAGCCCATCAAGGGCGAATTGCCGTCGCCGCTGGACCCGCCGACGGGCTGCGCCTTCCACCCGCGTTGCCCGCATGCGATGCCGCGCTGCAAGGCAGAACGGCCGTTGCTGCGTGAAGTCGCCCCGGGTCAGTTCAGCGCCTGCCATCTGAACGATACGTGAATTCAACTCTTACGCCTTATCCACAGCCATGAAAACCATAGACGAAATCGAACGCGCCCACGGCGACCTCACCGCGCTGCGGCGGGATATCCACGCCCATCCGGAACTTGCTTTCCAGGAAACGCGCACGTCCGCGCTGGTCGCGGAGCGTTTGCGCGGCTGGGGCCTGGAAGTCCACACGGGGCTGGGGAAAACCGGCGTGGTGGGTATTTTGCGTGGCGGCAACGGCAAGAAAACCATAGGTTTGCGCGCCGACATGGACGCGCTGCCCATGCCCGAGCACAACCGCTTTGCGCACAAGTCCACCATCAGCGGACGCATGCACGGCTGCGGCCACGACGGACACACGACCATGCTGCTGGGGGCGGCGCAATACTTGTCCACACACCGCGATTTCGATGGCACGGTGGTGTTCATCTTCCAGCCGGCCGAGGAAGGCGGCAACGCCGGCGCGCGCGCCATGATGCAGGATGGCCTGTTCGACAAATTCCCTTGCGACGCGGTGTTCGGCATTCACAACATGCCCGGCATGCCGGTCAACCAGTTCGGTTTTCGGGCGGGCCCGACCATGGCCTCCAGCAACCGCTGGGACATCGTCATCAAGGGCGTGGGCGGCCACGCGGCGCAGCCGCATGCATCGGTGGACCCCATCATTGTCGCGGCCGACATGGTGCATGCCCTGCAGACGGTGATCTCGCGCAGCAAGAATCCGCTGGAGCAGGCCGTGCTTTCGATCACGCAGATCCACGCGGGCGACGCCTACAACGTGATTCCCGGCGAAGCCGTGCTGCGCGGCACCGTGCGCACCTATTCGGTGGAGACCCTGGACAAGATCGAGGCGGACATGCGCCGCATCGCGACCACCTTGCCGCAGGTCTACGGCGGGACGGGCGAACTGGATTTCGTGCGCGCATATCCCCCGCTGGTGAATTGGGAAAAGGAAACCGCCTTTGCCGCCCAAGTCGCCGAAGACGCGTTCGGCGCTGAAAACGTGCAGCGCGAGATGCCGCCCTTCATGGGGGCGGAGGACTTTTCCTTCTTCCTGGAAGCGGTGCCTGGGACCTACCTGTTCCTCGGCAACGGCGACGGCGACCATCGCATGGAGACCTATCACGGCATGGGTCCGTGCCAGTTGCACAACCCGAATTACGACTTCAACGACGCCTTGCTGCCGGTAGGCGCAACATATTGGGTAAAACTGGTTCAGGCTTTTCTGCCGAAGTCCTGATCCACGCAAGTCTTTGATTTAAAAGGCGCGGGCTCCGTACGGACCGCGCCTTTTTTCATGGCCGGGCAAGGTTGTACACAGGCTGTCCACCTGCTATTCACCGCCTATCCACCGGGATATCCCCCGACAATCCACCGCTTTTCCCTGGCTTGCCACCAGGCTTATCCCAAGACTTATCCACAGGGCTGAATGCGACCTTAGCCGTCCCTTATATGACGCGCAGGCGTGAACAAAGGCCGAATAATTCGTTTGCGTAGGGGTTGCACGTTTTCATAATGGACCGTTCCTGAGCCGGCCTGGCCGGCATTCGCGCAAGGAGCGATCCATGTCCCAGAGCAACGCGCTGCGCCGGTCCGAGGTGTATGCCGAACCCGCTGCGCAAGCCTTTTCGATCCGCCCGCTGGCAGCCGTGACCGGCGCGGAAATCATCGGTATCGACCTGTCGCGCGAGCTGACCCCGGCCGATTTCGCGCAGGTGCATCGCGCCCATCTGGACCATCACCTGCTGGTGTTCCGCGATCAGCGCATCACGCCGCAGCAGCATATCGATTTCAGCCGCCGCTTTGGCCGTCTGATGATCCACGTGCTGCATCAGTTCCATCTGGCCGGGCATCCCGAGATCCTCATCGTTTCCAACATCGTTGAAGACGGCAAGCCGATAGGGCTGGGCGATGCCGGCAAGTATTGGCATTCGGATATCTCGTACAAGGAATTGCCCAGCCTGGGGTCGCTGCTGCACGCGCAGGAGCTGCCCGCGCAAGGCGGCGACACGCTATTCGCCGACATGCACGTGGCGTACGACACTCTGCCCGCCGCATTGCGAGACGCCATCGAAGGCAAGCGCGCCGTGCATTCCTACCTGGCCAAGTACGGCCAGCTGCAGAAGGAAGGCTCGTGGCGTCCCAATCTCAGCGCGCAACAAGTGGCGCAGGTGCAGGAAGTGGTGCATCCGGTCGTGCGCACGCATCCGGAGACGGGCCGCCGCGCGTTGTTCGTGAGCGAAGGCTTCACCACCCGCATCGAGGGTCTGCCCGAAGACGAGAGCCGCCAGATCCTGGACGAACTGTTTGCCCACAGCATCCGGCCCGAACACATCTACCGCCACCAATGGCAGCCGCATGATCTGGTGTTCTGGGACAACCGCTCGTTGATCCATCTGGCCGGCGGTACGCCGGATCACCTGCGCCGCAAGCTGTACCGCACGACGATCGAAGGCGACCAGCCGTTCTGACGTCGCGCTCCCCTTAATTTCGCGCAAAACCATTTATCCACAGGGTCCGCCATGGGTTTTTCCTCCGCTGTACGTGATCGTTTGGTCCAGGCCGCCACCGGCGCGGGCCTGGCGTTGATACTTGCCGTGCTGGCGCTGGCTTCGCCGACGCCGGCCATGGCGGAGGGCCGCATCCGCATCGCCGAGCAGTACGGCATCGTGTATCTGCTGTTGAACGTGGCGCGCGATCAGCAACTGATCGAAAAGCACGGCAAGGCCGATGGTGTGGATATCTCGGTCGAGTGGGCCAAGCTGTCGGGCGGTTCGGCCGTGAACGATGCGCTGTTGTCCGGGGCTGTGGATATCGCGGGGGCAGGCGTGGGGCCGCTGTTGACGATCTGGGACCGCACGCGCGGCAAGCAGAACGTGAAGGGCGTGGCTTCGCTGGGCAATTTTCCCTATTACCTGGTCAGCAACAATCCCAACGTGAAGACGATTGCGGACTTCACCGACAAGGACCGCATCGCGGTGCCGGCGGTGGGCGTGTCGGTGCAGTCTCGCGTGTTGCAGCTGGCGTCGGCCAAACTGTGGGGCGACGCGCAGTTCAACAAGCTGGACAAGATTTCCGTCGCCCTGCCGCATCCGGACGCGGCCGCCGCAATCATCGCGGGCGGCACGGAAATCACGGGGCATTTCGGCAACCCGCCCTTCCAGGAGCAGGAGCTGGCCGAGAATCCCAAGGCGCGCATCGTGCTCAATTCCTATGACGTGCTGGGCGGGCCCAGTTCGTCCACGGTGTTGTTTGCGACCGAGAAATTCCGCAAGGAAAATCCCAAGACCTACAAGGCATTCCAGGCCGCGCTGAAGGAAGCGGCGCAGTTCGCCAGCGCCAACCCGGAAAAGGCCGCGGATACTTATCTGCGCGTTACCGGCGCAAAGCTGGACCGCGATTTCCTGATCAAAGTGATCAAGAACCCCGACGTGCAGTTCAAGCTGGAACCGCAGAATACCTATGCGCTGGCCGAGTTCATGCACAAGGTGGACGCGATCAAGAATGCGCCGGCCAGTTGGCGCGATTATTTCTTTGACGACCCCGTCACGGCCCAAGGCAGTTGAGATGGGATTGAGCGCTGCCTCCCCTGTGGATAACACCGAAAAGGCCACGCCTTTGCTGGCTGTGGATAAGGTGTCGATCGAATACAAGACGCGCGAAAGGCGCGTGCGCGCCACGCATCAGGTCAGTTTCGACGTGCACGAAGCAGAGCGTTTCATCCTGCTGGGCGCGTCCGGTTGCGGCAAATCCACGCTGCTTAAGGCAATTGCGGGCTTCATCGAACCGACCGAAGGGCGCATTGCCATCGATGGCAATGCCGTGCGCGGCCCGGGGCCAGACCGCATCGTGGTGTTCCAGGAATTCGACCAGCTGCCGCCATGGAAGACGTTGCGGCAGAACGTGGCGTTTCCGCTGGTGGCTTCACGCAAACTCAACCGTCGCGAGGCCGACGAGCGCGCCATGCACTACCTGGACAAGGTGGGGTTGTCCGCGTTCGCCGATGCCTATCCGCATACGTTGTCCGGCGGCATGAAGCAGCGCGTGGCCATTGCGCGCGCCCTGGCGATGCAGCCGCGTGTGCTTTTGATGGACGAGCCCTTCGCGGCGCTGGACGCGTTGACGCGGCGGCGCATGCAGGAAGAATTGCTGGCGCTGTGGGAAGACGTGCGTTTCACCCTGCTGTTCGTCACCCATTCCATCGAAGAGGCATTGGTACTGGGCAGCCGCGTGCTGTTGCTGTCACCGCATCCCGGCCGCGTGCGCGCGGAACTGAACGCCCATGCCTACGGGCTGCATAGCCAGGGCTCGGCTGCGTTCCAGTCTGCAGCCAGGCGCGTCCATGATCTGCTGTTCGATGTGGCGCCTGCGGAACAGTCCGCTGAACTTGCCGCTGAGCGGGCCGCGGCCTGAAGGACTTCCGCATGAACAACGCATACGCAGGCGCCGTGCCCATCCGTCCCGAAGTGGAGTACGAGCTGCCGCCCTTGCCCGCGCAAGCGGGCGAAGCGCCCCTGCCCTGGCATGAACGCCTGTGGCAGCACGCCAGCCTGCGCAAGCTGGCGATCCTGGCGCTATTGGCGGGCATCTGGGAGCTGGCGGCGCGCTACACCGACAATGATCTGCTGCTGCCCAGCGCATCGCAGACGGCGGTCGCCTTCGTGCAGGGCATCGCAGGCGGCGAACTGCTGGCACGCGCCGGGCAATCGTTGCGCGTGCTGGCGCAAGGATATGCGGCGGGCGTGCTGCTGGCCTTTGTGCTGACCACGCTGGCGGTGTCGACGCGTTTCGGTCGCGATCTGCTGTCCACCTTGACGGCCATGTTCAATCCCCTGCCGGCGATTGCGCTGCTGCCGCTGGCGCTGCTGTGGTTCGGCCTGGGCGAAGGCAGCCTGGTGTTCGTTCTGATCCATTCGGTGTTGTGGGCGCTGGCGCTGAACATGTACGCGGGTTTTCTGGGGGTATCGGATACCTTGCGCATGGCGGGCCGCAACTATGGATTGAGCGGTCTGCGCTACGTGTTGCAGATTCTGGTGCCTGCCGCCCTGCCCGCCATCCTGGCCGGGCTGAGGATAGGCTGGGCCTTTGCGTGGCGCACATTGATCGCCGCGGAACTGGTGTTCGGCGCGTCCAGCGGCAAGGGCGGTCTGGGCTGGTACATCTTTCAGAACCGCAACGAGTTATACACAGACCGCGTGTTCGCGGGGTTGGCGGCGGTGGTGATCATCGGCCTGCTTGTGGAAAACCTGGTGTTCGACACCGTGGAGCGTTTCACGGTCAGGCGCTGGGGCACGCAGCGCTGATTGTCTCGGCGCAGAGCCGCGTAGCAGCCAAAAAAAGGCGGCCCCTCGGGGCCGCCTTGCGCATGGGCGCGTCGCGGATTACAGCTTCAGTCCCAGCGCCTTGGCCACGCCTGCGGCGTAGGCGGGATCGGCTTTGCGGAAGTGTTCCAGCTGGCGGCGCTGGATTTCTTCCGGGACGCCGGCCATGTGGCGGCCGATGTTGCCGAACAGCAGCTCCTGCTGTGCAGGCGTCATCAGGCGGAACAAGGCGCCCGGCTGCGAGTAGTAGTCATCGTCCACGCGGTGATTCCAGCGCGCTGCCGCCTGGCCGTCCAGCGCCAGCGGCGGCTCGCCTGCCGACGGGGTTTCCTTCCACTCGCCCGCGCTGTTGGGCTCGTAGTTCAGCGTCGCCCCGACGTTGCCGTCGACACGGCCGGCGCCGTCGCGGTGGAAGCTGTGAAACGGGCAGCGCGGCGCGTTCACCGGGATCTGGTGGTGGTTGATGCCCAGGCGATAGCGGTGCGTGTCGCCGTAGGAGAACAGCCGGCCTTGCAGCATCTTGTCCGGCGAGAATCCGATACCGGGGACCACGTTGGCCGGGGTGAAGGCGGCCTGCTCGACCTCGGCAAAGTAGTTCTCGGGGTTCTTGTTCAGCTCCAGCACGCCGACTTCGATCAGCGGATAGTCGCCATGCGGCCAGACCTTGGTCAGGTCGAAGGGGTTGATATGGTAAGTCGCGGCTTCGGCCTCGGGCATGATCTGCACCTTCAGCGTCCACTTCGGGAAGTTGCCCTTTTCGATATTCTCGAACAGGTCGCGCTGCGAGCTTTCGCGGTCATGGGCGACCACTTGCGCCGCTTCCTCGTCGCTCAGACAGGCGATGCCTTGCTGCGACTTGAAGTGGAATTTCACATAGAAGCGCTCGCCGTCCTTGTTGATGAAACTGAACGTGTGCGAACCGAAGCCGTGCTGCTGGCGCAGGTTGGCGGGAATGCCGCGATCGCTCATCAGGGTGGTGACCTGGTGTAGCGATTCGGGATTGAGCGACCAGAAGTCCCAGGCGGCGGTGGCGCTGCGCAGGTTGGTCTTGGGGTCGCGCTTCTGGGTGTGGATGAAGTCCGGGAATTTCAGCGGATCACGGATGAAGAAGACCGGCGTGTTGTTGCCGACCAGGTCCCAGTTGCCTTCCTCGGTGTAGAACTTGATGGCGAAACCGCGCACGTCGCGTTCGGCGTCAGCCGCGCCGCGCTCGCCGGCCACGGTCGAGAAACGCAGGAACAGCGGGGTCTGCTTGCCGACCTGGGAAAAGAGGTTGGCGCGGGTGTAGCGCGAGATGTCGTGGGTGACAGTGAGGGTGCCATAGGCGCCCGAACCCTTGGCGTGCACCACGCGTTCGGGGATGCGTTCGCGGTCGAAGTGGGCGAGCTTTTCAATCAGCCAGAAGTCTTCCAACAGCGCCGGGCCGCGCGGGCCGGCAGTCAGCGTGTTGTTGTTGTCGGCCACCGGCGCGCCAGCGGCGGTGGTCAGATGCGTCTTCTTGTCGGTCATAGCACACTCCCTATGAAATGCCTGGAATGCGGGGGCCGCAGAGGGGCCCGCGCCGTGTCTGGGATAGCCCGGCATTGCCGGCCTGGGGCTATCTCCGACACATCATAGGGGTCTTGCCTTACCGTGTGAAGTTGATTGATCTATAAAACTTGATAAAGAATAACTATCAAGAAAATCAGGAATCGGCATCGGTGGCGGCCGTCAGGCGAAAAAAAACCGGTCCGCATGGGACCGGTTTCTTGCGCGGGAGCAGATATCAGCGGTTGGCTGCGGCTTCCGTCTTGCGCTGCATGGCGCGGGTGATGGACCACTGCTGGGCGATCGACAGGGTGTTGTTGACGCACCAGTAGAGCACCAGGCCGGCCGGGAAGAAGAACATCATCCCGCCGAACACCAGCGGCATGATCATCATGACCTTGGCTTGGACGGGGTCCGGGGGCGTCGGGTTCAGTTTGATCTGCAGGAACATGGTGGCCATCATGATGGCGGGCAGAATGAAGTACGGGTCGCGGATCGACAGGTCGTGCACCCACAGGATCCACGGCGCGCCGCGCATTTCCACGCTGGCCAGCAGCACCCAGTACAGCGAGATGAACACCGGGATCTGCACCAGCATGGGCAAGCAGCCGCCCAGCGGGTTGATCTTTTCGGTGCGGTACATCTCCATCATGGCCGCATTGAGTTTCTGCTTGTCGTCGCCGTACTTTTCCTTCAGGGCCTGCAGGCGCGGAGCCACCTGCTTCATGCGGGCCATGGAGCGGTAGCTGGCGGCGGCCAGGGGGTAGAACACGGCCTTGATCAGCACGGTCAGCGCCACGATCGTCCAGCCCCAGTTGCCCAGGATGGAATGCAGCCAGGTCATCAGCTTGAACAGCGGCTTGGCGATGATGGTCAGCCAGCCATAGTCGACCACCAGTTCCAGGCCGGGGGCCAGGGCGGCCATGGCCTTCTGGTCTTGCGGACCGACCCACAGGTGCGAATCGACGCGCGTGGCGGCGCCAGGGGCGATCTCGCCCACTGCCTCGATGCTGCGGGCGGCGTACAGGTTCTTCTGCACTTCCAGCAGTTCGTTGGTGCGCGGCTTGCCCTGCGGGGGCACCCAGGCGGTGGCGAAGTAGTGCTGGACCACGGCGATCCAGCCGTTGTCCGATTGCTTGATGTAGCTGGCCTTCTTCTTTTCGATGTCGCTGAAGGTGATCTTCTGGAACTTGTCCTGTTCCGAGTAGACGGCGAAACCGGTGAAGGTGTGATAGAAGCTGGACGTGTCGGCGGGGTCGTTGCCGTCGCGTTCGAGCTGCAGGTACAGGGCGGGCGACACGGGGCCGGCGCTGACGTTGGCCAGGTCGTGGCGCACGTCGATGTCATAGCGGCCGCGGTGCAGGGTGAACGTCTTGGTGACCTTCACGCCGCCGGATTCGCCCTCGAAGGCGACCACCAGGTTGTCGCCGGTCAGCTGGCGTTCCGAGGACACGACGCGGAAAGGCGTCTGGTGCGTGGGGAAGCTTTGGCCGTTGGGGGCGCCGACCACGCCGGTCTGCACCACGTAGTTCAGGCCAGCGGCGCGGTCCAGCAGCACCGTGGGCTTGTCGGGCTGGCCGGTGGCCGGGTACTTCAGCAGTTCGGCGCGCACCAGCTGGGCGCCCATGGTGTCGAACGTCAGGCGCAGCACGTCGGTCGTGATGACGACTTCTTCCGAGCGCGCGGCAGCAGGCGCGGCGGCGCCGGGCACGGCGGACGCAGCGGCAGCCGCGGGGGCGGGCGTGCTGGGCACCGAAGGTGTTGCGTTGTTGGCAGAGGCCTGCGGCTCGCTCGTGGTGGCGGCAGGCGTGGGGCCGAACAGCGACGGCTTGCCGTTATGGATCTGCCAGTTGTTCCATAGGAGCAACAGCGAGAAGGAAAAAATCATCCAGAGGACGGTTCGTCGGATATCCATGGTGCCTACTGAGGTGAATACGGGCCAGCAAAGCCCGCCAGTTTAGCGTCAATCATGCTCGGTGCGGTGGCTGTGGGAACAGCACGAGGGGCCATTGGTTCCCTTGGAGGGCGGAACCGGGTCCAATCCGCCCGGCGACCAAGGGTGGCAGCGGCCGATGCGCCGGACTGCCAGCCAGAAGCCGCGCCAGGCGCCGTGGCGCTCGATCGCTTCGATCGCATACGCCGAGCAGGTCGGGGTAAAGCGGCACTGCCTGCCGATCCAGGGGCTCAGGAAAAACCTGTAGAACCGGATCGGGGCAATGAGTAAAGCCTTGATCATCGCGCTATCCGCTCAAAGTGAGCGTCCACTTCGGCTCTTGCCGCGCGTTTCAGCGCGGTAAGCGTGGCGGGCGCAACCTTGCTATGCAGGCGCACGACGTAATCTTTGGCCGGCAGTCCCAGGCGCCGATGGCGGAACGCCTCGCGGATGACCCGCTTGATGGCGTTGCGCGTACTGGCGTGGGCGGCGAACCGCTTGGCGATCACCAGGCCCAGACGCGCACAGGCGTCCTGGCCGGGAGGCAGATCATTGGGAGCCGCGCTCACAATGAAGAACGCCCCTCGGGCAAGACGCCGGCCTTTGAGGGCGGCGGCGAACTCGGAGGGGCGATGCAGCCGCGCCTCCGGCGGAAGCGTGGAGCGCGGCATGGACTGCAAAATCAGGCGTCAGGTTTTTCCGGACAAGCCGGAAAAACAGGACTTAGACGGCCAGACGCTTGCGGCCCTTGGCGCGGCGGGCATTCAGGATGGCGCGGCCAGCGCGGGTTTTCATGCGCACGCGGAAACCATGGGTGCGCTTGCGACGGGTAACGGAAGGTTGGTAGGTACGTTTCATGGACGATCCACAAAAAGAACAAAAGTCAGAAGGGACCTGCCCGGAAGGGTTCCTGGTCGCGCATTCAGGAAGCGGGTATCTAATGAGCATTTTTGCAACAGGTGCAAAAAAACAGCTCGTAGACGGGGCTCTGACCGGGAAACCCCGGGCGACCTATTAGAAGCAAAACCAGGCAGTTGCGTGGGCGGTAGGCATCGTTAGACACCACTGCCAACAAAGCGCGGCTAAGCTCTCTGTGGAACCTTCTGACAGACAGAATTCGGAAAAGCCCACCATTTCAGCAAGTTTTCCCTGTCTTGTCAAACAGTTAAGACTGCGCCGCACGGACGCTTATGCCCTACCCTGTGGATAACCCCAGCCCAGGCAAGGTAGAATCGAGGTTTGAATAAGAGCGACATGAAAGAATTCTGGCAGACCTGCGTCAGTCGTCTTGAGCAGGAACTCCCCCCCCAACAAATCAGCGCGTGGATACGACCGCTGGTCCCGCTTGCGTACGACGAAACGCAGGCGGTGCTGCGCGTTGCCGCTCCCAACCGGTTCAAACTGGATTGGGTACGGAAGAACTTTTCCCACCAGATCGAAGCGTTGGCCGCGGAGTGGTTCGAGCGTCCGGTGCAGGTGCTGTTCGAGTTGCCGACGCAAGGCGCCACGCCGCGCATGCCGGTCGCGCCCGTACGCGCCGCACCCGCGGCGCCCGCGTATCCGTCCGCTGCTTCCCCTTCAGGCGGCGCGCCGCCACCGATGGCCCCGGTAACGCCTGCACCCGCAGCCCCGGCGACCACGGCGGCCGCGCAGGCCGCGCAAGCGGTGAACGCGGACGCGGCAAGCATCGTGTACGAGCGTTCGCGCCTGAACACCGATCTGACGTTCGAGAACTTCGTGACGGGTAAGGCGAACCAGTTGGCGCGCGCCGCTGCGTTGCAGGTCGCCGAGAACCCTGGCACGTCCTACAACCCGCTGTTCCTGTACGGCGGCGTGGGCCTGGGCAAAACCCACCTGATCCACGCCATCGGCAATGCGATGGTGGCGGCGGGGACCGGTGTGCGCGTGCGCTATGTGCATGCCGACCAATACGTGTCGGACGTGGTGAAGGCCTACCAGCGCAAGGCGTTCGACGACTTCAAGCGTTATTACCATTCGCTCGACCTGCTGCTGATCGACGATATCCAGTTCTTCTCCGGCAAGAACCGCACGCAGGAAGAATTCTTCTACGCGTTCGAAGCGATGGTGGCTCAGCGCAAGCAGATCATCATCACCAGCGATACCTATCCTAAGGAACTGTCGGGCATCGACAGCCGCCTGATCTCGCGCTTCGACTCCGGCCTGACGGTGGCCATCGAGCCGCCGGAACTGGAAATGCGCGTGGCGATCCTGTTGCGCAAGGCGGAGTCCGAAGGCGTGCCCATGCCCGAGGAAGTGGCGTTCTTCATCGCCAAGCATCTGCGCAGCAACGTGCGCGAACTGGAAGGCGCGCTGCGCAAGGTGCTGGCCTATGCGCGCTTCCACGGCCGCGACGTGCTGACGGTGGATGTCTGCAAGGAAGCCCTGAAGGACCTGCTGTCCGTGTCCAACGGCCAGATCACCGTGGAGAACATCCAGAAGACGGTGGCGGATTTCTACAAGATCAAAGTGGCCGACATGTACTCGAAACGCCGGCCCGCCAATATCGCTTTGCCGCGCCAGGTCGCGATGTACCTGGCGAAGGAGCTGACCCAGAAAAGCCTGCCGGAAATCGGCGATCTGTTCGGTGGCCGTGATCACACCACCGTGCTGCATGCCGTACGCAAGATTTCCGACGCCCGCGCCAAGCAAGCGGAGCTCAACCATACCCTGCACGTGTTGGAACAAACTCTAAAAGGATGAACATGCAACTCGTACAAACCACACGCGATGCATTGCTGAAACCGCTGTCGACTGTGGCGGGCATCGTCGAAAGACGCCATACCCTGCCCATCCTGGCGAACATCCTGATGCGCAAGGAAGGCAACAAGGTTGCCTTCATTGCGACCGACCTGGAAGTACAGATCACCACCCATGCCGACTTCGGCGTGGGTCAAGACAACGAATCCACCACGGTCGCGGCGCGCAAGCTGCTGGATATCCTGAAGGCCCTGCCGGACACCGGCGACGTGCGCCTGGCGCTGGCCAGCAACAAGCTGTCGGTGCAGTCGGCCAAGAGCCGCTTCGCCCTGCAGACGCTGGCCGCCAGCGAATTCCCCACCGTGGCTCAGCCCGAGCAGTGGGACGTGTCGCTGACCATGCCGCAGCGCACGCTGCGCCACCTGTTCAACATGGTGCACTTCGCCATGGCGCAACAGGACATCCGCTACTACCTGAACGGCATGCTGCTGGTGTTTGAACCGGGCCGCGTGCGTGCGGTCGCCACCGATGGCCACCGCCTGGCGCACTGCTCGACGGAAGCCGACGGCATCAGCGAACGCCACGAAGTGATCGTGCCGCGCAAGACCGTGCTGGAAATGCAGCGCCTGCTGGAAGACTCCGACGAGCCGGTTTCGATCGACGTGGCGCCGGGCCAGATCCGCTTCCGCTTCGGCGACGTGGAGCTTGTCTCCAAGCTGGTGGAAGGCAAGTTCCCGGACTTCACGCGCGTGATCCCGACGAACTACACGCGCCATTTCCTGGTCGGCCGCGAAGCCCTCCAGGGCAGCCTGCAGCGCGCCGCAATCCTGACCACCGACAAGTTCAAGGGCGTGCGCCTGCAACTGGCGCAGAACCAGATGAAGATCTCGTCCTCCAACGCCGAGCAGGAAGAGGCGCAGGAAGAAATCGACATCGACTACGGCCATGAAGCCCTCGATGTGGGCTTCAACGTCGGCTACCTGCTCGACGTGCTGTCCAACGTCAAGGTGGACAACATCCAGTGGTCGGTCATGCCCGATGCCAACGCGTCGGCGCTCATCACCCTGCCCGAAGACGACCAGTTCAAGTACGTCGTCATGCCCATGCGGATTTGATCCGCACCCATCGTGGGTTTGTGCCGCTTGCGGGCCCGAGGGCCCGTGGGCGGTCCGGCCGCCAGGCCGTTCTTTAAAGCGTTATCGATACAGACATGTCAGATCAGCAGAACACCACTCCCGAGAACAGCGGCTACGGCGCTGACTCGATCAAGATGCTCAAGGGGCTGGAGGCCGTGCGCAAGCGCCCCGGCATGTACATCGGCGACACATCCGACGGCACCGGCTTGCACCACATGGTGTTCGAAGTCGTCGACAACGCCATCGACGAAGCCCTGGCCGGCTACTGCGACGACATCGTCGTCACGATCCACACCGACAACTCGATCTCGGTCACCGACAACGGCCGCGGCATCCCCACCGACATCCACAAGGATGACGAATTCCACCGCAGCGCGGCCGAAATCGTCATGACCGAACTGCACGCTGGCGGCAAGTTCGACCAGAACTCCTACAAGGTGTCCGGCGGCCTGCACGGCGTGGGCGTGTCTTGCGTGAACGCGCTGTCCGAATGGCTGCGGCTGACCATCCGCCGCAACGGCGAAGTGCACCAGATGGAGTTCCGCCAGGGCGAGCGCGTCGCGCCCCTGGCCGTGACCGGTACGACCGACAAGCGCGGCACCGAAGTGCGCTTTTTGGCCGACCCGATCATCTTCAACAACATCGAGTACCACTACGAGATCCTCTCGAAGCGCCTGCGCGAACTGTCGTTCTTGAACAATGGCGTGAAGATCCGCCTGATCGACCAGCGCCAGGGCAAGGAAGAGAACTTCGCCTTCTCCGGCGGCGTGAAGGGCTTCGTCGAATACATCAATCGCAGCAAGACCGTGCTGCACCCGAACGTGTTCTCGGTCACCACCGAGTCCTCGGCGGGCGGCGTGCCGGTCGGCGTCGAAGTGGCGATGCAGTGGAACGACAGCTACAGCGAAAGCGTGCTGTGCTTCACCAACAACATTCCGCAGCGCGACGGCGGCTCGCACCTGACCGGCCTGCGCGCGGCGATGACCCGCATCATCAACAAGTACATCACCGACAACGAACTGGCCAAGAAGGCCAAGGTCGAGACGTCCGGCGACGACATGCGCGAAGGCCTGGCCTGCGTGCTGTCGGTGAAGGTGCCCGAGCCCAAGTTCAGCAGCCAGACCAAGGACAAGCTGGTCTCCAGCGAAGTGCGGCCGGCGGTTGAGGAAGCCGTGGCGCGCACGCTGGAAACCTGGCTGCTGGAACACCCGAACGACGCCAAGGCGCTGTGCGCCAAGATCGTCGAAGCCGCCCGCGCCCGCGAAGCCGCGCGCAAGGCGCGCGAAATGACGCGCCGCAAGAGCGTGCTGGAAGGCGCAGGCCTGCCCGGCAAGCTGGCCGACTGCCAGGAAAAGGACCCCGCGCTGTGCGAGCTGTACATCGTCGAGGGTGACTCCGCAGGCGGCTCGGCCAAGCAAGGCCGCGATCGCAAGTTCCAGGCCATCCTGCCGTTGCGCGGCAAGGTGCTGAACGTCGAGAAGGCGCGTTTCGACCGCCTGATCGCCAGCGAGCAGATCGCTACGCTGATCACCGCGCTGGGCACCAGCATCGGTCCTGACTTCAACGTCGACAAGCTGCGCTACCACCGCCTCATCATCATGACCGACGCGGACGTGGACGGCGCGCACATCCGCACCTTGCTGCTGACGCTGCTGTACCGCCAGATGCCTGAACTGGTGCAGCGCGGCTACGTGTATATCGCCCAGCCGCCGCTGTACAAGGTCAAGGTCGGCCGCGAAGAACGCTATCTGAAAGACGACCAGGAAGAAGCGCAGTTCATGTTGCAACTGGCGCTGAAGGATGCCGAGATCATCTCGGGCGGCAACATCATCCGCGGCGACGAACTCAACGACCTGGCCCGCCAGTACGTCGCGGCCGACGCCGTGATCGCGCGCCTGTCGCGCGTATTCGACGTGGGCGCGCTGTCGGCCATGGCCGAAGGCGTGGAGATCAACCTGGAATCGGCCGAGTCCACCGCCGATTCCGCCCGCCGCCTGGCCGACGCCATGCGCGACCCGGTCAGCGGCAACGGCGTGGAAGTCGTGCCGGAGTTCGACGAATCCACCGAGCGCCATCGTCTGTCGGTGCAGCGCATGCACCACGGCAACGTGCGCGTGAGCATCATCGATGCGGACTTCGTCAACGGTTCGGACTACGCGGTCCTGTCCAAGGCCGCCAAGAGCTTCTCCGGCAAGGTCGGCGCGCGTTCGCTGGCCGCCCGCGGCGAAGGCGACAAGCGCAAGGAACAGACCGTGTCCGATTTCCGCGAGGCCATGCAGTGGCTGCGCAGCGAAGCCGACCGCAGCATCTCCAAGCAACGCTACAAGGGTCTGGGCGAAATGAACCCGGAACAGCTGTGGGAAACCACCATGGACCCGAAGGTGCGCCGTTTGTTGCGCGTGCAGATCGAGGACGCTATCGCGGCCGACGAGGTCTTCACCACGCTGATGGGCGACGACGTCGAACCGCGCCGCAACTTCATCGAGACGCATGCGTTGTCGGCGGGGAATATCGACGCCTGATCGCGCAGGATCTCGGCAGAGATCCTGGACGCCATAGAAAAGGGGCTGCCTTGCGCAGCCCCTTTTTCATGCGCCAGTCCGGCGCGGCCCGGACAACGCAATCCTTCTACACCTGCACATCATTGGCCCAAGGCTCGGCCGTCAAGCGCTCGGCCAGATATTCAATGAATGCCTGCACCCGGGCCGGCCGGCGGCGGCCAGGCGGGGTGACGATGTGCAGGGCGATGGGATCCACCTGCCAGTCGTCCATCACGGTTTCCAGCGCGCCCGATTGCAAATCCTTCCACGCTAGAAACTCGGGCTGCAGGGCCAGACCCATGCCCGCCTGCAGCGCCGGCGTCAGGGCTTCGGCGTTGTTCACGTTCAGGTGCACCGGCAGTGACTGCGAAAACTCGCCGTGCTTTTCATGGCGGAAGCGCCAGCTCGCGCCGTTGCGCGCATACATGTATTGCAGCGCCGTGTGCTGCGCCAGGTCCTTTGGATGCTTGGGGCGTCCCGCGCGCTTGAAGTAGCTGGGCGCGCCCACCAGCAGGATGCGCACCGAGCAGAGCCGCCGCGCCAGCAGCGTCGAATCCACCAGGTTGGAGATGCGCAACGCCAGGTCGAAGCGTTCCGAGACCAGGTCGGCCTGCTTGTCGCTGAATTCGATTTCCAGGGCCACGTCGGGATTGGCCTGCATGAATGGCGGCAGCATCGGCGCCAGATGCGTGACCCCAAAGGACATGGGCGCGGACAGCCTGATCTTGCCGCGCAGGCTGCTCGACTTTTCCGTCACCTCGGATTCGACGGCCTCGCCTTCCTCCAATATGCGCGCTGCGCGTTCCAGCGCCGCGTAGCCGGATTCGGTCAAGGTCATGCTGCGGGAGGTGCGATGAAACAGCGTGGTCTTCATGCGCGCTTCCAGACGGCTGATGGTCTTGGAAACCGTGGCCTGCGCCAAGCCGAACTCGGCCGCCGCCTTGGCGAACGACCCTGTATCGGCGACCTTGGCGAAGATCGCCCAACCCTCTAAATCCGGCAGCTTGCTCATCTTGTGTTCTCGGGAAATGCCCGCGCCGATGATAGCCCCTGCCTATGGCATGGACAAGAATGGTGTTGAACGCAGTGCAGCAGAGACTGTCACGCCATGGTCATCATGCAAAAAATGGAAAGGATGGAATTCCATGCTGCGGGTTCTCAGGAAGGCGGCCTCTCCCTACTATGCATACACCGACAGACGAGATGCACGGGCCCTTCCAGCGGCACCCCGTCATCGTCGCAACGGGGCAGACCGGGATGGTTTGCCAGCTACACCGAATTCTTTGCTGCCGCCCTATTTGATAGTTTTCATTAAAGAGAGATCCGCCATGTCCGCCAACAAATACCTCGAAGTCCTGACCCCGCAGAACAGCCAGATCATCTTCATCGACCAGCAGCCGCAGATGGCCTTCGGCGTGCAATCCATCGACCGCCAGACCCTGAAGAACAACGTGGTGGGCCTGGCCAAGGCCGCACGCGCCTTCAACATTCCGACCACCATCACCACCGTCGAAACCGACAGCTTCTCCGGCAATACCTACCCCGAACTGCTGGCCGTGTTCCCGGAGCACAAGATCCTGGAGCGCACCTCCATGAATTCCTGGGACGACCAGAACGTGCGTGACGCGCTGGCCGCCAATGGCCGCAAGAAGGTCATCGTTGCCGGCCTGTGGACCGAAGTCTGCAACACCACCTTCGCGCTGTGCGCCATGCTGGAAGGCGAGTACGAAATCTATATGGTGGCCGATGCTTCGGGCGGCACCTCGGTGGACGCGCACAAGTACGCCATGGACCGCATGGTGCAGGCTGGCGCCGTGCCGATGACCTGGTTGCAGGTGATGCTGGAATGGCAGCGCGACTGGGCCCGCAAGGAGACCTATGACGCCGTCACCGGCATCGTCAAGGAACACTCCGGCGCCTACGGCATGGGCATCGACTACGCCGTCACCCACGTGCACAAGCTGGCAGAGCGTGTGCAGCACGGCGAACGCATCGGCCCCAACCCCGCCAAGTAAGCCGCAAGCCGGATCGTCCAGACAGCGTCTGGCCGGTCCGGCGCCTTGTCTTTGAACACGGCGTTTTGAACACGGCGGGCGGCGGGACTTGCGGGTCCGAATGCCGCCTGGCGCGATCCAGGAGAGTCCCATGCCAGACCAGAAGAATCCCGCCGCGCGCGGCACTTTCGCGCCCTTGCGCCAGTCCGTATTCGCCGTGCTGTGGGCCGCGACCGTGCTGGGCAACGTGGGCAGCTTCATGCGGGACGTGGCCAGTTCCTGGCTGGTGACCGATCTGTCGGCCAGCCCGGCCGCGGTGGCGCTGATCCAGACTGCTGCGACCCTGCCCATCTTCCTGCTGGCGATTCCCGCCGGCGTGCTGTCCGACATCCTGGACCGGCGCCGCTTCCTGATCTTCGTGCAGCTGCTGCTGGCCTCTGTCAGCGGCACGCTGCTGCTCCTGTCGCATTTCGGCGCGCTGACGGTCGATTACCTGATTGCCCTGACCTTCGTCGGCGGCATCGGCGCGGCCTTGATGGGGCCGACCTGGCAATCCATCGTCCCGGAACTCGTGCCGCGCGAAGAGCTCAAGGGCGCGGTGGCGCTGAACTCGCTGGGCATCAATATCGCGCGCGCCATCGGTCCGGCGGCGGGCGGCCTGATCCTCGCCAGCTTCGGCGCGGCGGTCACCTACGGGCTGGACGTGCTGAGCTACGTGTTCGTCATTGCCGCACTGCTGTGGTGGAAGCGTCCCGCGGCCGTCGATAGCGCGCTGTCGGAGAACTTCTTCGGCGCGTTCCGCGCCGGCCTGCGCTACACGCGGGCCAGCAAGGAGCTGCACCGCGTGCTGCTGCGCGCCGCCGTCTTCTTCCTGTTCGCCAGCGCGGTGTGGGCCTTGCTGCCGCTGGTGGCGCGGCAGATGCTGGGCGGCTCCTCGGGCTTTTACGGCGTGTTGCTGGGCGCGGTGGGCGCAGGAGCCATCATCGGCGCCCTGTTGCTGCCCAGGCTGGGCGCCCGCCTGAATGCCGACGGGCTGGTGCTGCTGGCGTCGGTGGCCAGCGCGGCGGTCATGGCCGTGCTGGTGTTCGCGCCGCCGCAATGGCTGGCCGTGCTGATGCTGGTAGTGCTGGGCATGGGCTGGATCACCGCGCTCACCACGTTCAATGGCGTGGCCCAGGCCGTGCTGCCCAACTGGGTGCGCGGCCGCGGGCTGGCGGTGTACCTGATGGTCTTCAACGGCGCGATGGCCGCCGGCAGCCTGGGCTGGGGCCTGGTGGCGCGCGAGATCGGCGTGCCCTATGCACTGGCAGTCAGCGCTGCCGGGCTGGTCGCGGTTGCGCTGTTGTTTCACCGCGCCAGCCTGCCGGTCGGCGAGGCGGATCTGCAGGCGTCGAATCACTGGCCGGAGCCGCTGCTTGCTGAACCTGTGGCCCACGATCGCGGTCCGGTGCTGGTGCAGGTGGAGTACCGCATCCGCCAGGAAGACCGCCCTGCCTTTCTGGATGCGATGCAACGCCTGTCGCAAGAGCGACTGCGCGACGGCGCCTATGCCTGGGGCGTGGTCGAGCACACCAATGACCCGCAGCGGGTGGTCGAATGGTTCTTCGTCGAATCCTGGGCCGAACATCTGCGCCAGCATCACCGGGTGTCGCATGCCGATGCCGATCTGCAAGCGGAAGCGCTGCGCTTTCACATGGGGCCAGACAAGCCCGAAGTGCATCACTTCCTGGCCTTGAAGCGCTGACGGGCAGCATCGGGAACACGTCCATGAACCACATGAAGCATGCCGCCATGATCGGCGATAACCCGGCGACGGAGGCGCACCATGATTGAGCGCCGTCCGCTTGCGAGCCTGGGCCACGAACGCCGCGGCTGGCTCGATGCCAAGCACCACTTTTCCTTCGCGGCCTACCAGGACCCCGCACGCATGAACTGGGGCGCGCTGCGCGCTTGGAACGACGAAACCATCGCACCGGGCGCGGGCTTTCCGCCTTCGCTGCATGCTGACGTGGAAATCATCACCTGCGTGCGGGAAGGCGCGCTCACCCATGAAGACGATCTGGGCAATCGCGGCCGCACCAGCGCTGGCGAGGTGCAGGTCGTGAGCGCAGGCAGTGGCGTGACGCATGCCGAATTCAATATGGAAGGCGGTCCCGCGCATGTGTTCCAGATCTGGATCGAACCCGACCGCCGCGGCGCGCCGCCCAGCTGGGGCCGGAAGTCCTTTACCCGCGAAGCGTGCAAGGGCCAGTTCATCACGCTTGCCAGCGGTATCGACGGCGATGAAGACGCGCTGCCCATCCGCAGCGACGCGCGCGTGCTTGCGGTGGCGCTCAAAGCAGGCGAAGCCGCCACCTACCGCTTCGCGCGCGGCCGCCGCCGCGGCTATCTGGTCGCCTTCAAGGGCAGATTGCAAGTCAACGGGGTGGAGATCGGCTCAGGCGACGGCGCTGCCATCCGGGACGAAACCGATGTGCGCCTTATGGCCCTGGACGACGCCGAAGTGCTCCTGGCCGATACGCACGCATGAGCGGCGTGCTCATAACCCCTACACAACGCGAGGACGCACATGAAGATCTATCTGCTTTCCCTGGGCGCCGGACTGCTGGTCGGCGTGGTCTACAGCCTTTTGCAGGTCCGCTCGCCCGCCCCGCCGCTGGTGGCGCTGATCGGCCTGCTGGGCATCTTGGTCGGTGAACAGGTCATTCCGGTGGGCAGGCAACTGCTGAACGGTACCGCCTTTGTCGCCGCCTGCGACAAGGAAAAAGCCGTCAGCCACGTGCTCGGGCAATTGCCCGGCCGCCATCAGGCCCAAGACAAGGAACACGGCTGAGCCGGTTCCCGCATCCAGGAGATATTGCATGCCTACCCGCCGCGACCTTATCGGTGTAGCTTCCGCCCTGGCGCTCAACGGTATGTTGGGACGCCCCGCCATCGCCAGTTCCAAAGGAGACCCCAACATGTCCAACGCCACGCCGGACGTCATTTTCCACAATGGCCGCATCACCACGCTGAACCGCAGCAAGCCACAGGCCAGCGCCGTCGCGATCAAGAACGGCCGCTTCGTGGCTGTTGGTTCCGATGCCGAAGTCATGGCGCTGGCCGGCGCCGGCACGCGGGTCGTCGACCTGAAGCGCCGCGCGGCCTTGCCTGGCCTGTTCGACAATCACACCCACGTGGTGCGTGGCGGCCTGAACTACAACATGGAGCTGCGCTGGGACGGCGTGCGCTCGCTGGCCGACGCCATGGCCATGTTGAAGCGCCAGGTCGCGATCACGCCCGCGCCGCAATGGGTGCGCGTGGTGGGCGGCTTCACCGAGCATCAGTTCGCCGAGAAGCGCCTGCCCACGATCGAAGAGATCAACGCCATCGCGCCCGACACTCCGGTGTTCATCCTGCACCTCTATGACCGCGCGCTGCTCAACGGCGCTGCGCTGCGCGCGGTGGGCTATACCAAGACCACGCCCAATCCGCCGGGTGGCGAGATCATGCGCGATGGCCAGGGCAATCCCACGGGGCTGCTGCTGGCCAAACCCAACGCGACCATCCTGTACGCCACGCTGGCCAAGGGGCCCAAGCTGCCCTTCGACTACCAGGTCAACTCCACGCGCCACTTCATGCGCGAGCTGAACCGGCTGGGCGTGACCGGCGTGATCGATGCGGGCGGCGGCTTCCAGAACTATCCGGACGACTACGCCGTGATCCAGAAGCTGGCCGACGAGAACCAGATGACGGTGCGCTTGGCCTATAACCTCTTCACGCAAAAGCCCAAGCAGGAAAAGGAGGACTTTCTTAACTGGACGTCGAGCGTGAAGTACAAGCAGGGCAGCGACTACTTCCGCCACAACGGCGCGGGTGAAATGCTGGTGTTCTCGGCAGCCGACTTCGAGGACTTTCGCGTCGAGCGTCCGGACATGCCGCCCGAGATGGAAGGCGAACTGGAAGAGGTCGTGCGCGTGCTGGTGCAGAACAAGTGGCCATGGCGCTTGCACGCCACCTACGACGAGACCATCTCGCGCGCGCTGGACGTGTTCGAGAAAGTGCATCGCGATACGCCGCTGACCGGGCTGAACTGGTTCTTCGACCACGCCGAGACCATCTCCGACAAATCGATCGACCGCATCGCGGCGCTGGGCGGCGGCATTGCCGTGCAGCACCGCATGGCCTACCAGGGCGAGTACTTCATCGAACGCTACGGCGCAAAGGCCGCCGAAGCCACGCCGCCTGTCGCCAAGATCCTGCAGCGCGGCGTGAAGGTCTCGGCCGGCACCGATGCGACCCGCGTCGCGTCCTACAACCCCTGGGTGTCCTTGTCCTGGATGGTCACCGGCAAGACCGTGGGCGGCACCCGCCTCTATCCTGCGCGCAACTGCCTGGACCGCGAGACCGCGCTGCGCATGTGGACCGAGAACGTGGCCTGGTTCTCCAACGAGGAAGGCAAGCGCGGCCGCATCGAACCCGGCCAGCTGGCCGACTTCATCGTGCCGGACAAGGACTACTTTAGCTGCACCGAGGACGAGATCTCCTTCCTGACCTCGGACCTGACCGTGGTGGGCGGGCGCGTGGTCTACGGCGCGGGAGAGTTCGCGCCGCTGGACGACAACCCGCTGCCGCCCGCCATGCCCGACTGGTCGCCTACCCGGCTGTTCGGCGGCTATGGCGCCTGGGGCGATCCTGACGGCGCCGGCCGTAATTCGCTGGGCTACCGCAACATGGCGGCCTGCGCGTGCGCCAGCTCTTGCGGCCTGCATGGACACGACCATGCCCGCGCATGGGCATCCAATGCGCCCAGCTCCGATCTGCAGGGCTTCTTCGGCGCGCTGGGCTGCTCCTGCTGGGCTGTCTGAGGAGGTTGGCCATGAACGCTGCTTTCCAATGGGAACGTCGGCTGGCCGGCTTGGCCCGCCCGCTGTTCGGCGCCTCGGCGCTGCGGTTCCTGGCCTATCTGGGGCTATGCGCCGCCTACCTGCAGGGCGGGCTGGTGAAGCTCTTCGATTTTCCGGGGGCGCTGCGCGAAATGGCGCATTTCGGGCTGTCGCCTGAGCCCTTGTTCGCGGTGCTGGTGATTGCGTTGGAACTGGTCGCTTCGCTCATGATCCTGACGGGCCGGTTGCGATGGCTGGGTGCGTTGGCACTGGCCGCCTTCACGCTGGTGGCGACCGGGATCGCGCTGAGATTCTGGGAGATGCCGGTGGGGCAGGAACGCTTCATGGCGGCCAACTCGTTCTTTGAACACCTGGGGTTGGCCGGCGGGTTGTTGCTGGTGGCGTGGCTGGATTTGCGGGAATCGAAGCCCGCCAGCGCCCGGAGCCTGAGCGGCTGCTAAGCGGTGGCCGCCGCATCCGGCGGCGTGCCGCAAACCTGCTTGATCGTCTGCCTTAGCCAGCGGTGGGCGGGGTCGCTGTCCAGCCGCGGCGGCCAGGCCTGCACCACGGTGACCGGGCGCATGGGCACCGGCACCTCGAAGGCGCTCAGCTTCAGGCCCAGGCGTTCGACGCCGGGCATCAGGTTCTGGGGCATGGACGGAAGCACCAGGTCGGAATCGGCCAGCGCGAAGATCGCGGCGTGGAAGGTGGGCGTGATCAGCGTGACGTGGCGCGCCAGTCCCAGTTCTTCCAGGGTGTCGTCTATTGGTCCGTGCGCACGTCCCCGGCGCGAGACGCTGACGTGGTCGTAGGCGCAGAAGCGCCGCGGGGTGATGGGCGCCTTGAAGATCGGGTGTTCCTTGCGTGCCAGTCCGCAGAAGGCGGTGGTGAACAGGGTCTGCACCTTGATGTCGGCGCCGAACTTCTGGGAAGAACCGATATAGAGGTCGGCATCGCCGCTGAGCGCGTCGGCGTCGTGATTGCCTTCGGAGACGAAGCGCAGCACGGCGCGGGGCGCGTAGCGGCGCAGGTGCTCGCGCAGCCGGCCGCCGTAGCCGCCCACGAACACATCGTTGGCGCGCAAGGTAAAGACGCGCGTCAGGGTCGCCAGATTGACGTCCTCGCCGAAGGCCGTGAAGACGGCCTGCGCCTGTTCGATCACATGGCGCACCTGCGCGTGCAGGGCCAGCGCCCGAGGCGTGGGCGCGAGGCCGCGGCCGGAGCGTACCAGCACGGGGTCGCCGACGGCTTCGCGGATGCGCGCCAGGCTGCGGCTCATGGCGGGAGTGCTCAGGTTCAGCCGGCGCGCCGCGCCGACGACGCTGCCTTCCTGGATCAGAACGTCCAGGGTCAATAGCAGATTCAGGTCTAGCGGTTTCATGTGACCAAGCATAGCGCGGCGGGCAAACCGGGCGGGCGTTTCAGGGTTGCGTCTGCTGCACTTCTGGATTGCGCCAGACGGCATTCCCCGGCATCTCGTCCGGGACCAACATTCGAGCCGTGGCCGCGCGTGGGCGCAGGCCGTATGAGAAACGAGGAGAGACAAATGGCGCTGGAAGTTCTGGAACTGCATCATCACGCCGTGCGCATGTCGCTGGACAAGGTCGCGGCCATGGGCGCGTTCTACGGAGACGTGCTGGGACTGGACACGGACCGTGGCCGCTGGGAGATTCCGGGCATCGCCGGGTACTTCCTGGACATGGGCAACGACTGCCAGATCCACCTGCTGGGCAGCGACGGCCCCTCGCCCTATTCCCAAGGTCCGGGCTGTGATCCTGTGGAAAACCACGTGGCGCTGGCCGTGCGCGATATCGCGGCGGCCGAGACGGAACTGCAGCGCCTTGCGGTGGACTATTGGAAGCTGGACAACGTGGCCGCGCCCGAGCTCATGCAGCTGTTCCTGCGCGACCCGGTGGGCAACCTGATCGAGCTGCACCAGATCGGCCGCTGCCGTTGCAAGCGCAGCGACCGCGCCTTTGCCGACGCGAAGGCCGCGCAAGGCGCTGCGCCGTCGCAGGGCCGGGACTGAGGGGCTGGGGATAAGCCATGTTCATCGATCTGAATGACCTGGCGGGCCCGGCGCGCTACAAGCTGCTGACCGCGGCGATCGTGCCGCGGCCCATCGCCTGGATCGTGTCGCGCGACGCCGCAGGGACGACGAACGTGGCGCCGTTCTCGTTTTTTAACCTGATGTCGGGCGATCCGCCGCTGATCTGCGTCGGCATCGGCGTGCGCGGCGACGCGCCCAAGGACACCGCGCGCAACATCGCCGAACGCGGCGAGTTCACCGTGAGTCTGGTATCCGCCCCGCAGGCTGGCCGGATGAACGTGACGGCGGTGGATTTTCCGGCGGACGTGGACGAGTCCCGGGAGGCTGGCCTGGAGCTGTCGCCGTCGCGGCGCATCGAAGTGCCCTGGGTGGCGCAGTCGCCCGTGGCGTTCGAGTGCCGCGTGCATGAACTGATACGCATCGACCGCCGCAGCCTGATCGTGGCGCAAGTCGCGGCCATGCACGTGCGCGATGACGTGGTGGCGGACCGGGAGCATCTGTATCTGGATGGCCCCGCGATGGACCTGCTGGCGCGGCTGCATAACCCCGGCTGGTATTGCCGGCCGCAGGCGGCTTTCCAGATGCCGCAGTTGACGCTGGCGCAGTGGGAGGCGCTGAAGCAGTCGGGCGAGGCCCAACGCTATCTGGAGCAAGGGGCCGCAGAGCGCTGATAGCACCAGCGCGCGGCGTCACCGCCCCGGCCGCGCCTTCAGATCCCCCATCTCTTCCTGCATGAGCTGGTGCGCATAACGTGAAAACACGCTGACCAGCCGTGTGCGCGTATGGTACGGCGGGTACAGCAGCGCCACCGTCACCGGCACGGCGGGGCTGAAGGGGCGGATTTCGACGTTGTGGGCGGCGTATTCCTCGCGCGCGGCCAGCGGGTTGATGAGCGCCACGCCCAATCCTGCGCCGACCAGGGCGCAGATCGACGAACCCAGGCCCGCCTCGGCGACGGTCTGGCGTTCGACCTTGGCTGTCCTGAACACGGCGTCGATTTTCTCGCGCAGCGGCGTGCCGCTGGTGAAGGCCACGAAAGGCTCGCCGGCGAAGTCCGCGGGCTTGAGCTTTTTCAGCTTGGTCAGGCGATGGCCCTTGGGTACCACCGCGACGCAGCTCATGGTCAATACCGGTTCGACCTGGATGCCGGGAGAATCTCCCGACAGCATGGCCAGGCCCGTGTCGCAGAACCCCGAACTGATCCAGTTGTGCACCGTGCTGGCGTTGCCGGAATGGATGGACACCATCACGTCCGGGTATTCCGTCTTGAAGGCCGCGACGATGCGCGCCAGCAGCCCGCCTGCCAGCCGCGGCATGGCGGCCACGCTCAGGCGGCTGGCGCTGAACGAGCGGATGCTGGCCGCCGCCGATTCCAGGCCGGCCAGGCCGATGAAGGTCTTTTCCACTTCCTGGAAGAAGCGCGACCCGTCCTGCGTCGGGGTCAGGCGGCTGCCATTGCGGTCGAACAAGGCGAACTGGGTAATGGCTTCCAATTGCGCAATTAAGCGGCTAACGTGCGGCTGCGAGGTGTGCACGCGCCGTGCGGCGGCGGTCATGGAGCCGGTCATCATCACGGCGCGGAACGCCTCGATGTGTCTCAAGCCCATCCGTGGAATGGCCATGTCAAATCCGTATAGAGGAATACTCGATTGGAACTGGATAAAACCATACCGCTAGTTGATACTTTTCGCCAGCCGCGGGGCTCATCGCGGGACGAGGCGGCTGTCAGCCTGGCTGGCGCCGTCGATCGTGAACATAAACATGCGCCGCTCGAACGGCGCCAAGGGAATCAGATGAAAGCACTTGCTGCGATCTCCGTCGCCGCGGCCTTCCTGGGCAGCGCCGCAACCGCCCACGCCGAAGGCCCCAGCCGCCTGGACAAGATCAAGGAAACCGGCGTGATCACGCTGGGCCATCCGGAGACCTCGGTCCCATTCGCCTATCTGGACGGCAACCAGAAGCCGATCGGTTACACAGTGGAGATCTGCCAGGAAGTCGCCCAGTACGTGAAGGCCGCCCTGAAGCTGCCCAAGCTGGAAGTGCGCTACAACCCGACGACTTCCGCCACGCGCATTCCGTTGCTGGCCAACGGCACCATCGACCTGGAATGCGGCAACACCACCAATAACCTCGAACGCCACAAGCTGGTGTCGTTCGCGCCTACGACCTTCGTGGCGCAGGTGGTGCTGGTGGCGCGCAAGGACGGCGGCGTGGATCCCAACAACCTTGAGTCCTTCCGCGGCAAATCCATTGCTGCGCAGGCCGGCGGCCAGACCTTCCGGCTGATCTCGCAGCTGAACGCCAAGGGCAACCTGGGTATCACCATGGCGCCGACCAAGGACACCGCCGAAACCATCCTGATGGTGGAATCCGGCCGCGCCGCAGGCTCGGCCAACGACGACGGCATCGCTTATGGCGCGGTGGCTTCGTCGAAGAATCCCGACGCCTTCGTGATCGGCACCAAGGGCCTGGAAATGGCGCCCTACGGCATCATGGAACCCAAGGACGACCCGGCCTTCAAGAAGGTGGTGGACGATGCCGTGCGCGACCTGATCAAGACGGGCAAGGTGGCCGCGATCTACGACAAGTACTTCAATGCGCCGATCCCGCCCAAGCAGATCAACCTGAAGTACCCGATGAGCGATGCGCTCAAGCGCGCGCTGGCCAATCCGACCGATTCCGGCGATCCCAAGGCGTACGAGTAAGCAGGCTGTGCGCGGGACGCCTGGCGTCCCGCGGCTTGCTAGCAAGGACGCCGGCCGCCAGGCGCGGCGGGCATCGCCATCAAGGGACGGGGCATGAATTACAACTGGAGCTGGAGCGTCTTCCTGGATATGTCGCCGGACGGCGTGCATACCTTTCTGGAGACGATCTTCATCGGCGTGGGCTGGACCCTGGCGCTGGCCCTGACGGCGTGGGTGTTCTCGCTATTGCTGGGATCAGTACTGGGCGTGATGCGCACCGCCAGCTCCCGCCTGATGAATGCGCTGGGCGCGACCTATGTGGAGGTGTTTCGCAACATCCCGCTGTTGGTGCAGATGTTCCTGTGGTACTTCGTGTTGCCCGAATTGCTGCCGCATGCCTGGGGCCTGGCCATGAAGCAGATGCCGCAACCCTGGGGCCAGTTCGTTCCCGCGGTGCTGTGCCTGGGGTTCTATGGATCGGCGCGCGTGGCCGAGCAGCTGCGCGCGGGCATACAGTCGCTGCCGCGCGGCCAGTTCCAGGCGGGCACGGCGCTGGGCCTGACCGAGGCGCAGGTGTACCGCTACATCATCCTGCCGGAAGCGTTCCGCATCGTGCTGCCGCCCCTGACCTCCGAGTTCATGGGCACCATCAAGTATTCGTCGGTGGCGCTGACGATAGGGCTCCTGGAGCTGACCGGCCAGGCGCGCTCGATGGCGGAATTCAGCTTCCACATCTTCGAGGCGTTTTCCGCCGCCACGGTGATCTACCTGATCATCAACGGCGTGGTGGTGCTGGGCATGCGCCTGCTCGAACGCCATGTTGCGGTGCCCGGACTGATCGGTTCGGCGAAAAGGCCCTAGGACGACACCATGGGCAAATTCGATTTCGACGTGATCTGGGCGGCGCTGCCCTATCTGTTCAAGACGGGCATGACCTTCACGCTGACGCTGACCGCGCTGGCGGGCGTGATGGGCCTGGCGCTGGGCACGCTGCTGGCCATGATGCGGCTGTCGCGCTTCAAGATCCTGTCGGTGCCGGCGGGCATCTACGTGAACGTGATGCGCTCGATCCCGCTTCTGCTGGTGATCTTCTGGTTCTACTTCCTGATGCCCTACATCGCCGCCTGGGTGGTGGGGTCGCCCACGCCGCTGCGCGTGGGAGCGTTCAATTCAGCGGCGATCACCTTCACCTTGTTCGAGGCCGCGTACTTCTGCGAAATCATGCGCGCGGGCATCCAGTCCATCGCGCGCGGCCAGGTGTCGGCCAGCATGGCGCTGGGGCTGAACCACTGGCAGGGCATGCGCTACGTGGTGTTGCCGCAGGCGTTCCGCAACATGCTGCCCGCGCTTTTGACCCGCATCATCATCCTGTTCCAGGACACCTCGCTGGTGTATGTGCTGTCTCTCACCGACTTCCTCGGCGCGGCGGCCAAGATCGGTCAGCGCGACGGTCGTCTGGTGGAGCTCTATCTATTCGTGGCGGTGGTGTATTTCGTGATCTGCTTCACGGCGTCCCGCCTGGTCAAGTTGCTGGAAAAGCGCACGCGGGTGCTGCGCTAGCGCAGCGCTTCCAGTTATCCACAGGTTTCAACAATGCAACTCTCTTCCAAGCCCCCGATGATAGCGATCAAGCAGGTCAGCAAGTGGTATGGCGACTTCCAGGTGCTGGACGATTGCTCGACCACCGTGGGCCGCGGCGAAGTCGTGGTGGTGTGCGGGCCGTCGGGTTCGGGCAAGTCCACGCTGATCAAGACCGTGAACGCGCTGGAGCCCTTCCAGAAGGGCGAGATCCAGGTCAACGGCATTTCGGTGGGCGATCCGCGTACCAACCTGCCCAAGCTGCGCGCGGTGGCCGGCATGGTGTTCCAGCATTTCGAGCTGTTCCCGCACCTGTCGGTGACGGAGAACCTGTGCCTGGGCCAGCTCAAGGTGCTCAAGCGCGGCAAGGACGAAGCCCGCCAGCGCGCGCTGGCCCTGCTGGAGCGCGTGGGCCTGTCGGCGCACAAGGACAAGCACCCCGGCGAGCTGTCGGGCGGCCAGCAGCAGCGCGTGGCGATCGCGCGCGCGCTGTCGATGGACCCGGTGGTGATGCTGTTCGACGAGCCGACTTCGGCGCTGGATCCGGAGATGGTCAACGAAGTGCTGGACGTGATGACCGACCTGGCCGCCGAAGGCATGACGATGATGGTGGTGACCCACGAAATGGGATTCGCCCGCCGCGTCGCCGACCGTGTGATCTTCATGGACGGCGGCAAGATCGTGGAAGACTGCGACAAGGAGCAGTTCTTCGGCGATGTAGAGGAGCGTGCGCCGCGCACGCGCCAGTTTCTTTCCAAAATCCTGCAGCACTGACAGCCATGACCCAGACCTCCTCCGCCGCCGCCCGCGCACCCGTCGACCTGCGCAGCGACACGGTCACCCATCCCACCGCGGCCATGTATGAACGCATGCGCACCGCACCCATCGGCGATGACGGCCTGGATGGCGACCCTACCGTGCGCGAGCTCGAGGCGTATGTGGCCGCGCAGTTGGGCAAAGAAGGCGGGCTGTTCGTGCCCAGCTGCACCATGGCCAACCTGCTGGCGGTGCTGGCGCAGACGCAGCGCAATGAGCAGGTGGTGCTGGAGTCGGCCGCCCACATGTACACGTCCGAACGCGGCGCGGCCACGTTCACCGGCTCGTTCTACCTGGGTCTGCCCGGTTCTGATGGCGCCATGGACCTGAACCGCCTGGAGGACGCTTTGCTGGCTGGCGGCCACCGGTTGAAGACGGCGCTGGTGACGATGGAGACCTCGCACAACAATGCGGCCGGCGCGGTGCTGCCGCTTGATCACATGCAGGCGGTCCATGGCCTGGCGCGTGCCGCAGGCGTGCCGGTGCACCTGGATGGCGCGCGGCTTTACAACGCGGCGGTGGCCCTGGGCGTGGCGGCGGGCGAGATCGCCTGCCATGCCGATACCGTGTCCCTGTGCCTGTCCAAGGGCCTGAGCGCGCCGGTGGGCGCTGTGTTGGCCGGCAGCCAGTCGTTCATGGCCCGCGCGCGCGTGCTGCGCCGCATGCTGGGCGGCACGCAGCGCCAGTCGGGCATCATGGCCGCGGCCGGCCTGGAAGGCGTTCAGACCATGACCGGGCGGCTGGCGGAGGACCACGTCCGCGCCCGCCGCCTGAGCGCGGGCGTGAACCGCCTGGGACCGGCTCTTTCGGCCACCGAACCGCAGACCAACATCGTGCAGGTGGAAACCGCCGACACGGGCAGGAGCAACACGGAGTGGGTGGCTGCCCTGCAGGCGGCGGGCTTGCTGGTGCGTCCCTGGGGCCGCACGCGGCTGCGCTGCGTGACTCACCGCCACATCGGCGACGCCGACATCGACGCGGCTGTGCAGGCCTTCGAAACGGTGCTGAACGCAGGCTGATCTGCTCCGTTCAGCAGCGGTGTCGCGATGCGATAATGCCGCATGACCACGACCCATCTTTCCCGAAAAGACTATTTCTGCGCACTGGCGGTCGTGGTCATCTGGGGCACCAACTTCGTCGCCATGAAAGTCGGCATGCGGGGCCTCTCCCCCATGCTGCTGGGCGCCCTGAGATTCGCGCTGGCGGCCTTTCCCCTGATTCTCTTCGTGCGTGCGCCCAGGCTGCCGTGGCGCTGGGTCGCGGCGTATGGATTGGTCCAGGGCCTGGGCCAGTTCGGACTGCTGTTCACCGCCTTGAAGTTCGGCATGCCGGCCGGCATGGCTTCGCTGGTGATCCAGACGCAGGCCTTCTTCACGCTGCTGCTGGCCGCGCCCATCCTGCATGAGCGCGCGCAGCGCCACCACTGGATCGGGCTGGGCGTGGCGGCGCTGGGGCTGGCGGTCATCGCCGGCGGCCGCGGCGAAGGGCCGGGCCAGATGACCATGGCGGGCTTCGTGCTGACGCTGGGCGGCGCGTTCATGTGGGCCGTGTCGAACATCATCGTGCGCCTGGCCAGCCGCAAGTCGCCCGGCTACGACCCGTTTGCCTTCATCGCCTGGAGCAGCGCCGCGCCGGTGCTGCCTTTCCTGCTGCTGGCGGTGCTGATCGACGGCTGGCAGCCGGTGGTCGGCATGATCGTGAACATAGGCTGGGGAGAGATCCTGTCGGTGTTGTACCTGGCGGTGCTGGCCACTTTGGTGGCCTACACGTTGTGGACGCAGTTGCTCACGCGCCACGCCGCCGCCAAGATCGCACCGTTCTCGCTGCTGGTGCCCGTGGTGGGGCTATGGGCCGCTTCCGTGGCCTTCGGCGAACGCCTGGAGACGCTGCAATGGGTAGGCGTGGCCTGCGTGCTGGCCGGCCTGCTCTTCAACCAGCTGGGCGGGCGCTGGCTGCGCACGCGCTGAGCCTTCCGGCAGGCGCTTTTTTCCCTTTCGCGTCCGTATCGGCCGACCAGACTAGCCCATAACGGCGAGCAGAGGCGACGGCCTCACAGCTGCTCGAAACGGATGTAACGCTTATCGGTGTACTCCCGGCGGGTGGTGATTTCCTGCACGCTGGCGCCCGGGGGGCCGCGCCGCAGCCATTCCAGCATGTGGTCGACCTGGTCGGCGGTGCCTTGCACCATGGCTTCGACCGTGCCGTTCGGCAGGTTCTGCACCCAGCCCTTGGCGCCCAGCATGTGGGCGCGCCGGACCGTGGCGTGGCGGTAGCCCACGCCCTGCACGGTGCCGGTGATCGTGACGTGCACGGTCTCGATATGGGTATCGGCTTTAGGGTCTTGCATCGATTCTCTCTTGGATGAGGCGCCGCGCTCGGCGATGTACGTAGACGTTAGTGACTACGGCGGATGATCTATAGGCCGGGGGGACGCCTGGCGATACGTTAGAGCTCATGTCAAAACGTGCCAGCGGGAACACCCGTTACCAGAGCTTGGAGAAGCCATTATGGAAGAGACCAGTTTGTTGTCGGAAGCTGAGACAGCGCGCTACAGGGAACAGGGTTACTTGGCCCTGAAGGACATGTGCCCGCAGGACGAGGTGGGTTACATCCGCAGGACGCTGCTCGACCTGTTCGCGAACAAGACCGGCTACAACGAGGGTGCGCAGTATGACTTTGTGAGCCGTGACGACCCGTCCAAACCCGCCAAGTTTCCCAGCCTGCACGATCCACGCCATTATGCCCCGGGCCTCTTGAAGACCGAGTACCACGAGCGCACCCTGGAGCTGGCGCGCCAGCTGCTGGGCCCCGAGGCCGCCCTGTATGGCGAGCACGCCCTGCTCAAGCCTGGGCCGCACGGACCGGAAACGCCGTGGCACCAGGACGAGGCTTTCCGCTCGCCGGACTTCATCTACAACGAACTCAGCATCTGGCTGGCGCTGCAGCCGGCCACCACGGAAAACGGCTGCATGCAGTTCATTCCGGGTTCCAACAAATGGGATGTGCTGGAGCACCGTTCGCCGGGCGGCGACAAGACCCTGCATCCGCTGGAATGCTGCGGCGATTTTCCGCGCGACCAGGCGGTGCCGGAGCCCCTGGACCCGGGCGGCATCACGGTGCACGACGCCCGCACGCTGCACTTCACCGGGCCGAATACCTCGCAGGCGCCGCGGCTGGCTTACATCCTGATCTACAACACGCCGCCGGTCTACAAGCCGGGCCGCCGCGAATTCCCGTGGCTGGAGGGCCGCTGGACCGACAGCCAGACCCGCAAGAAGCAGTGGCACAAGCGCGGCGGGCTGGCCGTGGACGTGATGCGCCGTCTGCCCGGCGCGCGGCTGACCAGCCCACGCTGGGTGGCCTGGGCCACGATCCGGGCCGTGTCCAAAGTCTGGCCGCGATAACGGGGGCGCAGGGGCCGCAAGAGTCCCTGCGATAAGGGGGGCGAACGAGGCCGGCAAGCAACGCTTGCCGGCCTCGGCGCGTATACTGGGCGGCGTTGCGAGGCCTGGGAGGCCCGCGCAATCGCTGGAGCTGCCCGCAGCTGGCGGCCCGGCGTCCAAGAATAACTAGCCGCAGCTGGCGCCCCAACACTCCATAGACCACTCCATGACCGCTAACCTTTCTACGATCACCTGCATCGAAGATCTGCGCGCCATTGCGCAGAAGCGCGTGCCGCGCATGTTCTACGACTACGCGGATTCCGGCGCCTGGACCGAAGGCACCTACCGTGCCAACGAAAGCGATTTCCAGAAGATCAAGCTGCGCCAGCGCGTGGCGGTGAACATGGAAGGCCGGTCGCTGCGCACCACCATGGTGGGCCACGACGTGACCATGCCGCTGGCGATCTCGCCCACGGGCCTGACCGGCATGCAGCATGCGGACGGCGAAATCCTGGCGGCCAAGGCGGCGGCGGACTTCGGCGTGCCCTTCACGCTGTCCACCATGAGCATCTGTTCGCTGGAAGACGTGGCCGCGGCCACCAAGAAACCCTTCTGGTTCCAGCTCTATGTGATGCGCGACCGCGAGTTCGTCGCCAACCTGATCGACCGCGCCAAGGCCGCCGGCTGCTCGGCGCTGGTGCTGACGCTGGACCTGCAGATCCTGGGCCAGCGCCACAAGGACATCAAGAACGGCCTGTCCACTCCGCCCAAGCCCACCCTGCGCAATCTCATCAACCTGGCCACCAAGCCGCGCTGGTGCATGGGCATGCTGGGCACCAAGCGTCGCACCTTCGGCAACATCGTCGGCCACGCCAAGGGCGTGAGCGACCTGTCCTCGCTGTCGGCATGGACGGCCGAACAATTCGACCCGCGCCTGAGCTGGGACGACGTCGAATGGATCAAGCAGCGTTGGGGCGGCAAGCTCATCATCAAGGGCATCCTGGATGTCGAGGACGCGCAGCTGGCCGCCAATAGCGGCGCCGACGCGCTCATCGTCAGCAACCACGGCGGGCGCCAGCTTGACGGCGCCATGTCGTCCATCGCCGCCCTGCCTTCGATCGCCGACGCCGTGGGTTCGAAGATCGAAGTGTGGATGGACGGCGGCGTGCGTTCCGGCCAGGACATCCTGAAGGCCGTGGCGCTGGGCGCGCGCGGCGCCATGATCGGCCGCGCCTTCCTTTACGGCCTGGGGGCCTATGGCCAGGCTGGCGTGACCCGCGTGCTGGAGATCCTGTACAAGGAAATGGATACGACGATGGCGCTGTGCGGCCGTCGCTCGATCGAGCCCGGCGACCGCAGCATCCTGCTGCCCGGAACCTACCCGAACTGAACGGTTCGGCGGCCCATGAGAAAAAGCCTGGATACGGTAGCGTGCCAGGCTTTTTTCGTTGGCGCGCCGGTTGACGAGGTCGCATGAGCCCATGCAGGAGACTCTATGACGCGTAACAAACAAGATGGGCAGCGCCGCCTGGGCGCAGGCAGGAGGCTGCTGGGCGCGGCTCTGGCGGTGCTGTTGTCGGCCGGGGCGGCGGCGCAGCAGACCACGCTGTACGTGGGCATGAACGGCGGCGACATGGCGCGCGCGTTCTCGCAGTACGTATTTCCGGATTTCGAGCGCGCCCACAACGTCAGGATCGTGGTGGTGCCGGGCATGTCGACCGAGGTGCTGGCGCGCGCCCAGGCCGACAAGGGCAAGCCGCGGCTGCATCTCATGTTCCTGGACGACGGCGTCATGGCGCGCGCGATTTCCATGGGATTGTGCACGCAGCTCAACGAAGATCCGGTGCTGAAGGAGCTGTACCCCACCGCCCTGAAGAAGGACCGCATGGCCGCGGGCATCGACATCGGCATGACTGGCCTGGGCTACAACACCAAGGTGTTCGCCGAGCGGGGCTGGGCGCCGCCGACGTCGTGGATGGACCTCGCCGATCCGAAGTACCGGGGCCAGGTCGTGGTCCAGTCGGCTTCGAGCAGCACCTTCGGTCTGCACGCGTTCCTGATGATCAACCGCATCCTGGGCGGCGACGATCGGAACTATGGACCGGGCTTCGCGCACTGGCCGGCTGTGGTCGGCCCGAACGTGCGTGCATACCTGCCGGATTCGGCGCGCCTGGCCGACATGGTGCAGGCCGACGAGGCGGTGCTATTTCCCTGGACACCCACGGCCATCACCCGCCTGAAGAAGCGCGGCGTGCACGTGGAATATGCGCAGCCCAGGGAGGGCTCGATGATCCTGATGGTGGGCGAGTGCGTGGTCGCCGGCAATAGCGAACCGGAGCTGTCGCAGAAGCTGGCGCTGTACCTGCTGTCCGAGCAGGCGCAAGCGAAGGCGCTGGAGATGGGCGGGCATTTCCCGTCCAATCGCAATGTGCTGGCGCCAGCGGGCCACGCGGACGCGCTGCAGCGATTCCAGGGTTACATGTCGAACGCCAAGATACCGAACTGGGATCAGATCAACGAGACCCGGCCCGCGTTCAACGCGCGCTGGAACCGGGAGATCGGACGCTGACGGCCTCCTGCCCGGGGTCGGGCAAAAAGCGCAAAATCTGCAAAGGCCGGCCCGCTACATTGCTCTCCAAGGAGACCGCATGAAGCCTGCAACCCTGAACCACTATGGCCAGCGCCTGGAACCCGTCCTGCGCTGGCTGGCGAGCCACCCCGACGCCGATCCGGACCTGTACCGGCTGGCCGAGCTGGCCTGCCTGTCGCCGTACCACTTCCATCGCGTCTACCGCGCCATGATGGGAGAGACGGTGAACGCCACCGTGCAGCGCATCCGCATGCACCGCGCGGCGGTGGCGTTGGGGAATTCCGAGGCTTCCTTGCGCGAGGTGGCGCAGCGCGCCGGCTATGAGTCGGACGCAGCGTTCAACCGGGCATTCGGCGCGACCTTCGGCATATCGCCGGGGCGCTACCGGGCTGTCCGCTCCCGTCCCTTCGACCCACAGGAGCTAGGCATGTATCCCATCAAGATCGAAACCTTTCCGGGCGCGACGCTGGCGGTCCTGTCGCATCGCGGCAGCTATCAGGAAATCGGCCCGCTGTTCACGCGCGCCTTCATGCTGGCCGTCAGCCGCGGCATCGCGCAGCCGGAGTCCATCGGCTACGGCGTGTATTTCGACGACCCCGAGCAGGTACCTGCGAGTCAGCTGCGGTCCATGGCCGGCATGTCGGTGGCGCCGGACGCCGACCTGGGCGGCGAGCTGGAGCGCTTCGAGATTCCGGAAGGCCGTTGCGCCATCCTGACGTACACCGGGCCCTATAACGAGATGGACAAGGCCTACAACTGGATGTTCTCGCAATGGCTGCCGGCCAGCGGCGAGGTGCCGGCGGACTTTCCCATGTTCGAGCAGTACCTGAACGACCCGCGCACCACGCCGCCGGCGCAATTGCAGACGCGTATCTGCATGCCGCTGAAGCAAGGCGCGGCGGTGTGAGCGCCGCGCCCGACGCGCTCAGCGGGCCGGCGTCTGGAAGCTGACCTGGCTCGGACGGCCTGGCAGGTTCAGGGTGGCGGTGGCGGGCGGCGTGGTCGCCACTACCTGCCCCGCGCGCAGCACCATCAGGCGGGTGGCGCGCAGGCGCAGCGCCTCGACGGCGTCGCGCGCCTGCAGCAGCACCAGATCGGCGCGCTTGCCGACGGCCAGGCCGGTCTCGTCCAGGCCCAGGATCCTGGCCGGCGTGGTGGTGACGGCTTCGAAACAGGCGCGCATGGCGTCCTGGCCCGTCATCTGGGCCACGTGCAGGCCCATGTGCGCCACTTCCAGCATGTCGCCCGAACCCAGGCTGTACCAGGGGTCCATCACGCAGTCATGGCCGAAAGCCACGGGCACGCCAGCGGCCAGCAGCTCGGGCACGCGCGTCATGCCGCGGCGCTTCGGATAGGTGTCGTGGCGGCCTTGCAGCGTGATGTTGATCAGCGGGTTGGCGATGGCGGACACGCCGGCTTCGCGCATCAGCGGAATCAGCTTGGAGACGTAGTAGTTGTCCATGGAGTGCATGGACGTCAGGTGCGAACCCGTCACGCGGCCTTGCAGGCCCAGGCGCTGCGTGTGGTACGCCAGCGTCTCGATGTGGCGCGACAGCGGGTCGTCGCTTTCATCGCAGTGCATGTCCACGCGCAGGCCGCGTTCGGCCGCCAGTTCGCACAGGATGCGCACCGATTCCGCGCCGTCCTGCATGGTGCGTTCGAAGTGCGGAATGCCGCCCACCACGTCCACGCCCATGTCCAGCGCGCGCTTGAGGTTGTCCAGGGCGCCGGGGGCGCGCAACACGCCGTCCTGCGGGAAGGCGACCAGTTGCAGGTCCAGGTAGGGTTTGACCTTCTCGCGCACGTGCAGCAACGCTTCCGTGGCCAGGAGGCGCGGATCGCACACGTCCACATGCGAGCGGATGGCCAGCAGGCCGCGCGCCACGGCCCAGTCGCAATAGGCCAGCGCGCGCTCGACCAGCGCTTCCTGCGTCAACAGCGGCTTGAGCTCGCCCCACAGCGCGATGCCTTCCAGCAGCGTGCCGGACTGATTCACGCGCGGCAGTCCGAAGGACAGCGTGGAGTCCATATGGAAGTGCGCGTCGACGAAAGGCGGCGCCACCAGCTGGCCCGCCGCGTCCACGGTCTGCGCGGCCTCGGCCTTCAGCGCCGGCTCCAGCGCCACGATGCGGCCGCCGGCGATGCCGATGTCGATGTTCTGGCGGCCATCGGGCAGCGTGCAATGTCTAAGAATCAGATCGAGCATGGAATTCCTTGCGGAAGGTTTCTGTTGTTCATGGTACTGCGCGCAGCCTTCAGCGCTCACCTTTACGGTAGGGCTTCATCAGGGCTTGCGGGTAGGCGGCGCGGCGCGCCATTACCACCAGGGCGAGGATGGACAGGACGTAGGGCAGCATCAGGTAGACCTGGTACGGCAACTCCGGCAGGCCGGGCAGCGCTGCGCCGCCTTGCTGCATGCGCAATTGCAGCGCGTCGAAGAAGGCGAAGATCAGCGCGCCCAGCAGTGCCTTGCCGGGCCGCCACGACGCGAACACCACCAGCGCCACGCAAACCCAGCCGCGGCCGTTGACCATGTTGAAGAAGAAGGCGTTGAACGCCGCCAGCGTCAGGAAGCTGCCGGCCACGCCCATCAGTGCGGAGCCTGCCACGATGGCGCCCATGCGCAGGCGCGTCACCGACAGGCCCTGCCCTTCGGCCGCGGCCGGGTTTTCGCCCACCATGCGGATCGCCAGGCCGACGGGCGTGCGGTTCAGCACCCAGGCCAGTATCGGCACTGCGGCCAGGGCCAGCAAGGTCATGGGCGTCTGCCCCGCCAGCACCGGCCCGATGAGCGGAATGCCGTCCAGGAACTTCATTTCCGCAAACGGCGTGATCGTGGGCGGCGTGTTCACGCTGGGAAACGTGACGCGGTAGGCGAAGTAGCTCAGGCTGGTGGCCAGTAGCGTCACGCCCAGGCCGGACACGTGCTGCGACAGGCCCAGCGGCACGGTCAGCACGGCGTGCAGCAGGCCGAACACGGCGCCCGCAAACGCGGCTGCAAGCACGCCCACGTAGAGCGGCGCGCCCAGGTACACCACCAGCCAGCCGGTGAAGGCGCCGGCGGCCATGATGCCTTCGATGCCCAGGTTCAGCACGCCCGCGCGCTCGCACAGCAGCACGCCCAGCGTGCCCAGTATCAGCGGCGTCGCCAGGCGCAGCACCGCCACCCAGAACGCCGACGAGCTCATCAGATCCATCCATTCCATGGCGCGCTCCTCAGGCCCGGTTGCGGCGCAGGCGGTACTGCGCAAATAGCGTCGCGACCAGCATGGCGAGCAACGAAGTGGCGACGATGACGTCGGCGATGTAGTTCGGCACCGCGATGGCGCGGCTCATGCTGTCCGCGCCCACCAGCATGCCGGCCACGAACAGGCTGGCCAGGATCACGCCCAGCGGATGCAGGCCGGCCAGCATGGCGACCACCACGCCGGTGTAGCCATAGCCCGGCGACATATCGAGCGTGACGTAGCCGGTGCGGCCCGCTACTTCGATCGCGCCGGCCAGGCCGGCCAGCGCGCCCGACAGCATGGCGGTGCCCAGCATCACACGGTTCACCGGCAAGCCCAGGAAGCGCGAGGCGTGTGCGTTGGCGCCGACCGCGCGCATCTGGAAGCCGAACACGGTGTAGCGATTCAGCAGCCACAGTCCCAGCGCCAGGCCGGCCGCCCACAAGAGGCCGGTATGGGCGCGGGTGCGCTCGATCAGCTTGCCGAGCTCCAGGTCGCCGTTGAGCGCCACGGACTGCGGCCAGCCCATGGCCATGGGATCCTTCATGGGGCCGTCCAGCATCATCGACACGAACAGCAGCACGATGAAGTTGCCCAGCAGCGTGGTCACCACTTCATCCACGCCCAGCCGGGTCTTGAGAATGGCGGGGATCAGCAGCAGCAAGGCGCCGGCCAGGGCTGCCGCCAGCATCATGCCGGCAAACAGCGCGGGCACGGGCAGGCCGAAGCCGGTGCCGTCATGCAGGCCGCCCACCGCCACCGCGGCCAGTGCGCCCAGATATAGCTGGCCCTCGGCGCCGATGTTGTAGAAGCGCGCGCGGAATGCCACTGCACAGGCCAGGCCGGTCAGCATCAGCGGAGTGGCGCGGGTCAGCGTTTCGGACAGCGCAAAGCGCGAGCCGAACGCGCCTTCGAACAGCAAGGCATAGGTGCGGCCCACGGGGGCGCCAGCCCAGGCCACCAGCAGGGTGCAGACCGCCAGCGTGAAGGCGATGGCCGCGAAGGGCGCCAGGGCCAGCGCCAGGCGGCTGGGCTCCGGGCGGCGTTCCAGGATCAGTTTCATGCGAGTAATGCTCGATAGGTAGTGGAGACGCGCGGGACGCAGCGGGTTTTCATCCCTGCGTGCCCGTCATGGCCAGGCCCACCGTGGCGGGCGTCCATTCGGACACCGGCTTCACGGCGATCAGCTTGCCGCCGCACAGCACGGCGATGCGGTCGGCCAGCGCGAAGATCTCTTCCAGGTCCTCGGATACCAGCAGGACGCCCGCGCCGCGCGTGCGCGCCGCCAGGAGCTGCTCGCGCACGTAGGCGACGGCGCCGATGTCCAGGCCCCAGGTGGGCTGGTCGGCCACGATGAAGCGCGGTTCGCGCGCCAGCGTGCGGCCCAGGATCAGCTTCTGCATGTTGCCCCCGGACAGGCTGCGGGTGCGCACGTCCAGCGACGCGGCCCGCACGTCGAACTGCTTGGCCAGGGCCTGGGCATAGGCTTTGCCGGCACGCGCCCGGATCAGGCCCCAACGCGCGAAGCGCGGGTCCTTCAGGTCTTCGACAATGGCGTTTTCCCACAAGGGGCTGTCGCCGATCACGCCTTCGCCGTGGCGGTCTTCAGGGATGCGGCCGACGTGGGCCGCGGTCCAGCCGGCCGGCGTCGTGGGCGCCGCCGCATGCTCGGGGCCCAGGCGGATGGTGCCGTCGGTGGGCTGGCGCAGGCCGGTCAGCACCGACACCAGCGCCTGCTGGCCGTTGCCGGCCACGCCTGCGATCGCCACGATTTCGTGCTTGTGGACAACCAGGTCCAGGCTGTCCAGGCGCGTCGCCCCGTCGCGACCGTCGCGCACGGTCACTTGAGACAAGGTCACTACGGGCGCGGCCTGCTCGGCCGCGGCCACGGCTTCGGCGTGCGGCATGACGACCTTGCGGCCCACCATCAGCTCGGCCAATTCGGCCGGGCTGGTGCTGGCGGTTTCGCGCTCGGCCACCAGCTTGCCCTGGCGCAACACCGCCACGCGGCCCGACACCGCCATGACTTCGTCGAGCTTGTGCGAGATGAAGATCACGGCCAGGCCTTCATCGACGAAGCCGCGCAGGGTGGCAAAGAGGTCCTGCACTTCCTGCGGCGTGAGCACCGCGGTCGGCTCGTCCAGGATCAGGACGCGCGCGCCGCGGTACAGCGCCTTCAGGATCTCGACTCGCTGCTTCTCGCCGACTGACAGCGTGCCGACGCGCGCGTCCGGATCCACACCCAGGCCGAAGCGTTGGCCGAGTTCAACCAGGCGCTGGCGCGCCTTGCCGCGGCCGGACGCCAGCTTCCACAGCGATTCCGTGCCGACCATGATGTTGTCCAGCACGGTCAGGTTGTCGGCCAGCGTGAAGTGCTGATGCACCATGCCGACCCCGGCCGCCAGCGCGGCGTCGGGCCGGCCGGCCGGCAAGGCCTGGCCAAAGACTTCGATGTTGCCGGCGTCGGCCACGTAATGGCCGAACAGGATCGACACCAGGGTCGATTTGCCGGCGCCGTTCTCGCCCAGCAAGGCCAACACTTCGCCCTGGCGCAGCGTGAGCGATATGTCGTCGTTGGCCGTGAGGCTGCCAAAGCGTTTGGTGATCCCCGTCAGTTGCAGGGCGAGAGGCGCGTGGTTCATCGTGCCGAGGACTTGGGTTCTTTGTCGTTGACCTTGACGCTGAAGCTGCCGTCCAGGATGGCCTTCTGCTTGGCCTGGACCTTGGCCATCAGGTCGGCGGGAATCTTGCTTTCGAAGGTGCCCAGCGGCGCCAGCGACGAACCCTTGTGCTTCATCAGAGAATACTGGCCGTAGTCGTCGGCCTTGAACGTGCCGGCGCGCACCTGCTTGAGCGCTTCCTCGATGGTGGGTTCCATGCTCCACAGCGCCGAGGCGACGACGGTCTCCGGATACTGCTGTTGCGTGTCGATGACGTTGCCGATGGCCAGCTTGCCGCGTTCCTTGGCGGCGTCCGACACGCCGAAGCGCTCGGCGTAGAGCACGTCCGCGCCCTTGTCGATCATGGCGAAGGCGGCTTCCTTGGCCTTCGGGGGATCGAACCAGGAACCGATGAAGGTCACGGTGAACTCGGCCTGTGGATTCACTTCCTTGGCGCCTTCGATGAAGGCGTGCATCAGGCGGTTCACTTCGGGAATGGGGTAGCCGCCCACCAGGCCGATCTTGCCCGTCTTGCTCATGCCGCCGGCGATCATGCCGGTCAGGTAGGCGGGTTCCTGGATGTAGTTGTCGAACACCGAGAAGTTGGGCTGCTGCGGCTTGCCCGAGGAGCCCATCAGGAAAGCGGTCTGCGGATAGTCCTTGGCCACCTTGCGGGCGGCGGCTTCCACGGCGAAGGCCTCGCCCACCACCAGCTTGTTGCCTTGTTCCGCGTACTGGCGCATCACGCGCTCGTAGTCGGCGTTGGTGACGTTTTCCGAGAACGTGTATTCGATCTCGCCGCGATCGCGGGCCGCGACCAGCGCCTTGTGGATGCGCGACACCCATTGCTGTTCGACCGGCACCGTGTAGATGGCGGCGACCTTGGTCTTGGCGGGCGCCTGGGCCAGGGCGGCGCCCGAGAACATCAGCGCGCCGGCGGCGGCTGCGGCCAGCTTGAGCAGGCCGCGGCGGGCGATGCCGGCGACGGACGGGGTGGAAGAGGCTTTCATGCGGGTGACTCCTGCGAAGGGAGGGAAAGGGATGGGAATTGGAGGCGATGGGCGCTGGCCCGCGCGCGGCTGGCGCGCGCGCGGCCGCGGCCCCGTTCCATATGGCCGCCGCCGGCAGGCGTGCCGGGACTAGCGTACGGAAACGAGGGCGTGGGATCGGTCATCGGATGGGGAGCGCCAGGCGACGCGCCCCATCCGAATGGTCGGGTTCGCAGCCAGCCCTGGCGAAGCAAGTTGTATGCCATGGGGCATTCCCGCGACAAGTCGGGGAAACCTGATGGCCGGGCAGGATTATAGGCACCCTGGCGGGGATTGGTGGCACCAGAGCGGTGCGTGTCTGCCAAGGGGTGGACAGAGTGCGTAACCAGGTCAAAGTTCAGGGAGTCTGAAATTTCATCTGGGCAGGGGGCAAGAATCCTGGCGACGCTTCATTATTGGGCCTTGAACTCTGTTTGCACACGGGCGAAGGAAACAGAGCGGGCAGGTACACGCCAGTCTGAGAGAGTGGCGGCGGTGCGGGCCGACTTGACGTATCGGTCGCACAAATAGGGAGGCCCCACCGAAGTGGGGCCATCGTTCGGACCTAGTTGCATCACCAGCATTCACATCTGGGAGTGGCTTTTCTAGGGCAGCGCGTTGACTGTACCGTTTTTGAGCATGACTTTCAACCAAGCTTTCGGCGATGTGTGCAGGAGCGCCCTGCTTGGAAGGGGAGAATAGGACTAATGGAATGGAAACTGCGGGAAACGGTGTTCTCCGCCCCGCGAATGGGGCGCTATCTGAACAGCTATGGCGGAGACGCGTTGCGGGCGGCCGTTGCCTACGATCACAATGTCCGGTTGGCGCAGGCGCTGATGCCCGCCTTGCAGACAATGGAGATCGTTCTTCGCAACGCCGTCCATCGAAGCCTGAGCAGGTCGATGGGAAGCGCCGACTGGTGGAATGGTCTGCCCTCCCCTGAGTTCGAGTGGCTGCACGTGGCGGTGGGAGACGCGGGGATCAAGATCCAGCGACGCCGGGAACGCGTCACTACTGACAAGATCGTTGCCGAATTGACTTTTGGATCGTGGACGCGGCTGTTCAATGCCCAGCATGGGCGCACGTTATGGGGGCGCCTCCTCCTGGCCTTTCCCACCTGTCCGAAAGCCAAGCGCCGACGTGGCCCGATCAGTTCGTCCCTGAACCGCATTCGGGATTTGCGCAACCGGGTCATGCACCATGAACCGCTGCTGTGGGTAGAGCCTTCGGTGAAGGATATCCATGGCGATATCCAGGAGGTCCTGGATTGGATCGATCCGGGCATCAACCGCTGGCTCGTCCATCACGACTCCTTGCCAGCGAGATGGGCTGAATGCGCGGCGATTTGAACCGTCCAGCCCAGACTGAACGAAATTCGATGCATGGAACGGGCCGTTGCGGCTGCCCACACCCCGATCCAGGGCCCGCGCGCCTAAAATCCCAGGCATGAGCCGCGCGCGTGGCGTGGCAAGCTGGAAGACCCCATGCAAGATATACAACTGCTGCTGGAACAGTACGGCGGGTGGCTGGTGTTCGCCAACGTGCTGGTCGAGCAGGCCGGCCTGCCGGTGCCCGCCTATCCCATGCTGATTGCCGCCGGCGCTCTGGCCGGCGCGGGTGGGTGGCTCGTGCCCTGGATGGCGGCTACGGTCGCCTGCCTGCTGGCCGACAGCCTGTGGTACGTGGCCGGCCAGCGCTACGGCTCGCGCCTGTTGGGCGTGATCTGCAAGATGTCGCTGTCGCAGGACTCCTGCATCCGGCAGACGCAGCGCCTGTACCTGCGCATCGGCGTGCGCGCGCTGCTGGTGTGCAAGTTCCTGCCTGGCGCGGGGGCGCTGTCCACCGTGATGGCAGGCCTGACGGGTACGCCCTACCGCCGTTTCCTGGGCTACGACATCGTGGGCTCCCTGATCTGGTCGGGTTCGGCCCTGCTGCTGGGCGGCCTGTTCCACAACGTGGTCAACGATGTGCTGGAAATCCTAGGCACCTACGGTGCGATGGGGCTGGGCGTGCTGGCGGCGGTGCTGGCGCTGTACATCCTGGCGCGCTTCCTGCGGCGCCGGATCCTGCTGCGCAGCCTGCGCGTGATTCCGCGCCTGTCAGTGGACGAGCTGATGCAGTGGCGCCAGGACGGCCGCAATGCGCTGGTGTTCGACGTGCGCCCCGAGGCGGTGCGCGAAGAGCAGCGCATCCCCGGCGCCATCGCCGTGGACCTGAAAGCGCCCTTACCCCGGCTGGATGCCCAGGCGCTGGAATCCGACATCGTCGTGTACTGCGCCTGCCCCAACGAGGTGTCGGCAGCGCTGCTGGCGTCGCGGCTGCGCGCCGCGGGCTACCCCAAGACCTGGGCCTTGCGCGGCGGTTACCAAGCCTGGCAGGAGCACGAACACCCGCTCCCCCCGCAAGGCGCATAATTCCGCCATGAGCCCGCGCAGACGGCGGGCGGCCTACAAGGAGAGACAGGCATGCGGATTTTGTTCTTGGGCGCCGGCGGCACCGGCGGCTACTTTGGCGGACGGGCGGCCCAGGCGGGCGCGGACGTGACCTTCCTGGTGCGCGAGCCGCGCGCCGCGCGGATCCGCGAACAGGGCCTGCGCATCAAGAGCCCGCTGGGCGATGCCACGCTGCAGCCGCAGCTGGTCACGCAACAGACCCTGCAAGGCAGCTACGACGTGGTGGTGCTGAGCTGCAAGGCCTATGACCTGGCCAGCGCCATCGAGGCCATCCGTCCCGCGGTCGGGCCCGATACCGCCGTGCTGCCCATCATGAACGGCGTGCTGCAGTACGACGTGCTGGACCGCGAATTCGAGCCGCATCGTGTGCTGGGCGGACTGTGCCAGATCAACGCCACCCTGGGCCCCGAGGGCGAAGTGGTGCATCTGGGCAAGTACGCCAACATCGTCTTCGGCGAGCGCGCCGGCCCCGCCCGCAGCGAACGCTGCGTCGCGCTGGAACAGGCCCTGGCCGGCGGCGAATACGTCAGCCGCCTGAGCACCGACATCTACCAGGACATCTGGGAAAAATACGTGTTCCTGACCACGCTGGCCGCAGCCACCTGCCTGATGCGCGGCTCGGTCGGGCAGATTGCCTCTACCGACGACGGCATCGACATCATGAGCGGGCTGCTGCAGGAATCGCAGGCCGTTGCCGCGGCGTCGGGCCACGCCGTGCGGCCGGAGGCTGACGCCTCGGCGCGCAAGCTGATTACCGACCGTACCCAGCCCGTCACCGCGTCGATGTTCCGCGACCTGAGCCAGGGACTGCCGGTGGAGGCCGACCACATCGTCGGCGACATGGTGCGGCGCGCCCGCACCCTGGGCGTGGACGCGACCTACCTGCGCACGGCTTACGCGCATCTGCAGGTCTATCAGGCGCAGCGCGCCGCGGCCTGAACGCCGCCCTGTCTGGCGGCCCCCTGTTCAAGCGGGCCCGCCGGGAGCACACTGGCCTGACGGCGGCGAAGACGCCGGCAGGGCTGCGTCTTCGGTTCGTTCCGGGCGGGTTTGCCAGGTATTGGTGCATAAATTGCAAAAAACTCATCCGGTTTTACTGGTTTTTTGATCGGATTTGTACGAATAGTATGGCTTTGCCTGAGCCGGAGCGTAGCGCCGCAAGTTGCGGCGGCTCTGGCTCCCCTACCCAAGGAGCAAGACCATGAAAGTTGCATTGATCGGAATCACCGGCCGCGTGGGTTCGCGCGTGGCGGACGAATTGCTCAAGCGCGGCCACCAGGTCACGGGCATCGCCCGCAACCTGTCCGACGTGAATCCGCAGCTCGGCCTGACCATCAAGCAGGGCGACGCCACCGATCCCGAAGCGCTGACCTCGTTGCTGAAGGGCCACGACGCCGTGATCAGCGCTTCGCGCTTCGTATCGTCGGACGCCAAGCCGCTCCTGAGCGCCGTGAAGGACGCGGGCGTGCCGCGCCTGCTGGTGGTCGGCGGCGCGGGCAGCCTGCTGGTTGCCCCCGGCAAGATGCTGATCGACACCCCCGAATTCCCCGATGCCTACAAGCCCGAGGCGCGCGCCGGCGTGGTGTTCCTGGACACGCTGCGCCATGAAAAAGTGCTGAACTGGACCTTCCTGTCGCCTTCGGCGCTGTTCGAGCCGGGCGAGCGCACCGGCCAGTTCCGTTTGGGCGATGACACCCTGCTTGCCGATGACGAAGGCAAGAGCTGGATCTCGATGGAAGACTATGCCATTGCGCTGGTCGATGAACTCGAAACGCCCAAGCATTCGCGCCGCCGCTATACCGTCGGCTACTGATCCCGGCCGTCGGCGGATCACGAAGGGCCTCGGCAAGAGGCCCTTTTCCATTGGGGGCAAAGGCCCGGAATCCATGTTTTTGTTTGTAAACTGGCGCACCGCCAGCCGGCGTTCCGACACCTGAGTTTGCCCCGTATGCGTATGAAGTTGAAATCGTTGGCCCTATGTCTGCTGGTTGCCGCCACCTGTCTGGCAGCCGCGCCGGCTAGCGCGGCCGCACCCCAGTCCAACAAGGACCTCGTGGTGGCGTTCTTTCGCATGATGTTCCAGGACCGCGACGTCGACGAGGCAGTGCGCCTGTACGTCAGCCCGAACTACGTCCAGCACAACCCCTACATGCAGGATGGCGTTGGTCCGCTGGTGGATTTCTTTCCCGCCTATTTCGAACAGCATCCGCAGTCCATCGTTGAAATCAAGCGCGTGATCGCCGAGGGCGACCTGGTGCTGATCCACAACCTGTGGCGCGATTCACCGGAAGACCGGGGCCAGGCCGTCATGGACATCTTCCGCGTGGAAGACGGCAAGATCGTGGAACACTGGGACGTGAGCCAGGAAATCCCCGAGAACCCCGCCAACAAGAACGGCATGTTCTAGGAAGCGCCGCATGTCCAGCATCGAACCCGTAGACCTGTCCCGCGCCTATCTGCTGCTGAACCACGGCCCCACGGTGCTGGTGACCAGCGCCCATGGCGATGCGCGCAACGTCATGGCGGCCGCCTGGGCCATGCCCCTGGACTTCAGTCCGCCCAAGATGCTGGTGGTGGTGGACAAGAACACCTACACGCGCGGCCTGATCGAGGCGTCGGGCGAATTCGCGCTGTGCATCCCGTCGCGCGCGCAGGCCCGCGCCACGCTGCGGGTGGGTACCGATTCCGGGCGCGACGAAGACAAATTCCAGGCCAGCGGCCTGACGACCTTCCCCGCCAGCAAGATCGGCGCGCCGCTCATCAGCGGTTGCCTGGGCTGGCTGGAATGCCGCGTCGTGCCCGAACCGCACAACCAGCAGGCCTACGACCTCTTCATCGGCGAAGTCGTGGCCGCGTGGGCCGCGCCTGAAGTGTTTTCCGGCAATCGCTGGCATTTCCCCGACGACGAGCGCCGTTCGGTCCATTACGTGGCGGGCGGCTCCTTCTTCGCCACCGGCGAAGCCTTCAACGTTTCCGATCCGGAGTAACCATGATGCGCAGCGTATATCTGGCGGGTTTCGACGTGTTCCTGCCTGATGCGGCGGCGCACGGCAAACGCTTGAAGGCGCTGTGCGCCACCTACGGTTTCGACGGCCTGTTTCCGCTGGACAATGAAGCGCCGCAGGGCTTGTCCGGCCAGGCGCTGGCCCAATGGATCTATCGCGAGAACGTCGCGCTCATCCGGCGCGCGGACATGGTGATGGCGAACCTCAATCCGTTTCGCGGCGCCGAACCCGATTCGGGCACGGCATTTGAAGTCGGCTACGCCATCGCCTGCGGCAAGCCGGTATGGGCTTACACCGGCCAGGCAGGCTCGTTGATCGATCAGGTGGCGGTGGGGGCTGCGGCAGACGACGGCGCATCGCGCATGGTCGATGCCAAGGGCTACACCGTGGAAGACTTCGGCCTGAACCTGAATCTGATGCTGGCGTGCAGCGCCCGCATCGTCACGGGCAGCGCCGCCGACTGCCTGGCGCAGATGGCCCGCGAACCGGGACGCTGACCGTCCCGAACCATGGCGCGGCTAGCTGCGCGCCGTTTTCGCTGCCTTTGCTGCCTTCGCTGCCTTCGGCGGCGCGCGGCGCGCGGCGGGTTCGCCCAGGTATCCCATCACCGCGTTGACCACGGCCTGTTCCAACTGCTGCGTCGAGAATCCCGCGGGCGGTTCCAGCGCCGCGGCATGCACCAGTGACTCCATGATGCGCAACACCACATAGGTCGCCAGATCCCGGTCCTGCTGCGCGATTTCGGCGCGATGCAGTTCCAGAAGGTGGCGCATGCGCCTGTGGATATCCTGGTCCGCGCGGCTGTGTTCGTGCGGCTGGTCGAACAGCGGAAACTCCCTTTCCAGCACGCGGTGCAGCGCGGGTTCCAGCAGGTGGGCGTGCAGCATCGCCTCGACGATGGCCGCGACGCGCTCGCGCAGCGTGGCCGCGGGATTGCTGTCCAGGACCGAGTCGATGACGTCCAGCATCTGGTTGTCGTGGCGGTTGTGCAGCGCCGCGATCAGGGCGTTCTTGTTGGGGAAGTACTGATACAGCGAGCCGACGCTGACACCGGCCGTTTCCGCGATCAGATTGGTATTGGTGCCCGCATAGCCGTGGGTGGCCAGAACGCGAGCCGTGGCTTGCAAAATCGTCTCTACGGTGTGCTGGGATCTGAGCTGGCGCGGCGATTTCCGGGGCTGTGGGATGGCGGTCATGGGTACTGTGAAAGGCGAGTATCGAATATGAGCAATGGCTCATAAAATTTCCAGCAGGCAATCCGGTTCATCGCCCGCACACGGGGATTATGCCATCGGCGGTTTTCAAACTGGTTCCGGTTTGCGCATCTCTCACTTAAGGAAATTCAATGTCGCATTCATCGACGGCCGGGGCCATGCCCGCGGCCCAGGGGCCCGTGCGCTCTGTCTTCGCGCAAGTGCTGCCGCTCGCGCTGGCGGTATTCGTCGGGTTCTTCATGATTGGCCTGCCCATGCCGGTGCTGCCTCTGTATGTGGACGGCACGCTGGCGCTGGGCGCGCTGGTGGTCGGGGTGGTGGCCGGCCTGCAGTTCGCCGCCGCCCTGTTGTCGCGCGCCTATGCGGGCTCGCTTGCCGACCGCCGCGGCGCCAAGCGCGCGGTGGTGGGCGGTTTTGTGCTGGGCTCCATCGCGGGCCTGTTCTATCTGCTGGCCGATGACCTGTCGGCGCGGCCGCAGGCGGCGCTGGCCGCGCTCTTGGCCGGACGCGCGCTGATGGGCTGCGCCGAAAGCCTGATCGTCACCGGCGCCCTGAGTTGGGGCGTGGGCCGCGTGGGGCCGCAGAACGCGGGCCGCGTGATGGCCTGGGTCGGCGTGGCGATCTACGCCGCCTATGCGCTGGGCGCGCCCGCCGGCATGCGGCTCTACGGCGTCACGGGCTTTGCGGGTATCGCCTGGGCCACGGCGCTGATTCCCCTGGCGGCCCTGGCGCTGGTGCTGCCTTTGCGCGGGGTGCGTGCGGCAGGCGGCGTGCGTACGCCTTTCTACAAAGTGCTGGGTCTGGTGCTGCTGCCCGGCGCGGGCCTGGCGCTGGCCAGCGTCGGCTTTGGCGTGATCACTGCGTTCGTCAGCCTGCTGTTTTCGCAGCGTGGTTGGGATGGCGCAGCGTGGATGTTCACTGCGTTCGGCGTGGGCTTCATCCTGGCGCGGGTGTTCTTTGCCGGCCTGCCGGACAAGCTGGGCGGCGCACGCGTGGCGCTGGTGTGCGTGCTGATTGAAGCGGCGGGGCAGTGGCTGATCTGGGCCGGAACCACGCCGGCATGGGCCTATGCCGGCGCGCTGCTGACGGGCGCGGGCTATTCGCTGGCATTCCCCGCTTTTGGCGTGGAAGCCGTGCGCCGCGTGCCGGCGGCCAGCCGGGGCGCTGCCATGGGGGCGTATGTGGCCTTCCTGGACGTGGCTTTGGGACTGAGCAGCCCGGCGGCGGGCTGGCTGGCCGGCGAGCAAGGCTATGGCGCGGTGTATGCGATGGGCGGCGCGTGCGCGCTGGCGGCGATGGTCGTCGCCATGGCGCTCAGGACGCGTAGGTAAAAAAGGCGGCCGCCGGTTCCGGCGCCGCCTGCTCAAGATCAGACCGTCGCGGCCATCTCCAGCACTTCGTCGTCGATCGCCTCGGCCTGGCCGTCCTTCAGCTGTTGCAGATGGTCGGCCAGTTCCGCGATGGTCAGCGCCACCAATCCGTGCTGCGCGGCATAGCGCTCAAGCGCGGCGCCGCGCATCATCGTGCCGTCGGCATTCATCAGTTCGCACAGTACGCCGGCCGGGCGCAGGCCGGCCAGCACGGCCAGGTCCACCGAGCCTTCGGTGTGGCCGCGGCGGGTCAGCACGCCGCCCGGCTGGGCGCGCAGCGGGAACACATGGCCCGGGCTGACGATGTCATCGCTTTGCGCCGACGGCGAAATGGCGGCGCGGATGGTGGTGACGCGGTCCACGGCCGACACGCCGGTGCTGACTCCTTCGCGCGCTTCGATGGAAACGGTGAAGGCGGTGGCAAAGCGGCTCTGGTTGCGCTGGACCATGGGGGGCAATTCAAGCCGGTCCAGGGTTTCGCCGGGCAGGCACAGGCAGACGATGCCGCTGCCGTCGCGAATCAGCTGCGCCATCACAGGCACGGTCAGCTTGTCGGCGGCCACGATCAGGTCGGCTTCGTTCTCGCGGTCGAAATCGTCCATGAGAATGACGGGACGGCCCAGGCGCAGATGATGCAGGGCGCGCTGCAAGCGGGCGGCAAAAGGCTGCAAAGCCAGGCTGGGGATGGGGGACTGCGGGGTAAGGGTAACGTTGGACATTTGAAACGCTCTCGCAAGTTGAAAGGGGCGAAAAACGTTTCAGGGCTACTCGACAGCCGAACGCAATACGGCAGTCCGGGCGCGGGTGCGCCCGGTGCTACCGTTGTGCCGGCACATCTTCTCTCATCCGGACTATGACCGTCGGCCCTGGCATCTCACCAGATCTGCTGACCCCGGTGTCCGTGAAGGACGCCGGGCGCTCGCGGGCTCGCCATATTGCATGGCATACCGCCGGTGGGGAATTACACCCCGCCCTGAAGACGTACTGCATGTCGTGTTAACGACCTTGCGGATTGTACGCCTGTCCGGGGCTGGGGCCGGAATACGCTTGCTGCGCCTGGGGTCTTCGGCGGGGCGGGGTCGGACCCCGCCCATGCTCAGGCGCCGGCTTCGACGGCCTCGGGCTCGTCGGCTTTCTTTTTCTTCTTGGCCGGCAGCGCCAGCATGGTGCCGCGGCACGGCGGCGTGCCGCAGAGGCAGCGGTAGCCTTCCTTCAGTTTCTTGGTGATGCGGCCGTCCAGCACCAGGCCGTAGTCATACGACAGCTCGGTGCCGCGCGGAATGTCCTGCAGCGCGACGATGTAGACGCGCTTGCCGTGCTTGCCTTCCTGGGCTTCGCAGTTGGGCTGGCAGGAATGGTTGATCCAGCGCGCATCATTGCCCTGGTCGCCGCCGTCGATCACGCGGCCGGAGCTCAGCGCGAAGAAGAAAGTGTGGAAGGGATCGTCCGGATTGGTCGGATGACGGCGGTCGGCTTCCTTGGCGCTGATGCGTTCGCCGCCGTACTCGATGATGCGCGTGCCCGCGGGAATCTTGCGCGCGGCGAAGACGCCGTTGCCGTGCAGCTTGGAGCGGCGGACGGCATACCAGGGCTTGATCGGGGTGTCTTCGTTGGTCATTGCTCGATGGAAGTGGCGGTGAGACGAAACAGAATTATATCGGCGCGTTTTTGACAGCTTGATGGGCGTATAGTGTGCGCCGCCTTGTTCCTCCGGTTAGCACCATGATTGTCCGTCCGCGTCCTTCCGCGCTGGCTTTGTTCTTTGTCTTGCGCGGGTCCATCATCCCGCGGATCCTCAGCCGCATCCTCGTCATCACGGCGCTGTCCTGCTTCGTGGTGTGGATGTACCACCAGGCATGGTTCTCGCCCGCCCATCTGTCGGCGGTGCCGTTCTCGCTGTTCGGCCTGGCCCTGTCCGTGTTCATGGGCTTTCGCAACAACGTCTGCTACGACCGCTGGTGGGAAGCGCGCAAGCAATGGGGCGAACTGATCGTGCAGGCGCGCAGCCTGGCGCGCGAAAGCGCGGTGCTGCTGGCGGCCAGCACCGCCAACCCGGTGCAGGAACGCATCGTGCGCCGTTGCATCGGCTTCGGCTACGCGCTGGCGGCGCGGCTGCGTCAGGAAGACATGGCTTCTGCCGCGCGCCCCTGGGTGCAGCAGGACGAGGCCGAGACCCTCAACGGCTGCCGCAACGTGCCTGACGCCCTGCTCATGGCCATCAACCGCGACCTGGCGGCCTGTCTGCGGCGCGGGGAGCTGAGCGACATCCTGTACCAGGCCCTGACCCAGCGCGTGGCCGCCTGCGCCGCCATCCAGGCGGCTTGCGAGCGCATCAAGTTCACGCCCTCGCCCTTCGCCTATTCGCTGCTGCTGCATCGCACGGCCTGGCTGTTCTGCCTGTTGCTGCCCTTCGGCCTGGTGGGCACGCTGGAATACATGATGCCGGCCGCCGTCACCATCGTGGCCTACACCTTCTTCGGCCTGGACGCGGTGGGTGATGAACTGGAAGACCCCTTCGGCTCCGACGAGAACGACCTGCCGCTGTCGGCGCTGGCCCGGGTGATCGAGATCGACCTCCTGGAAGGCCTGGGCGTGCGGCCTCTGCCCGAGCCCGCCGTGCCGGTGGATTTCGTGCTGCGCTAGGGCGGAGCCTATTCCGCCAATCCCGTCAAAGGCAGCTTGGTTTCCTTCAACCGGCGCAGCACGAAGCAGGATTTGCTGTGCCGGATGCCCGGGATGCGGTAGAGCTGTTCGCGCAGCAGCCGTTCGTAGTCGCGGGTGTCGCGCACGGCGATGCGGATGTAATAGTCGTAGTCGCCCGAGACCAGGAAGGCTTCGAGGACCTCGGGTATCTGCGCCAGCGCCCGGCCGAACTCGTACAGCGTTTCCTCGCTGTGGCTCTCCAGGGTGACGTGGACGATCACTGTGTCCATGAAGCCCAGACTGGCCGGATCGATGTCCACCGTATAGCCGCGGATGACGCCTGCGCTTTCCATGCGCTTGATGCGGTTCCAGCACGGCGTGGACGACAGGCCCACCGCCGCGCCGATGTCGTTCAGGCTGGCGCGCGCGTTGTCCTGCAGCACCTTGAGTATGGCGAGATCAAATTTGTCCAGGTTCATTTTCTTTGATTCCTTAAAATCAAAGATAAATTTACTCCGTTCATCGGTTATCCGTGGAAAAGAAGATAAATATTCTTCCGATCTACGAATAAGATAGATAGCATGAACGATCGCCTGCACCCCACCGCCGCCGCCGCGCTTGCCGCCACTGAACGCCCCGCTGACAACGGGGCGAAAATTCTGCTCGATACGCTGATCGCGTGTGGCGTGGATACCATTTTCGGGTACCCCGGCGGCGCGGTGCTGCCGCTGTACGACGCCCTGTACGCCGAGCCGCGCCTGCGCCACGTGCTGGTACGCCACGAACAGGCCGCCGTGCATGCTGCCGAAGGCTATGCTCGCAGCACCGGCCGCACCGGCGTGGTCTTCGTCACTTCCGGTCCGGGCATGGCCAACACCACGTCCGGCCTGCTGGATGCCATGTGCGATTCGATCCCGGTGCTCTGTATCAGCGGCCAGGTTGCCACGGCCGCCATCGGCACGGACGCCTTCCAGGAGTGCGACGCCATCGGCATCTCGCGCTCCGTGACCAAATGGAATACGCAGGTCCGTTCGGTGGACGACGTGGCAGCGGTGACGGCCCGCGCTTTTGAGCTGACCCGCCAGGGCCGCCCCGGCCCGGTGCTGCTGGATTTCCCCAAGGACGTGCAACTGGCCGTGCCTCGCGACGCGGACGATGATGCCGTGCCCTCGCAACAGAAGCTGGCTGCGCTGCGCGCACGCCGCCAGGCGGGCAAGCTGGCGCCCAAGCTGCCGCAGTCGGCCGTGCGTCGCGCCGCCGCCTTGATCGCGCAGGCCAAGCGCCCCATCTTCTACGGCGGCGGCGGGCTGGTGAACGCCGGCCCCGAGGCCTGCGAGGCCTTTACCGACCTGGTGCGCCACACCGGCGCGCCCTGCACCCTGACCCTGATGGGCCTGGGCGCATTCCCCGCATCCGACGCGCAGTTCGTCGGCATGCTGGGCATGCACGGCACGGTCGAGGCCAACCTGGCCATGCACAACGCCGACCTGGTGGTCTGCATCGGCGCCCGCTTCGATGACCGCATCACAGGCAAGCTGTCGGAGTTCTGCCCGCATGCGCGCAAGATCCACATCGACATCGACCCGGCTTCCATCAACAAGGTGGTGCGCGTGGACGTGGCGCTGGTGGGCGACTGCCTGCCGCTGGTGCGCGCGCTGCGCGCCGAACTCGGCGAGGAACCCATGGACGCGGCGCGGCTGGCGCCCTGGTACAAGCGTATCGACGCCTGGCGCGCCCAGGACTGCCTGGGCTATACCCCGGCGGCCGACGCGATCCTGCCGCAGCATCTGATGGCGCGCCTGAACGACGCGCTGTCCGACCGCGATGCCATCGTTTCCACCGACGTGGGCCAGCACCAGATGTGGGCCGCGCAGTACCTGCGCTTCGACAAGCCCAACCGCTGGCTGACCTCCGGCGGCGCCGGCACCATGGGCTATGGCGTGCCCGCCGCCATCGGCGCGCAGGTTGCTCACCCGGACAAGACCGTGGTCTGCGTCAGCGGCGACGCGTCGGTGCTGATGAACATCCAGGAACTGTCCACCGCCATGCAGCACCAGACGCCCGTCAAGGTCGTGTTGTGCAACAACGGCTACATGGGCATGGTGCGGCAATGGCAGGAGCTGATCCACGGCGGGCGCTACAGCCACAGCTACAACGCCTCGCTGCCCGACTTCGTGGCGTTGGCCCGCGCCTTCGGCTGGGGCGCGGCCCGCGTGGACGATCCGGCAAAGCTGGATGCCGCGCTCGCCGAATGCCTGGCGCATGACGGCCCCTACTTCCTGGACGTGGCGGTCGCGGCGCAGGAGAACTGCTTCCCGATGATGCCTGCCGGGCACGGGCATCAGAAGATGATGCTGGCCGAAGGCGTCTGGTATCAGGACGAGACGACCTGATCGCCGTTGGGCTGCATGCGCAGCCCAGCGCCCTGCTTCAGAACTGGATCGACAAACCGCCGTCCACCACCAGCACGTGCCCGTTCACATATGACGCCGCGGGCGACGCCAGGAATACGGCGGCGCCCGCGATTTCCTCCGGTTCGCCCCAGCGTCCCATGGGATTGCGCGTGGCGATGCGCGGGCCCACATCGGGGTCCGCCACCATGGCGGCATTGGTCTCGGTGGCGAAGGTGCCGGGCGCGATGGCGTTGCTGGTGATGCCGTGGCCGCCGAACTCTGCCGCCAGCGCGCGCACCATGCCCGTCAACCCCTGCTTGGCCGCGGGATAGACCGCATCGCCCGAGCGCGCCAGCTCGCCCACCACCGAGGTGATGGCGATCAGGCGGCCGCTGCCCTGGCGCACCATGCGCTCGGCGGCAAACTTGGCCAGCAGCATGCCAGCGACCATGTCGGTGTCGATAAGCTCGCGGATCTCGGCGGGACTGGTGTCGCGCAGCGTCTTGCGGTTGCGCGCGCCGACGTTGTTCACCAGGATGTCCAGGCGGCGGTGGTCGCGGTCTATGTCCTGGAAAGCGCGTTCCATGGCGGCGTCGTCGCTGATGTCAAAAGGCAGCGCATGCGCATCCAGGCCGGCGGCGGTCAATTCAGCCGCCGCGGCAGCGACGGCTTCTGCGTTGCGGCCGTTGATCAGCACGCGCGCGCCGCAGCCGGCCAATGCGCGTGCGATACAGAAGCCCAGCCCGCGGGCCGAGCCGGTCACCAGGGCGACTTGTCCCGTCAGGTCGAAATTGCGCAGATACGGCAGCGTGTTCATGTCAGTCGTCCAAAGTGCTCTATCTCAATCAGGGCCGCGCGGATCCGGCTCCGCCGGTCCGCAGCGGCACCCCCTGGGGGGGAAGCGCGCAGCGCTGCGGGGGGGGGGGATTTATCTATTCTCGGAATTCCGGCGCCCAATGCAGCAGCCGGCGTTCCAGCCAGGTCACACAATAAACCAGCGCGATGCCGACGATGGACAGCAGCGTCACCGCCGCGAACATGTCGGTGGCGTTCAGCGTCGCCAGCGCGGTGATCATCAGATAGCCCATGCCCGTGGTGGAGCCGACGAACTCCGCCAGCACCACGCCGATCAGCGCAAAGCTGATGGCATTCGGCAAGGCCGCGAAGGTCCACGCGGCCGCGGTCGGGATGCGCACGCGCCACAGGATCTGGCGCGGCGAGCCGCCCAGCGTGCGGCAGAAATCCACCAGTTCGCGTTCTACTGCGCGTCCGCCCTTGTAGGTGTTGAAGAACACCAGGAAGAACACCACGAACCATGACGTCACCACCTTGGAGGCAAGGCCCAGGCCGAAGAACATGGTGATGAGCGGCACGAAGGCGATGCGCGGCATCGAGTTGAAGGCCACGATGAAGGGATTGAACACGTCGGCCAGGAAGCGGCTGCGGCTGAGCGTCATGCCCACCACGAAGCCGCTGCCCACGCCCACCAGCAGTCCCACCATGGTGGCCTGCAAGGTCAGCCACAGGTGCGGCCAGACCGAACGCGGGCCGGGCTGCAGCCATTCCCACAGGCGCACGGCCACCCGCGAGGGCTGGCTGATGAAGAAGGGATCGAACAGTGTGTTCTGGGCGAACCAGGGGATGCGCGTGAGTATCTCCCAGGAGCCCAGGATGACGGCGAGTATCAGCACCTGCCACAGGGTGATGCGCAGCCGGCGCGCGATGCTGGCGCGGCGGTCCAGCCGCAGCTGGTCCTGCAGGGAATCGGCGGAGTAAGAGGTGGTCATGACGCGTAGGGATTCAGGCGGCGGCGCGGAACTGCTGTCCCAGCACACTCCAGAGGCTTTGCACATGGGTCACGAACTGCGGCGTTTCGCGCAGCGTGAAGACATCGCGCGGATGCGGGATCTCGATGCGCTCGTCCAGCAGCACGCGGCTGGGCGGGCCGGACAGCACCACCACGCGATCGGACAGCAGGATGGCTTCGTCCAGGTCGTGCGTGACCATGACGATGGTCTGGCCCAGCTTGCGCCAGATCTCGATCAATTCGCGATGCAGGTGGGTCTTGGTGTGCGTGTCCAGCGCGCCGAAGGGCTCGTCCAGCAGCAGGATGCGCGGTTCGACCGCCAGGCTCATCAAGAGCGCCACGCGCCGCCGCATGCCGCCCGACAACTGGTGCGGAAAGGCGTCGGCGAACTGGCTCAGGTGGCCCATTTCCAGTAGTTCCGCCACGCGGCGCTCGATCTTGTCGGCGGCCACGCCCTGGAACTTCAGGCCCAGCGCCACGTTCTTCCTCACGCTGAACCAGGGCAGCAGCGTGTCCTTCTGGAAGATGTAGCCCAGGGCCGGCGGCACCTGCCCGTCCACGATCCGCCCGTCCACGTGGATCGTGCCGGTGGTGGGGCGCAGGAAACCCGCGATCATGTTCAGCAAGGTGCTCTTGCCGCAGCCGGACGGCCCGACGATGGAGACGAACTCGCCTTCCGGGATCGTCAGGCTGACCTCGCCCACCGCGTGTGTGGTGGCCTGGCGCGTCTGGTAGGCCTTGCCCACCTTGTCCAGCGTGATCATCAGAGGCCCCGGGCGCGGCGCACGAAGCTCATGTTCACGCAACGGTCGTAGGGCACGGTCTTGATCTCGTCATTGGAGAACTGGCGGCCGTCGCCCATGATGGCCGTCATGCGGTCATAGGCGTCCTGGGTGATGATGTTGTCCTTCAGGAACACCGTTTCCTTGTAGACGCCCAGCGTCTTCTCGATGGCGGCGCGCGGGAAGGCGTTCAGGTAATCGTCGTAGATCGCGTCGGTGACGGCGGCGGCGCTGTTGGCGCTGATGAAGTCCTGCGCGCGCACCAGCGCGGTCACGAAGGCCTGCACCACTTCCGGGCGCTTCTGGATGGTGTCCTGCAGGGTCAGGGCCGCGATGCCGGGCACGTCGCCGCCCATGAATTCGTTCCACGAACTCTCGGTCGTGGCGTCGAAGATGGGCACGCCCCAGCCTTCCTGTTGCGCCTGTTCCATCATGGACATGGTGGCCATGCTGGCGGACACGGAGCCGGTCTTGAGCGCGCCCAGCATGGTGGCCAGGTCGCCCAGCGGGCGGATGTCAACCTTGTCGGCCACGCCGGCCTTCTGCATCAGGTACAGCGCCATCAGCCAGGTGCTGGACTGCGGCTGGGTCGCGCCCACGCGCTTGCCGGCCAGGTCCTTCAGCGATTTGATCTTGCCGCTTTCAAAGTCCTCGCGGCGCACGATGACGTTGGCGTAGGTGAGCTTGCGGTCAAAGCCGAACACCAGCGTGGCGGGCTTGCCGGCCAAGGTGAGCGCGGGGGCGGCCGTGGCGGCGGTGGCGCCGAACGCGATCTGGCCCGCGGCCAGCAGCTGGTTGGTGCGCGGGCCGCTTTGCGAATTCAGGTATTCGACTTCCAGCCCGCCTTCGCCGAAGTAGCCCTTTTTCAGCGCCACATAACCCGCGGCAAAGAACGGGTCGATGCTGCCCTGGCCGTAGACGACGCGGCCCAGCTTGGGCTGGGCGAACGCGACGCGGCCATTGACCAGGCTGATGCTGGCCAACGCGCCTGCGGCGGCCAGCACGCGGCGGCGGGTGGTGAAGTCGGGGCTGTTGCTCATGTCGTCCTCGGAATAGGTCTGGTTGCAGCGGTTTGGCGTAGACAATACCCCAGCAACTGGCGTCCAACAATGGAAAACGCCCGGTTGCCCGGGCGTCGTGCGCGATGGTCGGGAGGCGGCGGCGCCAGGCGCCGCGCCCGTTTTACGCGGCGGTCTTTTTCGGCGCAGCCTTCTTCACCGCTTTCTTGGCGGCCGTTTTCGTGGCCGTCTTGGTGGCGGTCTTCTTCACCGCGGCCTTCTTGGCCGGCGCTTTCTTTGCGGCGGTCTTGGTCGCGGTCTTGGCGGCCGTCTTGGCCGGTGCGCGGCCGGGCTTTTCAGGACGCGGCTCGAACTCGAAGCCGATCTTGCCGTCCGGCTGGCGGACGAGGAAGGCCTTGAACTTGCGGTTGGTGCGGCTGGAGACGAAGCCGTCGAGCAGGTCGGTGCGGCCATTGGTCAGCAGCTTTTCCATCTGCTCGCGCGAGATCTCCTGCTGCAGGATGACCTTGCCCGAACGGAAATCGCAGCTCTTTTCGGGGCCGACGGATTTCTCGCAGACGTAGCTCATGCCGTGCTCGAACACGCGCGACTGGCACTTGGGGCAGGAGCCCACCGGTGTGTGGCCGGAGAAGTCCACGGCCTCGGAGTCGTCCTCGTCGTTCTGGCCGAAGTCGAATTCCAGCTTGTACTCGTCGCTGATGCGCAGGATGGCGGCGAACGGTCGGCCCATCTTGCTGATGAAGCCTTGCAGCGGACCGATTTCGCGCTTGGCCAGCAGCTCTTCCACTTCGGGCAGTTCGAAGGTGCGGCCGCCCGGATGCTTGCCGATGGAAAAGTCGCAGGCGGTGCAGGCAAAGCGGCGATAGTTTTCCTTCACCACGGCGCCGCACTTGGGGCACGGCGTCTGCAGCGTGGCGTAGTCGCCCGGCACCGTGTCGCGCTCGTATTCCTTGGCGCGCTTGACGATGACTTGCGTCATCTGCGCGATCTCGCGCATGAAGGCCTCGCGGCCCAGTCCGCCCTGCTCGATCTGCTTGAGCTTGTGCTCCCATTCGCCGGTGAGTTCTGGCGAGGTCAGTTCGGTCACGTCCAGGCCGGACAAGAGCGTCATCAGCTGGCGCGCCTTGGCGGTGGGCACCAGGTCGCGGCCTTCGCGGCGCAGGTAGCTTTCGTTGAGCAGGCCTTCGATGATGGCGGCGCGCGTGGCCGGCGTGCCCAGGCCGCGCTCGGACATCGCTTCGCGCAGTTCCTCGTCGTCCACCAGCTTGCCCGCGCCTTCCATGGCCGACAGCAGCGTGCCTTCGTTAAAGCGCGCCGGCGGTTTGGTGGTCAGGCCGACGGCTTCCACGTCCTCGGTGCGCACGGTCTCGCCGTCCGCCACGGGCACCAGGTTGGCGTCTTCGCCTTGGGCTTCCTTGCCGTAGACGGCCAGCCATCCCGGGCTGACCAGCACCTTGCCGTCGGTGCGGAAGCGATGCCCCTGCACTTCGGTCATGCGGGTGGTGACGCGGTATTCCGCGGCGGGGAAGAACACCGCCAGGAAGCGCTTGAGCACCAGGTCGTACAGCTTGGCCTCGGCCTCGCTCAGGTCGTGCGGGATCTGCAGCGTGGGGATGATGGCAAAGTGATCCGACACCTTCTTGTTGTCGAAGATGCGGCGGTTGGGCTTGACCCAGTTCTCGCTGACCACCGTGCCGGCGTGGCGGGCCAGGCCGCCCACCGCGTTGGAGCCGCCCTGCGCCAATGCACGCATCGTCTCCTTGACGGTGTTGATGTAGTCCTCGGGCAGGTAGCGCGAGTCGGTACGCGGGTAGGTCAGCGCCTTGTGGCGTTCGTACAGGGTCTGCGCCAGCGCCAGCGTGGTCTTGGCCGAAAAGCCGAAACGGCCGTTGGCCTCGCGCTGCAGCGAAGTCAGGTCATACAGGGCCGGCGACATCTGGGTCGACGGCTTGGACTCTTCCGTGACGTTGCCGGGCTGTTCGCGGCAGGCGGCCACCACGCTCTGGGCGGCGGCCTGCGACCACAGGCGCGATTCGCGCTTTTCGGGGTCGCGGTCGTCTTTCTTGAATTCCGGGTCGATCCAGCGGCCTTCGTACAGGCCGGCGGCCGCCACGAAGGTGGCGCGCACTTCCCAGTAGTCGCGCGGCACGAAGCGGCGGATACGCTCCTCGCGTTCGGCCACGATGGCCAGCGTGGGCGTCTGCACCCGGCCGACCGGGGTCTTGAAGAAGCCGCCGTCCTTGCTGTTGAAGGCGGTCATGGCGCGGGTGCCGTTGATGCCCACCAGCCAGTCGGCTTCGGCGCGCGAGCGCGCGGCCGCTTCCAGCGGCTTGAGCTGGACGTCGTCGCGCAGGTTGGCGAAGGCTTCGCGGATGGCGGCCTGGGTCATCGACTGCAGCCAGAGGCGCTGGATCGGCTTCTTCACGCCCGCGTACTGAATGATGTAGCGGAAGATCAGTTCGCCTTCGCGCCCGGCGTCACAGGCGTTGATGATGGCATCGACGTCCTTGCGCTTGGCCAGGCGGACCAGCAGCTTGAGCCGTTCGGCCGATTTCTTGTCGGTGGGGCCCAGTTCGAATTCGGGCGGAATCACGGGCAGGTGCGTAAAGCTCCACTTTCCCTTGACCGGATCGTTGGGCGCGACCAAGCTGAGCAAGTGGCCGATGCTCGACGCGAGTACGTAACGTTCGCTTTCAAAATAGTCGCCCTCGCGCGCAAAGCCTCCCAAGGCGCGTGATATATCGAGGGCTACCGAGGGCTTCTCGGCAATAATCAGCGTTTTATTCATGTGTATCCAGTGGCGGCAGTCCCGCCGTAGTAGCGCGGATAATAAGATCGGAGATTCGCCAGATGCAAGTCGGCACTGAAAGACAAGCGGGATCCGAACTACACGCCTGGCGTCAATTTCTGGCGCGCAGCACCCTCTGGCTAGGTGTTTTGCTGCTGGGCAGCGCCGCGGTTTGCTGGGTCGCCGCCAATTGGCAGGACATGACAAAAGTGCAGCGCTTCGCCGGCGTTCAGGGCCTTCTGGCGGTTTGCGCGCTGGCCGCTGCCTGGGCCGGATTGCGCCTGCGGGCCAGTCCAGGGGTGCGGCGCACCATACCGGGCGCCCTGCTCGCCCTGGCTGGCATCCTCCTGGGAGCGCTGCTCGCATTACTAGGCCAAACTTACCAGACTGGCGCCGATACCTGGGAACTGTTCGCCTGGTGGGCGCTGCTGCTGCTGCCCTGGGCGCTGGCCGCCGGCAGCCAGGCCGTCTGGCTGCTGTGGGCGTTGGTGCTGAACGTGGCCGTGGCCTTGTGGCTGGGCGAGCGGGTGTTTTCCTGGATGCTGATATTGGGCGGCCCGGGCGTGCCCGGCCTGATGATGGCCGGCCTGAACCTGCTGCTGCTGCTGGGCTGGGAGCTGGCTGCCCGCCGCTGGCGCGCCAGCACCCTGGTCGGTCCGCGGGTCCTGGCTGCCCTGGCGATCAGCGTGCTGGTGCTGACCCAGATGCTTGGCGACTTCCTGGGCCGCGGCCTGGGCCTCTATAACGGCATCGCCTGGGTCGCGGTGACCCTGGGCCTGGGCTTCTATTATCAGAAGGGCCGGCGCGACCTGATCATCCTGGCCATGTTGGCTGCCGGTGTCATTTGCGTGTCGCTGCGGGTGGCGGGCGAATGGCTGCTGCGCCTGGAGCCCGGCGTCTGGGCCGCGCTGCCGCTGGCGGCGCTGCTCATGGCCGAGGCCGTCTGGGCCGCGCGCTGGCTGCGGCGCCTGGCGGGCGATCCGCAGGCGGCCGTCGCGGCGAGCGCGGACGCGGAGCCGGCCGCCGCCTCGGCCGGCAACTCGGTGGACCCGGCGGACAGCGGGGCGCCCGTGGCGCAGCTGGCGGCCGCTCCGGCGCCTCAGTCGGATCCGCCCTGGTACGTGCAGTGCCTGCTGGGCCTGAGCGCCTGGTTGGCGACCTTGCTGCTACTGGTGTTCATTGCCTTCTCGGGCTTTATCACCACGGAAGGCGGCGCACTGGTGGCCGGGCTGGTGCTGTGCGCGGCCGGCGTGGCGGTGCTGCGCAGCGACGCCGGTCCGTTCTGGCGCCAGTGCGGCACGGCCATGGCTTTCGCCGGGCAGATCCTGATCATCTTCGGGCTGTCCAGTTCGACCTCGTTCGCCAGCGCCTGCGTCTTCGTGCTGCTGATGGCGGCCACGGTCTACGCGGTGGGGCCCGACGTCATCCTGCGTTTTCTCAGCGGCCTGCTGATCGCGGCGGCGGGCGCGGGCCTGATCTGGCGCGTGTTGTCGCCCGACCTGGGGCAAGAGGACCTGCTGGACGCCTGGATGGCGTTCGACGCCCTGCGCGCCACTTTCCTGTGGCTGCCCATTGCCGTGACCGGGGCCTGGGCCACGGCCGTCATCTTTACCGTCAGCCATCGCCTGGGCGGCAAGCGCGCCCATGCCCTGCAGCCGCTGGGCTGGGCCTTCCTGCTGTCGGTGCAAGGCATGGTGTGGCTGGCCAGCGGCATCTCCATCAAGCAGTTGCCCGCCATGTGGCAGCTGAATCCGCATACGGCCGTGCTGGTCGCGGCCGGCGCGCTGCTGCCCGTGGCGGCGGCCTTCGCGGTGCTCTGGCCGCGCCGCCACATGCTGACGGCGGGCGTCACCTGGGGCGTGCCCATCGGCCTGCTGATCCTGGCGCTGTTCTGGCTGCCCAGCCCCGGCGTGGGCTTCGCGCTGGCCTGGCTGCTGCTGGGCTTCGGCTTGAACCAGTCCCGCGTGGTGGTGTTCGGCGTGATCAGCCTGTTGGCGTATCTGGGCGTCTATTACTACCAATTGGACGTGCCGCTGCTGCAAAAAGCCTTGTGGCTGGGCGGCGCCGCGCTGCTGCTGTTCGTGCTGCGCGCCCTGGTCTGGCTGGTGCCGCGCCTGATGCGCACCATTGCGCCCAAGCAGCGCGGGGCTCTGCCGCCGGTATCGGCGCCCTTGCGCTGGCGCACGCTGGCCATCCTGGGCGGCCTGGTGCTGGTGCTGGCGGTCACCAACGGCGGCATCTGGCAGCGTGAAAAACTGCTGGCGTCGGGCAAGGTGGTCATTCTGGAACTGGCGCCGGTGGATCCCCGTTCGCTCATGCAGGGCGACTACATGGCGCTGAACTTCGCGGCCAGCCGGGAAGTCACGCGCCTGCGGCTGGGCGGCGAGCGTCCCGAAGCCGAGGACTCCGTCATGGGTTACGAGCCGGACGGCTATGTAATGTTGCAGACCGACGCGCGCGGCGTCGGGCAGCCGCTACGCATCCAGCCCGACACGCACCCGCATACCGATGCCGAAGTGCCGCTGCGCTACCGCATCCGCGACAACAGCGTGCGCATCGTGACCAACGCCTATTTCTTCCCGGAAGGCCAGGCCGAGCGCTATCAGGTCGCCAAGTACGGCGAGTTGCGCGTGGCGGAAAACGGCGAGGCCCTGCTCGTCCGGATGCTGGACCAGGACCTCAAGCCGCTGTAGCGGCGGGCAGCGGGAAACGCCGCGCCCATTGCGCGGTGGCTTCCCGCAGGAAATGGCCGCGGTCCCCGGCATCGACGGGGTCGAAGCCCAAGGCGTGCCAGGCGGCCATCAGCGCCGCCAGGGGCGCGCCGGTGTCGATGGGCGGGGCGCCGTTCTGCTTGGACAGTTTCAGGCCGCTGGAAGCGTCCAGGATCAGCGGTACGTGCAGGTAGCGTACGGGCGGCAGCCCAAGCAGCCGGCCCAGCACGCGCTGGCGCGCGGTGGAACTGAGCAGGTCCGCGCCACGCACCACATCGGTCACGCCTTGCGCGGCGTCGTCCACCACCGCCGCCAATTGGTAGGCCCACAGGCCGTCGGCCCGCCGCAGGGCGATGTCGCCCACGGCTTGCGCCACGTTCTGTTCCTGCGGCCCCAGCCAACGGTCAACGAAATGTTCCACGCCTTCCGGCATGACCACGCGCCAGGCGCGGGCCTCGCGGCCTGGTGGCAAGCCGTGGCGGCAGGTGCCGGGATACGGCCGTTCGCCGTCGGCCCCGGGCGCGGTCTGGCCACGCAGCGCCGAATCGGCGATTTCGCGTCGCGTGCAGCCGCAGCCGTAGATCAGCCCGCGCGCGGCCAGCGAGTCGAAGGCGGCTTGATAGGCGTCGCCGCGGCGCGACTGCCACATGATGTCGCCGTCCCAATCCAGGCCCAGCGCGCTCAATTGGCCCATGATGACCTCGGCAGCGCCGGGCACCGTGCGCGGCGTGTCCACGTCTTCGATGCGCAGCAGCCAGCGCCCGCCATGGGCACGCGCGTCCAGCCAGCTGGCCAGCGCGGCAACCAGCGAGCCCGCATGCAGCGGGCCGCTGGGACTGGGGGCGAAGCGGCCGACGTAATTCACGATGGGACGCCCGCGCGGCCATGCGCGCGGGTAAGGAGTAACGGCATCAAGCGACGCGGATGCCGTTCAATGCAGCAAGCGCGTGCCGTCTTCGTCCAGCAGCTCTTCCAGGACCAGGTTGTCGATCTCGGCTTCCTGGCTCCAGAGAACCATGAGGGCGATGATCTTGATCTTGGACAGCGGCACGGGCGTTTCCGGCGAAGCCAGGCCCCGGTCGATGACGATTTCGCGCAGCGGCGCGGGCAGCACGCCAGCCGATTCCAGGAAGGCGATGAAGCCGATGGATTCGGTGCCGAGCTGCTGGTATTCGTTGTCGGTGTAGATACGGGTGCCGGTGGCGGGGGCCTGGGCGAGATCGACGCAGCGTTCGGTGGTTTCGGCCAGGCCGTACAGCCAGCCCAGGGCGTCGTCGATGTCTTCGTGCTCGAAACCGGCGGCGGCAAGCCGCTTTGCGAGCACGTCCGCCGCAGGACAGGCTTGCGGCGTGTAGTAATTCTCGTACAGATAAACCAGGATATCGAACATATGGCGCAGTTTTGTGCCTGTTTGCACAGTCGGCCCGCATATCGGCAGACCAGCAAACATGAATTTTACTTTACGCTGATTTATAGGGGTGGGCAACCGGCCGGAGGGTGGAATGTTGTATGAAGTCACCTTGCCTCAAAACGCGCACATTTTTACCCTAAATGCTGCCAATATTCATGATTCGAGGCAAAAAGGGGCAGACCGATAAGGTCCGCCCCTTTTTGTTTTTGGGTGGCTGATCAGGCCGCTTTGGGCGCGTTTTCCAGCTTGAGCTGAGCGATCTGGCGCATGAACACCGGGATGCAGATTGCCAGCCCGATCAGGCCGCTGGTCAGGCCCGGCAGGATGGTCAGCAAGGCGCCGATGGTGCACAGCCAGCGCTCCCAGCTCTTCATGCCCACCAGCATGTAACGCGAGAACGCCGCCGACAGCAGTACCAGGCCGACCATGCAGCCGAACAGCGTCACGAAGAAGTCATACCAGGTGAAGCCCTGCACCGAGATCAGCAGCGACGGCGAGAACACGAACACGAAGGGCACGATGAGCTTGGTGATGCCCAGCCTGAAGGCGGTGTTGCCGGTCTTGAATGGATCGCTGCCCGCCATGCCCGCCGCCGCATAGGCCGCCAGCGCCACGGGCGGTGTAATGTCCGCCAGGATGCCGAAATAGAACACGAAGAAGTGCGCCGCGATGGGCTGCACGCCCAGCTGCACCAGCGTGGGGGCGGCCACCGCCACCATGATCAGGTAGTTCGCCGTGGTGGGGATGCCGCAGCCCATCAGGATGCAAACCAGGCCGGTCATGATGAGCGCCGCGATCAGCGTGAGCGTCTGGGTATTGGCGATGGCATCGGGGATGACCGTTGCCGCGCCGCCGGCGATCGCCTGGGCCGCCGAGATGACGATGTACGAGATCTTGAAGCCCACGCCTGTCAGCGTGACCACGCCGATCACGATACCCACGGTACCCGCCGCGGCGCCCACTGCCAGCGCGTACTTGGCGCCGGTCTCGAAGGCTTCGTACAGGTCGCGCAGGCGTAGCCGCTGGAATGGATTCAGCAGGCCCACAATGATGCAGCCGGTAATGCCCGCGAACGCCGCCAGGTAAGGCGTGCGGCCGCTGGCCAGCACGCCGATCAGCAGGATCAGCGGGATCAGGGTGGGCCAGCGCATCTTGAACGACTGCTTGAGCTTGGGCATTTCTGCTTCGGTCAGCCCGCGCAGCCCTTCGCGCTTGGCCTCGAAGTGCACCTGCATGAACATGCCGAAGAAATACAGGAAGGCCGGGAAAATGCCCGCGATCGCGATCTGCTGGTACGGAATGCCCAGGAATTCGATCATCAGGAAGGCCGCCGCGCCCATGATGGGCGGCGTGATCTGCCCGCCCGTGCTGCTGGCGGCTTCCACACCGGCCGCGAAGTGCCGCGGGTAGCCGATGCGGATCATGGCCGGGATGGTCAGCGAACCCACCGTCACCGCATTGGCGACCGAGGAACCCGACAGCATGCCGAACATGGCCGAGCCGAACACCGACACCTTGGCCGGCCCGCCGGCATAGCGGCCGGCAATGGTGGAAGCGACGTCCAGGAACAGCTGGCCCAGGCCGATACGGGTGGCCAGCACGCCGAACAGCACGAAGTGGAACACGTAGGTCGCCACCACGCCCACCGCCACGCCGTACACGCCCTGGCTGGTCAGGTACATGTGGTTGACGATCTGGGGCCAGGTGTTGCCCGCGTGTTGCAGCAGTCCGGGGAAATACGGACCGAACATGGCGTAGGCCATGAACACCAGCGCGATGATGGGCAGCGGCCAGCCCATGGCGCGCCGCGTGGCTTCCAACAGGCCGATCAGCAGGATCGAGCCCATGAACACGTCTATGGGCAGCGGATTGCCCACGCGGAAGGCCAGGTCCTCGAAGATATAGGGGATGTACAGCACCGACAGGGCCAGTGCGATCGCGATGATCCAGTCGTACAGCGGAATGCCGCCGGGCGCGTACCAAGTGGACTTGGGCTCGCGCGTGTAGTGCGACTTGGAAAAGCCGAACACCAGGAAGATCAGGCTGAGCACGAAAGCCAGATGCACCCCGCGGTGCGTGGCTTCGCGCAGCAGGCCGAAGCCGGCCGTGTAGTAGTGGAAGATGGAGAGCGTTACCAGCAGGCCGGAGACGATCCAGGTCGCCGTCTTGTCCAGCGGCCGGAAGCGGATTTCCGAATCGTACTTCTCCGCCAGCTGCTGGGTTTTTTCGTGATCAATTTCCATCGCAGTAATTCTCTGGGTGATTCAGCAAGCAGGGCCGCTCGTGGCGGCCCTACTCAAGCGCGGCGCATCGCGCCGCGGACATGCACTGCCATCCCTGCGCCCCATGGCCGCGCGGCACGCTAGTCGCATGACCTCGTCGCCACTGATCGGGGCCGCGTGGATCCGGCTCCGCCGGTCCACTGCGGCGCCCCTGGGGGAAGCGCCGAAGGCGCTCGGGGGGGCCTACTTCAGCAGCCCGATTTCCTTGTAGAACTTTTCAGCGCCCGGGTGGAACGGAATGCCGGCGCCCTTGACCGCGTTGTCGCGGGTGATGAGCTTGCCCTTGGCGTGGCCGTTGTCCAGGGTCTTGCGGGTGGCGTCGCTGTACAGCGCCTTGGTGACGTCGTACACCACCTGCTCCGGCAGCTTGGCCGAGGTGACCATCTGCGCGTTGACCGAAATCGTCTTCACTTCACCCACGTTCTGGTAAGTGTTGGCGGCAATGGTGTCGGGCGTGAAGAATTCCTGCTTGGCGCGCAACGCGTCGATCTCCGGGCCAACCAAGGGCACGATCTCGATGCCGGCGCCGCTGGACGCCAGTTCCGCGATGGCGCCTGCGGGGGCGCCGCCCACGAAGAAGAAGGCATCCAGCCCGCCATCCTTAAGCTTGTCGCCGGCTTGGTTGGGCTTCAGGTATTCGGCCTTGATGTCCTTGTCGGTCATGCCGTAGGCGCCCAGGATCAGACGCACGTCCACCAGGGTGCCGGAACCCGGCTCATCCATCGACACGCGCTTGCCCTTCAGGTCGGCCACGCTCTTGATGCCTGCGCCCTTGCGGGCCACCAGGTGGATGCTTTCCGGGTACAGCGTGGCGATCAGGCGCAGGTCTTGCGCCTTGGGCTTGCCTTCGAAGGTGCCGGTGCCGCTATAGGCCCAGAAAGCGACGTCGGACTGCGTGAAGCCCGCTTCGAAGGAACCGCCCAGAATGCCGTTGATGTTGGCCACCGACCCGTTGGAGGCGACCGCCGTGGCGACCAGCTTGCCGGGTTGGGACACCGCGTTGGCGATGATGCCGCCGATGGGGTAGTAGGTGCCGGCCGTGCCGCCCGTGCCGATGCGGAAGAATTGTTGCGCTTGCGCGGTGCCGGCGGCGCCGACGGCGGCGGCCGCGATGGTCAGGGCGGTGATCCAGGTCTTGAGTTTCATGCGAGCTTCTCCGAATTCTTGCTGACGGGTATCAGTAATGTGATTTCTGCCGATGGGCGAATTCCCCCGGCAAAATCTGCCTCCCCTCGGGGGCTTTCTTTATGATGAAATTCTGTCATGCCCGCCCCCTGTAGCCAATGATTACAGGGCTATGGTTTTCCAGGGGGTCGCATCGCCCAAGGTTATGGGCGGTCCCGCTTTGGTTATGGTGTGCGCTTACATCCCAGCAGTGCTGATAACGGAGTTTCCAAGATGTCCCAGGAAGTCATACGCGGCATTGCGCTGCCCCCCGCCGCCCAGCCGGGCGATCCCCTCGCCCGCGTCGATACCCCCAGCCTGGCGCTGGACCTGACCGCCTTCGAAGCCAACCTGCGCGCCATGCAGGCCTGGGCCGACCGCCACGAAGTCGCCCTGCGGCCGCACGCCAAGGCCCACAAGTGCCCGCAGATCGCGCTGCGGCAGGTGGCATTGGGCGCGCGCGGCATCTGCTGCCAGAAGGTCAGCGAAGCCCTGCCCTTCGTGGCCGCCGGCATCCGCGACGTCCACATCAGCAACGAAGTCGTCGGGGCGACCAAGATGGCGTTGCTGGGCCAGCTGGCGCGCGCGGCTAAGATCAGCGTCTGCGTCGACAACGCCCAGAACCTGACGCAGCTGTCCGCCGCCATGGTGCAGGCCGGCGCCCAGATCGACGTGCTGGTGGAAGTGGACGTGGGTCAGGGCCGCTGCGGCGTATCCGACGACGCCACCGTATTGGCGCTGGCGCAGCAGGCGCGCGCGCTGCCAGGCCTGAATTTCGCGGGCCTGCAGGCCTATCACGGGTCGGTGCAGCACTACCGCACCCGCGAAGAACGCGCCACCGTCTCCCGCCAGGCCGCGCGCATCGCCGCGTCCTACGCGCAGCTGCTGCGCGAAAGCGGCATCGCCTGCGACACCATCACCGGCGGCGGCACCGGCAGCGCGGAGTTCGACGCCGCCAGCGGCGTCTATACAGAACTGCAGGCCGGCTCCTATGCCTTCATGGACGGCGACTACGGCGCTAACGAATGGGGCGGACCGCTCAATTTCCAGAACAGCCTGTTCCTGCTGTCCACCGTGATGAGCACGCCCACGCCCGACCGCGTGGTGCTGGACGCGGGCCTCAAATCGGCCTCCGCCGAATGCGGCCCGCCCGCCGTCTATGGCGAATCCGGCCTGACCTGCACCGCCATCAACGACGAGCACAGCGTGGTGCGCGTCGAACCCGGCGCCACGGCGCCCGCGCTGGGCAGCGTGCTGCGCCTGGTGCCCGCGCATGTGGACCCGACCTTCAACCTGCACGACGGCCTGGTGGTATTCAAGGACGGCGTGGTGCAGGACATCTGGGAAATCTCCGCGCGCGGTTTCTCGCGCTGAATCGCGATGCAGCAGCCGGTCTCCTTCGATTGGAAGATTCCCCTGTCCGACGTGCTGGACACGCTCAGGCAAATCTATTCGACCCGCCACCCGGCGCTTGCATCCGCGCGCCTGGACCTGCTTCGGTCCGTCATGAGCGACGACCGGGCCGACGACTTCCTGCCGGCGCTGGGCCAGGAACTGGAGGCGTTGGGGCTGGCGCTCATCGAGCAGCGCGAAGAGGATGACGCGATTCGTCTGCTGATCGTGCCGCAGGCCGAGGCAGACAATCTCAAGACGCACATACAGGCGCGGGGTTGGGAGGCCGTTGCACATCGCCAGGAAGGGGCCGCGGCTGGCGCCCAGGCGGCCCTGCCCAAGCCGGCTTCGGGTCCGCTGTGCGGCCCCGAGGACTATCTGGACATTCCCTATGCCGTAGCGGTGGCTCCGGGATGGGCCTGCGCCGCAATGGAGGACTGGGAAGGCCCGATGCTCACCGACCTGCGTGCATGGCCGGCATTGCGCGCGATTGACGGCAAGTTTCCGGCGCGGCGCGGGCTGCTCGCCTCCTGCGTAAGCCTCAGCGGGGTACATGCCTGGATCGAACAGGGTCCGGACGGACTGTCCAGCACGCCTTATGCGCGTCTGCTGCATTCCGGCCAGGTCGAGCTGCCTTCTTCAAACCGGCCCGGCATGCCCCTGCCGCCGCGCGCCGCGCAAGTGCAACGCCGGACGCCGGAATTCAGCCTGGGGTTTGCGGGCGATGATCTGCTGCTGGTGGACCGTGGCATGGTCTTTCTTTATCCCGCCTACGGACGCCAGGAAGGGGACTGCGCCGCGGAGCCGACGCTGCTGCACACGGCGCCCGCGCAACGCCGTCCCGTCAGTGACAGGTCCGCCGTCATTCTTACGCCCGACGGCCGTACCTGCGTGCTGTGCCGCGGCCAACTGCTGGAGTTTCGCGAAGGGCGGCTGCATCCCTTGCCGCTGTCTTATGCCGTGCCATTGTTGGGCGACATCTCGCATCCCGTGGCCTTGGGCGACAGTGCCATTGCGTGGCTGGAGGACGACATGCTTTGCCATGCAGGCCTGGATGCCGGCGCTGTTCATCAGCGCGAAGTGGCGCATCTGCCTGCCGGCGGCATGACGCTGCAAGCGCTGCAGGGCGGCTGGCTATTGCTGGGCCACTGGCATGCGCCGCATCGAAGCATGGACCTGGGCCAGCTCTGGCATCCGGCGTCGGGCCAGTTGCTTCGAATCCGCCATGGTGCGCTGGACCTGGATAGCGGGATACAACAGTGGGTCGGCCTGCCAGGCGGCGAGGTCGTGGCGGGCGGTCAGACGCGCTACGCGCGGCTAGGCCGTTTCGACGCCCTGCTGGGCCGCCTGGACGCAAAAGCGCCATAGGACGCAACGCGTAAGCGCAAAAAGGCCGGCGCGCCTTCAGCGCGCCAGCCGTCCAGGCAGGCTACCGGTTCAGGACTTACTGGGCTTTCTGCTGGATCTTCTCCCCGCCACGTTCGATGTCCTTGCCGGCGCCTTCCATCGTGTTGCAACCGGCCGTGATGGCGGTGATTGCCAGCAGCAGCGCAAGCCAGATTCGATGCGTCATTTTTTTCTCCTTTCGGCGTTCATGGGCGTAGCGGGTCATGCCGACAGGCAGCCGCGCTATTTCTTGTTCAGCAAGTCTCGTGCCTGATCCTTGGCTTCGCCCACGTTGCGCTGCACCTTGCCCACGGTTTTCTCCGCTTTCCCTTCGGCTTCGGTCTCGCGGTTGCCGGTCAGCTTGCCTGCCGTTTCCTTGATCGAGCCTTTGACTTCCTTGGCTGCGCCCTTGATGCGGTCGTTATCCATGTTGTCGCTCCTAATTCCAGGTTGCGTGAAACCGCGCTGGAGAGGCCTGCGAAGCCTGGCTCCGGCTGCGGACGAACCCACTATAGGAAGCGCATGGCACGCGCGTAAGAAGCGCGCGCATCAGATCGACTGGTACTTTTCTACCGAATCTTGTGGACCCGTTTTTGAGCCTGCTTGTCAGGCGCTTTCTGCGCCTGCTTGCGCGCCGGCTTTTCATATCCCACGATGCCGCGCTGCCGCGCCCAGATGATGGCGGCGCTGCGCCGGTGCACGTCCAGCTTGCTGTACAGCGCCGCCACATGATTGCGCACCGTGTTGCGCGACAAGTGCAGGCTGGCGGCAATCTCCGGATCCGTGTGGCCCTGGCACATCAGGCCCAGGATCTCGCGTTCGCGCGGCGTCAGGTCGGCCAGTTCGCCTTGCCCCTGCGGCGCGCCCTGGGGCGTGCGGATCTGCGCCAGTTTCTCGATGACGGTGCGGCTGAACCACGAGGTGTCCTGCATCACCGTTTCGATCGCCTCCATCAGTTCCACCTCGTTGCGCTTGCGCTCGGTGATGTCCTGGATCGCGGCCAGCACGCAGGGCTGGTCCTGGATGGATACCGGCGCGGCCGACACCAGGCAGTCCAGCAGTGCGCCGTCGCGCGTGCGCAACGCCATTTCCTGGCTGCGCACGCTGGCGCCCTGCTCCAGCGAGGCCATGGCGCGGTCATAGGCTTGCGGGTCCGTCCATAGCTGTGCCAGCGCATCCTCGTCGCGCGCCAAGGTCTTGGCGTCGTAGCCGGTGGTCGCGACAAAGGCATCGTTGACCTCCAGCAGCTTGCCTTCCGTAGTGCTCAGCGTCATGGGCACGGGCGCCAGCCGGAACGCCGTGGCAAAGCGCTGTTCGCTATCGCGCAGCGCCGTCTCGGCCTTGCGGCGCGGCTCCAGGTCGTTGAAGGTGAACAGCATGCAGGGCTGCTCCGCGACCTCGATGGGCTGGCCCGCCACGATCACCAGCTTGCTGCCGCCGCCCTGCACCGCGATGATGGTTTCCGTCTGCGGAATGGTCGTGCCTTCCGCCAGCCGGTGCAGCGCATCCTCGCGTTGCGGCGTATCGCCCAGCACGTCCAGCTGGCGCAGCGTCTTGCCCAGCACCTGTTCGCGCGTGTAGCCCGTCATCGCCAGAAAACCGTCATTGACCTTGATGTGCCGCAGATCCGCCAGCGAGCAGATCACGGCCGGCGCGGGGTTGGCGTTGAAGGTGCGTTCGAAACGCTCTTCCGCGCTATAGCGTTCGGTCACGTCCAGCAGCACCAGCACCATGCCTTCGGCAGCGCCCTGCGCATCGCGCAGCTCCAGATTTCGTACCTGATGCATGCGGCTGAAGTCCGGATCGCGGCGGCTGGTCACTTCCACCACCACGTCCTTGTAGGTCTCGCCCGCCAGCGCGCGGTCCAGCGGATACTGCGCCGCGCGCAGCGCGCGGTGATTGCGATAGCGCAGCGAAAACGCCTTGCGGTAGCCGGCAGCGGTGCCGCCCAGCGCGGCCAGATCCGTCACGCCATGCATGGCCAACGCAGTGTCGTTGGCCCAGACGATGCGCCGGTCCTGGTCCAGCAGGATGATGCCTTCGATCAGGCCGTCGATGATTTCCAGCAGATGGCGGCGTTCCGTGGTGAACGCCGTGGCAGTCTTCTTCATTCCGGCTCCTGGTTGAGCAAGAGATAAGAAGAAAGTACTAGATAAAGTCGTCCTGCGTGATCTGGGCGAGCGCGAACCTGGCTTCTATCGTGGACTTGCACGATACGCGTGCCGCTGCGCGTGAGCGCTACACGTGAATCTTCAGGAGACATCCATGAACACGAACCAGAAGCCCGGCGATCCCGCCAACCAGACCGGCATCGATCCGTCCCAGCGTCCCGGACAGGAGCCGGGCGATGCGCCCGAAAAGCAGGCTCCCGGCCAGGTGCCGGGCCAGCCCGGCCCCGATGATACTGATCCGGGCCGCATGCCGCCGGAAGTGCCCGGCAACCCCGGACAGCCCGCAGAAAAGCCCAGGCAGCCTGGCGAGCCCGGACGGCCGGGCCAGCCGGGTGATCCGGCCTAAGCCGCCATAGCTTTACCTCAGCCCCTCATGCAAACCGCCCCGGCGATGCGGGGCGGTTTGCTGGGGTCATGACGTCTTGCGCGTCCGTCAGTCGACCTGAGCGCCGGACTGCTTCACCGCCTCGCCCCACTTCTTCACTTCGCCGGCAATGAAAGTGCCGGTCGCCTCAGGCGTCAGCGGCATCGGCTCTGCACCGCGGTCGCGGAAGAACTTCTGCATGTCCGGCGAATTCAGCACCTGGCCGATCTGCTTGCTCAGATAGCCCGTCACCTCGGCCGGCGTGTCGCGCGGCGCCAGCACCGCCGCCCAGCCGATGGCCTCGAAACCCGGATACCCCGATTCCGCCACGGTCGGCACGTCCGGCAGCTGCGGCAGGCGCTTGGCCGTCGTCACCGCCAGCGCCACCGCCTTCTTGCTCTGCACATGCGGCAGACCAGCAGTCACCGAGTCCACCATCAACGGCACCTGATGCCCCAGGAAATCCGCCTGCGCCGGGCCGCTGCCCTTGTACGGAATGTGGCGGATGTCGATGTTCGCCGCCGCCTTGAACATCTCGGCCGACAAATGCTGCGTGCCGCCGATACCCGCGCTGGCATAGGCCAGCTCGCCCGGATTGGCGCGCGCCTGCGTCACCAGCTGCTTGAGCGAGGTAATGCCCGAAGCCGGCGTCGCCAGGAACATCAGCGGCACCGAGAAAACCCCCGACACCGGCGCGAAATCCTTGGTCAGGCTGTAATTGATGGTCTTGTACAACGTCTGGTTCACCGCCGCGGCAGAGCCCGCGATCACCAGCGTATAGCCGTCCGGCGTCGCGCGCGCCGCCTGCTCCATCCCGATATTGCTGCCCGCGCCCGCGCGGTTCTCCACCACGATGGGCTGCTTGACGGCCGCGCCCAATTTTTCGGCCAGCGCGCGCGCAAAGATATCGGTCGCCTGCCCGGGCGGGAACGGCACGATCAGGCGGATGGGGCGCTCGGGAAAATCGGCATGCGCGGTCGCCGTGGCCGCCGCCAGCGCCAGGCCGGCGGCAAGACTGGAAAGAATACGTTTCATGATTGGTCAGTAAAAAGCGACAAAGGGCTGCGCGCGGGGTCGCGCCTGTTGCATAAAATAGAGCGCCCGCGTTGTCTGCCCTTTTGAGGCGGCCCGGGGCGGATCGGCTGGGGGTACGTCACAATAGCATCCCCCCGTCGGTGCTAAATTCGCCTATTGGCATCGTCCAATCACTTTTAATCCCTGTTCTCTCATTCCGCAGGAACCGCCATGGAATTCAGCCAGTTCAAGACCAACGCCCTCATGGAGATCACCTCCCGCCCGGACCTCGTGTTCGTGCGCGGCCAGGGATCCTGGCTGGAGGATCACGCGGGCAAGCGATACCTGGACTTCGTCCAGGGCTGGGCCGTCAACACCCTGGGCCACTGCGCTCCGGAAATGCAAAAGGCCCTGCTGGACCAGTCCAAGCTGCTGATGAACCCCTCGCCGGCGTTCTACAACCTGCCCTCCATCGAACTGGCCGAGCGCCTCACCGGCGCCTCGGTCTTCGACCGCGTCTTCTTCGCCAATAGCGGCGGCGAAGCCAACGAAGGCGCCATCAAGCTGGCGCGCAAATGGGGCCAGGTGAACAAGAATGGCGCCTACAAGATCATCACCATGAACCACGGCTTCCACGGCCGCACGCTGGCAACCATGTCCGCGTCCGGCAAGCCGGGCTGGGACAAGATGTTCGCCCCGCAGGTTGAAGGCTTCCCCAAGGCCGAAATCAACGACCTGGAATCCGTGCGCAAGCTGATCGACGACCAGACCGTCGCCATCATGCTCGAACCCGTCCAAGGCGAAGCCGGCGTCATCCCCGCCACCAAGGAATTCATGCAAGGCCTGCGCAAGCTGGCCGATGAACACAAGCTGCTGTTCATCGTTGATGAAGTGCAGACGGGCATGGGGCGTACGGGCACCATGTTTGCGTACCAGCAATCGGATGTTGTGCCGGACATCATGACGCTGGCCAAGGGTATTGGCGGCGGGGTGCCGCTGGCTGCGCTGTTGGCTCGTCAGGAAGTTTGCGTGTTCTCGCATGGTGATCAGGGGGGTACCTACAACGGCAATCCGCTAATGGCTGCTGTTGGCGTTGCTGTGTTTGATGCGCTGGCTGCGCCGGGCTTTATGGAGTCGGTCAATGCTCGCGCCAAGCAGCTGTCCGAAGGCCTGCTGGCTTTGTCGGCCAAGTGGGGCATGAAGGGTGAGCGTGGGATGGGTCTGCTGCGTGCGCTGGTGATGGATCGGGATGATGGTCCTGCCATTGTTGAGGCTGCGCGTAATCTGGCGCCGAATGGTTTGCTGCTGAATGCGCCGCGCGGAAACCTGCTGCGCTTCATGCCGGCCTTGAATGTGACGGCTGAGGAAATCGATACGATGCTGGCGCAGTTGGATGGCTTGATTGCGCAGGTGCGCAAGGCGTAATTGAAGCGATACGTTAAGCAGTAACGATGAGGGCCGCGATTAGCGGCCCTTTTCTTTGGTATGTCCATGAACGCAGGACGTGGACTATCATCAACCGGCATTCATGTGTGTACATCGCAGTATCGACCCATTGTTGAACTAGCCAGATATTGGAGGTTTCCATGAGCGGTTACTACGAGTTGAAGCGCAGCGGCGATCAGTACATGTTCAATCTGAAAGCTGGGAATCATGAAGTCATTCTGACGAGCGAGCTGTACACCACCAAGGCTAGCGCTCAGGATGGCATTGCGTCCGTTCGGCAGAATTCGCCGATCGATGAGCGCTATCAGCGCAAGACGGCAACCAACGGTTCACCTTATTTCTCGTTGAGCGCGGCGAATGGGCAGTCCATTGGACGCAGTGAAATGTATTCGAGCGCCGCGGCTCGGGACGCGGGGATTGCGTCTGTGAAGACCAATGGGCCAAGCACTGTGGTGAAAGACAATACCTGAGTGGTTGGGGTGTAAGCCCTGATTCACATCTATCGGTGTCGGGACTAGAGAGCCGCAATGTTTGCGGCTCTTGTTCCGCTGGTTCACTTCAGTGCGGCCGCCCAGCCTCGACCCATTGTTGGACTAGGTCCATCGACAAGCGATAGCGAGCGCAGTTGTACACGTCCAGTATGCGCAGTTCTTGCGCCAGTATCGGGCGGAACAATTGAACATCGTCTTCGGATAGGCCCAGCGCCGCTGTTGCGGTGTCGGCGGTTTGCTGCTCGCGTAGTACCCGGCCAACCGCTTCGTTCAGTTTTTCCCGGAATCGGAATCGCACCGGATCCGGCACGCCCGCGGCGTTCAGTTGCACGGCGTACTTGCGGATCGAGCGCCGATAGGCCCAGGCGAACAGCTCTGTCGCCAGCGTCACATCGCCGTATTCATAGACTCCCAACATGGCGTAGACATAGTCCTGTACCTCTACGTCCAGGAAGGACAGCGGCGCGCAGTTGTAAAGCATCAGCGGAATGTTGGCCGACAGGCGGCTGGTGCGCTTGTTGCCATCTTCGAAAGGCTGAAGATATGCAAGGTTCACCCACAGAAAGAATGCCGCTTCCACCGGGTTCTTGATAAGCCGAGCTTTCTCCACAATCTGGTCGAACATTTCCTGCAGCAACAAGGGCGCCTGGAGCGGCACGTAAGTCGTGTCCCCGATGTTGACCACGATCTGACGGATGCGGCCCAGGCCGTCGGCATTGGCCAATAGTTCCTCCAGCAGGATCGCGTGAAGGTTGCCGATCACGGCGGACGTCAGGCCATGTGCGGGCACCGCATCGACCATGAACTCGATGGCCCTCTTATGGTTGAGCAGCATCACTGCATCCAGATCTTCCCCGGCCATTCCGTGCTTGAAGAGTTCCTGCGTGGCCAACAAGGAATACCGGTTGCCTTCCAGTCGAGAGGATGACCAGGACAGGTCGAGCAGCAGCGGCTCCAGTACGCGACGCGCGTAAGTCCCGGCTGGCGACTGACCTGGCATGCGGCCTTCGTCGGCCAAGTCTTGAGCTAACGAAGGCGGCAATAGGAAGCTCTGGTTTGGCACATAGCTTTCCACGAAGGCGCGTTCGTATCCCACAGGTGCACGGGCCGACAACGGCTGCCGAAGCCGGGCCAGCAGGGCTTGACCACGCTCAGACCAGATCATCCCGACGGCCTGGGACGCCGGCTCCGCCAGCCGCGTGGCAATGGTCGTTGGGAGTGTCGATGCGGTTGTTTCGTCCGCAATCCGGTAGCGGGTTGCTCGACCCTGGCCCTCGCGCAGCACCAATCCGGCCTTGCGCAGGTTTTCCAATTGGCGCTTCACCGTGGACCAACTGACGCCGGTTCGGTAGGCCAGTTCGCTGGAACTCACCCACGGCAGGTTCTCGCGCTGCTGGGCGCGCAGAAACTGAAGAATGTCTTCGCGGACGGTCATGGCAAGAGCCGAAGATGTTGAATCAGCTCAATTTAGCAGCAATCAGCTCAAGAAATGAGCTGATTTGGTCTGATTTTGAGCTGATTCCCACTGCGTCCGCCCGGGGAAATCGATTGCCACGATTTCGTCATTCACCATCAACGCCAAAACGAGTGCTTCGTCGTCAACAGAGATGATTACGGCATTCTGAGGTGGTTTATCGGGGGTACGGTTGGCCCGATACGTCACCACGGTGGCCCAACTGCTGTAGCGGTGATGGAGCGCACTTGTATGCGCGGATCGCTCCGCCCATGCACCAAGCATTCAGCGAGCCGGCGGAAAATTGTAGTCTGACACCATTATTTTGTACGACACACGCCAGCGATCGCTAATGACTGCTTTCGGCCAGTAGCGGACGATCAGCGGACTGAACCAAAGCAGCCACGCTATCCGGCGCGCATGATGCTGAACGCGAATACGTGCGTCACCTGCTCACTCGTAGATTTTCCCGCAGTACAAGAAAGTGGCGAACTGATGCCAGAGGTTGGAAGCTTGAAGCCCTTGAGCAACTCCAAAGTTACTATCTTCAGCCCATGCAATGGCACCGTGGAGGAAGGCTTCTATCGTTGTATTTTCCCATTCGCCATTTGGTATGTACTCCGCCAAAGCACGAGCAAAAACGAGAAACGTCTTGGCATCGCTAACCTGAGCCAATTGATGATGAAGCTCCACAAGTTTCTCCGCTCAAAGCTATGGGTGATAAGGCGAATTGTCCACCAAAAATTCACCGTCTGCTGCGGGTCGAAAGCGGACATTCTGCCGTGATATGAACATCGCCTTCTCGTAGCGAATTTGTCTCCCAGCCCAATTCGCATTCCCCCTTACCGTATACTCGCTCTACTACCGCACCACCGGTAGCCCGGTTTGGAAGCCGGTAATGTCTTTGGCGGACAGCCCGCCGCTCAGGCGGCATTTTCACGTCCGTGCGCCTCTGCACGTCCCTATGGGTGGGCCTTGGCGAGGGTGCGTTCGCGCACGCCGGTTTCCAAAGACGCCGGTCTTCCAACCTTGCCATGTGCCCGCCCACCCCATTTGGAAGTGGGGAGCAGGTCTAACTTGTCTTTGGAGCCTGTCATGCAATCCCACCCCCTCACCCAAAACCCCTGGTCCGTCGAATCCGACCCCGAACTCGGCCCAGTCCCCCTCTCCCATCTCCACCACATAGACCGCGCCCGCCACGCCATCGAGGCCATCGCCCGCATGGTTGGCAATAGCGCATCCGAACCCGACGCAACCGGCGGGCGGCCGTTGGACGCCTGGACGGTGGCGGCGTTGATGGGTGGAGTAGAAGGCTTGTGCGATCACCTGGGCACCTTGACCGATGCCATGCTGGCGCAGGCGCGCTTATGCGAGGTGGATGCAGATCTCGGCGACGTCACACACGGCGCGCCGTCGTCGATCCAGTAGCCAAACTCAGCAGCCAGAGGCGTGGCGCTTACGCGCCCGCCCTATTCAGCAATCGACCGAATCACCCTGGCCGGATTCCCGCCCACCAGCGAATTCGCGGGCACATCCTTGGTGACCACCGAACCCGCCGCGACCACCGAGTTCTCGCCCACAGTCACGCCACCAATTACGGTCGCACCCGCCGCAATCCAGACATTCCTCTCGATCACAATGGGCTTCGCAGTGACGAAGTCGCGCCGCCGCGAAGCTTCGATGGGATGTCCAGACGTGATGAGACTGACGTTCGGCCCGATCATCACATCATCGGCAATGCTCAACCCACCCAGGTCATAGAAGGTGCAGTTCTGATTGACGAAGACATTGCGCCCGACGCTGATGTCGGGGCCGCCGGTCGTATAGAACGGCGGTATCAACAGGAAGCTCTCATCGACCGTCTTGCCGATCAATTCACTGAACAAGGCGCGGACTTCGGCGGCGTCGTTGAAGGTCAGGCGGTTGAGGGCGGCGGTGATCGTCATCGCGCGTTTGATGTTGGCCGTCATGGTCGCTGATTCGGGCGTTCTTCTGGGAATGATCAGGCTGCGGTCGTCATTTGCCATCTGCGGCTTTCCTTTGGGGTACGGCGTAACGGGAGGTTGGCTGACCAACCGCATGTTGCGAAATCGTAGCCTGATGTCTTCTTCCCCGACGATTTTCCCAAATTCCGGAAAGCCAAAAGTGGGCAGAGGCGCTTACGGCGTCACGCGCGGCGCCGGTGCGATTGCCTCGGGACATTCCCCCTGGGGCGAGCCATGCCCAGGCACTGTGATTGCTGACGACTGACGGCCATCTACACCCACCCGCCGTCCGCAACCCAAGGAGCCTCCCATGACCGTCCCTGTCGAGCACCGCCGCATCCCGGTCGACAACATCGACACCTTCTACCGCATCGCGGGCCCTTCCGATGCGCCTGCCCTCCTGCTGCCTCACGGCTACCCCTGTTCTTCCTACGAGTTCCGTAACCTGATGCCTCGCCTGGCCGATCGCTGGCGCCTGATCGCGCCCGACTATCCCGGCGCCGGCTACAGCGCCACGCCCGAGGACTTCGATTACAGCTTCGACGGCTATGCGGCCTTTCTGGATCGCTTTGTCGTGGCCCTGGGCCTGGACCGCTATGCGCTCTACCTGCACGACTTCGGCTCGCCCATCGGGGCGCGGCTGGCGATCCGTGCGCCTCATCGGGTGACGGCGCTGATCATTCAGAATGGCGACGTTCCCTACGAGGACGCCCTGGGGCCCAAATATGCGGACATCGAAGCCACCTGGGCGCTACCGCCCGCGGAGATGCGCCACGCCATAGGCGACAGCATTACTGAAGCAAGCTTCCAGGAGGAATTCCTGAACCATGTCGGGCCGGAAGTTGTCGACCGCATTTCCCCGGATCTATGGAAGCTGCATTGGTCGCTGATGACGCCGCGCCGCAAGGAGGTTGCCATCGACTTGATTGCCGGCCTGAAGCAAAACCGCGCGTGGTTTGCGGAGCACCGGCGGTATCTAAGGGATCACCAGCCGCCTACGCTGATTGTCTGGGGGCCGCAGGATCACTACATGCCGGAAGCTTCCGCCCGTGCCTATCTGCGGGATTTGCCGGATGCTGAACTGCACCTATTGGAAGGTGGCGGCCATTGGTTGTTGGAGACGCATCTGGACGAGGTGGCTGCGTTGATGCGGGGATTTCTGCAAAGGGTGCTGGCGGCCTGATATCGCTGCGCTCAGCGCGGCTTCCAATTCACCCCATCCCTGGACCGATACTCCGGCGTCCCCGTGCAACACCCGCCCGCCCCAAACGCCTGCCGCCCGATGAACGCGGTCACCACGCCCTTGCTCTCGGTCAGCGATTGACGGATGCAGCTGGTCGGCAGCGGATACAGGTCGCCTTCCAGCACCAGCGTCCACTTCAGGTTTTCACCTTCGGCCGGCTCGACCATGTACACCTTGCATTTATGCATCAGCAGATGCACGGGCTTCCCGGCCAGCACGCCCTTGAACTGATGCTCCGGAGGCGTGTCGCGCGTGGCGATGGCTTCAGCGTTGAGTTTCGACCCGGGCGGCGCGGGCTCCAGCGCGGCATCGCAGCCGGCCAGCGTGCTCGCGGTGGCCAAGGCGATGAGGAACAGGCGAGCCAGGCGCATCATGCCCATGAACCCTTGTCAGGCTACGTTGGCGAAGCGTTGTTCGAGGTAGGCGATGATGTCGCTGGACTCGTACATCCAGCGCGTGCCCGCGGCGTCGTCGATGCGCAGGCAGGGCACCTTCACCTTGCCGCCGCCTGCCTGCAGTTGCGCGCGCGCTTCGGGATCGCCCTTGGCGTCGCGCAGCGCGATGGGCGCGTTGAGCTTGTGGATGGCGCGCCGCGTCTTCACGCAGAACGGGCAGGCGTGGAATTGGTAGAGCGACAGCTTGGCCGCTTCGGTGTTGACCGTGGCCTGGCCTTGCGCGGAGCGCTGTTGCGGGCGGGGCCGCGTGAGCGCGTCGCCCAGCACGATGATTTGACCCAGGCCGACACGTAGGGCTTTGACTAGCATGGAGTAGGACTCGATACAGATGGACAGGCGGCCAGTCTACTCTGTGCAGCGTGTTTCAGTATCGCGAGTGCCGTCAGCTGCGCAGGCCCGTGGTCATCCCGTGTCACGTCATGGGTCGGTAGTTGAAGCCCGCGCGTTATTGAAACCGCACCGGGTAGCTGCAGCCCGTATAGAAGGTCTTGCAGGAGGTCTGCGTGGCTTTATTGCAGGTTTCCATGCCCAATGCTTCTGCCTGTTCCTTGGTCTCGGCGCTGGCGGAATTCATCAAGACGCCCTCGCCTTTGGGGGAAGGGCCGTACACCACCGCCACGCATTGGTTGTAGTAGGTGATGTTGGTCTTGCAACCCTTGCCGCCCTTGGACGCGCAATGCTCCAGCGCGGCCTGTTCGGCCTTGACCTTGCTGGTCTTGTCGGCGGCGATGCCGACGGAGCCCGAGGGCGGGTCGTATGCGATTGCGCCCCAGCGGGTGGTCCAGCGCGGTTGGTCAGGCGCGGTTTGCGCGCCGGTGCCGCCTTGTGGCCGCGACAGGCCTGGGATCGGCACGCACTGCTGGCCCGGCGTGCCGGCGGCGTTGGGCATAAAGCCGTCCGGGCAACCTTGTTCGGCCTGCGCCGAGACAGCGACGCCGAGGTACAGTATCGCCAGCAGGAAAGCCGCTTTTAAAGCACGCATGTGTCGTCTCGCAGTTGTCGTGTTCTTCAAGCCGGATGCCGTGGGTCAAGGCCGGGCAGGCAGAGAGTCCGAGGCAAGGTGTCAGGCTGTGAAATTGCCCCGGAAAGTGTAGTCCGAAATTCTTTCTACGAACGATTCTCCCAGCCACGCCCCAACCTTAAAACGTGTACTTCGCCGTCAACAAAAACGACCGCGGCGCGCCGAAGTGGTTGTTGTCCTGGTTGCTGCCAATCGCTTGGTAGTAGTACTTGTCGAACAGGTTGTAGACGTTCAGCCGCAGATCCAGATTCGGGCTGGCCCGATAAGCCACCACGGCATCCCATATGCTGTAGCCGGGTTGGCGCACGTTGTAGGCGGGCAAGCTGATCGCGCTTTGCACGCGCATCGCCCCGCCCACACGCCAGGCATTCAAGGAGCCAGGCAAGGTGTACATGGTCGAGAGCTTGAACAGATGGCGCGGGGTTTGCGTGTCATACGCTGCGCCAGCCCGGAGGTTGCCCGAATCCTCCAGATACTTGGATTGGTTGTAGGTATAGCCGGCGGACACCTGCCAGCCCGGCGTGATTGCGCCTGCCACTTCGAATTCGACGCCTCGGCTTTCCACCTTGCCGGATGGCGCATAGCATTCGATCACCCCTGGGCCGCACGCGGACGTGGTCAGGGCGACCGGACGGTTGCGTTGGCGGATCTGGAATACCGCCGCGCTGGCGTTGAGGCGGCCGTCGAAGTACTCGCCCTTGATCCCTGCTTCCAGATTGGTGCCGATGACGGGATCCAGCGGTGCGCCGCTGGCTGATTGGTAGTTTTGCGGCTGGAAAACGCTGGTCCAGCTGGTGTAGACGGAATGGTGGCGGTCCAGGTCGTAGATCAGGCCCGCGTACGGTGTCAGTTCGTGGTTGACCTTGTAGGCCGCGGGCGGGCTGACGTAGTCGCCGGACTTCAGCGTCATGTCGTATTCATACCAGTCCAGCCTGGCGCCCAGCATCAGCGTCAGCGGGTCCGCGAGGCTCAGGCGGGTAGTGGCATAGCCGCTCATCTGACGCTGGAATCCTTTGCGCGACCAGGGGTAGATGAATGCGGGCTTTTCGACGGCGCTGGAGTCCCAGTGTTCGGGATCGACCGTCATGTCATAGCCTAGCGGCCATCCGCCAGGACCGTCGTCGTCCTTGTTCTTCATGAAGCTGCCGCCCAGCACCAGTTCATGCGTGCGCCCCAGCAGCGTGAACGGGCCGCTCAGGTAGCCGTCGACGCTGTACTGGGTCTTGTCGTAGTTGTACTGGCCCAAGCCTTGTCCGAAGAACGTCGAGTTCTCCAGGGGATAGAGGTAGCTGCCCAGCATGTTCATCCTGGCGCGCAGCGTGCGGGCAGTCAGCTTGCCGGACCAGCCGTTGTCGAAGCGATGATCGAGTTCGGCGAAGAAGCTGGTGTTTTCCTTGTTCCAATAGGCCCAATCCGGCGACAGGCGGGTCGACCGCTTGAAGTCGTAGAAGCTGCCATCGCGGCGGGTCGGCAGGCCGTTCCAATCCGCGCCGGGATTGTCTTCGCGGTTGTAGTAGCCGCCGATGCTGAGCGTGGTGTTTGCCGTGAGGTCGGCTTCGATGGTGCCGTAATAGAGCTGGCGCTGATGCTCGTAGGCTTTCTTGAAGGTATCCGAGTCCTGATAGGCCACGACGCCGCGTGCGCGCAGGGTGCCGCTTTCGTTCAATGCGCCCGACCCGTCGACTTCGCCGCGATAGTTGTCCCAGCTGCCGGCGCTGGCGGTCACCGAAAACTGCGGCACCGCCGTCGCGCGCTTGCGCACCAGATTGATGGTGCCCGAGGGATTGCCTGCGCCGGTCATCATGCCGGCCGCGCCGCGTAGCACTTCGATGTGATCGTACATGGCCAGCGTCGCCACGCCCTGGGTGTCGTAGTCGTAGGCCAGCGGCACGCCGTCGGCCAGGAACGAACTGATCTCGAATCCGCGTGAGAAGAACTGCGTGCGCTCGCCGCCGCCAATCTGGCGCGTGGTCAGGCCGGTGGTGTCGCGGGCCACATCGTCCAGCGACTGGAAGCCTCGGTCCTCGATCTGCTGGCGGGTCACCACGCTGACCGATTGCGGCGTCTCGCGCGGCGAAAGCGCGAACTTGGTGGCCGTGGCCATCACCGGCGTGGTGTATGAATGCGTGCCCTCGGTCACACCCAGCGTGGCCGCCTCGACGGTCACCGGCGAGAGTGTCGTGGTGCCTGATGGCGCCACGGTCAGGCTGCCGTCCGGTGTACGCCGGAGTTCCAGCCCGCTTCCGGTCAGCGCGCGCGCGGTGGCTTCGTCGACGGTCAACCGGCCGGAGATGGCCGGCGCGGATTTGCCTGCTACCAGTTCGGCGCGAAACGAGATGACCGCGCCCGCGATGCGCGCGATCTGTGTCAGCGCGACATCCAGCTGGCCCGCGGGCAAATCATACTGGCGCAGCGCCTGGGCATGGGCGGTGCTGGCGGCGGCTGCGATGACGCAGGCAGCCGGAAACCTGAGGGAAAGCATGGAACACTCCGTGGATGCGTGAGCACGCGTTCCATGTATGTGCATCGGCGCCGGCAAAAAAACACCTGGCGCAGAAAAAATTTTCAGGCGAGGTCGATCATGACGTACCAACTGCTCAGCCGTTGCAGCCGGATGGGCAGGGTATGCGTGAGCGCCGCCAGGGCGCGGTCGCTATCGTCCAGCGGGAACAGGCCGGTGACGCGCAGGCGGGACGCCTGGGGTGAGGCCCGCAGCCAACCCGGTCGATACCGGGCCAGGGCATCGACCACGGTCTGCAAGGGTTCGTCATGGACTTCAAGCTCGCCGTTGCTCCAGGCGGCGGCGTACTCTTGGTTGTCCTGCACCGCATCGATCTGCTGCGCGTCGAACCAGACGCTCTGGCCAGGCGCCAATTGCCGGCGGATACCTGCAAGTGTGGAGACCTCCGCCGCTCCGCTCAGTGCCAGGCAGAAGCTGCGTTCGGACGCGCAGCGCACCATGGCGCGGCCTTGGGCGAGGCGGACTTCGCCATGGGGCAGACGTACTTGCAGCCCCTGGCCTGCCGCCACCTCAAAGATGGCGGCACCAGAAGACACGTGTACGCCGTGCTGCCCGTCCAGCGTTGCGGCGCTGCGCGCGTCCAGTTCCATCATGTTGCCGTCAGGCAAGGCCACGCGCCGGCGTTCACCGGTGTGGGTCACATAGCCCGCCGTCAGATGCCGCAGCGGCACATAGCGGTCCGCGACACCGGCGCCGAGCAGCACGGTCCCGCCCGCCAGGACGAGCTTGCCCAGCCTGCGGCGCTGCGCGAGTTGCGGCCCGACCAGCGAACGCCGCAGCGGGTTGCCGTCGGCCAGCAGTCCGGGCCGCAGGCGATGCAGCGTGCCGTCCAATGCCGAGTTCAGCCGCTGCCAGGCCGCGCCGTGGCTCGGGCTTTCGGCCAACCACCGGTCGAAGGCCTTGCGGTCGGCATCGCTGGCCTGACCGCTGGACAGACAGACCTGCCATTCGATAGCCGCTTCGCGGCTGCGTATATCCAGGGGCGTCATACGCCAAACACCTCGCAGCAGCGGCGCAGGGCCTGGACGATGTACTTGCGCACCATGGTGGGAGAAACCTTCAGCCGTGCGGCGATTTCCACATGCGTCATGCCGTCGAGCTGGCTGTAGAGAAAAGCCATCCTGGCCTTGGAAGAAAGACCGTCCAGCGCCGTGTCGAGCGCCTGCAAGGACTGCAGGGTCTGTACCCGCTCTTCGGCCGAGGGCTCCAGGGGTTCCGGCTGCAGGCGCAGCATCTCCAGCCACGCTTGCTCGAGTTCACGCCGGCGCCACAGCCGCCATGTGATGCGCCGCGCGATGGTGATGAGCATCGCGCGGGGTTCATTCAATTGCTCCAGCGCAGGAAGGCAGAGCAACTGGGTGAAGGTTTCGCCTGCGACATCCTCGGCATCCTCGCGATTGCGCAGGCCGTTCTGGAGGCGGCGCTCCAGCCAGGGATGGTCGCTCTTGTAGATGGTGGAAAAGCAGGTGTCACGCGTTGAGTCCACGGCTTGTGCTGTGAATAAATGGGAATCGTTATCAATTATGGCATGATGGGTTCGGGAAAGCCAAAGGGGATGGAGACTTCATCGTCACCCGCTCCACCGGCAGAGCCCATTTTGGATCTCTCCTGATGGATTAATCCTCGTTCAGACCGCGCGGGATCGTTATTAAATGTGCGGCAAGCTTCACTATCCCGTTCAGGTGGTTGAATAAAGCGAGGTGTACCCATGCCACACTCTCGATTCATCCAGCATGCTCTGGCTGCCATTGGAGCTTCGTTCATCGCGCTGGGCGCCACAGCCCAAGCGCAAGGCACCGGCCAGAACGTTCCAACCACCGCGCCGCTTGCGCCGGCGAAATACTGCGAATGCCGCTTCTCATCCGGGCAATACGAGGCCTATAGCGTCAACGGGACCTGCACCGTCCAGCGCTATGCCGGCGGACGCAAGTGCGAATACGGTTTCTCGGGTATCGGGGCCAATCCGGCGGTTCTTACTTCCATCCTTGGACAGGACGCGTACCAAGCGCAGCTGCAATCCGCGGCGCAGATCTTCCCCCGCTATCTGGCGTTTGCGCAGTCGGGAGACACGTCGGCCTTGAGCGAGAGCAGTTTCATAGAGAGCGCCCTGCCGGTCCTGGCGCGAGGCAGCCTGTTTCGACAGGCCGTCGTCATCGCGGAGTTGCCCGTCAAACAGATCGACAACGAGATCGTTGTTTTCTCCAGGAAATACAGCAACGTCATAGCGGAAGTATTCCAAGGAAAAAGGCCGCCGCTTTCGGTGACGTGGACGGAAGGCTTTCAGTTTGAGATCGGGCGAGGCTATGTGCTGATGGACTACAAGCAAGCGTCGCAATTGCTGGTGCTTTTCTTCTCTGATGCGAAGAGGTGATCGGCCATGGATCTCACCTGCATGCGAGAGCTTCCCGGATTGGATTGGGCCGTGCTGCTTGTTGCCGTCGTGGTGGCCCTGATCTTGTTCGTGCTGGGGATCTACTTGTTGCTTCGACCCAGACCCTCCCCTACGCCAAACACCAAGCATGAGGTGGAAACGACCATCGACAAATATGGTTTGAAAGGGCCTGCCGGCGTGTTCTTGATACTTCTCTCCATCGCCTTGGTGGGAGGGCTTTACTGGCAGTTGAACAACAGGTTCCCCGCCAACGCGGAAGAATTCTCAGGGGCGCCTCGCACACTCGGTTCCATCGCCGAAGGGTTACGCCGGAACTCCAGCGCCGATATCCTGTTGAAGGGAGGAGCCGAGACCGTGGTGATCTCTCAACCGGTCAGCGGCGCCTGCTGGTCCGCGCTGGTGGACAAGCTGTGCACGGCGTATCGGGATACCTTGACGTGCAGCCGGGATGGCAATCGGATTGTCATCGACCGCAAGCCCTGAAGCAGCGCACCGTATGAGCGGAAAAGGTGTGTCAGACTACGGCCATTCACGGCTATTCGGCACGAGACCCCGCTCCCTCGCATGACCCTCAGCGACCGCCTGAAAGCCCGGGCCAAGCGCATCAAGCGCGACGGCCTGACGCTATGGTTTGCCGGCAAGCACGCCCGCACGCCCTGGTACGCCAAGGCGCTGGGCCTGTTCGTGGTGGCATACGCGCTCAGCCCCATCGACCTGATCCCCGACTTCATCCCCGTGCTGGGTTACGTCGACGACGTGCTGTTGTTGCCCGGCCTGATCTGGCTGGCCATCAAATTGCTGCCGCCCGATGTGCTGCAGGAATGCAGAGGCCAGGCGGACGCCTGGATGCAGTCGCAAAGGGAGAAGCCGCGCAGCCTGGCGGGCGCGGTGATGATCGTGGCGCTATGGCTGGGGATAAGTCTTGCGGCGTGGTTCTGGCTTGCGCCGTATTTTCGGTAGCGCCCACACCGGCGGGCTTGCGCGCAGAACTACGCCGAACTTTCTTCCACGAACCCCAAGGTCCTGAGTTCCGCGATCGCGCCCTTTTCCTCGTCCCGTCGCGCCTTGGGCGCGGCCAGCGAGGCGGTCAGCAGCATGGACTGGGTGGGCGAGCTATCAAAGCCATGCAGCGTGCTGGCGATGCCCGGAAACGCTTGGACGAAATCCGCTCCCAGCGCCTCATACCCCGGATACCGCCCCTGCTTGTCCACGATGACCTGCGTCTGCGGATCGCGCCGGATCAGGTGCAGCGGCACGCCTTCGCAGCGCAGGCCCAACAGCTTGGCTTCGCTGATATCCAAGGCCCAATCCGTCTCGGCGTAGAAGGCGGCGCGCGCGGTTGCGAACTGATCGAGGATGCGCTCGTCCTTGAAGAACGCGGTGGGCGTCAGGTTGAGATTGAGCTTGCCGATCTTGCCCGCCAGTTTGACCCGGCGAAAGAACGAGGCCCACACCAGCAGGATGGGGTTGGTGGACAAGTCCTCGATCAGCACGTCTTCAAACATGCAGGGGTGGATCATCGAGTTGACGGCGCGGCATTTGGAAACGCGCACGTTCTGCACGCGCGACATGCGCTGTGGGGCCTTGACCATGGAAAGGGCGCCGTTGTCGAAGGTGCAGTCGTGGAAGTGCAGATCGCTGAAGTGCGAGTTGCCCTTGTCATACGCCATCAGGAAGGTAGCGCCTTCGGTTTTGTTCATGGACGAGGAGATGTCAGGCTGCGATGTCGCCGGGGAGTCATAGTCTGCCATTTCTAATCCCGGAACAGCAGCATTTCCTACTGTCAGATAGCTTATTTGGTATTCATGTGACATTATTAGAATCTCTTGGATACATTTACCCGTTCCCCTGCGGAGGGCAGGAAGCGGCAGATAACTAAGCTGAAGAAGACGAATCACATGAATAAAAAGATGTTGAAGTTGGCGGCCGCTGCCGCTTGCGTGATGACGGTCGCGGGATGCGCCAATGTGCCGATGGCGCCAGCGGAACAAAACAAGCAGGCCAAATCGTTCCCGGCGCCGGACGAAGGAAAGTCCGGCCTGTATGTCTACCGGGATAGCTTCGTGGGCAAGGCGCTGAAGAAGGACGTGTACGTCAACGGCAAGTGCCTGGGTGAAACCGCCGACCGCGTGTTCTTCTACACGCAGGTGGCCGGCAACGAGCAGCACAAAGTCTCCACCGAATCGGAGTTTTCGCCGAACGACCTGATGGTGATGATGGAGGCGGGCAAGAATTACTTCGTGCGCCAATTCATCAAAATGGGCGTATTTGTGGGTGGCGCCGGCGTGGAGCAGGTAACGGAAGAGGAAGGTCAGCGGGTGATCTCCAAGTCCGAAGTGAACCTGGCGGCCGAAGGCCGTTGCACGGGCTGATCGCGGTCCGCTCCCGCCGCTGTTCTTGCCTACTTGCAATGGAAATGACGATGCGTCTTGGTCTGTTGTTGGCAGCCTTGCTGTTTGCCGCGACGGCCCATGCGGCGAACTATCCCTGCTCAGGAAAGAAGGGTGGCGTGGAGCGTTGCGTCGGAGAACAGTTTTTGTGCCGCGACGGTTCGATCAGCGCATCCAAGCGCGTGTGCTCAAGTCCGGATTCCAGCGCACAGCCACTTGTTTCCAAGCCCTCGGCTTCCGGCTCGAATGGCGCATGCAGCTGCCGTGATGGCCAATACTGCACCGGGCCGCGGGGCGGAACGTTCTGCTATACCGATAGCGGAAAGAAGTCCTATCTCAGGAAGTAAGCGCCGCGCTGCTTGAGGCAGTCTCAATAGCTGCCCGCAGGCAGCACGTCCGCCAAATACGCGTTGATATCCGGCGTCTCTCGCAGCGCATGCCGCATCCACGCGCCGCGCTCATGCGCGGTCACTTCCAGCTCCCACACGCAGGCAATGAACGGTCCCTGCACGGGTTGAAACTGTTCGGGCCGATCCAGCGGCGCGGAGTACATCTGTTGGCACAGGATGCCGCCGGATATCCACCAGTCAGCCAGCAGCCAGACCGCTTCTTCGCCCACGTGCACGATGCAGAAGCCCAAGCCCGTGGCGCGCGGATCGCTGGCGGCGTCTCGCAACGCGGCCATTGCGGTCTTGCGCGCGGCTGCGGCCACTTCAGCGGACAGCAGCGCAACGGCTGGATCGGGATTGCGTTGTATCGCGTAGGCCTTGATGGCCAGGCCGTCTTCGCGCCATTGTTCGATGAACGCCATGCGGCGCGGTGCGTAAGGTTCTGCAGGAATCGTTTGGAAAGACATGATGGGCAGCGAGGGGGAACCCGTCGGGGTCATGGAGGCAGGTATTCTTCCAGCAGTCCGCTAGCCCAGCAAGGACAAGGCATCGTCCAGCGACAGCACGGTGGTGCGCGATTCAAACGCCGTCGCAAACAAATGCTCATGCACGATCGGGTCCGGGTCGTAGCAGCAGTCCTTGACCGTCAGCAGGCGGTAGTCCGCGTCGCTGGCATGCGCAATCGATGACAGCATCACGCCGGTGGACGCGACGCCGGCCATGATCAGCGTGTCTATGCTCTGCGCGGAAAGCCGCACTTGCAGGTCGGTGCCGAAGAACACGCTGGCGCGGTGGGCGATGATGATGGGCTCGTCTTCGCGGCGGTCGAGTTCCGGCGAGATGCGGTCGTGGACGAAGCGGCCCAGCTGTTTGATGCCCTGCCCGTTCTTGTTCAAGGGGCTGACTTCAGGATAGCCAGGGCTGAAATGGATCTTGGCGAAATAGACGCTGACGCCGGCGCGCCGCGCGGCGTCGCACAGTTGCCGCGTGTTGCTGAGCAAGGCGGGGGCGACCGACGGAAACAGTTCCATGATGTCGGTCTGGTAGTGCATGACCAGCAAGGCGGTACGCGCCGGAATGATGGCCGGGGTCTGGGTGTTCATGCTCCGCTCCGCAAAGGGTTTGCCATGCGCGCCTTGCGGGTCGGCCTGCCGGCCGGGGACCGATGCGTGGCGACGTGATAGGTGCGACAGGAATGACGGCTGACTGTATCACGGCAGTCATGACCCCCATGTTCTCCTGCCTCCATCGCGTCGTGAACGGATTCTGGCCGGTGCGGACCGCGCTACAAAGGCGGAATCCCCGCCGCCTTGACGACTTGCTTCCACCGCACGATCTCGCTGGCGACCATGTCGCGCATGGCGGCCGGGCTGCTGGGCGCGGGCTGGCTTCCCAGGGTGGCGAGCGTTTGCTTCACTTCGCCCTCTTCCAGGGCTTTGCCGATGGCGGAATTCAAGGTTGCCGCGATGTTTTCGGGCAGGCCCGGGGGGCCTGCAATGCCCAACCATGACAGCACTTCGAAGCCCGGCAGGGTTTGCGCGACTGGAGCGATATCCGGAGCCTGCGGCCAGGGTATGGCGCTGGTGACGGCCAGGGCTCTGAGCTTGCCCGCCTTCAGCTGCGGCGTTGCCACGGTCAAGGTATCCACCAGGATGTCGACATCGCCGGACAGCACAGCCTCGACGGGGGCGCCGCCGCCTCGATACGGTATGTGCAGCAACTCCACCTTGCCCTCGGTGGCCAGCAGTTCGCCGGTCATGTGCTGGGTGGATCCCACGCCTACGGACGTGAACGTGATCTTGGCGGGAGCCTTGGCGGCCATGGCGAGCAGATCGGCCAGCGTCCTGGCGGGATGATCCGCCCTTACCGCGATCACGAACGGAAACTTGGACACGGTGGACAGGAAGCTGAAGTCCTTGACCGGATCGTAGGACAGCTCCCTGGAGACCGCCGCGGAGACCGTATGCGCGCCGGTCAGCATGATCAGGGTGTAGCCATCCGGCTTGGCCTTGGCGACCGCATCGCTGGCGATGCGCCCGCCAGCGCCGCTCTTGATTTCCACGACGACTGGCTGGCCCAGGGACTGTGTCAATTGCTTGCCGACCAGACGGGCAACGACGTCGGCGTTACCGCCCGCGCCAAAGCCGTGGATCAGCCGGACCGGCCGGGCCGGATAAGCGTCTTCGGCAAATCCCTGGGGCAGCCAGGCCAGCGCGGGCGCGCAGAGGCCGATCTGTATCAACTGGCGGCGTTTTGTGTTGGTCATGGCGTTGTCTCCATCTGTGGTTTAGCGCCGCTCGAAATGGCGGCTGAAGCCTTTCCAAACATCGTCGTAGTCCGGCTGCAGGTTGGGCGCCGCCAGCGCCTGCGCGGTGGGGCGAAATGCGTGACGGCTCTCGAACATGAAGGCCAGGGTGTCTTTCAGCGCATGCGGCGCGAGATCGGCCTGGCTGGCCTTTTCGAATGTGGCCGCGTCGGGGCCGTGCGGCAGCATGCAGTTGTGCAGGCTGATGCCGCCCGGCACGAAGCCTTCGGCCTTGGCGTCGTAGACGCCTCGCACCAGCCCCATCAGTTCGCTCATGACGTTGCGGTGAAACCATGGCGGACGGAACGTATCCTCGGCCACCAGCCAGCGCGGCGGGAAGATGACGAAGTCGCAGTTGGCCACGCCGGGAGTGTCGGTGTTGGAGGTGAGGACGGTGTAGATGGACGGATCGGGATGATCGAAGCTGATCGAGCCGATGGCCATGAAGTGCGCCAGATCGTACTTGTAGGGCACGAGGTTGCCGTGCCACGCGACCACGTCCAGCGGCGTATGGTCTTGCTGGCATTGCCAGAAGCGGCCGAGGAACTTGTTGACCAATTGGACCGGGCCGTCGTCTTCCTCATAGGCCGCGACCGGCGCCAGGAAATCACGCGCGTTCGCCAGGCCGTTGGAGCCTATCGGCCCCAGTTCGGGCAGGCGGAAGGGACTGCCGTAGTTTTCGCACAGATAGCCGCGTGCCAACACGTCCAGTAGCTCTACGCGAAAGCGCATGCCGCGCGGAACCAGGGCGATCTCGCCGGGGGCGATATCGAGCCTGCCCAGTTCGGTATGCAAGCGCAGCCGTCCGGACTGGGGCACCAACAGCATTTCGCCGTCGGAGTTCATGAGGTAGCGCCTGCGCATGGATTGATTGGCCACGTACACATGCGCGGCGACGCCCACCTGTGCATGCGCGTCGCCGTTGCCGGCCGCCGTTACCACGCCATCGATGAAGTCCGTGGGCGCATCCGGTTCTGCCCAGGGATTCCAGCGCAGCCGGTTGGCGGGCGTGGGCGCGTCGGTGAAAGGACCCGTCTGCCAGCGCGGCACGGGCATTTCCGCGAATCGGCCATGCATGGCCGCCGGGCGTATGCGGTACATCCAGGTACGCAGATTGAGGTCGCGCGGCATGGTGAAGGCCGAGCCGGACAACAGCTCCGCATACAGTCCATGCGCGACCCGCTGCGGTGAGTTTCGGCCAACCGGCAGCGCGCCCGCGACGGCTTCCGATTCGAAGCGGTTGCCAAAGCCGCTCTGGTACTGCAAGGCTTCAATCTTCGTTGCATTCATGATTGACTCGCATCGTCGTGCCAGGAATGGGTGAAAAAGGGCGCCGGCTTGAGCAGCTTGGACTCCTGGTGCTGCAGCAGCGGAAGCATGCGCTGTACGTAGGCCTGCCATTGCGGATCGGCCGCAAGCCGGGCTCGTCTTGTTTCGCGCTCTTGCAGGTCTTGATAGGCCCACAGGTGCACGATCTGGTTCAAGGCGCCTGCTTCGCTGTAGTAATAGCCGACCATGCGTCCGAGTATGCGGCGCTGCACGGCCAGCCCTTCGGCCTCGTACAAGGCCAGGTAGTCCCGCCATTTGCCAGGGTGGGTGGTGTAGGTGCGTTGTTCAACGATCATGTTCGCACCTCCCGTGCCGGCAGAATGCGGGCCGTGCACTCGCCAAAGCCTATGCGGGCACATCCTGGTCGTTCGCAGTAGCCGCGCAGGATGACCTCGTCCCCGTCCGCCAGAAAGCTCCTGGTCTCGCCATTGGGCAGTCTGATGGGCTCCTTGCCGCCGTGGGTCAGTTCCAGCAGACTGCCCCAGCTGCTGGCCAGCGAACCCGAGACGGTGCCGGAACCCAGTAGGTCGCCCGCGTCCAGGGTGCTGCCATTGCTGGTGTGGTGCGCCACCATCTGTGCATAGGTCCAGTAAAGGTCTGCGGTATTGCCGCGCGAAAGCGTGACCGGCGCGATGCCTTGCCGTGCCATTGCCTCGCTTCGCAGCTGCAGTTCCATGGTGATGTCCAGCGCGCCTAGCGCCTGGTCTGCCGCGCCGTGCAGATGGGGCAGCGGCGCTGGCTCATCCGCGCTGCGAACGCGGGCGGGAATGCGGAAAGGCGCCAACGCTTCCGGTGTAACGATCCAGGGCGCGACACTGGTGGCGAAGCTCTTGGCCAGGAAGGGGCCGAGCGGCTGATATTCCCAGGATTGCATGTCGCGCGCGGACCAGTCGTTCAGCAGCGAGAAGCCGAAGATATGTTCCCAGGCCTGCTCCACCGGCACCGGTTGCCAGCGCGCCGATGGCTGGCCGATGTATGCGCCCAGCTCCACTTCGTAGTCCAGCCGTTGGCAGGCTTCATAGGCGGGCGCTTCCTGTCCCGGCGGGCGGAGCTGTCCGCGCGGACGTTCGATGTCGGCACCGCACAAGATGCTGTTGGCGCGGCCGTTGTAGGCGACCGGGACGTAGCGGTAGTTTGGCAGCAAGGGCTGCTCCGGCCGGAACAGCCGGCCTGCGTTGCTGGCGTGATCGATCGAAGCGAAAAAGTCCGTGAATCCCCTGATCTGCACCGGCGTATGCAGGCGGACATCGCGTTGGGGAAAAAGCGGCAGCGTCTGCCTTGTCCTGCGCGCGTCGAGCAAGTGGGATAGCGCCGCCCTCAGCGCCCGGCGCGCCTCGCCGCCCAGCGCCATCAAGGGGTTGAGCACGGGTTCGGCGCAGGCTTGCGCAGCTTGAGCCGCCAGACCCTGCAGCAATGGCGCCGCGGCAGCGACATCAATGATGGCATCGCCTATGCCCACGCCGATGCGCGGGGTGGCGCCGTGGCAGCTGAACGCGGCGAAAGGCAAATTTTGGATCGGAAAATCCGTTCCGGCGGCATTCGCGCTTTCCACCCAGCTGTGCAGGGCCGGGTCGTGGGTATGGTCGCGTTGCGTCATAGCGTATGGCCGCCATCGATGACGATCCGCACACCGGTGCTGGTATTCAGCAGTGTTGCGGCCGCCAGAATTGCCTGGGCTACGTCCTGCGGCGAAACGACGCGTCCCAGGGCCGTGCCTGCGGCATGTTTCTCCAGGTCCGCACGGTTGCGGCCTTCGACGAATCCTGTATCCACTGCGGCAGGCGAAACGCTAAGGAACCGGATGGGGCCGAGCGCGCGGGCCAACGAACGGATCGTCGTGTCCAGGGCGGCTTTGGCGGCGCAGTAGGCGATGTTGCTGCCGGAGCCGGTATATGCGGATACGGAAGAAACGGCCACGACGACTGCCTCGTCGGCGCGCTGCAGCCAGGGTAGAAAGCTGCGCGTGATCGCATACGGTCCGCCCGCATTCGCGGTGAGGATCTCGTTGTAGAGTTCCGGCGTGAGGGTGTGCAGGTCGCGGTGCGGAATGCGGCGTGTGTAGCCAGCCGAATGCACCAGTATGTTCAAGCTTCCGAACGCCGTACCCAGTTCCTCGGCCGCGCGCGTCTGGGCATTGGCGTCGTCCAGCGGCACCCGCAACACGAGATGGCCGGCTCCAGGCAGCGATGCGCAAAGCTCCCGGGCGCGGTCCTCGCCGTTCAGGTAGCCGATCGCCACGCGCGCGCCTGCATTGGCCAGCACACGTACCGTCGCTGCTCCTATGCCGCTGCTGCCGCCGGTCACCAATGCAGTTTTTCCGGTCAGCGAGGCCGGCTGGCCTTGCTGGGTGAAGCACTGATCCATGAAAGTCTCCGTTGCGCCTTCTGTCCGTTGTACAGAAAGGCATGCCTCTTTTCTTATGGCGACTATATGATTTGGAGGAAAATTCCCTGATCGAATTTCCGTTGAGTGGACACGACTTATGCCTGCTAGACCTGCCGAGCCAGGCGTGCTTGAACGTTCCGTGCAATTGCTCAAGCTGCTTGCGACGGCGGGCCGGCGCGGCCTGGCACTCACCCAGTTATCCAAGTCCACCGATATGGCGCACTCCACGGTGCACCGTCTGCTGCGGCAGTTGATGCAGGAGCGGTTAGTTGTGCAGCGTGAAACAGGCAAGGGTTATGCGTTGGGCCCGCTGGCGTTCGAGCTGGGTCTGGCCGCGGCGCCCTCTTACGACTTGCGCGAGCATTGCCAGCCGGGCATGCGGCAATTGGCGGAGGAGCTGGGCGACACGGTCTATCTCAGTGTGCGCAGCGGCATCGAATCCGTATGTCAGGCGCGCGAGGAAGGGCCCTCGCCGATCCGCGTGAACACGCTGTCCATCGGCAGCCGCAGACCGTTAGGTCTGGGCGCCGGCGGGCTGGCCATCCTGTCGCACCTGCCGGCGGCGGAGTACGAGGAAGTGATGTCGCACATCTTGCCGCGCGTGCAGACGGAGGCGGGCCTGGACGAGCGCACGTTGCGTGCGGCCGTGGCGCAAACGCGCCGCAACGGCTATTCATTCATACGCAATCGGGTAACGCTGGGCGTCACTGCCGTGGGCGTGCCGATTTTCGATTCGTTGGACCGGCCGATCGCGGCCATCAGCATTGCGGCAATAGACGAGCGGATGCGCGCCGACAGGATTGCGTTGCTGGCCGCGAATTTGCAGCAGCAGGCCCGGTTGATGGGGCGTCTGGCGCCTGTTTGACGGCCGCGTGAGGCGCGGCTTTCCGTCTGGCCTAGACCACCGGCAACTGATTCGTCACGCAATGAATTCCGCCGCCGCCTGACGCGATGGCGTCGATATCCAGCTGCACCACCTTGCGCCCCGGATACAAACGCGTCAGCAGGTCGAGCGCCTTCGCGTCCGCTTCCGCATCGCCGAATTCCGGTGCAATGACGGCGCCGTTGATGACGAAGTAGTTGATGTAGCCCGCCGCGAAGTCCGGGTTGTCGCGCAGGAACTTGCTGCGCCGGGGCTTGAGCGGCGGGCTCACGGTGTGGATTTCCAGCGGCTTGCCGTCGGCATCCGTTGCGCGCCGGAGGATCTCCAGGTGCTTGCGGGTCAGCGCGTAGTCGTAGGACTCGGGGTCCATGTCGAGGTTGGCGACGACGACGCCGGGCCGAGCGAAGCGGGCGTAGAAATCGACATGGGCGTCGGTGATGTCCTTACCCTTGATGCCGGGCAGCCAGATGATCTTGCGCAGGCCCAGGCAGCGCTTTAGTTCCTCTTCGACTTCCGCCTTGCTCCAGCCGGGGTTGCGGTTGGAATTGATCCAGCTGCTTTCGGTCATGATGCCGGTGCCGCGGCCATCGACTTCGATGCCGCCGCCTTCGCCAATCAGTTCGCTTTGCAGGTATTCGGTGTCGGTGACCTCGGTGGTTTCAGCGGCGATCTTGGCGTCGGCGGCGTGGCGCTGCTTGTTGCCCCAGCCGTTGAAGTTGAAGTCCACGCCGGTGGCCGCGCCCCGCCCGTCGAGCACGAAGTTGGCGCCGATGTCGCGCATCCAGATGTCGTCCAGGCGGGTTTCGACGAAGCTGACGTTGTCGGCGCCGCAATGGCGTTCGGCCAGGCTGCGTTCGCGGGCGCGGCAGAACACGGTGACGGGCTGGTGGGCGGCGATGGCGCGGGCGATGCGGCCGAGCGCGGCCTGGACGTCGGCGGTGAAGTCTTCCCAGATGGCGTCCTGGGCGCCGAAGGCGATGAAGGCGCGGGCCTGGGGCGCGCCTTCGTCGGGCATGTGCCACCGGGGCGCTGGCGCCGCCCGTGCGCCGGGGGCGAGCAGACCCAGGCCCAGCAAGGCGGCGGCCTGGACGCCCATGAGCGTGGCGGTGTGTTGGATGAGTTGGCGGCGGGTGGGCACGTCGGGCTCCTGTAATTCTGGAAGATCGATAAAAAATGGTTATGTTTGGGTCAAAGGTGCGCACCTCTTGAATTGCAGTGTATTTCCCGCCTGACCGCGCGGACTAGCGATATATTTAGTGGAATTCTGATTAGCAGGGCTTATTGATATGCTCAAGCAATGGCCTCCCCTGAACGTGCTGCGCGGCTTCGAGGCGGCCGCCCGGCTGGGCAGCTTCCATAAAGCGGCTGACGAGCTGCATCTAACGCAGTCGGCGATCAGCCAGCAGGTGCGCAGCCTGGAGGACTATCTGGGCCAGCCGCTGTTTTTCCGCCAGGGCCGCGCGGTGTCGCTGACGGATGCGGGCTGGGATCTGCTGGGCACGACGCAGGCCATGCTGCAGCAGTTGGCAGCCGGCATCCGCAGGCTGGACCAGTACCGCAAGCCGAACCAGCTGATCGTGAACACCAGTCCGGCGTTTTCGCGGCACTGGCTGCTGCCCAGGCTGGAAGCCTTCCGCACCCTGCATCCCGAGGCGGACCTGTGGCTGTACACCAGCGATGCCGCGCCGGACATGGGCAAGCAGACCATAGACATCGCGCTGCGCGACGACCTGGGCCCACAGGCCGATTGCGCGTTCCGCGTGCTGGTCGAGGACCGCATGTATCCAGCCTGCCACCCTCGCCTGTTGGCGGCCGAGACGCGCGCCACGCTGCATGGCGAACGCGAGATGGATTGGAGCCATTGGGAAACGCAAGGCGGCGCCGACGTGGGCCAGCGCGGCCAGGGCATGAATTTTTCCGACCCTGGCCTGTTGCTGGATGCGGCGCGCGAGGGCCTGGGCATGGCGCTGGTCAGCAGCTTGCTGGCCGACCGCTCGCGCCGCGATGGCTCGCTGGCGGCGTTGACGGAGCAGACCGTGCGCGGTCCGAAATGGGCGTTGCTGGTGCATCGGGACAGCGAGGACGATCCGCTGACGCGCGCGTTCTGCGAGTGGGTGTCCGAAGAACTGGACGCGTCGCGCGAGGACGGCGGCGCGGCAGCCTAGGCCTTGTCTCTCAGGTTGCGATTTTCATCACGGTGTTAAGTTGTAGACCCATCGCCACATGCGGCGCATTCCAGAGCAAGAGATTCCTCGATGTCCCATTTGCAATCTACGCGTCCCGTCGCGCTGGTCACGGGCTCTACCTCCGGCATAGGCGAGGCCATTGCCCGCCGCCTGTCGCGGGACGGTTATGCGGTGGTCGTGCATTCACGCCGTTCGGCTGAAGCCGGCCATGCCTTGGCGCGCGAGCTGGGCGATGCTGTCTACGTGCAGGCGGATCTGGCGAACGATGCCGACCGGGTCCGGCTGGTCCGGGAAGCCGTCGCGGCATGGGGGCGGCTGGACGTGCTGGTCAACAACGCTGGAATCAGCCAAGTCATTCCCCATGCGGACCTGGCCGCGGCCACGCCGGACATCTGGCATGCATTGCATGAGGTCAACGTGGTGGCGCCGTTTCGCCTGGTGGCCGAAGCGCAGGCCGCGTTGCAAGCGGCGGCGGCGCATGGCCGGCCGGCTTGCGTGATCAATGTGAGTTCGCACGCGGGTATCCGGCCCAAAGGCGCTTCCATTCCCTATGCGGCGACCAAGGCGGCGCTCAACCATGTGACGCGCTTGCTCGCGCTTTCGCTGGCGCCGCATATCCGCGTGAATGCGGTTGCGCCGGGCCTGGTGGACACGCCGATGACGGCCGATTGGACGCAGGCGCAAGCCTTGTGGCGCGACAAGGCGCCGATGCGCCGGGCGGCCAGTCCGGAGGATATCGCGCAGGCGGTCTCCATGCTTGCCGCGTCGGATTATCTGACCGGCGAGATCCTGCTTTCCGATGGCGGATTGAATCTCACATAGCAGCACAAGCCGCGCGGGCAGCGCAGCCGTTGGGAAGCCGGCTTGCGCGCCCGGCTGGCAGCAATGCCGGCCTTACTTCTCCGCGTACTTCTTGCTGGCTGTGTCGTAGGCGTAGACGACGGCATCGCCCGCGCCCAGTTGGCGGGTCTTGTCCGGGCCGGCGATTTCCGTGCCGCTGCGCTTGACGGTCACGCGCGGCATGTCGCTGCCGCCATGCGCGGAGAAGACCAGTTCGCCCGAGCTGGCCACGCAAGGCATGACGTCGCCTTCGGCGCAGGCCGCGCTATTGTCTTCGCCGGTATTGATGCTGCCTACATAGGTCCAGCCCGCGCCTTCGTCCGGACCCGCCGGATTGAAGACCAGCAGCGCGTAGCCGCTGAAGCTGATGCCGTTGTCGAAGCCTTCGGTGGGCACGGCCAGCAGCAGCTTGCCGGCGGGCGTGCGGTACTCCACCGGCTTGCGGCGGGTGTCGACGTCTTCCGGTTTTTCGTAGGCGCCGAACTCGCCGACCGAGTGCTTCATGCCGCGGAACTTCCAGGGACGTTCGGGCGTGGCGCCGGTCAACGTGTACGTGGCTTCGGCCAAGTTGACCTGAGTGCCGGGCCCGACCTCGTCTTCGCCCGGCTTGCCGTAGCGTTCGCGCGTGTCCCAGGTGAAGCCGGTGTAGTAGCGCGTGCCGCCCAGTTCGAAGGCATGGCCGAACCAGAAGGTGGCGATGCTGCCGTTGGCGACTTCGTAGGAATCGGCGCCCTTGCCGTCGATCTGGTAGATGGAATACATCACCGTGGGCACATCGGGCGGTGCAATGGCGGCGGCCTGGGCGGTGGGCGGCAGCGCCGCGGCGCCGGCGGATTCAGCGGCGGTTGCGGCGGGGCTGAACAGCGCGGCCAGGGTGGACGCCAGCAGGCCGGCCATGGCGGTGCGGAGCAAACGGCCAGGGGGGCGGGTTTTCTGAATGGTTTTCATGTGTCGGACATCTTCTTGTCGGCCTCAGGCGGGAAAGCCTTGTGATCGCCTGTCTCTGTCTGTGCGGCGCCATCCTAATCGCCCGTTGCAATCCGCGTCGGACAACAATTTGCCAATTGTGTCGGACTGCAATGCATGGAGCGCCCCTGGCTAGTCTGCCACGGAATCGGCGTTTTGCTCGGGGATCGTAGGATGGGTGTGGCGCAAGAAAGACGTGGCGGACAGAACTGTCCTGCAATGCGTGAAACCCATCGCCCGTTACGGGACGGGGATGGGTTTCGCGCGGCGTTTTCCCTCAGTACGTCGCCCGCAGGTTCAGCATCACGCTGCGCGGCTCGCCGTAGTAGTTCGAACCGTAGGCGGCCCACACGCGCTGGTAATAGACCTTGTCGAACAGGTTGTTCACCGTCAGCGTGCCTTCCAGGTGCTTGTTGAAGCGGTAGCCGGCTTGCGCGGACACGGTGGTGTACGGACGCTGCTCGAACTTCACCGGGCCGTTCAGGCGGTACATGCTGCTGACGCTGCGCACGCCCGCGCCCAGCGACAGGCCTTCCAGCGTGCCGGTGGCGAAGGTGTACTTGGTCCACAGGTTGAAGGTGTGGCGCGGCGTGATGAAGGCGTACTGTTGCGACTTCTGTTCTTCCGTTCCCTTGAGGGTCTTGGTGGTGGTGTAGGCGTAGCCGGCGGTGATGTCCCAGCCTGGCGCGGGGCTGCCGCTGATTTCGGCCTCGAAGCCCTGGCTGCGCATCTTGCCTGCGGCCATGGAGAACAGCGGATTGTTCGGGTCCGTCATCGAGCGGTTCTCGTCTTCCATGCGGAACAGCGCGGCGTGGCCGTTCAGGCGCTTGTCCAGGAATTCGCCCTTCAGGCCGATCTCGAACTGCTTGCCGGTGCGCGGGTCCAGCAGCTGGCCGTTGACGTCGGTGACGGTCTGCGGCGTGAAGATGCTGGTGTAGCTGGCGTAGGCCGACAACTGCTCGTTCAGGTCCACCACCAGGCCCAGATAGGGCGTGAACTTGCCGTTGATCTTGTCGCTGGTGTTGGTGAACTGGTTGAAGTACGCGTTGCGGTTTTGCGTGCGGTTTTCCCACCAGGTGAAGCGGCCGCCAGCGATGATGGTGGCCGCGTCGGTCACGCGCAGATTGGTGCGCGCATACAGGCCGTACTGGTCGGTCTTGCTGTCGTTGCCGTTGGTGAACTGGTAGTCCGGCTTGGGGATGTTGTTGTTGGGGTGGTAGAGGTTGGTGTCGGCGTTGTCGCCGCCGCCGTAGCGGAAGTTCTTGTGGACGTTGCGGTAGTCGGCGCCCACGGTCAGCTCGTGCTGGCGGCCGAAGGCTTCAAAGGGCGTGGCCACGAAGGCGTCCAGGCCGTAGGTCTTCCAGTTGCTGCGGTACTTCCAGCTGACGAGGCAGGTGTCGCCGGTGATCGGGTCCACTGCGCAGTCGGACCAGCCGAACTCGCGGCTGGGCTCGTCCTGTTCGCGGTAGATGCCGCTGACCTTGATGCGTCCGCCATTGGCCAGGCGGTGGTCCACGTCGGCGAAGTACTCGGTGACTTCCTCGGTGATGTGGTTCCAGCTGGGGTCCAGGTTGGTGGAACGGCGCACGTCCAGCAAGCGGCCGTCGGTGTAGCCGGGCAGGCCGAAGAAGGGGCGGCCCTTGTATTGCTGGTAGGTGGCGCCGGCGGTCAGGACGGTGTCGGGCGTCAGGTCGAAGCTCAGGGTGCCGTAGAACAGCGGCTTCTCGGTGTACACGCCGTCGACGAAGGATTTGCGGTCGTCATAGGACGCCACCAGGCGGCCGCGCAGGCGCCCATCGCTGTCCAAGGGGCCGGTGATGTCGGCCTCGGTGTAATAGCGGTCCCAGGAGCCCGTCATGACCTGGCCGCTGAAGGCGAATTCCTTCTGCGCGCGCTTGCGTACCAGGTTCACGGTACCGCCGGGATCGCCCGCGCCCTGGTACAGGCCGGAAGGTCCGCGCAGCACTTCGATGTGGTCGTAGATGGCCAGTCCGAAGCCCGAGGACAGGTCGTTGCCGGTGCTGGCCGGCGTGTTCACGCCGTCGACCTGGATCGTGTCCAGCGCATAGCCGCGTGAGTAGAAGTTGCCATGGTTGCCGCCGATGCTGCCCGCTTCCACCGTGATGCCGGTGACGGTGCGCATGGCGTCATCCAGCGTGGTCAGGTTCTGGTCGTCCAGCAGCTGGCGCGTCACCACCGAGACCGATTGCGGGATCTCGCGCAGGCTTTGCGCGTTCTTGCCGATGGTGACGGCTGGGGCGGTGTAGGACCCCGTGCCTTCGGTGACGGTGAGGTCGCGGCCGGTGACCGTCACGGGCGCCAGGGTGGTGGCATCGCCGGTGGATGCGTCGGCCGGCCGCCGCACCACGAAGCCCGAGCCGCTCTGCACGGCCACCAGGCCGCTGCGTGCCAGCAGGCGGTTCAACGCGACCTGCGGGGTCATGGAGCCGGATACGGCGGGGGCGTTCAGGCCGGCCACGACGTCGGGGCTGAACAGCACCTGCAACTGCGCCTGCCGGCCCAACGCCACCAGCGCGTCGGCCAGGCTGCCGGCGGGCAGGTCGAAGCTTTGCGCGACGGCGCTTTGCGCATGGGCTGCGGATGGCGCCAGCGCCTGGACCGCCAGCGCGGCGCTCATGGACAGCGCGCACAGCAGCGCGTAACGGCCGGCGCTCAGCCGACGATGAAAATGGCGTTGCGCCATGGACTTTCCCCAGTCTGGAAGTGGATCTTCAACTGGGGAAGACGCGCCAGCCGCCAAAACCCGAACCTGTCTAATTAAAAATAATTCTTAATTCTTGTCTTCAGCGGCTGCCGATCACCGCGGCGCCGTCCGGACGTCGGCTTACCGTCACCGGCAACAGGCCGGGCAGCATGTCCAGGACGGCGTCCGGCTGGCGCAGATCCAGCGTGCCGGACAGGCGCAAGCCCCGGGCGCGCTCGTCGGCGAAGCGCAGCGGCGTGTCGCGGTACAGGGCCAGATAGCCGGCCAGCTGCTGCAAGGTGGCGTCGTGCATCACCGCCACGCCGCCCTGCCAGGCGCCGATCTCGCTGGCGGGCACCTGCTGGCGGCGCAACAGCCGCGCGTCGGCGCGCGACAGCAGCACCGTGTCGCCGGCCTGAAGCGTCTGCGCGGCGGGCGCGTTGGCGCCTTGGGCGTCCAGTCTGACTTCGCCGCTGCGCACGCCGACCTGCAGCACGTCGGGCAGCAGCAGCACGTTGAACTCGGTGCCGATGTCGCGCAGTTCCGCGTCGCCCGCGGCCACGATCAGCGGCCGGCGGTCGGGGGCGGCATCGATGTAGACCTCGCCGCCCTCGACGCGGATATGGCGTTCGGCCATCGTGTAGCGCACGGTCACGCGGGTGCCGACGTTGGCATGCAGCCGGGTGCCGTCGGGCAGGTCCAGGTTGCGGGTCTGGGTGGACGCGTTGACCACGGATTCGTAGCTGATGGGCACGTACTGGTAGGCGGCGGCCGCGATCAGCAGCATCGCGGCCAGCGCACCGCCCCAGCGCAGGAAGGCGGGGCGCCGCGTCGGCGCTGACCACGCGCGGGGCGGGGACTGCGGCCGGCTGCGCGACGGGTTCTGCGTGTGGCTGGCCGGCTGCGAGTGCACCCGCGCGGAGTCCGGGCGCGGCAGCGCCGCCATGTCCTCCCACACCAGCTCGAGCCGCTCGTACTCTCGCCGATGCTCGGCCGAAGCTTGCAGCCAGGACTGGAAGGCTTGTTCGGCGCCGGCGTCGGACGCGCGCTCCCGGCGGCGCATGAACCATGCGCTCGCGGCCTCTTCGACAGCGGACAAAGGTAGGGATCGGGTCATGGCGTTTCGCCGTGGACACGGCGCTTGCAGTGCGCCAGCGCCAGTTGCAGGTGCTTCTCGACCGCTCGCACACTGATGCCCATGTGGTCGGCGATGTCCTCGCAACGGAGCTCATCATACCGATAAAGCAGAAAGGCCTCGCGCTGGCGCGGCGGCATCTCGTCGATGGCGGCCTGCAGCAATCGCAGGCGCTGGCTGGCGTCGGCGCGCGCTTCGGGTTGCAGGCCGGCGGGGGCAGCCAAGCCGACTGCCGTGGGCTCGAAACCCTGGTCGTCCAGGCTGGCCACCACATGTTCATCGCGCACGCTCTCGCGGCGCCAATGGTCGCGCAGCAGGTTGCGGGCGATCTCGTACAGATAGGCGCGCGGCTTCTCCGGCGGCGTGGCGCCGTCATGCGCCGCCAGCCATTTGGCGAAGGTCTCCTGCGCCAGGTCCTGGGCGGCCTCGGGCGAACGCTTGAGCTGGCGGTTCAGGAAACCGACCAGCTCCGCGTTCCACGCCTTGTACGCCTCGGCGATCACGCCGAAGAACCGCTCCCCCATGATGCCCCTAGGCTATGTCCGCTGCGCGCTCTGTGAAGCTGGCGCTTAGGCATGGCTTCAATTAAATGATAATGATTCTTATTGTATCAACAATATCGGACGGTGTGCCGAGGTGCCATGGACACCTCCTGCAAGAGATAGCTCGGGTAATTCAGGAAAAGTTGCAAGCATGACGGGGCGGGGGGACACCTCCAGAATAGAGCGATTTGCCTTAGGCGAGCGGCCCACGGCGAACGTTGAACTTCGGGCCGGATAGTCCAGTAACCTGCGCTGCTTCTATACGTTAATTGCGTATAATTTGGTGCACATGCCATGAAGGCCCTATTCATTGAGTTGCCGGCATTTCTTCGCTACCGGTCCGACTATCTGGACGACGACGGATTTCGCGGCTTGCAGGAAACCATGATGCAGAACCCGGACGCTGGAGACGTGCTCGAAGGCGCGGGCGGTCTGCAGGCAAGCTGCGCTACGGCGATCCGCGCAGAGGAAAAGGCAAGCGCGGCGGCCTGCGGGTGATCTACTACTGGTGGGATGGAGGCCTGCAGTTCTGGCTGTTTACTTTGTACGACAAGAACGAGGCAGTTGATTTGAGCGCCAAGGAAAAGCTGGCACTCAGGGCCATGCTGAAAGCGGAACTGGAGGCGAGACGATGAAGAAGCGCAATCTATACGGAGAGATCGCCGAGGGTTTCGATGCGATGTCGAATGCGCGCGCGGGCAAGCACACCTTGCGCACCCACGAAGTAGAGTTCAAGCCTGCACCGGATGTGACCGCCGAAGAGCTGCTGGCGCTGCGCGAGCGCCTGCATTTGTCTCGCCAGGTGTTCGCTCGTTACTTGCGGACCAATCCCCGAACGCTCGAAAACTGGGAGCAAGGCCGAGCCAAGCCGAACGCGCAGGCCGCGCTATTGATTCGCCTGGTCGAGAAGTATCCAGACACCGTGGAGCGGCTTGCGGCTGTGTGAGCGTCCTTTGTCTTGCCCTGCATGAAAGCGGATCTGCCGGCGCTCTGATGTAGCAATCCGCGCGTGGCGGTTTAAGGACACGTCCGTCCGCACCCGGCGGCCTGCGGCCCCGGGATCTTCCCTCGCATTGAAAGCGCCCTGTCTCCGGGTGCAGCGTCGCCGCGCCATCTGCGTCGGCCGTGCACCCATCTTCCCGATGGGCGTCCGCGTTTCCACAACCATCGTTGTTTCACGCTTCCTAATGTCGACTATTAGATTTGCTTAAGTTGCCCGTATTTTTTGACCCCTCATTCCGGCATTCTTAGCATCACTGATAGGAGACACCATGGGCGCACTAAAAAACGATTCCAGCCTGGACATCCGCATGCTGCGCATCTTCGCGGCGGTGGCGGCGGCCGATAGTTTGTCGGCGGCGGCGCAAGCCTTGAACATCACGCAGTCGGCCGTGTCGCAGACGATCTCTCAGATCGAGAGCACGCTGGGCATGCGCGTGCTGGACCGGTCGCGCAGGCCATACCGGCTGACGCCGGCGGGGGTGACCTTGCACCGCCAGTCGCGGCAGATCGTGGATGACGTGGATCGGCTGATTTCGCAGGTGCGCGAGGCGGACCTGATGAACCGGCCGGCCATCCGGATCGGCATGATTGATTCCTTCGCCGCGACCACCGGTCCAGCCATCGTCAAGCGGCTGACGCAGAGCGCCAGCCAGGTGCTGGTGTGGTCCGGGCTGGCCTACGGCCACGCGCAGGCGCTGCTGAACCGGCAGGTCGACATCATCGTCACCACCGACGCCTTGGACGACGTGGACGGGTTGGCGCGGCGCGCCATCCTGACCGAGCCCTTTGCGCTGGTGGTGCCGGCGGCGCGCGCCGACGAGTTTGCGCGCATGGACCTGCGCCAAGTGGCCCAGGCCGCGCCCTTCATCCGCTTCAGCGGCCGCTCGCACTTCGGCGCCATGATCGAACGTCATCTGCGCCGCTGCAGCGTGACCGCGCCGCCGTTCCTGGAGATCGACACCAGCGACGTGGTCATGGCGATGATCGCGGCCAATCTGGGTTGGGCGCTGATGACGCCGCTGTGCCTGTTGCAGGGACGTTCGTGGCTGGATCAGGTGGCGGTGTTGCCGTTGCCGGGACCGGGCCTGGCGCGCACGCTGCACCAGGTGTCGCGGCAGGACGAATTCGAGGAGATGGCCGACATGTTCTGGCAGATCAGCCGCAAGGCGCTGGAGACGGAAATCTTCCCGCAGGTAAGCGCGCATTTGCCCTGGCTCGGGCGGCAGATGCGGCTTTGTTGACCCGGCGGGAAACGCCTGGGCAAGACGCCACGCTTTCGCGAGGCGCCGCGCGCAGCCGGTTTTTCGCCGCAGGATAGCCCGACGACAAAAAGGAGAAGGACATGCAGGAGACTAGACGCAGATTCATCCAAGGCGCCGCCCTGAGCGCCGCAGCCTTGGCGCTGCCGATGGCAGGACGGGCCTGGGCCGCGCAAGCGCAGGCCGTGCGCTATGGCGGCTCGGCGTGGCTGGGCCACTACCCAGCCTGGCTGGCCATCCAGGCCGGCTACTTCAAGAATGAAGGGCTGGACGTAGGCTGGGAGTCTTTCGGCACGACCTCGGCACGCGTCAGCGCCCTGCTGTCGGGCAATATCGACATGGCGGTCACCGCCGCACCCGCTGCGCTGGCGGTGATGGCGCGGGGTTCGCGCCATTTCGCCATCATCGGCGTGCCTGAGAACTTCGGCCGGGTCGAAGGGTTGATCGTGCGCGACGGCGTGCAAAGCATGCAAGACCTGAAGGGCAAGAAGGTCGGCGTCACGTTCGCCTCCAGCGCGCACCTGCTGGTGCTCAATCTGCTGGACCAGGCGGGCCTGAAGGCGGACAAGGACGTCACCGTGCTGAATGTGCCCGCGCCGGAAATGCCGGCGGCCTTCAAGGCAGGCCAGATCGACGCGGCAGCGGCATGGACGCCGCAGTTCAACGCCATTCGCGCCATGCCGGGCGCGCGCATGCTGGCCGACGATACGCAGTTCTCGCTCTACAAGGAATACGGCGTCACGCCGGGGCCGGACGTGCTGGTTGCGCGCCGCGCATTCCTGGACAAGCACCCCGAAACCGTCAAGCGCTTCCTCAAGGCGTATTTCCGTGCCAACGAGCAGCTGCGCGCGCAGCCGGACAGCACGGTGGCCGCCTTGACGGAACTGACCAAACTTACCGCTGCCGATCAGCTGGAAATGGTCAAGGGCGCCGATTGGTATGCCGCGTCGGAACAAGGGCCGCTGCTGGCGCCGGGCAGCAAGTACATCGATGGCTTGCAGAAGCTGGCGGAAATGATGGTGCGCTACGGACAGATCGACAAGGCACCAGCTGTACGCGATTGGGTTGATCCCGCCTACCTGTAACTGCGAAGGCGTCCACACCGATACGCCTGCGGGCGCATGCCGCCCGCCCTTCTTTCTGTCAGGAATTGAACGATGAATGCATCAAACCGTCAGCGTCGTCCGGACCTGCTGCTGATCAGCAGCGTGTCCGTGATCGTGCTGCTGCTGTTCTGGGAAGGCGTCTGCCGCCTGCAATGGGTGGATCCGCTATTCCTGCCGCCGCCCTCGTCCGTCTTCGCCCGCCTGGCCGGCATGTGGGAGCAAGGCGCGCTAATGGGCCACATCCTGGCGTCCGCGCGCCGGGTCATGGTGGGCTTTGCCGCCGCCACGGCGCTGGCGATTCCGCTGGGAATTTTCCTGGGCACCTCGCTGCGCGCCCGTGCCGCCTTCGACCCCATCCTGTCCTTCCTGCGGCCGCTGCCCTCGATGAGCTGGATTCCGCTGTCGCTGCTGTGGTTCGGTATTACCGAAACGCAGAAGTACAGCATCGTGTTCATGGGCACCTTCGCGCCGGCGCTGTTGTACGTGATCGAAGCCACGCGCAACATCGACCCACTGCTGATCCGCGCCGCTCGCAACCTGGGCGCCAGCGGTCCGCAAGTGATGCGCATGGTGATCCTGCCGGCCAGCCTGCCGCAGATCTTCAGCGGCTTCAAGGTGATCCTGGGCCTGTCGTGGACCTGCGTCATTTCCGCCGAACTGGTTGCCGCGAAGGAAGGCCTGGGCTTTCTCATCATGAACGGCAAGGAGTTCTTCCAGACCGACACCGTGGTGCTGGGCATGGCGCTCATCAGCGTCACCGTGCTGGTGACCGACGTGGTCTTCCGAGTCATTGAAAACAGGGTGTTGGCATGGTCGCGATAAACCACGAAGCAAACAATACGATGATATCGATCGAAGGCATTTCCAAGTCGTTCGGTTCCTTTCACGCCTTGCAGGGCGTGGACCTGCAGGTCAAGCGCGGCGAGTTCCTGGTGGTGTTGGGCGCGTCGGGTTGCGGCAAGTCCACGCTGCTCAACCTGATCACCGGATTCGAAAAACCCAGCGCCGGACGCATCGTGGTCAATGGCCGCGAAGTGCGCGACGTGGATCCGCACTGCGGCATGGTGTTCCAGCAGTACGCCTTGTTCCCATGGCTAACCGTGGCCGAGAACGTGGCCTTTGGCCTGAAGCTCAAGGGCGTTCCCGCTTCGGAACGTCGCGCGACGGCGCAGAAGTTCATCGAGATGGTGGGGCTGAAGGGCTTCGAGGACGCCTATCCCAAGGCCCTGTCCGGCGGCATGCGCCAGCGCGTGTCCATCGCCCGGGTGCTGGCCAACGATCCCGACGTCATCTTGCTGGACGAACCCTTTGCCGCGCTGGACGCCATGACCCGCCAGGTGCTGCAGGAAGAGTTGACCCGCATTTACGAACGCAGCGGCAAGACCATCATCTTCATCACCCACTCCATCGACGAGGCTCTGCTGCTGTCCAACCGCATGGTCATCATGAGCGCGCGGCCGGGCCGCGTCGCCTGCGACATCTCCAACGATCTTCCCTATCCGCGCAACGCCGACGCGCAGCTTTCGCCGCGCTACATCGAGCTCAAGTCGCAGATCTGGGGCATCGTGCAGAACGAAGTCATGCGCAGCCTGCAGGCGCGCGCAGACCAATGATCCGCCAACCGCAACACTGAACCCATCATGTCTCACCCATCAGGGCAACCGCAGACTTATCCTCAATACCAGAGCGGCTCGGGCTGGAACGCCATGCTGCCCAAGCGCGCGCCACGCGCCGCTGCGCCGCCGCATGCGCGCTTCAAGCACGTGATCATCGGCGCCGGCTACACCGGCCTGGCGGCTGCGCGCCGGCTGGCCGAATTGCAGCCCCAGGAGCGCATCCTGGTGCTGGACGCCACCGCAGCCGGCGAAGGCTCCGCAGGGCGCAATTCCGGCTTTCTGATCAACCTGCCGCACAACACCCGCATGAGCGGCCACCACAGTCCGCTGCAGGTCGCGCGCAAGCAGATCGCGATGTACCAGTCCGGACTGGACTGGCTGGCGGAATTGGCGGAACGGGGCGGATTCGACTGCGGCTGGGATGTCGCGGGCAAGTACCACGCTGCGGCCACGCAACTAGGGCGCAGCACGCTGAACGCGTCGCTGGCGCAGTACCGCGATTGGGGCGTTGCGTACACCGAATTGGATCGGGATGCCTTGCGAGAACAACTGGGCACCAGCTATTACGAGTTCGGATACCACTCGATGAACAACGTCTTCGTGCAGCCAGCCGCGCTGATACGAGGTCTGGCCGACACGCTCCCTGAAAACGTCTGGCTCATGGAGAACAATCCTGTGCTGGCGGTCGGCGGCGCAGGCCCCTACACGGTGCGCACGCGCGGCGGCGAATTCACTGCCGACAACGTGGTCCTGGCCAACAATGCCTTCGCGCGCAAGCTGGGTTTCCTGCGCAGCCGCCTCGTCACCATCTTTACCTACGCTGGCGTCACGCCCGTGCTGAGTCCGACGCAGCAGGCGCTGCTGGGCCAGCGCGACCAGTGGGGTGTCATCCCGGCCAATCGCCTGGGCACCACGCTGCGTCGCATCCGCGGCGGCCGTTTCATGGTGCGCAGCGCCTATTCCTATGAAGCCGAGCAGCCCCTGGATCGCATGGCGCAGTTGCTGCGCGATTCGTTCCAGCGCCGCTATCCCGAACTGGCATCGCATGACTTCGAGTACGTCTGGAGCGGATCCACGGCGCTGACGGGCAATGGCGCGTCCTTCGTGGGCCAGGTGCGGCCGGGCCTGTACGCCTCGGTCGGTTGCAACGGCGCGGGCGTGATCAAGGGCACCATCTACGGCAAACTGCTGGCCGAGCAGATCGCGGGCAGGCGCAGCCCGATGCTCGATGACCTGGAAGCGTTCGAGCGGCCGAACTGGCTGCCGCCCGATCCGCTGCGGCGGATCGGCGTGATGATCGCGATCGCCAGCCAGGCGAAGAAGGCAGGGCTGGAGCGCTGAGCTGGCCGATGCGCGGCGCGGACGCGCCGCGTCAGGACGCGTGGATGGTTTTCAACTTGCGCAGTTCGGGAAACCACCGCATCCACAATCCTGCCACCGCCATGGTGCCTACCCCGCCGATCACCACCGCGGGTACAGCGCCGAACGCCGCGGCCATGACGCCGGATTCGAATTCGCCCAGCTGGTTCGAGGCGCCGATGAATAGCGTGTTCACCGCGCTCACGCGGCCCAGCATATGGTCGGGCGTATTCAGCTGCACCAGGGACGAACGCACCACCACGCTGACCGCATCCGCCGCGCCCAGCACCACCAGCGCGCCGATGGACAACGGGATCGAGGTCGACAGGCCGAACACCGTGGTAGCCAGTCCGAACAGGATCAACGCGCCGAACAGCAGCCGGCCCACGTGCTCGCCCAGGCTCAGGCGCGCCAGCGTCAATGACATCAGTGCGGCGCCGCAGGCGGGGGCGGCGCGCAGCGCGCCCAGCGCCCAGGGACCGGCGTTGAGGATGTCCTTGGCGAAGATGGGTAGCAAGGCCGTGGCTCCGCCCAGCAGCACGGCGAACAGGTCCAGCGACAAGGTGCCCAGCAGCAGGCGCCGCTGGAAGATGAAGGTGATGCCGGCGAACAGCGTGCGCCAGGTGGTCGGTTCCTTGCGCGGCGGCGCGCGTTCGATGACCAGCGTGGCGATGGACGCGAAGGCCGACAGGTACAGGGCCGCCGCCACGCAATAGATCCACCCTGCCCCCAGCCCGTAGCCGACGCCGCCCAGCGCAGGACCCGCGATCTGCGCGATCTGGCCGCCGGAGGACGCCAGCGCGGTCGCGCGCGGCAGCCATTCGCGCGGCACCACGGCTGGGATCAACGTGGCCAGGGTCGGCGCTTCAAAGGCGCGGGCCGAACTCATGATGATGATGGTGGCGTAGATCAGCGTCTTGCCGCCCACGCCATGCAGGGCCGCGATCGCCAGCACCAGCGTGGCCAGCGCTTCCAGCGCCATGCACACCGCCACGATCTTGCGGCGGTCGTAGCGGTCGGCCACATGGCCCACCACCAGGGTCAGCGCCGCCATGGGCAGGAACTGCGCCAGGCCGATCAGGCCCAGGTCCAGGGCGCTGCCGCTTAGCGCATAGATTTGCCAGCCCACCGCGACCGAGACGATCTGGAAGGCCAGCGACGCGCTGATGCGCGCAAACAGGTAATGCAGGAAGGCGGGACGTTGCAGCGGACTGGGGGAGTCGGGGGCGGGCATGGAGGATGGCGCGATGGGCGCGTGACGGGCGCCGGACCCCGCATTCTAGGGACAAGTGGCTGACGGGAAACTAAGAGCGGCTCATGTGTCCCCGGCCGGGCCCGCCGTCACGCCTTGGGCCAATACGTCCCAAAGCTCCACAAATTGCCTTCCGGATCGCGGCAAGCGAACTCGCGGCTGCCGTAGGCGGTGTCGTAGGGCGGGGTTTCGATGGTGGCGCCGCTGGCCTGGACTTGCGTGTGCAGGGCGTCGGGATCGTCCACGGCCAGGTACAGCGCGTCGGTGCGGCGTCCTTGCAGGTCGCCCACCAGCTTGCCGTGGGCGTCGTCGCGGTCCGGGCCCAGCATCAGCATGGAACTGCCATAGGCCAATTCCGCATGTTGCACGGCGCCGTCGTCGCGGTAGACGGCGTGCTCGGTGAACCCCAGCACGCCGGTCAGCCAGCGGATCATCGCATCTGCGTCGCGGCAGCGCAGGGTCGGAAACAGGCGGGGCGCCGCCGATTCGGGTGACTTGGCACTCATCATGGGTACTCCCGTGGATAAGCAGGAGCGCCCATGATGCACCCGCGGGCGGCGCGGAGGATGACGATTTTGTTACTGCGCGCCTGACTACTCGCCGATGGCGACCAGCTCGGCTCCTTCCGTCACCTGATCGCCCACGCCGTAGAACACTTCCGAGACCTTGCCGTCGGCGGGCGCGGAAATGGTGTGCTCCATCTTCATGGCTTCCATCACCAGCAGCGGCTGGCCCTTTTCCACGGTGTCGCCGGCCTTGACCGAGATCGAGATGATCTTGCCGGGCATGGGAGCCGTGAGGCCGCCGCCGTGTTCGCCCTGGGTGTCCTGCGAATGCGCCAGGGGATCGTAGAGGTCCAGCACGTGCACGCCGCCTTCGCCGAAGACGTGGGCTTTTTCGGCGTGCAGCACGACGGTGCCGGCGCTTTCATGGCCGTCCAGCGTGATGCGCAGGCCATAGGCCAGATTGGGGTTGGCGCTGGCGTGGGCGCGCCACAGGAAGGCTTGCGGGCCCGAGCCGCTGTCCAGGGTCCAGGCGCCACCCTGGCGGGCGACGGTGACGTGGCGGGTCTCGCCGTTGTCCACCCATTGCAGCTGGCGCTGGTAGCGGCCGCCCAGGCGCCAGCCGTCGCGCGCGTCCCAGGGATCAGCAGGCTGCTTGCCGCCGGCGGCGCCCGGCTGCGCCAGGCCCTGGCGCACCAGCACGGCGGCGCAGGCCAGCGCCAGCGTGGCGGGACTGGCGGCCTGGGGTTCGGGCAGCAGCGTGGCGCGCTGGCGCTCGATCAGGCCGGTGTCCAGGTCCGCCGCGGCGAAGGCGCTGTCCTGCATCAGGCGCGACAGGAAGGCCACGTTGGTCTGCACGCCCACGGCCTGCGTCTGGGCCAGCGCTTGCAGCATGCGGGCGCGGGCCTGGTCGCGGTCGGCGCCGTGCACGATCAGCTTGGCGATCATGGGGTCGTAGAACGGCGTGATGGTGTCGCCCATGCGCACGCCGCCATCGACCCGGATGTCGCCGTTGGCGAACGCCGTGTGCGCCGGCAGGCCCAGGTAGGCCAGGGTGCCGATGGACGGCAGGAAGCCCTTCTCGGGGTTCTCGGCGTAGATGCGGGCCTCGATGGCGTGGCCCTGGATGCGCAGGTCTTCCTGGCGCGCGGGCAGCGGCTGGCCGGCGGCCACGCGCAGCTGCCATTCGACCAGGTCGTGGCCGGTGATCATTTCGGTGACCGGGTGCTCGACCTGCAGGCGCGTGTTCATTTCCATGAAGTAGAAGCGGCCGTCGGGTTCGGCGATGAACTCCACCGTGCCCGCGCCCACGTAGCCCACGGCGCGCGCGGCGGCCACGGCGGCTTCGCCCATGGCGCGGCGGCGCTCTTCGGTCATGCCGGGCGCGGGGGCTTCCTCGATCACCTTCTGGTGGCGGCGCTGCACCGAACAATCGCGCTCGAACAGGTAGACGCAGTTGCCATGCGTGTCGGCGAACACCTGGATTTCGATGTGGCGCGGCTTCTGCAGATAGCGTTCGATCAGCACGCGGTCGTCGCCGAAGCTGGAGGCGGCCTCGCGCTGGCAGGAGGCCAGGGCGTCGAGGAACGCGCCCGACGATTCGACCACGCGCATGCCCTTGCCGCCGCCGCCGGCGCTGGCCTTGATCAGCACGGGGTAGCCGATGGCGTCGGCCTGGGTCTTGAGGAATTGCGGGTCCTGGTTGTCGCCGTGGTAGCCAGGCACCAGCGGCACGCCGGCCTTTTCCATCAACGACTTGGCGGCGGATTTGCTGCCCATCGCGGCGATGGCGGAGGCCGGCGGGCCGACAAAGGCGATGCCGGCTTTTTCGGCGGCTTCGGCAAAGGCTTCGTTCTCGGAGAGGAAGCCGTAGCCGGGGTGGATGGCGCCCGCGCCGGTATCGCGCGCGGCTTGCAGGATGGCGTCGGCGCGCAGGTAGCTGGCGCGCGGCTCGGAGCCGCCGATGTACACGGCCTGGTCGCAGGCGGCGACGTGGCGGGCGTTGGCGTCGGCGTCGGAATACACCGCGACGGTGCGGATGCCCATGCGGCGGGCGGTGGCGGCCACGCGGCAGGCGATTTCACCGCGGTTGGCAATCAGCAAAGTGTCGAACATGGATGTCATCCAGGCTGAAATTATTCTTGGGCTGCAATGGGGGCGGCCATGCCGTCCTACATGCGGAACACGCCGAACTTGGTGTCCTCGATGGGCGCGTTCAAGGCCGCCGACAAGGCCAGGCCCAGCACGCGGCGCGTGTCGGCCGGGGCGATGATGCCGTCGTCCCACAGCCGCGCGGTGGCGTAGTAGGGATGGCCTTCGCGTTCGTACTGTTCGCGGATCGGCGCCTTGAAGGCGGTTTCCTCATCTGCCGACCACTGACCGCCGCGGGCCTCGATGCCGTCGCGCTTGACCGTGGCCAAGACGCTCGCGGCCTGTTCGCCGCCCATGACCGAGATGCGGGCGTTGGGCCACATGAACAGCATGCGCGGCGAATAGGCGCGGCCGCACATGCCGTAGTTGCCGGCGCCGAACGAACCGCCGATCAGCACGGTGAACTTGGGGACGTTGGCGGTGGCCACCGCCGTCACCATCTTGGCGCCGTGGCGGGCGATGCCTTCGTTTTCGTACTTGCGGCCGACCATGAAGCCGGTGATGTTCTGCAGGAACACCAGCGGGATCTTGCGCTGCGCGCACAGTTCGATGAAGTGCGCGCCCTTCTGCGCGGACTCCGAGAACAGGATGCCGTTGTTGGCCACGATGCCGACAGGCATGCCGTGGATGTGCGCAAAGCCGGTGACCAGCGTGGGGCCGAAGCGCGCCTTGAATTCGTCGAATTCGGAGCCGTCCACGATGCGCGCGATGACCTCGCGCACGTCATAGGGCTTGCGCGTGTCGGCGGGAATGATGCCGTTGAGTTCGCTGGGGTCGTAACGCGGCTCGCGCACGGGTATGGTGGCCAGCGGCTGCGGCTTCTTGCGGTTCAGGCGCGCGACGGCGTTGCGCGCCAGTTGCAGCGCATGCATGTCGTTGGCGGCCAGGTGGTCGACCACGCCGGACAGGCGTGTGTGCACGTCGCCGCCGCCCAGGTCTTCGGCGCTGACTTCTTCGCCGGTGGCGGCCTTCACCAGCGGCGGGCCCCCCAGGAAGATGGTGCCCTGGTTCTTGACGATGATGGACTCGTCGCTCATGGCGGGCACGTAGGCGCCGCCGGCGGTGCAGGAGCCCATCACCACGGCGATCTGCGAAATGCCCTGCGCGGACATCTGCGCCTGGTTGTAGAAGATGCGGCCGAAGTGTTCGCGGTCGGGGAAGACCTCGTCCTGCTGCGGCAGGTTGGCGCCGCCCGAATCCACCAGGTAGACGCAGGGCAGATGGTTCTGCGCGGCGATTTCCTGCGCGCGCAGATGCTTCTTGACCGTCATCGGGTAGTAGGTGCCGCCCTTGACCGTGGCGTCGTTGCAGACGATCACGCATTCCGTGCCGGCCACGCGGCCGATGCCGGTGATGACGCCGGCGCCGGGGGCTTCACCGCCGTACATGCCGTGCGCCGCCATCGGCGACAGTTCCAGGAACGGCGTGCCCGGATCGATCAGGTGCTCGACGCGGTCGCGCGGCAGCAGCTTGCCGCGCGCCACGTGCTTGGCGCGCGCGGCTTCGCTGCCGCCCAGCGCGGTATGGGCCAGTTGCTGATTCAGATCGTCCAGCTGCGCCTGCATGGCCTGCGCATTGTCGGTGTAGTCCTGCGACCGCGGATTGATGCGGGATTCGATGATGGGCATGGGGTTCCACCCGTCCTGCTTGTTGGAAATTTGAAGGCGCTCGTGGAGCGGTTTGTCTCGCTGCCCGGTGGGCCGGGCATTCTTGTCGGTTAGGGGCACCGAAGAGGGATTTCGTTGCGCCTTTCCTGCACGGCGCGCGACCGACCCGTCGCGCTAAGACGCCATGCAAGAAAGGCGCAGCGGAATCCATCGAAAGCCGGGAGGCCGAAGCCTCCCGGCGTTGCGTCAGACCATCTCGATCGCCATGGCGACGGCTTCGCCGCCGCCGATGCACAGCGTGGCTACGCCGCGCTTGCCACCGGTCTTGCGCAGCGCGCCGACCAGGGTGGCCATCAGGCGGGCGCCGGACGCGCCGATCGGGTGGCCCAGGGCGGTGGCGCCGCCGTGGACGTTGACCTTGTCATGCGGCAGCTTGAAGTCGGCCATGGCAGCCATGGTGACCACCGCGAAGGCTTCGTTGATTTCGTAGAGGTCCACGTCTTCGGCCTTCCAGCCGGTCTTGGCGAACAGGTTCTTCAGCGCGCCCACGGGGGCGGTGGTGAACCAGTTCGGCTCTTGCGAGTGCTGGCTGTGGGCGACGATGCGGGCCAGGGGCTTGACGCCCAGCTTTTCCGCGGTGGAGGCGCGCATCAGCACCATGGCGGCGGCGCCGTCGGAGATCGACGAGGAGTTGGCGGCGGTGACGGTGCCGTCCTTCTTGAAGGCGGGCTTGAGGGTGGGGATCTTTTCCGGCATGGCCTTGGTGGGGGCTTCGTCGGTGTCGATCACGGTGTCGCCCTTGCGGCCGGCCACGGTCACGGGGGCGATTTCCCACTTGAAGCTGCCGTCTTCCGACGCGGCGCGGGCGCGGCGCAGAGATTCCAGCGAGAACGCGTCCTGCTGTTCGCGGGTGAAGGAATACTTGGCGGCGCAGTCCTCGGCGAACACGCCCATGGCCTTGCCCTTGTCGTAGGCGTCTTCCAGGCCGTCCAGCGCCATGTGGTCATACACGGTGTTGTGGCCGTAGCGGTAGCCCTGGCGGCCCTTGAGCAGCAGGTAGGGCGCGTTGCTCATGCTTTCCTGGCCGCCGGCGACCACGATGTTGGCGCTGCCCGCGGCCAGCAGATCATGGCCGAACATGGCGGCCTTCAGGCCCGAACCGCAGACCTTGTGGATGGTGGTGCAAGCCACGCCCAGCGGCAGGCCGGCGCCCAGCGCTGCCTGGCGCGCCGGGGCCTGGCCCTGGCCGGCCTGCAGCACGTTGCCCATGATGACTTCTTCGACTTGCTCGGGCTTGATGCCGGCGCGTTCGACGGCGGCCTTGATGGCGATCGAGCCCAGCTCGTGCGCGGCCAGGCCGGACAAGGCGCCCAGCATGCCGCCCATGGGCGTGCGGGCGACGGAAACGATGACGATGGGATCTGACATGGCTAGCTCCTGTGAGGGTCGGGACAGCTCTGGGGTTACGAGGCCGCGGGTTCGCCCGTAGGGCGTTCCGGACGCAGGCGTCTGTCCGTATCGTAAGGGAAAAATTCTTCAATCCGGCCCTGCGCCACATGGGCGCGGCAGGCCTGCCACCACTCCGGTTCCAGCAGGTCGGAATGGTGACGCATGAAGGCGCCGCGCACGCGCGGGTCGCCTAGCAGAAAGCGTCCGAATTCTTCGGGAAAGACATCATTCGGACCGATGGCATACCAGGGTTCGGACGCCAGCTCCGCCTCTTCGTTGGGGGCGGGCGGAATGCGCCGGAAATTCATTTCTGTCATGCGCTGGATTTCGTCGTAATCGTAGAAAACGACTCGGCCCAGGCGCGTGACGCCGAAGTTCTTGTAAAGCATGTCCCCGGGGAAAATATTGGCCGCCGCCAGTTGGCGGATGGCGTCCCCGTATTCGCGCACGGCCGGGTCCAGCAGCGCATCCGACGCCTGGCGCAGGTAGATGTTCAGCGGGGTCATGCGCCGTTCGATGTAGACATGGCGGATGACCACCGTGTCGCCGGTTTCCTCTATCAGGCTGGGCACCAGCCGGCGCAATTCTTCCAGCAGCGCGGGTGCAAAGCGCGCGCGCGGCAGCGCCACCTGTGAGTATTCCCAGGTGTCGGCCATGCGGCCGACGCGATCGTGCAGCTTCACCATCTGGTACTTGCGGCGCACGGTGGCATGGTCCATGCCGTCCTTGTCGATGCGGTCCTTGATGAGCTTGAACACGTAGGGATAGGACGGCAGCGTGAACACGCACATCACCATGCCCTTGATGCCGGGGGCGATGTCGAAGGCGTCGCGCGAATGGGCCAGGTGGTGCAGGAAGTCGCGGTAGAACAGCGTCTTGCCCTGCTTCTGCAGGCCGATCATGGTGTAGAGCTCGGCCTTGGGCTTGCGTGGCAGCAGGCTGGACAGGAAATTCACCACCGCGGCCGGCGTTTCCATGTCCACCAGGAAATAGGCGCGAGTGAAGCTGAACAGCGTGCTCAGGTCGTCGGCGCCCAGCAGCAGCGCGTCCAGCACGACCTGGCCCGCCGGGTTGCGCATCAGCGCCACCGCAAAGGGATACACCGTGCCCTGGTTGATCAGGCGGCCGACGATGTAGGCGCCCTTGTTGCGGAAGAACAGCGAGCCCAGCGCGTGGATCTGGCAGTCGCTGGCGATGCGGCGGCCGACGTGGCGCGGCAGTATCGCGCGCAACTGCTTGACCGCGGCGCGCGCCAGCAGCCGGGTGTCGCGGGGCAGGTCTTCGAAGGGCAGCGCCAGCCCGAAGTCCGCCACCATGCGGATCAGGCTTTTTTCCAGCCCGTCGGTGGTGGGGTAATACACCCGGTACGAGGGGATGCTGCTGTCCAGGTAGTCGGTGGCGATGGCCGGGCGGACGAACAGGAAGGCGTTGTGGAAATAATCGCGGTGCAGGATGCGGCAGGACACCGAGTTGAAAAACGTCTCGGCGCATTCGGGCTGGCGGTGGTCGCCCAGCAGGCCCACGAATTCCTGTTTGATCTGCTGCCAGAACGCGGTCTGCTCGTCGCTCAGGTTGGGTGCAGCGCTACCGTTGGCGCCCACCGCGCCTTCGGGGCGGCCGCGCAGCACGCCTTCCAGTTGGGTGGCGCATTCGCGCACCCGCATGTCGTAGTACTCGATGCGCTCGCGCGACAGGCGCTGGATGCCGTGCCAGTCGCCGGATTCGAACAGCGCCTTGGCGCGCTGGGCGCTGTAGCGGAACAGCGCGTAATGGCGGTCGAAGCCCGCCAGGATCAGCCGTGCGACGTCCAGCGGCGAGGGGCCCGGAGCGGGCGCCTGCTCGATGTGCTGGACGTCGGACATGCGGATCATGGCGGCGTCGCTCAGGCGGTTTCGTTGAACAGTTCGCGGCCGATCAGCATGCGGCGGATTTCGCTGGTGCCGGCCCCGATTTCGTACAGCTTGGCATCGCGCCACAGGCGGCCCACCGGGTATTCGTTGATGTAGCCGTTGCCGCCCAGGATCTGCACGCCCTCGCCCGCCATCCAGGTGGCTTTCTCGGCGGTGTACAGGATCAGCGCGGCGCAGTCCTTGCGCACCTGGCGCACGTGCTCGGCGCCCAGGCGGTCCAGGTTCTTGCCGACCTGGTAGCAGAAGGCGCGGCTGGCCTGCAGCGTGGTGTACAGGTCCGCGACCTTGCCCTGGATCAGCTGGAATTCGCCGATGGCCTGGCCGAACTGCTTGCGGTCATGGATATAGGGGACGACCACGTCCATCACGGCCTGCATGATGCCCACCGGGCCGCCGGACAGCACCGCGCGTTCATAGTCCAGGCCGCTCATCAGCACCTTGACGCCGCCGTTGACCTGGCCCAGCACGTTCTCTTCCGGGATTTCGCAGTCCTGGAACACCAGTTCGCCGGTATGGCTGCCGCGCATGCCCAGCTTGTCCAGCTTCTGCGCCACGGAAAAGCCCTTGAAGCCCTTTTCCACCAGGAAGGCGGTGATGCCGCGCTGGTGCGCCTCGGGATCGGTCTTGGCGTAGACCACCAGGGTGTCGGCGTCCGGGCCGTTGGTGATCCACATCTTGGTGCCGTTCAGCACGTAGCGGTCGCCCTTCTTGTCGGCGCGCAGCTTCATGCTGACCACGTCGGAACCGGCGCCCGGCTCGCTCATGGCCAGGGCGCCCACGTGTTCGCCAGAAATCAGCTTGGGCAGGTACCTGGCTTTCTGGGCGGCTGTGCCGTTGCGGTTGATCTGGTTGACGCACAGATTGGAGTGCGCGCCGTAGGACAGGCCGATGGAGGCGCTGGCGCGGGAGATTTCCTCCATCACGACCATATGGGCCAGATAGCCCATGTTGGCGCCGCCATATTCCTCGTCGGCCGTCATGCCCAGCACGCCGAGTTCGCCGAATTTGCGCCAGAGGTCCATGGGGAACTGGTCGCTGCGGTCGACTTCTGCGGCGCGCGGCGCGATCTCGGCCAGTGCGAAATTACGCACCGCGTCGCGCAGCATGTCCAGATCTTCGCCCAGGTCGAAGTTCAGGCCGGGAAGGTTCATCGCTGTCTCCGTGATAGTAGGTACTTACTATTTTGTGGGCGCCCGTGTCCGGCGCCAGCTTGCCGCGCGTGGCTCATGATGCGCCGATCGGCCATCGCCGCGCAATGATGCACTGCAAATATTACGTTTACGTAAACGTAAATTGGAGTCGGGTTATCCCTAGGTAATTCAACCCTGCCCAGGGAGTTGCGCTGAGTAAGATGCCAGCCGATCCTTGAATCCTGAATCATTGCGATGGAGTCTGCCGTGCTCGAACTATCCAACCTGGACGAAATTGTGGCGCTGCGGCGCGACATCCACATGCATCCGGAGCTTTGCTACGAAGAGCATCGCACGGCCAAAGTGGTGGCGGACACGCTGCGCGGCTGGGGCATCGAGACCCACACCGGCATCGCCAAGACCGGGGTGGTCGGCGTGATCAAGCGCGGCACGTCGGATCGCGCGATCATGCTGCGCGCCGACATGGACGCCCTGCCCATGCAGGAAGAGAACCAGTTCGAACACCGCTCGCGCCACGACGGCAAGATGCACGGCTGCGGCCACGACGGCCACACCGCCATGCTGCTGGCCGCCGCGCGCCATCTGCAGGCCGAAGGCGGCTTCGACGGCACCGTGTACCTGTGCTTCCAGCCGGCCGAGGAAGGCGGCGCGGGCGGCCGGGCCATGATCCAGGACGGCCTGTTCGAGCGCTTCCCCTGCGAAGCCGTGTTCGGCCTGCACAACTGGCCGGGGCTGCCCGCCGGATCCATCGGCGTCTGTTCCGGCCCGATGATGGCGGCCGCCAACGGTTTCAAGATCACCGTGCGCGGCAAGGGCGGCCATGCGGCCGCGCCGCAGGACTGCAGCGATCCGGTGCCGGCGCTGTTCGCCATCGGCCAGTCGTTGCAGACCATCCTCACGCGCAGCAAGCGTCCGCTGGACGCCGCCGTGCTGTCGATCACCCAGGTGCAGGCCGGCGGCAGCGTGATCAACGTCATCCCCAACAGCGCCTGGCTGGGTGGCTCGGTACGCGCTTACAGCACGGCGGTGGTCGACCTGATTGAACGCCGCATGAACGAGATCGCCGGCAACATCGCCGCCGCGCACGGCTGCGAGGCCGACGTGTTCTTCGAGCGCCGCTATCCGGCGCTGGTGAACACCGTGGCTGAAACCGAGTTCTGCATGGAAGTCATGCGCGAGGTCGTGGGCGAGGACAAGGCAATGGTGATCGAGCCGGCCATGGCCTCGGAAGATTTCGCCTTCCTGCTGCAGGAAAAGCCCGGCTGCTACGTGTTCCTGGGCAACGGCGACGGCGAGCACCGCATGGCCGGCCACGGCCTGGGTCCCTGCATGCTGCACAACGCCAGCTACGACTTCAATGACTCCCTGATTCCGGCTGGCGCGTCGTACTGGGTACGCCTGGCGCAACGCTATCTGGCCTGATGTGCTTCACGCCTTTCGTTTTATCTGACGCAGTGCCACGCAACATTACCAGGACGATATGAAAAAGAAGACATTGCTGATCAAGGCCGCGGGGGCGGCCTTGGCAATCATGGCCAGCGGCGCCATGGCGCAGAACTGGCCGGCCAAGCCCGTGACGCTGGTCGTGCCCTACACCGCCGGCGGCAGCGCCGATGCGATCGGACGCCGCCTGGGCGACGTCCTGCGCAAGGAAAGCAACGTAACCGTCATCGTCGAGAACAAGCCGGGTGCGGGCGCCTCCGTCGGCACCGACTTCGTGGCACGCGCACAGCCGGACGGCACCACGCTGCTGCTGGCCTCCACCAGCCCGCTGACGATCTTCCCGCATCTGGCCAAGACCAACTATGACCCGATGAAGGACCTGACGCCCGTGGCCAGCGTGGCGGTAGCGCCCGTCGCCATCGTCGCCACCAAGGCGCTGCCCGTGAAGGACTTCGCCGGCTTGATCGACTACGCCAAGTCGCATCCCGACGGCGTGCGCTACGGCACGCCGGGCCAGGGCACCGTGGCCCACATCGGCATGTCGGCCGTCACGGCGCAGACCGGCACCAAGATGCTGCACGTGCCTTACCGCGGCAACAGCCAGGCGCTGACCGACGGTTTGGGCGGCGTGGTCGAGCTGCTGGTGGTCAATAGCGACGTGGTGCTGCCGCACGTTGCCAGCGGTGCGCTCAAGCCGCTGGCCGTGATGGCGCCCGAGCGCCTGGCCGCCTGGCCGGACGTGCCCACCATGGCGGAACTGAAGATGCCGCAGGCGCAGTACTACTCCAACTTCGGCGTGTTCGCGCCGGCCAATCTGCCGCCGGCCGTCGCGCAGCCGCTGCAGGCCGCCTTGGCCAAGGCGGTGGCCAGCGCCGAATTCCAGGAACTGCTGGCCAAGTCCTACCTGCAACCGGGCACCGCCACGGGCGAGGCCTTCGCCAAGCAGGTGCAGGCGGAATTCGCGAACAACGCGCGAGTCATCAAGGAAGGCAACATCAAGGCCGAATAAGCTCTGCCTGGCAAAAAAGCGCGCGACCCCTGGGGGTTAGGCGCGCTTTTTTTTTGAGCCGGCCCAAGACCGCGGACGCTTCGAGAGGCTTGCCGCAGCCTACGCGCTGCGCGGCCCGAACATGATCACCATCATTCCGGCCAGGCACAGCCCCACGCCCAGCCAGTCGCTCATGCTGGGCCGCACGCCGTCCACGGCCCACAGCCACAGCAGCGCCATGCCGATGTACACGCCGCCATACGCCGCATAGACGCGGCCCGAAGCCGTGGGGTGCAGCGTCAGCAGCCAGGCGAACAGCGCCAGGCTGGCGGCCGCCGGCGCGAGCAGCCAGATGGAATGGCCTTTGCGCAGCCAAAGATAAGGCAGATAGCAGCCGACGATCTCGGCCAGCGCCGTCAGGATGAACAGCGCGAGGGTTTGCAGGGCGCCCATGCGCGTCCCGCTAGGGCTTTTGCGCGAGCAGCTCGCGGCATTGCTGTTCCTGCTGCGCGATCTCGCGCAGGGTATCCTCGATGTCGCGGCGCTGTTGTTCCAGCGTGGAGCGGTGCTGTTCCAGCACGCTCAGGTACTGGCGCAGCTGGACCGCGGTGTCGCCCGGCCCGTCGTACATGTCGATCAAGGTCAGGATCTCGGACAATTGCAGGCCCAGGCGCTTGCCGCGCAGGGCCAGCTTCAGGCGCGTGCGGTCGCGTGGCCCGAAGATGCGGTTGCGTCCTTCGCGCGCCGGGCTGACGATCCCCTGGTCTTCATAGAAGCGGATCGTGCGGGGCGTGACGTCGAACTCGCGCGAGAGTTCAGAGATGGTCCAGGTTGACGGGGACATGCGGCGTGTGGCAGTTTACGTAAACGTAAATTATGATGACTTGACCCAATCGTCAAGCGTGGAGGAGAGGCAATGAATCCGAACGAACAGAAACTGCAGTACCCCTGGGCCGATTTCCAGCCCGAAGCCGGCCGTTCGCACGTGGTGGCGGATGGGGTCAAGTGGATCAGGATGCCTCTGCCGTTCGCGCTGGATCATATCAACCTCTGGCTGCTGCGCGACAACATCGACGGCCGCGACGGCTGGACCATCGTCGACTGCGGCATCACCCGCGATGAAGTGAAGACGCTGTGGGAACGGGTATTCGAGACCGAACTCGAAGGCCTGCCGGTGCTGCGCGTGATCGTCACCCACATGCATCCCGACCACATCGGCCTGGCGCACTGGTTGTGCGAACGCTGGAATGCGCCCCTGTGGATGACGATGACGGACTTCATGGTGGCCTCGCTGTGGTCCTCGCGCCGCGGCGAAGCCGGCGGCGGCCCGGGCGGCCAATCGGCGGTGGACCACTTCGCGCGCCATGGCCTGACTGACCTCGACGCGCAGGAGCAGATCCGCCAGCGCGCCAATTACTACCCCAACCTGGTGCCGGCCGTGCCCGCGCGCTACACCCGCATCCTGCATGGCGACGCGGTGCGCATCGGCGGGCGCGACTGGCGCGTCATCGTGGGCTATGGCCACGCACCTGAACACGCGTCGCTGTATTCCGCCGACCTGCGCGTGCTGATCTCCGGCGACATGGTGCTGCCGCGCATATCCACCAACGTCAGCGTGTTCGACTACGAGCCCGACGCGAATCCCCTGCCGCTGTACCTGCGCTCGCTGGACGGCTACGCCGACCTGCCCGAGGACACGCTGGTGCTGCCTTCGCACGGCCGGCCTTTCAAGGGTCTGCACGAGCGCATCGCGCAACAGCACGAACACCACCGCGACCGCCTGGCGGAAGTGCTGGAAGCCTGTGCGGTCCAGCCGCAATCGACCACCGACATCGTGCCGGTGCTGTTCAAGCGCAAGCTCGACCTGCACCAGCTGACCTTCGCCATGGGCGAGGCGCTGGCGCACCTGCACGCACTGTATTTCGAAGGGAAGCTCAAGCGCGCGCTGGGCGCGGACGGCATCATGCGGTTTTCGGCCGCCTGAGCGCTGCATCGGGCCGATAAGCAGTAGCCCTGCAGCTATTGCGGGCAAGTCCGGCAGCCGCGCGTCGCCGAGGGGCGACGCGGCTGCCGCGTATGGCTTCATCCCAAGCGAATGTCGGACCCGCCGTCCGCTCCCGACAACATTCGTTCATGAGATTTTGTAATGCCTGCGCTTCATAGCGCGAAGTTCCGACAGATGCTGAATCCGACCATCATGTGCGGCATGCAGAACCTCTCGGGAAAATCCCATGAACTTCGATCTGACTGAGGAGCATCAGTCCTTCGCGGATGCCGTCCGCCGTTTTGCGCAAGACAAGCTCGCCGCGGGGGCGTTGGCGCGGGCGCACTCCTCTGCGTATCCATGGGATGCCGCGCGTCTGCTGGCCGAGCAGGGCTTGCTCGGTATCACCTTTTCTGAAGCCGACGGCGGCCAGGGCGGTTCGCTGATGCACGCCGTGTTGGCCATCCAGGAAGTGGCGCTGGTTTGCCCCAAAAGCGCGGATATCGTGCAGGCGGGAAATTTTGGTCCCATCCGCACCTTTGTCGAATACGCCACCCGAGAGCAAAAGGCGCGGTTCCTGCCCGACCTGCTGGCAGGCAGGAAGCTGATCGCCCTGGGCATGAGCGAACCCGACGCGGGCTCCGCCGTGACGGAACTCAAGACAAGCGCGCGCCTGGACGGCGACGAGATCGTGATCAACGGCAGCAAAGTGTTCTCCACCCACAGTCCGGAAGCAGATCTGTTTCTGATCTACGTGCGTTTCGGCGCCGGCATCGGCGGCATCGGTTCCGTGCTGGTGGAACGCGGCGCGCCGGGATTCTCGGTTGGCGAACCCTCCAGTTTCATGAGCGGCGAACAATGGTGCCAGCTCTACTTTGAAGACTGCCGCATCCCCGTGGGCAACCTGCTGCTTGGCGCGGGCGGCTTCAAAAAGCAGATTGCGGGTTTTAACGTCGAGCGGCTGGGCAATTCCTCGCGTTCGCTTGCGCTTGGGCGGCACGCCTTTAACCTGGCGCGCGAACATGCCGGGTTGCGTAAGCAATTTGGCCGCGAACTATGCGAATTCCAAGGGATTCAGTGGAAATTCGCCGATATGGCGTTGAAGCTCGAATCCGCGCAATTGATGCTGTATCGCGCCGCGCTCGAGGGCGAACATGGCCTGCCCTCGGCGCACAACACAGCGTTGGCGAAACTGGCTTGCAACACGGCCGGCTGGGACGTCGCAAACGAGGCCCTGCAGGTAATGGGCGGCATGGGGTACAGCCAGGAATCGCTGGTCGAATACTGCGTGCGCCGCATACGCGGATGGATGATCGCGGGCGGATCGATAGAAATGCTCAAGAACCGGATCGCCGAGGGCGTGTTCGAACGCCAGTTCTCGCAACGCGCGCCCCTGGCCAAATGAGATAAGGCGCCTATCGAGTGCGATTCTCAACGATGAACACCAAGTCCCTCTCGATGAATACAGAGTCAGTCTCGGGGGCGGCGCTGGCCGCCGCCTTGCTCAATCCGGCCAGTATTGCCCTGATCGGCATCTCCGACGATGCCAGCAAGACCAGCGGCAGACCCCTGAAGTTCCTGCGACGTGCCGGCTATGGCGGCAGGATCTATCCCGTGAATCCCAGGCGCGGCACCGTGCAGGGTGAACGAGCCTGGCCGGATCTGGCATCCCTGCCGGAAGTGCCCGAGCATGTCTTCATACTCACGCCGACGGACGGCGTCCAGGCGGCGCTGGAGCAATGCGCCGCGGTCGGCGCCAAGGTCGCAACGATACTTGCCAGTGGCTACTCCGAGGCGGGCGCGGAAGGTGCGGAACGGGAGCAGGCCTTGCGCGCGCTCGCAAAGCGCTCCGGGGTGCGGTTGCTGGGTCCTAGCAGTCTCGGCGTGGTCAATGCGGAGACGGGCCTGCGCCTGACCGCCAACGCGGCGTTTGCCGAGCCGGACCTGCCTTCCGGCCGAACATTCGTGGCGTCGCACAGCGGCAGCATGATCGGCGCCCTGGTCTCGCGCGGAAAAGCGCGCGGCGTGGGCTTTGCCGGGCTGGTGTCGGTAGGCAGCGAAGCCGATCTCAGCATCGGTGAAATCTGCGCCGCCACGCTTGACGATCCCGCCATCGATGGCTATCTGTTGTTCCTCGAAAGCCTGCGTCATGGCGCTGAGCTACGCGCCTTTGCCATGGAGGCTGCCAAGCGCGGCAAGCCCGTGATCGCGTACAAGCTGGGCCGCTCCGACGCCGCGGCGGAAATGGCAGCTACCCATACGGGCGCATTGGCCGGCGAGGACGATATCGCCGATGCTTTCCTCAAAGATTGCGGGATCGCCAGGATAGGCATCTTCGATGCCTTGCTGGAAGGTTTGCCGCTGGCCCGGCGCTTCGCCCTGATGCATGACGCCGCCAAGCCCCGGCGTGTGGGCGTGGTGACTACAACGGGCGGTGGCGCGGCCATGGTGGTGGACCAGCTGGGCATACGCGATGTCGTGGTCGAACCGCTATCTGCCCAGACGCTGGAGCGTTTGCGGGAGCAAGGCGTTCCCGCTTCGGCCGGACGCGTGCTGGACTTGACGCTGGCCGGCACGCGCTATGAGGTGATGAAGAAAAGTCTCGACGTCATGCTGGATGCTCCCGAGTTCGATCTCGTGGTGGCCGTGGTGGGCTCCTCGGCGCGCCACCAGCCCCAGCTCGCAGTCAGGCCGATCATCGACAGCATGGGCTGCGGCAAACCCCTGGCCGCCATGCTCGTGCCGGATGCTCCCGAGGCCCTGGCGGCGCTGAGCGCGGCGGACGTGCCCTGCTTCCGCTCTCCGGAAAACTGTGCCGATGTCATTGCATCGGTCTTTGCGCGGCGCCGTCCCGCCATGACGGCAACGGTCCAGGCCCCGCCCGCGTCGGCAGGCGCTGCGCCGCGCGCGCTCAGCGAGGCGCAAGCCTATACCGTGCTGGACAAACTGGAAGTGCCGCATGGGCCGTTCGTTACGGTGCCGCTGGCCGGGCCCGCACCTGTGCTGCCCTTTGATTTTCCCGTTGTGGCCAAGGTCTGCTCCGAGCTGATTCCTCACAAGACCGAGGTGGGCGGCGTGGTCCTGTCGATCGACAGCCCGGCATCGCTAACGCAAGCTTTGGCCAAGCTGCGCTCGAATCTTGCCCGGCATGCGCCAGACGTGGCCTGCGATCTCGCCCTCGTGCAGCCGATGTGCGCGGGGCTTGCCGAGGTTCTGTTGGGCTATCGCGTGGATCCTGATGCGGGCCCGATCGTGCTGCTGGCGGCAGGAGGCGTCTGGGCCGAAGTCATCCGCGACCGCAGTGTCCGGCTCGCGCCCGTCGGCCTGGAGGGCGCGCGCGAGATGATCGGCGAACTCAAGGTGTTGAAGACCGTGTCGGGCCTGCGCGGCAAGGCGCGCGGGGACCTCGAAGCGCTGGCGCAAGCCATCGTGCAGTTGTCACAGCTTGCCTTGCATCCTGAATTGGGAATCAGCGAGGCCGAGGTCAATCCGCTGCTTGTGATGCCAGACGGCCGTGGGGTCATTGCGGTGGACGCGCTGGTATTGCGCTCATGAACGACGCGGGGTTCGTACCAGACCTGGCGCAGGCCGCGCAAGCCGAGATCGCACGCCTGGACGCTGCGGCGCGATTGCATCATGTGGACGGACGCCACGGCAAGATTGCGTGGCGTGAGTTTGGCAGCGGTGCACCGCTAGTGCTCTTGCATGGCGGCCACGGCAGTTGGCTGCATTGGGTCCGCAACATAGAGGCCTTGTCGCAGGACCATACTCTGTTGATTCCCGATATGCCCGGATACGGCGATTCCGGCGATCCGCCGAGTCGCGCGGGCGAGCAGGAGCGGCTGATGCAGATTGTCGATGCGTTGATTGCTTCGCTGGACCAGCTACTCGGCGCTGGAGCGTCGCTGGCGCTGGCGGTGCATGAGCATTCCTGTCTGCGCACTCGATTCAAGAGCCGGCTGCTGTCGCGGACCCGTCAATTGCCAGAAGCTCTGGCCGCCTTCAGCCAGCCCGTCTTGTTGATCTGGGGCGAACACGATGTCACCGCAACCCCCATGACTCTGGCGCACCAGCTTGCCGAACTCTGCGCTGCTGGCGATTGGTGTGTCGTGCCCGGCGCGGGTCACTGGGTCCAATACGAGTGCGCGCAGACAATCAATCCCATGCTGGCGAGCTGGTTCGGCCCCGGACAACGCCGCTATCCGGTCTGACGCCGACTTGTCTGCGACGCGCCTGTCACCCCATCGAGAATCTGCATGAAGAACAAGCTGCAGCAAGCGCCTCTGGCGATCTACAAGCATCACCTCAAGCAGGGGAAGCTTGCCTATCAATACAGTCCGCAGGCCGCACGCGCGGTCTTTTTCCCTAGGCTGATTTGTCCCTATTCCGGCTCGACGGATCTTGAGTGGCGCATCAGCGCTGGCCGAGGAACCGTGTACGCGACCACCGCGGTGTCGAACAAGGATGGATCGTCCCACAATGTCGCCCTGATCGACCTGGACGAGGGGTTTCGCATGATGTCGCGGGTCGACGGCATGGAGCCCATGGAGGTTCAGATCGGGTTGCGGGTCGAAGTCAGGTTTGTCGAAGAAGGCGATGCGGAAGAACCGCTGCCGGTGTTTGTCGCGCTACGCAAGGAGGATGCGTGATGATGGGTCGAGCCAGTGCGGCAATCGTGGGTGTGGCGGAATCGGATCTCGGTCACGTGGCGCAGGACATGACGCCCCTGGACTTGATGGCGCAAGGTATCGCGCGGGCGCTGGATGATTGCGGCCTACAGCTCAACGACGTAGACGGCTTGTTCGGCGCGGCCACCCAGAGCCGGATGGTGACCTTGGCGCTGAAGGAGTACCTGGGCATCCAGCCGCGCTATGGGGATTCGACCTATCTTGGCGGTTCCTCTTTCATGACGCACGTGGCGCACGCGGCTGCGGCGATCGAGGCGGGGTTGTGCGAAGTGGCCGTCATCACCTATGGAAGCACGCAGCGCTCGGCCGGGCGCAGCAATGTGGGCGGACGGGAATCCAATCCCTACGAAACGCCGTATCGCCCCTTCATGCCGGCCAGCGCCTATGCCATGGCGGCGTCGCGTCACATGCATGATTACGGCACCACGCGCGAACAGCTCGCGGAAATCGCGGTCGCGGCCCGGAAATGGGCGCAGCTGAATCCAATGGCGTGGGAACAGGGCGACCTGTCGGTCAATGACGTGCTGAATGCGCGCATGGTCAGCTATCCGCTGACTATTCGCGACAGTTGCCTGGTGACCGATGGCGGGGGCGCGTTGGTGATGACGTCCGCTGCGCGCGCCCGGGATCTGCGCAAGCCGCCCGCGTATGTCCTTGGTTGCGGGGAAGCCCATAGCCATCAGTCGATCTCCAATATGGCCAACCTGACCGAGACAGCGGCCAAGCTATCCGGGGCCAAGGCTTATCAGATGGCCGGGCTGGGTCCCAGCGACGTAGATGTCATCGAACTCTATGACGCCTTCACCATCACCACCCTGCTGTTTCTCGAGGATCTCGGGTTTTGCGCGAAGGGTGAAGGCGGTCCCTTCGTGGCCGATGGCAAGCTGCGTCCAGGCGGCGTTCTGCCTACCAATACCAACGGCGGCGGCCTGTCGTACTGCCACCCGGGGATGTATGGCTTGTTTTTGTTGATCGAGGCGGCTCGCCAGATCCGCGGAGAATGTGGCGCGCGTCAAGTCAGCGGCTGCGACATCGCGCTTGCACATGGCAATGGCGGCGTGCTGTCGAGCCAGAGCACGGTGATTCTGGGTTCGGCTGCCGCGCTTTGACATGACCGTATCGGCTTGCGTCCGCATTGCATGAACGACCTATGAAGCGGTGGAGGAGTGCAGATGTTGACAGAAAGCGACGAAACCGAGTCCATTCTCAAGGCCTCCGTCGAGACCTTCATGCGGCAGGAGTCCGCCATGGAGCGGTTGCGGCAGGTGAAGCCGGGACGTCCCGCGCATGATCGGCAGGTATGGGCCAAGCTGGCGCGGCAGGGCTGGCTGGCCATGCGCCTGCCCGAGCAACTGGGCGGCAGTGGCCTGCAGGCAAGGCATGCGGGAGCCATTGCCGCAGTCTTTGGCCAGTTCCTGTTGCCCGAACCGTTTGTTGGCTGCGCGCTTTTGCCTGGCATGCTGGCCGCCAGTGCGAATCGGGCCGCAGCCTGGCACGACATCCTGGCTGCGTTGACGGATGGCGAGAAGGTCATCGCCGTGGCCTGGCAGGAGGATCCCCAGTCCCTGGATGTCTGTCCTGTACGCACCAATGCGGCGAACGGGCCAGCCGGCCTGCTCATCAGCGGCGTCAAAGCCGGTGTGGTCGGAGCGGCAATGGCCGACGACTTCCTGGTGACTGCTCGCCTGGAAGGTCAACCGGTCCTGGTGGCGGTGGCGCGATCCGCGCCCGGCGTTCGTGTGGAGACGGTGACTACCAGCGATGGGGCGTCGCTGGGAACCGTGTACCTGGAGAATGCGCCGGCGCAGGGCGCGGTGCTGTTTGAAGGCGAGGCCTTGCTCCAGGCATTGGCGAGGGCGCTGGATGAGGCGTTGCTCGCCGTGGCCGCCCAGCTCGACGGAATGGCGCTGGCCGCCTTTGAAATAGCGCTTGACTACATGCGGACCAGAGAGCAGTTCGGGCAGAAGATCGGCAGTTTTCAAAGCCTGCAACATGCGGCCGTGGATCTGAAAGTGCAGCACCGGCTCGCGGCAGCCTCTTACCTGTCAGCGTTGCAGAAGCTGGAGGCTGCAGGCGATGTAGTCCGGCATCCCGCGGCGGTCTGCGCCGCCATCTCCGCAGCCAAGGCCCGGGCGTCCGATTCGGCGCTAGCCACGGCCCGGTTCGGCGTGCAGGTACACGGTGCAATCGGCTTTGCCATGGAGGCGGATATCGGCCTGTACATGAAGAGCGCGCTCAGGGCCTCGGCATGGCTGGGTAATGGCGCTCAGCACCGGCGGCGCGTCAGCCTGTTGTTGCAGGAGCAGGCCAGCGCCGCTCGAGGAGCAGACGCATGAGCAGAAGCGACTTCAACACGCTTTCCGACGAGGCCTTTCGAGCAAGATTCCGCAGCTGGATTGCGCAGAACTATCCGTCAGATCTGCGCAATCCGCTGAAGCGCCTGACCGGCAAGGCCGCCAGGACCTGGCTGCAAAGCCAGTTGCGGGATGGATGGCGCGCTCCGGGCCTGCCCGCCGAATATGGCGGAATGGGATTGTCGATGCGCAAACAGCTGATCTACCAGGAGGAGCTCGAGCGCTTCGGCGTAGCCCGTCCCATCGACCATGGTCTGCGACTTCTTGCGCCGGTGCTCATCCGCTATGGCACCGAGGAGCAGAAGGCTTATTACCTGCCGCGCATCCTGTCTTGCGCGGACATGTGGTGCCAGGGCTACTCGGAGCCGAACGCGGGTTCGGACCTTGCCAATCTGAAGACAGCAGCCGTTCTTGAGGGCGATCGCTATGTGGTCAACGGCCAGAAGATCTGGACTACCCTGGCCACCGACGCCAACATGATTTTCATGCTGGTGCGGACCAGCGTGCAGCCCAGGAAGCAGCAAGGCATCACTTTTCTGCTCGCCGACCTCAACACGCCGGGTATCGAGATCCGGCCGATCCGCACGCTGGCTGGAGACGAGCATTTCTGCGAAGTATTTTTCAAGGACGTGGCGGTACCGGCGGAAAACGTCGTCGGACGCGTGGATGAAGGCTGGTCGGTCGCCAAGGCGCTCCTCGGCTTCGAACGCTTCAGCCACGGCTCGCCGGAGCTGGTCCGCTACGCATTGACCGTGCTGCGCGACACGGCGGCTGCCGTCGGCGCGTCGTCATCGGCAAGCTATCTTGAGCTTCATGGGCGTCACGCGAGTGACGTGGCGGATGCATGCGCGTTGTATGAATTGAGTTGCGAGGCCGCCATTCGGGGCAATGAGCCTGATGATTCCGATCATGATTTCATGATGTTGAAATTGTTCAACGCCGAGCTTCTGCAACGCCTCACGGAGTCCATACAGGAACTTGCAGGCCACTATGGCGGAGTCATCGGAGCCGCGCCCGGAATCGGCCTCAAGGAAGACCTGGAATGGCTCTACATGATCGCGCGGCCCGTCACGATTTTCGGCGGAACTGCGCAAGTGCAACGCAATATTCTCGCGCGGCGTGCGCTCGGTCTGCCTGCTTAGATTGATGAAATCATCGCGCGAAAAAACGCGTCATTCGCGCGCGGCAGTCTCCATTAGCCAGTTGCGGAATGCCGCTACGTGGTGGCCGTCCTCGGCATGGTTGGGGCGTAGCAGGTAGTAGCCCAGCCCCCGCGAGAAAGGCTGTGCGAACGGGCGCACGAGCTGCTTGGTAAGCAGCTCCTGTGAAAGCATCGCGGTTTGGCCTACTGCGATTCCCAGGCCATCGACAGCAGCCTGGTAGGTCAGCACCGAACTGCTGAAAGTCATGCGTTCCGCGCCTTCCGCGGCCGTTGTCAGTCCCGTGCTTTCAAGCCACTCGTTCCAGTCCGTGCGGCGATAGTGGCTGACCAGCAGGCGCTGCGTCAACAGCTTGGAGGGGGACTCCCCGGCCGCCAGGTGCTGCTGCAGGAATTTTGGCGAGCACACAGGCTCGACGTTGTCCAGGAACAGCAGATCGGTCTGCATGTTGGGCCATTTGCCGTTTCCGAATTGGATGGCCACATCCACGTCGTCCCGATCGAAATTCACTTCGGGAACGGCGATGCTCAAGGAAAGTTCGATGTCGGGGCGCAGGGCCTGGAACGCCGGAAGACGCGGAATCAGCCAGCGTACCGCGAACGTCATGTAGGTGCGCACGCGCACGGTTTGACCCTCGCGCTTCCTGACCAACTCCTCCGTGGCCGTTGCGATCGTGGCGAAGGCCTGTACCACCTTGTCCGCGTAAATCTTGCCTTCGCGGGTGAGGTGCACGCCGTGCCGGCTGCGGTTGAAAAGGGGTACGCCGAGGTAGTCCTCGATCAGCGCGATCTGTCTGCTGACGGCGGACTGCGTGACATGCAGCTCTTTGGAAGCCTTCGTGAGGTTCTCATGTCGCGCTACTGCCTCGAAGGTGCGTAGCGGATTCAGAGGGGGAATTCGACGGCCCATTTTTTGAGTTCCCTGTAGGGCGTTGATATTCCCGCAAATCATAGCTCAGCGAGCGATTGGAAGTACGCATGATCTGCAAAGAGGACGCAGAATATCGCTCAGTTTCTTGATCCGCGTGCAGCCATAAAAGCGCGAGATATGAATTAAAGGTGCGCAAGGAAATCGCCGCAATCTCTCAGCGGTTCCTGTGTGGATTTCCCGCGCGTCCATGACCAACCGAACAAATTGTTGGAGCATTCAATGAAGGCTAGTGGCTTGATGGAAGGCAAGGTGGTGGTCGTGACCGGCGCGGGGGGCGGCATCGGCAAGGAAGTGGCGTTGGCAATGGCGCGCGAAGGTGCCAAGGTCGTGGTCAACGACCTCGACGTTTCCCTTTCTGGCGAAGCGGGCGGCGGTACGCCGGCCGGCGCCGTGGTGGAGGAAATTCGCGCTCAAGGCGGACAAGCCGTGGCAGACGGACACAGCGTCGCTGAATGGAACTCGGCGGCCGCCATCATCGAGAAGGCAGTTGCCACCTTTGGCCGCATCGATGCCGTGGTGAACAGCGCCGGCATTCTGAGGGACTCCATCTTTCACAAGATGAGCGCCGAAGACTTCGAGCTGGTCCTGCGTGTGCATCTGTTCGGCTCGTTCAACATGAGCCGGGCGGCAGCGGCTCATTTCCGCGAACAAGGCAGCGGCGCGCTGGTTCACATGACATCAACGGCGGGTCTGATCGGATCCATCGGGCAGGCAAACTATGCGGCCGCAAAAATGGGAATCGTCGGGCTGTCGCGCTCGATCTCGCTGGACATGGCGAGGTATGGCGTGCGTTCGAACTGCATCGCGCCCCACGCATTCAGCCGCATGATCGAAAGCGTGCCGGGACTGTCGCCCGAAGAGCAGGAACGCAATCTCGCCAAGCGCCGCGCCATGACGCGGGCGGACCAGATCGCTCCGCTTGCGGTCTACCTCTGCTCAGAGGCTGCCAAGGAGGTATCAGGCCAGATATTCGGCGCACGTGGCAACGAGATCTATCTGTATGGTCAGCCGCGGCCGGTACGAACCCTGCATCGGGCGGACGGTTGGACGCCGGAGCGCCTGGCGCAGACCCTGACGCCGGCCTTCCGCTCGAGCTTCACGCCGCCGGAACGCACACGCGACGTTTTCGGGTGGGAAGCAATCTGACAGGAGCTTCCCATGCCGTTGAACTTCGAGACCGTCCGTGATTGGCGCTTCGAGCCACCGAATCAGCGCTACGACCAGCGCGAAACCATGCTGTACGCGCTTAGCCTGGGATTCGGAACGGATCCGCTGGACGAACAGGAACTGCCTTTCGTTTATGAACGGGACCTGCTGGCGGTGCCTACCATGGCGGCCGTGCTGTGCCACCTGGGTCCATGGGCAAGCGACCCGCGCACCGGCATGACGCGCGAGAAGATCGTGCATGGCGCGCAACGCATCGAGTTCCACGCGCCCTTGCCCAGCCATGGAGCGTTAAGCGCGCAAGCGCGCGTTGTCGGCATCGAAGACAAAGGCGCCGACAAGGGCGCTCTCGTTCATGTCCAGCGCACGCTGGTGGACCAAGCCACGGGCCAGGAGCTGGCGACCATTCTGCATAGTTCCTACTGCCGTGCGGACGGCGGCTTCGGTGCGTCGTATGGCAGCCCGGTTGCGCCGCATGCTGTCCCGCAGCGCAGCCCCGACATGGTGGTGGATTTGGCTACCGCACCCAACGCCGCGCTGCTCTACCGCCTCAATGTCGATCGCAATCCGCTGCATGTTGATCCCGCCGTTGCGCGCAGGGCGGGATTCGATCGCCCCATCCTGCACGGCCTGTGCACCTACGGCATGGCAATGCGCGCGTTGCTGAAAGGGCCGCTGCGCTACGAAGTAGAGCGAGTGAAATCCTTCGAGGCCAGGTTTTCTTCCGTGGTCTTTCCCGGAGAAACACTGGGCTTCGAGTTCTGGCGACACGACAACGTCGTGAGCTTTCAGGCTTTTTCTCGCGATCGGGGCAAGCGCGTACTGGAGCATGGGTGCGCCGTGCTCAATTGAACAATGGCTGGCACTCCAGGACTTGGAGCTGTCGCAAGCCGATGATTCCCAAAAACAAGGAGATGACGATGCAAAAGCAATGCGAGGGTCGGATTGTGGTTATCACTGGCGCAGGGCGCGGTCTTGGCCGCCAGTACGCGCTCGAGTTCGCGCGTCAGGGCGCCAAGGTCGTGGTGAACGATCTCGGTTCTGCCCGCGACGGTAATGGCGGCGCCACGGGACCGGCCGAGGAGGTAGTGGCCGAGATTCGCGCGTTTGGTGGTGTCGCGGTGGCGAATACGGACGATGTTGCGGACTGGGAGGGCGCGCGTCGCCTGATCGACACGGCGATACGCGAGTTTGGCGGGCTGGACGTTCTGGTCAACAACGCAGGCATCCTACGCGACAAGACCCTCGCCAACATGGAAGAACAAGACTGGGACGCCGTGATCCGCGTTCACCTACGCGGCACCTTTGCTCCGGCGCGTCATGCGGCCGCCTACTGGCGCGACGAATCCAAGGCGGGACGCCCGCGCGTCGCACGCATGATCAATACCAGCTCGTCCTCGGGCCTGTATTGCAATCCTGGTCAAAGCAACTACGGCGCGGCCAAGGCGGGCATCACGTCGATGTCGGTGATTGCGTCTCGCGAGCTCGAGCGCTACGGCGTGACGGTCAACGTCATCTACCCGACTGCGATGAGCCGGCTGACCGAAGACATCTTTGCAAAAAAGCTGGGCGCGGGCGCGGTGAAGGCGGCCGGCGAGTTCGATCCGCTCGACGCCGCCAACGTGGCGCCGTTGATTGCGTGGCTGGGCAGCACGGAATCCAGCGGCATTACGGGACGGGTGTTCGGCGTGCGCGGCGGGCGCATCACGGTGGCTGAAGGTTGGCGCGCCGGCCCGCGCATCGAAAAGGAAGGTCGCTGGCATACGGAGGAACTGGGAGCGCTGATTCCTGACCTGGTCCGTCGCGCCGCGCCCAATGCCCTCACCACTGGCGAGATTCCCGCCCCGCCTGAAGGAGTCTAAGTCATGGCGCTAGACCTCAATGCAGTGGGGCGTTCTGGCGGTACGGCGGAAGTGAGTTGGACCCACCGCGACGCCCTGCTCTATGCAATTGGCGTGGGCGCGGGCCAAGACGACGCGCTACAAGAGCTTGCATTCACCACGGAGAACTCGGCAGGCGTGTCCCAGCGCCTGCTTCCGACCTATGCCGTAGTGATTGTGCAGAACGCCGGTCTCAGGCCGGATCTGGGAGCGATCGACCGTACCAAGGTGGTCCATGCCGAACAGGCCTTCGAGGTGCATCGTCCCCTGCCTGTGGAGGGACGGGTGCGCGTCACCAATCGGGTGACGGCCATCGAGGACAAAGGTTCCGGCGCGCTGGTTCGTAATGAAGCCCAGGCCGTCGATGCGGTCTCGGGCGAATTGCTCATCACCTGCGCCTCGGCAGCCTTCCTGCGTGGCGAAGGCGGCTTCGGCGGCGAACGTAAATCTGCCCAGTCCTCCCCGATGCCCGAGCGGGTTGCGGATGCCGTGCTCACGGCTGGCACCCGACCCGATCAGGCGCTGCTGTACCGTCTCAGCGGAGACCGCAATCCTTTGCACAGCGATCCAACGTTTGCCGCCAAGGGAGGATTCCCCCGCCCAATCCTGCACGGCCTGTGCACCTACGGAATCACCGGAAGACTGCTGCTCCATGCGTTCTGCGGCAGCGACCCGGACCGGATGCGTTCGATGTCGGCACGCTTCACGCGCCCCGTCATGCCCGGAGAGACGTTGTTGGTGCACGCCTGGCAGGAGGCTGGGGACGTCCGTTTCCGTACGTTTGACGGGGCCGGGGAGATCGTGATCGACCATGGCCTGATGAAGGTCCGCCAGGAGGCGCAGCAATGAACACAAAGAATTCATCGCGGCCCAAGGCAGCGCCCGTTCCCACGCCGACCACCCTGCCCTTTTGGGAAGGAACGAGGGCAGGAGAGCTGCGGCTGCAGCGTTGCGGCAGCTGCCATGCCCACCATCTTTATCCACGCACGCGCTGCCCCGCTTGCGGCGCTGACGCACTGACCTGGGTCCGCGCAAGCGGTCGGGGCAGCCTGCACTCCTACGTCATCAGCCACCTGGCTGCGCCGGGTTGGGAAAACGAGGTCCCCTACGTGATCGCCGTCGTGAAGCTGGAAGAGGGGCCCAGGATGCTGTCGAATCTCGTGGGCGTGCCCGCCGACCCTCAGGCGCTGCCTCTGGATATGCCGCTCGAAGTTGTGTTCGAGACCCGCGGGGAAGAGGTCCTTCCCTTTTTCCGACCGACCAATACCAAAGGAGGCGCGTCATGACGGGCCCCGTAATCGCCATTGCCGGCGCCGCCGAGACTGAACTCGGCGCCTTGCCGCAACTTTCCGAACTGGACCTGCGGGCGGATGCTGCCCATCGAGCGCTGGCGGATGCCGGCCTGACGCTGGCCGACGTCGACGGGATCACCAGCGCGGGCGACTCGCCGATTGAAGTCGCGCATTACCTGGGCGTGACGCCCAAGTGGTACGACGGCACGTCTGTGGGGGGATGTTCCTTCCTGATCCACCTGCGGCATGCGGCGGCTGCCATTCGCGCCGGTTATTGCTCGACCGTGCTGGTATTGCACGGAGAATCGGGACGTTCGCGCGTAGGGAAAGCACTGAACCGGCGTCCTCCGTATTCGATGAACGGGCAGTTCGAACTGCCTTACGGTGTATCGGCGCCGCCCAATATGTTCACCTTGCCTGCGTTGCGTTTCATGCATGAAACCGGCACTACGCACGAGCAATTGGCGGAAGTTGTGGTGGCGCAAAGTCACTGGGCCAACGGTAACCCGCGCGCAAGCCGGAACAAGCTGTTGACGGTCGAAGACGTGATGGCCTCGCCCATGATCGCCTATCCTTTCCACAAGCTCGAATGCTGCGTGGTGACCGACGGCGGCGGCGCGTTGGTGGTGACCACGGCTGAGCGCGCGCGCAATTTGCGTCGCGCTGATTCCCCGGTCTATCTGCTCGGTTCGGGCGAGGCTTGCGACAGTCCCTTGGTGTCGATGATGGATGACATGACTTCGTCGAAGGGATTTCGGATCTCCAGCCGCGCGGCCTTTGCCGAGGCCGGCATCAGCCATGCTGACGTCGATCACCTGATGATTTATGACGCGTTCGCGCACTTGCCCCTGTATGGCCTGGAAGACATGGGATTCGTCGGCCGTGGTGAAGCAGGCGCCTTCATTGCGGAAGGCAATACTCGGCCTGGCGGGCGTCTGCCGCTGAACACGAACGGCGGCGGCATCCTGTACACGCACACTGGCATGTACGGCATGTTCGCGATCCAGGAGGCGGTCAGGCAATTGCGAGGCGAGGCGTTCCGTCAGTTGGACAAGGTGCGGACCAGCGTGGTCCAGGGCGTGGGTGGCATGTTCACCGCGGCGGCTACGTTGGTGCTGTCCAACCAGTCGCCTTGAGGACCAAGATATTTGAAATCTTTATGAGTCCCGCAGGCCGTGATGCATAGCTGGCGGGACATGGTCCTGGGCCGCTTCGAGAATCGCGGCGCCCGACATCACCAGTTTAGGCAAGGCAGTTGCCAAGGAGACAGATCAGTATGGAGAATCCGCGCTATCTCGGCGATCACGCCGCTTTGACGCCGGACAAGCCGGCCGTCATCAACGGGACCACCGGCGAGGTGCTGAGTTTTCGGGAGCTCGATGAACGTTCAAATCGCTTCGCGCAGTACCTGTACGCCTTGGGCCTGCGGCGCGGAGATCACATCGCGATGCTGCTCGAGAACAACGCCCGTTGTTTCGAGATCTGCTGGGCGGCGTTGCGTTCGGGCCTGCTGATCACGCCGATCAATCGATTCCTGAGCGTTGACGAGGCTGTCTATCTGATTGCCGATTGCGAAGCGCAGGTCGTCGTCAGCTCGCTCGCCATGAGCGAATTGGCTGGGGCGCTGACCGAGCGTATGCCGGGCTGCCGTGCGCGCCTGATGATCGATGGCGTTATCGAAGGCTGGGACGGTTACGAGGCAGCTGTGGCGCCCTTCCCGGCGCAGCGGCTCGAGGAAGAGTGGCTGGGCGCCACCATGCTCTACAGCTCAGGGACGACGGGGCGGCCCAAGGGCATCCTGCGTAATTTGCTCGAACGCAAAGTCAACGATGAACCTACGCCGCAGCGTAGCAGTCAGACCAAGCGCTACGGCTACTCCTGCGAAACCGTCTACTTGTCGCCCGCGCCGCTCTACCATGCCGCTCCACTGGGGTTTGCGCTCAACGTTCAGTTCGAGGGCGGCACCGTGGTATTCATGGAAAAGTTCGACGAGAAAGAGGCGCTCGCTCTGATAGCGCGGCACCGGGTCACACACAGTCAGTGGGTGCCGACCATGTTCATCCGCATGTTGAAGCTGCCCGAAGCGGAGCGCCAGGCGTTCGATCTGTCGAGCCACCGCGTGGCAATCCATGCCGCCGCACCGTGTCCCGTCGAGGTAAAGCGTCAGATGATCGCGTGGTGGGGGCCCATTCTGAACGAGTACTACGGGGCGACAGAAGGCAACGGCACCACGTCGATTGATAGCGAGGAATGGCTGACCCATCCTGGTTCGGTGGGCCGGGCGGCAACAGGAGTCCTTCATATCTGTGACGAGACTGGCAATGAGCTGCCGGTCGGAGAAACCGGCCTGGTCTACTTCGAGCGGGACGAGCTGCCTTTCCGTTACCACAACGATCCTGAAAAGACGCGCGCCGCGCAGCATCCGCGCCATCCGACCTGGACGGCTATCGGCGACATCGGGCATGTGGATGCCGACGGCTACCTGTATCTCACGGACCGCAAGGCCTTCATGATCATCTCCGGAGGCGTCAACATCTATCCACAGGCCATAGAAGACGCGTTGCAGATGCACCCCAGCGTTGGCGATGTCGCAGTGATCGGTGTGCCGAATCCGGAGATGGGCGAAGAGGTCAAGGCCATTATTGAACCGGCCGCCGGCGTAGCGCCGTCGGAAATGCTGGTCGATGAGCTGCTTGCACTATGCCGCCAAAAAGTGGCGCGCTACATGGTGCCGAGGTCGGTCGAATTCGTTGAGAAATTGCCGCGCCTGCCTACCGGGAAGCTATACAAGCAAGCCCTGCGTGAGAAGTATTGGCCAAAGCCCTCCGCCAATTAGCGGTGTCCCAGGGAAGCCGCAGTACGTGAGCGTCTGGCAGACTGGTACGTGAAGATCAGGGTCCGAAATACTCGCCCGCTTTCGCACCAGGCCGGCGCAGTCCTGGGGGCTGAGGTAATCGCCGTCGAAGGCGCCGAGGCGGCTGGGGAAAGCGGCTCTGCCGCTGTGGCCAAGCTGCTCAATCGGGGCAAACGGTCCATTGTGGCTGACCTGAAGACGTCAGAGGGGCCCGAGACGGCCCGTGGCGAGCATGGCGAGGTGATTCTTGCCGTGTTGGAGGGCGCCGCAGCCCTCAACGTCTGGCGCACGCTGTCGTGACCCCCGACGGCCAACGGCCCGCTTATGCCCGCCGTTGGCCGCCAAGAATCATTCCACCGTTACTCCAGTCTCGGCCGTCAGCTTGAGGACGATAGGGAGATAGGCGTTGTACTCGGCCTGGGCCTCATGGGGCAGGTTTCCGATGGGTTCCAGGTCCATCCCAAGCAGTCGTTGCCTGACCTCTGGAGTCTTCACCGCAGCGCTGACTTCACGGCCCAGGCGCTCGATGATCTCCGGAGGCGTTTTGGCTGGAGCAAGCACCGTGGTTGGCGTGGAGACGTGGAAAGCCGTGCTGTCATAACCCTCCTCTGCCACGGTGGGGACATCCGAGAACGCGCCGATTCTTTTGCTGCCGAGGATGGCAAGGGCCCGAATCTGGCCGGAAGCGATGTGCTGCTTGAGCGAGGAAACCGAAGCGACGGCAATGTTGATCTGACCGGCAAGCAAATCCGTCACGATAGGCAATTCGCCCTTGTACGGCACGTTCAGGATGTCGATGCCATATGTCTTGTTCATATAGTGCTGAATGATCTGTGGCGAGGACCCCGGCCCCCACGACCCTATTCGCAGCGTACCAGGGTGCTTCTTTGCGTAGGCTATCAGCTCGTCGATGGTATTTACCGGCAGCGACTTGTGGACAACGATCACGGCCGAGCTCTTGGAGACATCGGAGATCTGCTGCAACTCGGTGCGAGGGTCGTAGGGCAGCTTTTTGTAAAGAACCAAGTTCGCACTGAGCGGGGTTGCGATGGTCAGCAGCAAGGTGTATCCGTCCGGAGCGGACTTGGCGGCGGTATTGGTGCCGATGATTCCGCCTGCGCCAGGCTTGTTCTCGACGAGTACAGGCTGCCCAAGGCGCTTGCCCAGACCTTCGGCAACCGCGCGCGCGACATTATCGATCTGTCCGCCAGCCTGATAGGGCACGATCATCCGCAGCGGCCTGGACGGATAATCGGTCTGGGCGTACAGGGAAAAGGGCAGAATTGCCAAGGCGGCGGCAGTCCATCCGATCCGTTTGGCCTTCATGGCCAGCATAGGCATGGCGGCCTTCCGACGCCAGGAAGTGCGATAAAGCATGGTTTGTCTCCTCGCGCCGGTCAGAGCCGGCGCAGTATTGGTTTTTCCTGCAATACGTTGCCAAGACTGCAATGCGCAGTCTCTAGCGTCCGATGAAACGAGGCGGCCTCTTTTCGTTGAAAGCGGCGATGCCTTCCTTGAAGTCCTGCGTTTGGTGAATCTGCGGCTGGATCATGGCTTCGAGATCGAGGAATTGGTCCAGGCTGGGCGATAGCGAAAAGTGGAACATCTTCTTTGCCATCGCCAATGCGTAGGTAGGCTGAGTCGCCAGCGTTTGCGCCAGTTGGTCCGCGGCGGATTCAAGTTCGCCGTCCGGCACTACGCGCGTGATCAGATCCATCTCGGCAGCCTCTTGGGCTGAGAAGGAGCTTGCGGTGAATACGAGCTCGCGCGCGCGCGCCAGCCCGATCAGGCGTGACAGGAAGAACACCGCGCCGGAATCGGGCGCCAGGCCGCGGCGCGCGAAAATGCAGGAGAAGCTGGCCGTCTCGGACGCGATCACCAGGTCGCAGGCCAGCATCATGCTCAAACCGATGCCCACGGCTGAACCGCGCACGGCAGCGATCACGGGTTTTTCTATGGTGTAGAGATTGCGGATGAGCGCGTGCGCATTGTGTTGAAGGTTGTTGCGCGACCCCTTGACATCGCGCACTGCCAGTTTCGCGACGTCGGCGCCAGCGCAAAAGCTGTCGCCCGCGCCGGTGAGAACGACGACCCGCACTTCGTCGTCGCGGTTGGCATTGGTGAAAGCGTCGGCCAGGTCCTGACGCATGTTGTTGGCGAGCGCATTCTTGCGCTCGGGCCGATTGAGGGTGATGCGTGCGACCGCCCCTGCTTTTTGATATTCGATCTCGGCCATGATTGCTTATCTCCCAATTTCCGATTCAGCGGCGGATGGCGCAGTTTCTTCGGTCAATACCAACAGGGCATCGACCGCGACGGCACCCTGGCCTTGCGGGTAAAGCAGGACCGGATTCAGGTCGATCTCGTCGATGCGCCCCGGATGCGCGGCAAGCAGGTCCGAGACCGCCACCAGAACTTGCGCGAGCGCGTCCAGATCCGAGGCAGCCTCACCTCGCACGCCTTCCAGGATCGCACTGCCCTGCAGACGCGAAATCATGTCGCGCGCAATGGTGAGATCCAACGGCGCGGCAGCGAATACGACGTCGCGCAGAACCTCGACGTAGATGCCGCCAAAGCCCAACATCACCAGGGGGCCGAAATCGGGATCGTTGACGGTACCCACCACCATTTCTCGTCCTGGGGGCATCATCTTCTGGATCTGTACGCCTTCGATACGGGCCTTGGGCGCATAGCGCCTGGCGTTGGCGATGATGCCCGCATAGGCCGCCTCTACCTCCGCGGCGCCAGTCAGGTTCAGCGCTACGCCGCCCGCCTCGGTCTTGTGCGGAATGTCGGCGGAGACGACCTTGAGCACAACCGGCCAACCGATGCGCTCCGCTTCCGCCACGGCTTGAGATGCGCTGGTGGCGAGCGCTTCGGGCGCCATGGGAACGCCATAGGCTGAAAGCAACGCCCGTGCTTGAGCGGCGTCCAGTGAGCCGCCCGCGCCGGGTAGCGTTACGCGCGGGGTCGCCACGCTGGGAATGGCCGACTCGGCGGCGCGGCGGGAGAGCCATTGGTCGCGAAACAGCCGATAGTCGTCCAGCTTCGTCATCGCATAGGCGAAGCCCTCCAGGTCCAGGTGCAAGCCGCCAAGGCGGGCCAGGGTCTCCAGGCCAGAAGGCGCCGGAACGCCCGGAGAATGGAACACGAGCGGCCGGGTGGATTTGGCCAGGAGCGGAGCCAACTGGGCCTGCATATCCGGAATGCGGCGTGAACTGACCAGCGACACAATGATCAATCCCACATCGAGGTCAGGCGCGCGTTCCAGCAGTTCGAGTATGCGCATCAGCGTCGCGCCGCCGTCCTCGACGACATGAGCTGTGACGTCGACGGGGTTCTCGCTGGAGCCGTAGTCCGGCACGATGGCTGCCAGTTCTTGCTTCAGGGCCGGGGTCAGCTCGGGAACGTCGAGCCCCGCACGTTCGCAGATGTCGGCGGCCCAACCGCCAGCGCCGCCCGAGGTGGTTATGATGCCGACGCGCTTGCCTTGGGGCTGGGCGCCAACGCTGACGGCTGCTGCGATGGCGAGCATCTGCTCGGGGTTGTCGACGCGGATGACCCCATAACGCCGGAAAGCGGCCTCATAGGCGGTGTCTGCGCCGGTGAGATGAGCGGTGTGCGAGACTGCTGCACGTTGGCCCGCCATGGACTGTCCCACCTTGGCCACCACCAGGACGATGCCGGCGTCGGCGGCGCGCGCGGCGACCTGGGCAAACCGTTCCGGATCGCGAAAGCTTTCCAGGAACAACAGGATGGCTTTGGATGTCCCTTGCGCGATCAAGTGATCAACGACCTCCAGCATTTCGACGTCGGCCTCATTGCCGGTGGAGACGAGGCGGCCGATCGGGATATGCTCACGGCAAGCGCGGCTATACAGCGCGAACGCCATGGCGCCCGATTGCGAGACGATGCTGACGGGGCTGCGCAAGGGCAGCGAACCGTGAGGCGGCGCCGGCATGGCCTCCAGCGTCGGGCTGAACGTGGCGGTCATGCCGGATTCGATATCGATGAAGCCTTCCGCGTTGGGCCCAAGAATACGCATGCCGGTGCGCCGCGCGAAAGCGGCGACCCGATCTTGCAGCCGCTCGCCGTGGCTGGCGTTGCTGGCCCCTGCGGAGAAAATGGCGGCAGCCTTGATGCCGCGTCCGGCGCATTGTTCGAGCACCTCCATGACCTGAGGGGCCGCGACGGCGATCAAGGCGAGGTCCACGGCTTCGGGCAGGGCCAGCACGTTCGGGTAGGCCTGCAGCCCCTGAATGGTGGAGCTGCTCGGATTCACGGGATAGATCGCCCCGGCGAAGCCGCCCGTGCGCAGCAGTTTTAGCAGGCGCCCACGGATCTTGTTGGTGTCTTCCGAGGCGCCGACGACCGCCACGTGCTTCGGGGAGAAGAGAGAGGAGAGGCTGTTCAAGGCGCGAATCATCCTGTTCTTGGTTGGCTTATGGGAAATGGGGCTGTCGTTGAGAGTCGCCCGTGCTGCGGGTATCCGTCGCGGGCGTGTCAGTTGCGATTCATGATCTTGGCGAGCAGCGGCGTAATGGTCCGGTGTTCCTGCTCCAGGCGTTGGCGCATCGCTTCAGGCGTGCCGCCCAGGACCTGGTAGCCCGATGCCAGCAGCTGGGCGCGATTCGCTTCCAGGGCAAAGGCCGCCGCCCGGTTCAGGCGCTGGATGACGGCGGGCGGCGTGCCGGCAGGCGCGACGATGCCCGTCCAGGTGTCGGAGACATAGTCTGGCTGCCCCAGCTCTTCGCCCATCGTGGGTACCCCGGGCAGAAGCGGCATGCGTTCGCGACTGCCGACGGCCAGTATGCGCAACTTGCCGTCGCGCATGGACGGATAGGCCGAACCGACGTAGGAAAGCATCATGTCGATTCGTCCGCCGAGAAAGTCCGTGGTGGCCGGCCCCGCGCCCTTGTACGGCACGTGCAGGATGTCGATCCCCGCCGCGTGCTTGAGCGCTTCGCCCGCCTGATGCGGGGACGTACCGCTGCCGGGAGAGGCATAGGTCAGCTTGCCAGGGTGATTCTTCGCATAGGCGGCCAGTTCCCGCAGCGTCTTGAAGCGCGATTCCGTCCGTACCGTGATCGTCATTGGCGCCAGGATGACGAGACTGACCGGCGCCCAGCTGGTTACGGGGTCATAAGGAAGCTTTGCGTAGATTGCGGGGTTGACGACATGCACGCCGGCGGTACTGGCGAGGATGGTGTAGCCATCCGGCGCGGCCTTGGCTACCGCTTCGGCGCCGATGATGCCGCCTGCGCCGGCGCGATTCTCGATCACGATGCTCTGGCCGAGCTCCTCGGACATGCTTTTTGCCAGTATGCGAGCGACCGTATCGGTGGCGCCTCCTGGCGGAAATGGCACGACCATCCGGATGGCGTGATCAGGGTAATTGGCGCCGTTTGCAGTACCTGTGGCGAACCATGCCACGACCGCAAGAGATGCCGTGGCCAAGGTGGAAATTACGCGCCGCAAGTGGCGGCTATCGATGTTCATGCCTATGTTCCCCTGGTTGATTGGGAAATGTTGGACTGTCGATTCAGGCCTGAAAACTTCGCATTGCGCATGGAAAAGTTGAGGAAAACGCATGGCTGTGAACGCTGCGGCGCGTTTGCGGCGATTTCTGCCGCACGGTCCGGAGCATCAAGCTCGTACTTCGGCAGAGTCGGGCGATCCTGCGGGATGCCTGCGATCCGGAAGCTATGTATTTATGGAATGTCTTCCGGAGCAACGTGAAGTGTTGCGCGAGGACATCCAGGTTCATCATGAGCTTCGTAAAAAATTCGATGGTCCGCGCGGGTCAATCCAGATTGCCCGATGCGCCGTCACGGGCGGCACGGCAGATCGCGCAGGACGAGTTCCAAGGAGCAGGAGACATAGATGCAGATCGTGGCAGCGGTCACGCGGGCGCCCAACGCCCCGTTCACGCTTGAGCAGATCGAACTGGATGCCCCGCGTGCGGATGAGATTTTGATCCGCATAGTCGGCGCCGGGATTTGTCATACCGACCTGGTTGCGCAAGCGGGTTCGTTCCCCATGGCGATGCCCGCCGTCTTCGGACATGAAGGCGCCGGTATCGTTGAAGCGGTTGGGACCGAGGTGCGCAAGGTCCAGCCCGGAGACCGCGTCGCGATCACATTCCTGTCCTGTGGGCGGTGTCCAACTTGCGAGCGGCATGAGCCAGCCTATTGCCACGCCAGGCGTACCCTGAACTATCGGGGCGCGCGCGCTGACGGCTCCGCAACCCTGTGCGATGGCAATGGGGCGATCTCGGGGAGCTTCTTCGGCCAGTCGTCATTTGCGACTCACGCCATTGCCCTGGAGCGCAATGTCGTCAAAGTCCCGCAAGAGATGCCTTTGCATATCGCCGGTGTGCTGGGGTGCGGAGTACAAACCGGCGCCGTCATGCGTTCGATGGCATGCCGGCCCGGCTCGACGCTGCTTGTTTTCGGCGGCGGGGCGGTCGGGCTCAGCGCAGTCATGGGCGCGGTAGTCCAGAGCTGTCAGACCATTATCGTCGTCGAACCCAATGCGCTACGGCGGGACCTCGCGCTTACGCTGGGTGCGACCCACACGATTGATCCCGCAGGGGCGCCCGATCTGGGGATGGCGGTCAGATCGATCTCCCCGCACGGGGCCGACTACGTGCTCGATACCAGCGGCGTTCCGGCCGTCGTCGGCGCGGTGCCGGCGTGTCTGGCGCCGCGCGGCACATTCGGCTTCGTCGGCGTACCGCCCGCGGCGGCGCGAGAGCTGGGGCTGCCCGGAACTCTCTTGACGGCGATGGGGAACGGATACACGTACCGGGGCATCATCGAAGGCGACAGCGACCCGGATCAGTTCATTCCAGAATTGATGGAGCTCCATCTTCAAGGTCGATTCCCCTTCGACAAGCTGATCAAGACCTACCCGTTGGCCGAGATCAACCGTGCGATTGCCGAGCAGCAACAAGGCCTTTGCACCAAGCCCGTACTGCTGCCCTGAATGCGGGCGCCGCACTTCTCTATTCCCAGGAACCGGAAACCATGAGTCTTCCCGACGCAATCTTGCCGCAGCATATAGCGGATGCAATCATCGATCCCAAGGTCCATGCCGACCTGGAGCGGCTGCATGCCGCCTACGCCTGGGCGCGTGCGAACAACCCGTTGGGCCGGGCGCAGGTAGAAGGCTATGATCCCTTTTGGGTCGTGACCAAGCATGCCGACGTCTCGCTGATCGGGCGCGATAGCCAGACCTTCCACAATGCGGATCTTCCCGTCGTCTGCTTGCCGCGGGCGACCATCGAGCACATGATCGCCACGACGGGCAATCGCGATCTCACCAAATCACTGATCCGGCTCGATGATCCCGAGCACAAAAAGCTGCGTGCGCTGACTCAGGCATGGTTCATGCCCAACAGCATCCTGAAGCTCGACGAGCGGATGCGGGCGCTCGCCAAAGCTACGGTCGACAAAATGGCTGTGCAGAGCGGCGAGGTCGTTGATTTCGCGCGTGACGTGGCGGTGCATTATCCCCTGCATATCATCATGGACATTCTGGGCGTGCCGTCCGAGGACGAGGCGCGCATGCTGACGTTGACGCAGGAGCTGTTTGGCGGAGATGACCCCGAACTCAGTCGCAATAAGGGCTCCTCCATGGATTTGAAGGCCAAGGCCGAGGCGAAAAAGGCGGTAATCGCCGACTTCCGGCAGTACTTCGACACCCTCACTGCCGACCGCCGGGCCAATCCGCGCAATGACGTGGCCAGCCTGCTGGCCAACGCTGAAATCGATGGGTTGCCACTGAGCGACATGCATCGCCTGGGCTACTACGTCATCATCGCCACGGCCGGCCATGATACGACTTCGTCGTCGACGGCCACCGCCATGTGGGCGCTGACCCAATCTCCCGAATTGTTGGCGCGGTTGAAGGCCGATAACACTCTCATACCGGCCTTTATCGAGGAGGCCGTGCGCTTTGCCTCTCCGGTCCGTCATTTCATGCGCTGTGCGACCGCGGACGTCGAGATCCGCGGCCGGACCATCAGAAAGGGGGACTGGGTGATGCTGTGCTATGGCTCGGCAAACCGCGACGAAGAGATATTCGAAGACCCATTCTCCTTCCGCATCGATCGCAAGCCCAACCGCCACCTAGCCTTTGGCATCGGCGCCCACGTATGCCTCGGGCAACACCTGGCCAGGATGGAAATGCGAGTGTTGTTCGAGACGATGATTCCGCGGCTCCAATCGGTTGAGCCTGCCGGCCCGCTTGAACTGGTCGCCTCGAATTTTGTCAGCGGGCCGAAGCGGCTGCCGATCCGCTACAAGCTGCATTGAATTCAGACAAGGGCGGCATCGGCATGAGTACGACAAAGACACTTCAGGTGCGCGTCACGCGGCGCACGCAGGAAACCGAGGACATCGTCAGCCTGGAATTGCGAGATCCCGCAGGAGGCTTGCTACCCGTATTTTCGGCGGGCGCCCACATCGATGTGCACGCGGGAACGGGCCTGGTTCGTCAGTATTCCCTCTGCGGCGCGCCGCAGGAGCGCGACCGCTACATCATCGGGATACTGCGTGAGGCCTCGTCGCGCGGCGGTTCCGAATGGATCCACGATCGCTGCCTCGAGGGTGCGATGATCCAGATTGGCGAGCCCCGCAATCATTTTCCGTTGCAAGAGGCAAGGCGCAGCATCCTGATCGGCGGCGGCATCGGCATTACTCCGCTGTTGAGCATGGCGGAAGCGCTGCACGCTGCCGGAGGAAATTTCGAACTCCACTACTGCGCCCGCAGCGTTGGCAAGACTGCCTTTCGTGGACGAATCGAGCAAGCCGCGTTCTCTCGGCAGGTGCAATGCCACTACGACGACGGTAGCGTGGATCAGAAACTCGATCTTGCCAGGTTGCTTTCGCAACCCGATGCGGGCACGCATGTTTACGTTTGCGGCCCTGCTGGATTCATCGATTGGGTGTGTCGAGAGGCGGCCGAGGCAGGTCTCGCTCGAGAGCAAATCCACTTCGAGTACTTCGGCGGCAAAGAAATCGACTCGGCCAACGACCAAGCCTTCGACATCAAGATCGCCAGCACCGGCCAGCTATTGCGCATCCCTGCTGACCGCAGCGCCGCAGCGGTGCTCCAGGAGGCTGGCATCGATATCTACACGTCCTGCGGCGAGGGCTCGTGCGGCACCTGCGTGACACGGATCGTGGAAGGCGTTCCGGATCACCGCGATGTGTTCCTCACGGATGATGAACACGCGGCGGGCGACCAGTTCACGCCATGCTGCTCGCGCGCGAAATCGCCTTTGCTGATATTGGATATCTGAGGAACGCCATGAATATCGAAGATCCATTCAGCATGACTGTCAGTGGCGCCGCGATTCCTTCGTTCGCCACCCTGGATGTCGTAGACCCGGCAACGGAAGAGATTGTTGCCGTCGCGCCGGACGCTACGCGTGCGCAGCTCGACCAGGCCGTGGAAAGCGCGCGCAAGGCGTTTTCGAAATGGTCTGGCACGCCTATTGCCCAGCGTCAGGATTTTCTGGTCAGGATCGGGCAGACTCTGGTCGCCAACCAGGAGATTTTGGCGCAGTTGCTGACGCGGGAGCAAGGCAAGCCGCTTGAGAATGCGCGCAAGGAAGTCGCACGCTCAGCATACTGGTGCGCCGAATTCGCCAAGCTTGATCTGCCGGTGCAAACGCTAGAGGACACCCCGGACATGCTGGTGCAGGTGCGGCGCGTCCCGATCGGAGTCGTTGGCGGAATCGTGCCGTGGAATGTTCCGCTGTTGCTCGCGCTCTGGAAAATTGCGCCAGCATTGTTGGCGGGCAACACGATGGTGCTGAAGCCATCGCCCTTTACGCCGTTGGCCACGTTGAAGCTCGGTGAGTTGCTGCGTGACGTGCTGCCGCCGGGAGTGCTCAATGTAATCAGTGGCGGCGATGCGCTCGGACCGTGGATGTCTTCTCATCCTGGCATCGACAAGATCAGCTTCACGGGCTCCACGCGTACCGGCCGTAGGGTCATGGAAAGCGCGGCCATCAACCTCAAGCGGCTGACCCTTGAACTCGGCGGCAATGACGCGGCCATCGTGTTGCCGGGCTGCGATGTCGAGGAGATTGCGTCGACGCTGTTTTGGGGAGCGTTTATCAATAGCGGGCAGGTCTGCGTTGCGATCAAACGGCTCTACATCCACGAGGACATTTACGAACGCATGGCCGGGGCGCTGGCACGCATTGCCAGCCAGACGCCGATGGGCCATGGCATGGACGCCGCGGTGAAGCTCGGTCCCGTGCAGAACAGGCAGCAGTTCGAGCATTTGAAGGGATTGCTTGCCGAGACCCGCGCCCAAGGTTGCCGAATTCTCGCGGGCGGCGAGATCCCGGCGGGCAAAGGGTATTTTTTTCCGGTGACGCTGGTCGACAACCCTCCGGACACCGCCCGCGTGGTCCAAGAGGAGCCGTTCGGTCCGATCTTGCCGTTGCTCAAATTCAAGGACGTGGATGAGGCCGTGGCGCGCGCCAATGATTGCGAATTTGGGTTAGGCGGCTCCGTGTGGGGACCTAACGAGGAGCAGGCGCTGGCTATCGCCTGCCGGCTTCACGCCGGCACGGTATCGGTTAACGGCACGCTGGCGCTCTCTCCTTCCAGGCCAATGGCAGGGCATAAGCAGTCGGGCCTGGGTGTGGAGAACGGCATCGAGGGGTTGTTGGAGTACACGTTGGCGCAGACGATATCCATGAAACCTCGGCGCGCATGAAACGGGAATGCAATGATGCGCATGCGGATGCTCTTCATGCCGGTTCTGGCGCTGTTGGCAACCTGGAGCGCAAGCTCTGCCCTCGCCCAGCCGTATCCTGTCCGTCCCGTTCGGATCGTCGTACCGTTCGCCGCCGGAGGCGCGGCGGATATCGTCGGCCGGTTGCTGGCCGAGGAAATGCGGAAGGACCTGGGGGTGGCGGTGATGGTGGAAAACCGCGGTGGTGCAAATGGCCTGATTGGAACCGAAGCCGTGGCGACGGCCGCGCCAGACGGCTACACGCTGCTGTTTGGAACGAACACCACGAATGCCGCCGCGCCGGCACTGTTCAAGCAGCTTCCATTCGATCCCGCCAAGGCCTTCCGCGCCGTCGCGCTGGTCGCCAGAACGCCCTTCGTGCTGGTCGTGCGCGGCGACGGCAGCATGAATACGCTTGGCGAACTGGTCGCCTTTATGAAACAGAACCCAGCGGCCGCAAACTACGCCTATAGCAATAGCACGGCTCAGGTGGCTGGGGCGTTCTTTGCCAAGCAGGCGAACGTGCCTATGACTGCGGTCCCGTACAAGGGCGAGGCCGCTGCGATTACAGACGTCGTCGTCGGCGAAGTGGCCTTTGCCTTTGCTAGTGTCGCGGCCGTGCGCCCGTTTCTGGATTCCAAGCGTGTGCGGGCGCTTGCGGTCACATCACGCGCCCGGTCGGCGTTGCTGCCCGATATCCCGTCCATCGTCGAGGCGGGATTTCCGGACGCGGAGACTGTTGCCTGGGCGGCGGTCTTCGCGCCCGCCGGTACTCCCGACGAGATTGTTCAGCGGCAAAGCGCCTCGCTTGAGAGGGCGTTGGCCCAGCCCGCCATGAAAAGGCAACTTGCACGTCATGGCAGCGAAGTCGATTACCTGCCTCTCCAGAAGACTGATGAATTCGTCAGGGATCAGTTCGAGGTCTGGGGGGCAAAGATTCGGGCGGCCGGTATCGAACCGCAGTAGGCCGCCGGCAACAAGCGTCGGCGCGCATAGAACGGGAATGCGACGATGCACATACGGAAGCTCTTCATGCGGCATCGTCGGTTTTCGGCTGCCTGAGCGCCGTCTCAGTCCAGCGTTACGCCCGTGTCGGCGTTCAGCTTGAGGATGATCGGAAGATAGGTCTGGTACTCGGCCAGGGCTTCGTCGGGCAGGTTCCCGATCGGTTCCAGGTCCATCGCGAGCAGCCTGTCGCGGACCTCGGGGCTCTGCACCGTAGCGCTGACCTCGCGACCCAGCCGCTCGACGACGTGTGCGGGCGTTTGGGCCGGGGCCAGCAGCGTCGTCGGTGCAATGGCCCGGTAAGCGTCATCGTTGTAGCCCGACTCGGCCATGCTTGGGACGTCCGGCAGGCTGCTGATCCGCTTGCTGCCGAGCACGGCGAGGGCCCGTATCTTGCCGGTGGCAAGGGGCTGCTTGAGCGTGAACACGGAGGCCAGGGCAACGTCGATCTGGCCGCCAAGCAACGCCGTCATGATCGGCAGCTCGCCCTTGTAGGGTACGTTCAGGATGTCGATGCCGTAGGTCTTGTTCATGTAGTGCTGAATGAGGTGCGGTGTGGAGCCTGGTCCCCACGATCCCATTCGGAGCGCGCCTGGTTCCCTTCTTGCATACGCGATCAGCTCATCGATGTTCCTGACGGGTAACGCACTGTTGATCACGATCACTCCCGTACCCTTGGCGACATCGGAGACCGGCCGCAACTCGGTGCGCGGATCGTAGGGCAGCTTCTTGAAGAGCACCAGATTGGCGGTGATCGGGGAGGCCAGCGTCAACAGCAGGGTGTAGCCGTCCGGGGCTGATTTGGCGACGTAATTGGTCGCGATGATGCCGCTTGCGCCAGGCTTGTTCTCCACGAGCACGGGCTGGCCGAGCCGTTTACCCAAGCCTTCGGCAACCGAGCGTGCGATGGTATCGACCTGCCCGCCGACCTGGTAAGGCACGATCAGATGCAAGGGCCTGGTTGGATAGCCGGTCTGGGCGCGCGCGGACAAGGGCAGGATAGCCAGCGCGGCGGCAAGCAATCCGACCCGTGTGGCAACCGCCGCCAGCGCTTGGGCAGCGGGTTTCCAGTACAAATGTTTGTTTTGCTTCATGGCCACTCTCCTTGCGCCGCAAGAGGTGGCTATCGGCGTCCATGCCTAGGCCTGTGTTGGGGCGGTGCGGCAATCTTGGACTGTGGGCGCCGGTCCGCAAACTGCAAATTCCGCATGTACATATGGGAAATACACAGGGCGCGCGCAGCGCAGGTGGGTCGGGAAGGGTTTTCGCCGCCTCTTCAACGCGAGGCGGTCGCCAGCCGCACGGCCAACCCGACAAACACCAGCGCGGCGATCCGGTTCAACCAGCGCTTGGCCGTCACCGAACGCTGCAGCAGTTCCCCGAACGCGCCCGAGAAGAACGCGATGGCGCCGAACACCAGCAGCGTGGACACCATGAACACCGCGCCCAGCTGCATGGTCTGCAAGCCCACGCGGCCCAGCGCCGGTGAGGTGAACTGCGGCAGGAAGGCGAAGAAGAACAGCAGGACCTTGGGATTGGTCAGGTTCATCACGATGCCGCGGCGATACAGCGCACCGGGCTTCATGGGTTCGGGGCGCTTGCCGTCCTCGGGTTCGACCGGCGCGCGCAGGATCTGCCATGCCAGATAGGCCAGGTAGGCGGCGCCCGCAAGCTTCAGCACGGTGAAGGCCATGGGCGAGGCCGCGAACACGGCCGCCAGCCCAACGGCCACGGCGGCCGTATGCCCCAGCAGCCCCGTGCACAGCCCCAGCACCACGAACATGCCGGCCTTGCGTCCCCAGATGGCGGATTGCATCAGCACGAACAGGTTGTCCGGCCCTGGAGTCAGGGCCAGCAGGACGGCAATGCCGAAGAATGCGATCAGGGTGTCGATGGGCAGCATGGGGGTCGCCTGGAACGGTTCGACCGGCTTCGGAAGGCCGGAAGTGGCATCATAAAGGGAAAGACGTGCCCATCATGCATGCCGCATGCGTCCCTGGCGGGGCGTGTGCGACCCGATCAGGAGAGACAACCGCCATGCCACCATCCGCCATGCCGCATTCCCCGCAGCCCTTGCAGGCCGCCGACGCACGCCCCGATGCCGCGCTCGAGGCGTGGCTGCATGCGCGCCACAGCTGCCGCGCCTTCCTGCCCGAACCGGTCGGGCGCGGCACCATCGAGCGCATCCTGGATCTGGCGCAGCGCGCCGCGTCCTGGTGCAACTGCCAGCCCTGGCAGGTGACGATCACCGAAGGCGCGGGTACGGAACGCCTGCGCGACGCGCTGCAACGCCGCGCGGAGCAGTCTGGCTTTACGCCGGATTTTCCGTTTCCGCGCGAGTATCAGGGCGAGTACCTGGCCCGTCGGCGCGAATCAGGCTTCCAGCTGTATGGCGCGGTCGGCGTGGCGCGCGGCGACCGCGAGGCATACCGCCGCCAGGAAATGCGCAATTTCCAACTGTTCGACGCGCCGCACGTGGCCATCATCACCACCGACGAGGCGCTGGGCGAATACGGCGCGATGGATTGCGGCGGCTATGTGGCCAATTTCCTGCTGGCGGCCCAGGCCAATGGCGTGGCGACCGTCGCCCAGGCATCCCTGGCCATGTACCCGGAAGTGCTGCGCGAGGAACTCGGCATCGCCGCGGGCCGCCGCGTGGTCTGCGGCATTTCCTTCGGTTATGCCGACACGGCGCACCCCGCCAACAGCTATCGCACCAGCCGCGCCCCGCAATCCGAAACCGTTACCTGGATCGGCGAATAGGGACAGGCTGCGCCTGGCCTGATATGGTTCATCCTGATCGCTTTTATTCCGCCCCTGTCCATACGCAAGCAGTCCACTGAAGATGCCCACCAAACACATCGATACGCTTCTGCAGCACGCAGGCACCGCCCCGTTCAACCCTGAAACCGGCACGGCGCCGGTGCCCCTGCCGCCGATGCGGGCCAGCACGGTGCGCTTCGAGAACCTCGCCGCGCTTGAAAAGGCCCAGCGCGACAAGGCGGCAGGCGGCCGCGCCTCCACCTACGGGCGCATGGGCATGGACACGCATGCGGCGCTGGAAGAAGTCTTCACCCAGCTCGAAGGCGGTACGCATTGCTACCTGGCGTCCTCGGGCCTGTCGGCGATGACCATGGTCATGATGGCCCTGTGCTCGGCCGGCGACCACGCACTGATCTCGGACTGCGTCTATGGTCCGATGCGCGAACTCGACGACGCGGTGCTCAAGCGCATGAACATCGAGATCACCTACTTCGCGGCTGGCGAGGATCTCGAAGCGCTGGTGCGTCCCAACACCAAGCTGCTGTACGTGGAGTCGCCGGGATCGCTGTTGTTCGAGATGCTGGACATGGGCGCCATGGCCGCTTTCGCGCAGAGCCACGGGCTGGTGCTGGCCACCGACAACACCTGGGGTTCGGGCTACATCTACCGTCCGCTGACGCTGGGCGCGCAGGTGTCTGTCATCGCCGGCACCAAGTACGTGGGCGGGCATTCGGACCTGATGCTGGGCGCCGTCGTCACCAATGACGAACAGATAGCCCGCAAGCTCAACCGCACGCAGTACGCCATGGGCTATTCGATCAGCGCGGACGACGCCTGGCTGGCCTTGCGCGGCGTGCGCACCATGCCCATCCGCATGGCCCAGCATGCGCGCCATGCCTTGCAGGTGTGCGAGTTCTTCAAGAGCCGTCCCGAGACCGTGCGCCTGTTCCACCCGGCCTGGCCGCAGGATCCCGGCCACGCCCTGTGGCAGCGCGATTGCACCGGCTCCAATGGCATGCTGTCCGTCGAGCTGCGCCTGTCGCCGGCGGCGGCGCGCGTGTTCGTGGATTCACTGACGCTTTTCGGCATCGGCTTTTCCTGGGGCGGCTACGAAAGCCTGGTGCAGCTGGTGTCGGGCAAGGACCTGGCCAAGCACCGCTACTGGGGCGAAGGCGACAACGCCCTGGTGCGGCTGCATATCGGCCTGGAATCGCCGGACGACATCATTGCCGACCTGACCCAGGCGCTGGAAAAAGCCGCGGCCGTCCAGGGCTGAACGACGCAAGGCGCGGCGGCCTCAGGCGGCCGCGCTACGTATCCACGCGCCGATGCGCGCGGCGATGTCGTCGCTGTTGTCGTCCATCATGGGCATGTGCGAATTGCCGGCAATGCCCATGTCGGCCAGGCGCCAGGTTTGCACGCGGGCGCCTTGGCGCGCCAGCTCATCGGCATAGGCCTGGCCGGTGGCGCACAGCTTTTCCCATAGCGGCGTCGCGTCCAGGTAGTCGCCATAGACGAACAGAAAGGGCTTGTCCGCCACGGCTTGGGCCGTCACCTCGGACGAGTAGCCCGAGGGTTCGATGCCGATGACGCCGCGCACCAGGTCCGGCCGCGCATGCAGGGCGCGGTAGGCGACTTCGCCGCCGTGGCTGTGCGCCATCACCAGGCACGGTCCGACGCGGTCGAGCACCGCGCAAAATCCCCGTAGGGCCGCATCGTTATTGCCCAGCCAGCGCGGTACCGCGTGGCGGATGAATTCGTCGAACGCGGCGACCGGAAAGCGCTGCCCTTCGAACGCGCGTCGCGCCGCGTAGTCTTCGGCGCGGCCGAAGCGGAACAGCGTCCAGCTTTCCTCGGCATTGCGGATGATGGGCGGCTCGGGCCAAACCTGTGTGAACGGGACCCAGCCTGCGCGGCCACGCTCGACGTTGTCCACGACGTACACCGCATGTCCCTGCCGAAGAAAGTGCTGCATCCAGCCGGGCCTGCCGTCGGGCGTCTGCTCCCACATCGCGCCCGTCATGCCGCCGCCATGCAGCAGCACGATGGGCAGCGGATGCGCCAGGCGCGCCGGGATGAAGTACTGCACGTAGGCCTGCTCGAAGTGATACAGGCCGTTGGGGTCATACGCCAGCGATGCGCTCTGCGTGAAGTCGATCTCGCGCTGCGGCAGGCCGTCGATACGCACCTGCCGCCCGCCCGCGTAGAAGCTGCCGAAGTCGGCCAGGGCCACTGCCTCGGGCGGCGCTTGCGTCATGGCTTGACCAGAGGACATTGGCTTTCCGACAAGGGCCAGGCCAGCGCCGCGCCAGGAATGTTGCGCACGATGTTGTAGTAGTCCCAGGGCGCCTTGGACTGCGCCGGCGTCTTGACCTGTGCCAGCATCATGTCGCGCACCACCAGGCCGTCTTCGCGGATGCGCGCGTTCAGGCTGAACGGGTCGTCGATGGGCAGCGATTTCATCTTTGCCATGACGGCATCGGCGTCCACCGTGCCTGCCGCCTTCACGGCTTGCAGGTAATGGCGCACCGAGCCGTAGACGCCTGCCTGCAGGAAGGTGGGCGGACGCCCCACGCGGGCCTCGAACTTCTTGGCGAAGGCGCGCGTGCCGTCGTTCATGTCCCAGTAGGACGGCACGGTCAGGTAGGTTTTCTGCGCGGCTTGCAGGCCCAGGCTGTGCACGTCGGTGATCAGCAGCAGCATGGCCGCCAGCTGCTGCGCGCCGCCGATGCCGAATTCCGCGGCCTGCTTGATGGCCGAGATGGTGTCGCCGCCCGCGTTGGCGATGGCGATGATCTGCGCCTTGGAGGCCTGCGCCTGCAACAGGAAGGATGCGAAGTCCGACGCGTTCAGCGGGTGGTAGACGGTGCCGACGACCTCGCCGCCGTTGGCCTTGACCACGGCCTCGGTGTCGGCCGCCAGCTGCTTGCCAAAGGCGTAGTCGGACGCCAGGATGAACCAGCGCTTGTTGCCCTCGTTGACCACGGCGGTCGCGGTGCCGCGCGACAACGCGTAGGTGGTGTAGGTCCATTGCACGCCGTAGGGCGAGCACTGCGCCTGGGTCAGCGCGGTGGTGCCAGGACTGGAGAACAGCACCAGTTTCTTCTTGTCGCGCGCGATGCCCTGCACCGCCAGCGCGACCGACGAGTTGGGCACGTCCACGATCACGTCCACGCCGTCGGTGTCGTACCACTTGCGCGCCATGCCGCTGCCGATGTCGGGCCGGTGCTGGTGGTCGCCCGAGACCAGCGAAATCGGCTTGCCCAGCAGGGTGCCGCCCATTTCCTCGATGGCCAGGCGGGCGGCTTCGACCGAGCCGCGGCCGGTGGCGTCGGCGGTGACGCCCGCCATGTCCGTGAGTACGCCGATCTTCACGCCGTCGGTTTCGTTGGCTTGCGCCAGGCCGGCGGCCAGCGCCAGGCACAGGCCCAGCATCGCGCGTTTGCGCGGGAATCGCTGCTTCATTTGTCTTCCACCCATTGTGTGCCGCTGTTGCGGCGATTTGTTGTGCGGAAAGTGTAGCGCGGGCTCGGGCGGGAACCGCAAAGAAAAACGCCCCGGCCGGCAGGCTCGGGGCGTTCGGGATTCCGGCTGGAAAGTATCAGTTGCGCGCCAGCGGGATCAAGCGGGTCACTTCCTTCAGCGCGCCTTCGTAGCTGTTGCCCGCCATGACCGGCGAGGTCATGAACTTGCCGCCGACGGCGAACGACGGAGTGCCGTCGATGCGGTAGGCGTCGGCCAGCTGGGTGGCGCGCTGCACCTGCGTCTGCACGCTGAACGAATCGAAGACCGAGTCGAACTTCTCGCGGTCCACGCCCTGCGTGGCGATCCATTCGCCCATCGCCTTCTTGTCGAACAGGCGCTTGTGCTCGCCGTGGATGGCGGCAAAGACCTTGGGGTGCAGATCCGGGCGGTCCAGGGCCAGCAGCGTGTAATAGAGCTGCTGCAACGGCTTCATGCCGGCGTTGAACGCGATCGGAACCTGCTTGAGCACCACGTCCGGCGGCGCGGTCTTGGCCCAGTCTTCAACCATGGGCTCCATGGCGGCGCAGTGCGGGCAGGTGTAGGCGAAGAATTCCAGGACCTCGATCTTGCCCGGGGTGTCCGACGGCAGCGGCGGATTGATGGCGATGGACTGCTGCGTGCCTTGCGCGTGGCTTGCCGGGCTGAAGAATGCCGTGGCGGTCAGCGCGGCCGCGGCCAGGATGCGGATTATCTTGGGGGACAGCATGGATGAGAGGTTCCTGAGTAAAAAGTTACAGACAGGCCCGGGGCCGGATAAGTTCAATGCTTGCGCGCGCGGCGGCCCACATTACTGGCGCACCACCGCGGTTTCGATCTTGTTCTCGCCCAGACGGCCGCGCGCCCGGTTCATGTCGTCCAGGCGGGCAAAGGGCCCCACCCTGACCCGATTGATGGGCTTGCCGTTCACTTCGGCCTTTTGCACCGCCACCGGCAGGCCCAGCAGGATGATGCGGGCCTTGAGGGACTCCGCGTCGTTCTCGCCCCGGAAGGCGCCGGCCTGCAGGTAATACGTGCCGTTGGCCGCGGAGGCGGTGGCGGCCGGCTTGGGAGCCGGCGCGGGCGCAGCGGCGGGGGCGGCCTTGGAGATAGGCGTGGGCGCCTGGCTGGGGGCGGCGGACGGCGCGGCCGAAGCCGCGGCGGGCGCCTTGGACGTAGGCAGGGTGGCGATCAGCGCGCCCAGGTCGTCCAGCTTGGCGGGGGTGTCGTCGCCCTTGGAGGCGGTGGGACCCGTGGTCTGGCCGGTACCGGCTCCAGGCAGCGGCGCGGGCGCTGTGGCGGTCGGGCCGGTGGACGGCGTGCCGGCGCCGCCGTCGCGGCCGTACAGGCCGGCGTTGGGGTCCGGCGCCTGGCGCGGATCCGGCAGCTTGCCGTTGTCGCCCTGGCGGCTGGCCCGGTCGACGAAGGGCACTGGCGCCTTGGTGACGTAGAAGGCGACGACGGCGGCCACGATCAGGCCGATGAGCAAGCCGGCCAGCGCGCCGTACAGGGTGCTGCCGCTTTCGCCGGAGGAACGGCGGGTGGTTTTGCGCTTGGTTGCCATGAACCGATGTTACATCCGCTCGGGCGCCGATACGCCCATCAGCTCCAGCCCGTTGGCCAGCACCTGGCGCGTGGTCGAGGCCAGGCGCAGGCGGGCCAGCTTCAGGGCCGTGTCGTCGACCAGCACGCGCTCGGCGTTGTACCAGGCGTGGAAATCCGAGGCGCAGTCGCGCAGCCAGAAGGCGATGTGGTGCGGCGACAGTTCCTGCGCCGCCAGCGTCACCACGTTGGGGAATTCGGCCAGGCGCTGTATCAGCGCGAATTCGGTCGGCGCGGTCAGCAGCGCCGCGTCGGCCTGGGCCACGTCGGCGGCCGGCATGGCGGCGTTGTTGATGACCGAGCAGATGCGGGCGTGCGCGTACTGGATGTAATAAACGGGGTTCTCGTCGCTCTTGGACAGCGCCAGATCCACGTCGAACACGAATTCCGTGTCGGCGCGGCGCTGGATCAGGAAGTAGCGCACCGCGTCGCGGCCCACCCAGTCGATCAGGTCGCGCATGGTCACGTAGCTGCCGGCGCGCTTGGAGATCTTGACCTCTTCGCCGCCGCGCATGACCTTGACCATCTTGTGCAGCACGTAGGCCGGGTACTCCTTGGGAATGCCCTCTTCCAGCGCCTGCAGGCCGGCGCGCACGCGCGCCACGGTGCCGTGGTGGTCGCTGCCCTGGATGTTTACGGCGCGATGGAAGCCCCGCTCCCATTTGGCCTTGTGGTAGGCCACGTCCGGCACGAAATAGGTGTAGCCGCCTTCGCTTTTGCGCATGACGCGGTCTTTGTCGTCACCCGTGCCCAGTTCGGTGGTGCGCAGCCACAGCGCGCCACCTTCCTCGTAGGTGTGGCCGCCGGCGATCAGCGCCTTGACGGTCGCTTCGACGCGGCCGGAGGTGTAGAGCGAGCTTTCCAGGTAGTAATTGTCGAATGCCAGGCCGAAGGCCTGCAGGTCCAGGTCCTGTTCGCGGCGCAGATAGGCCACGGCGAAGACGCGGATGTCGTCCAGGTTGTCGACGTTGCCCGTGGCGGTGACGTCCACGCCATCGGAGTGGACGGTCGCGCCGGCCTGGAAGTCGCGCGCGATGTCGGCGATGTAGTCGCCCTTGTAGCCGTCGGCGGGCCACTCGGGGGAATCGGTCGTCAGGCCGCGGGCGCGGGCCTGCACGCTGATGGCCAGGTTCTGGATCTGGTTGCCGGCGTCGTTGTAATAGAACTCGCGGGTGACGTCCCAGCCGATGGCGTCATACAGACGGCAGATGGCATCGCCCAGTGCGGCCTGGCGGGCATGGCCCACGTGCAGCGGGCCGGTGGGGTTGGCCGACACGAATTCGACCAGGATCTTCTCGCCGTTGCGCGGCGCGCGGCCGAAGGCGGCGCCCTGCTCGGCCACGGCGGCGATGACGGCCTGGCGCGCGGCGGCGGTGATGCGCAGGTTGATGAAACCGGGGCCGGCGATTTCAGCGGACTCGATCAGGCTGGCGGCGCCGGGTTGCGCCATCAGGGCGTCGACGATGGCCTGGGCCAGTTCGCGCGGATTGCGGCGGGCCGGCTTGGCCAGCTGCATGGCCACGTTGGTGGCGACGTCGCCGTGGGCGGCGACCTTGGGGCGCTCCAGCAGCACGTTTGCCACGGCGTCGGGCAGGCTTTGCGCGACGGCGGCCTGGATCAGGGAGATAAGCTGTTTTTGTTGCTCGAGGAGCATGGGCGTCTGGAGAAGTTCTGAGTTAGTGACGGACGCGCCCGCACAGGCCGGACCTGTCGGGCGGAGCGGACAGGGGCGGCGTAGCCGGGCGGACCGCGCGCGCCGGATTCATGGCCGCGTCAGGTCCCGCTGTCACGGGAATCTCCTGAATCATAGCTTGATTTGGCCATCGGACCGGCCTGCGCCAGGGGCGCGGACGCGGCGGCGGCAGGTCCGGGGGGACGGATGGGGCCGGTCCATCGGGCCTGCTGCCCCGGGCCAGTTGGCAGCCCCCTGGTGTTGCGGTAGTGTATGTAAGTAATCAATGTGGGAGACTGGAATATGCTGATCACCTTTCATTCCAAGGTCGTGGCCGAGGTTCTGATGCTGACCGACCATGCCGGCGCGCTGCTGCTGGCGGCCGGCAAGTCCTTCAAGGACAAGATCCCGGAGCGCGGCGTTTTCACCGTCGAGCAGCTGGGGCCGGCCATCAGCGGCATCGAGCGCGCGATCGACGAATACCAGAGCGCCCATGACGGCTCCGAGGAAGAAGACGAGGACAAGGCCCCGGCCTCGCCCATGGCCCGCATGGTGGGCCTGAAGGAACGCGCCTTTCCCCTGCTGGACATGATGCGCCAGTCCTTGGCGGCAAACGCCGAAGTCACCTGGGAGGTGTCGCGCGGCTGGTAAGCCGGCGAGCCCAATGTCGCCGGGCGGACAATCTGCCCGGCGTTTTTTGCCTACCCTACTCGCCTGACGCCACCCCAAGGAACCCTGACATGCGCAGCGACATCACCATCGTTTTCGACTCCCGCCGTTCGCTTGACCTCTCGGCCAGCGTCGAGCCCTCGCCGCAGCGCCAGAGCGATGCGCGCGACTGGTTCGACAGCGCCTGGGAAACGCTGGGTTGCGAACCGCTGCGTCCCAGCGGCAAGGTCCTGCTGCTGGACAAGGTGCTGGGCGTGGCCGACGCGCTGGGCTACGACACCCTGTCCACCGACGAAAAAGAGGCTCGCGAGTTCGCGGAGCACCTGGCGCTGGCGCTGGAACGCCCGCGCATCACGGTGGATTTGCCGGGGCTGACGGTAGGTTACTGAGCGACCCGGCCTCATCTCCAAGCAAAACTGCCCCCGTAGGGGCAGTTTTCATTTGAGCCGGTCCCGCAGGCGGGACTAGCGGATGCCAGCCCGCATGAAAGATTGCACGAACTGCCGTTGGAACAGCAGGAAGGCGATCAGGAGCGGCGCCGCCGACATCAGCGTTGCGGCCGTGATGACCGACCAGTCGATGCCCTGGTCGGTGGACGAGAACACCTGCAGACCCACCGTCAGCGGCCGCGATTCGACCGAGTTGGTGATGATCAGCGGCCACAGGAAGTTGTTCCAGTGGTGGCTGACCGATACCAGCCCGTAGGCCACGTAGATCGGCTTGGCCAGCGGCACATAAACCTTCCAAAGCACCTGAAGCGCGTTGGCGCCTTCCATGCGCGCGGCTTCTTCCAGTTCCCGAGGCACCGTCTTGAAGGTCTGGCGCAGCAGGAAGATGCCGAAGGCGGATGCAAAGTAAGGCAGGCCGATGGCGAACACCGTGTCGCGGATGCCCAGCTGGCTCATGGAGCGGTAGTTTTCCACCAGCAGCACGTCCGGCATGATCATCAGCTGCAGCAGCACCAGCATGAAGACGAAATCACGGCCGCGGAACTCGAAGCGCGCGAAGGCGTAGCCGGCCAGCGTCGACAGCACCAGTTGCGCCGCCAGCACCATGGTGACCAGCAGGAAGGTATTGAGGAAATAACGCGGGAACGGCGCCGCGTGCCAGGCGCGCACGAAGTTGTCCAGCGTCAGCGGGGCGAACAGGTCGAAGCGGGTTGCGTAGGCGGGCGGATGGAACGCCGCCCACATGGCATAGGCCAGGGGCAGGATCCACAGCAGGCCGAGCGCCCAGGCGCCCAGGGTATCGAGCTTGTCTTTCATTGATAGTGCGTCCTGCGGTCCAGCCAGCGGAACTTGACCAGCGCGGTCAGCGCCAGCACCACCAGCAACACGACGGTCAGCGTGGCGGCGTAAGCCGTGTCCCAGAAACTGAAACCCACCTGGTAGATGTAGTACAGCAGCAGCGTGCTGGCGTTATCCGGCCCGCCGCGCGTCATGACCACGACGTGGTCCACCAGCCGGAACGCGTTGATCAGGGCATTGATCAGCACGAAGAGGGTGGTGGGCATCAGCAGCGGCCACAGGATGCGGCGGAAGTACTGCCAGCGCGACGCGCCTTCCAGCATCGCGGCCTCGCGCAGCGACGGCGATACTGTCTGCAGGGCGGCCAGGTAGAAGATCATGAAGAAGCCGGACTCCTTCCAGACCGTCACCAGCATCAGCGCGGGCAGCGCGGTCTCGCGGTTGCCCAGCCAGTTGGGGCCTGGCGAGCCGAACAGCTGCATCACCTGGGCGATCAGCCCGTACTGCGGCGTGTAGAAGAACAGCCAGATGTTGGCCACCGCGACCATGGGCAGCACCGTGGGCGTGAAGTAGGCCATGCGCAGGAAACCGCGACCGCTCAGGTTGCGGTTGACCCATAGCGCCATGATCAGCGCGATGCCGATGGACGTGGGGATGGTGCCCAGCGCGAACCACAGGTTGTTCCACAGCGACTGCCAGAACACCGGGTCGTCGAGCATGACGGCGTAATTGTCCAGCCCCACGAAGCGCGCGGGGCGCGCGCCCTTGGGGGTGGAGAAAAAGCTGTGCCATAGCGTCGCCACCGCCGGGTAGTGCGTGAAGGCGGCGAGCAGCACGATGGCTGGCAGCAACAGCAGCCAGCCATAAAGCGCGTTTAAAGAGCGGCTCATCGTGCTTGTCGGCTTTACTTGTAGGGACGCAGTATGCGGTCGGCCTCGCGTTGCGCGTCGGTCAGGGCCTGTTGCGGCGTCTTGGAACCGGTCAGGGCCGCCTGCAGGGCGTCGTTCAGGGTCTTGGTGACGCGCTGGTTTTCATGCGTGGAGAACTCCGCCACGCTGACTTCCAGCTGGTCGCGCGCGACCGCGGCGGCCGGCACTTCCTGCGCGTACTTCTTCATCTTTTCGGTCTGCCAGGCGGCCGGGGTCACGGCCACGTAGCCCGTGGCGATGCTCCAGTCGGCGGCGCGCTCGGGCGTGGTGACCCATTGCGCGAACTTCAGCGCGGCCTGCTGCTGCGCCGGCGTGCCGCTCTTGAAGATATAGAAGTTGCCGCCGCCGGTCGGGCTGCCGCCGCGCTTTTGCTGCGGCATCATGGCCACGCCGAACGGGAAGTCCGCGTTCTTGCGGATGTTGGTCAGGTTGCCCGTCGTGGTCCAGACCATGGCGGCCTTCTTTTCCAGGAAGTCCTTGGGCGTGGTGCCCCAGTCGATGGTGCCGGTCGGCATGATCTTGTGCTTGGCCGAGAGGTCGCGCCAGAATTGCGCGGCTTCCACCACCGCGGGCTTGTCCAGGTAGACCTCGTTGCCGGCCTCGTTCATCAGGATCGCGCCGTTGGGCGTGGTCAGCGCCTGGAACAGCCAGTAGGCGAAGGCGCCGCCCGAAGGGATCTCGATGCCCCACTGCGTGGTATTGCCGGAGGCGTCCTGCTTGGTCAGCTTCTTGCCGTATTCGACCAGTTCGGCCCAGGTCGCCGGCGCGCGCTCGGGATCCAGCCCCGCGGCCTTGAACAGGTCCTTGTTGTAGTACATGACGATGGTCGAACGCTGGAACGGCACGCCCCAGGTATGGCCGCCGGTGCGGCTGTTCTGCATGAAGGCGTCATAGAAGCCGCCCAGCCACTTCTTGTCGGCGTCGCTCTTGGCCAGGCTGTCGATCGGAACGATGGCGTCCTCGTCGATCAGCGTGAACATGTCGGTGGACAGCAGCACCGCCAGCTGCGGCGGCGTGCCGCCCTTGAGCGCGGTCAGCGCCTTGGCGATGGAGTCCTGGTAGGAGCCGGCGTAGATCGGCTTGATCTTGATGTCGGGATTCTCCTTCTGGAAATCCGCAACCATGTCGTCGACGATCTTGGTGATCGGGCCGCCGACCGCGACGGGGTAATAGAACTCCACCTCGACGGGCTTGTTCTGCGCCTGCGCAGGCAGCGACAGGCAGGCGGCGGCCAGGCTGGCGGCCAGGGTTTTCAGTACGATGCGACGCATGTTGGTTTCCTTTCCTGTGTACGGGCCCTAGCGGCCAGCGGAGTTGATGACCGCCGAATCGGCGGCAAAGAAGTGCTGCTGGCCGTCCTGCCAGGACAGGCCCAGTGTTTCGCCCGTGCCGGCGCGCAAGTGACCGCCCACGCGCACGGCCACGCCGCTGGTGTCGCCCACGCGGCAGACCACGATGGAGTCCGCGCCGAAGTACTCCACGCTTTCCACGGTGGCGGGAACGCCGTTGGCGTCGATGCGGATGTGTTCGGGACGCACGCCCAGCTTCACGGCGCCCGCGGGGGCGCCGGCGATGGCGCGGCTCTGCGTGCCGGCGATGATGGTGGCGCCCTGCGCGGAGCTCAGGCCGATCAGGTTCATGGGCGGCGTGCCGATGAAGCGCGCGGCGAATTCGGTGGCGGGCCGCGCATACAGGCCGTCGGGCGTGTCGTGCTGTTCAATCTTGCCGCCGCGCAGCAGCACTACCTGATCGGCCATGCTCATGGCTTCGGTCTGGTCGTGCGTCACGTAGACCATGGTGATGCCCAGGTCTTGCTGCAAGGCGCGGATCTCGCGGCGCATTTCATGGCGCAGCTGCGCGTCCAGGTTGGACAGCGGTTCGTCCATCAGGCACACCGGCGCTTCGGAGATCACGGCGCGGCCCAGCGCCACGCGCTGCTGCTGGCCGCCCGACAATTGCGAGGGCTTGCGGTCCAGCAGATGGTTCAGGCCCAAGAGGCCAGCCACGCGTTGCAGGCGGCGGTCGTAGTCGCGCGCCGGCTCCTTGCGCACCTTGAGACCGAACAGGATGTTCTCGCGCACCGACAGGTGCGGAAACAGGGCGTACGACTGGAACACCATCGAGATGCGGCGCTTGGCAGGCGGCAGCTGGGTGACGTCGCGGTCGCCGATGTGGATGGTGCCAGAGGTCGGCGTGTCCAGCCCGGCAATCATGCGCAAGGTGGTGGATTTGCCGCAGCCGGACGGGCCAAGCAGGACCGTGAAGCTGCCGGCGGGAACCGTGAAGCTCACCCCATGGATCGCGGCGGCGTTGCCATATTGTTTGGTGAGGTTATCCAGAACGATGGATGACATGCTGTCTCGAAGATCTAATAGTTAGATCCGCATTGTTGCCTGTTATGAAAACCTTTTCATTGTGCAGCGCAAACATGACGGATGTATGGCAGGACAAACTTTCGTAGTCTAGGGCCTCAGGCAAAGGGGTACGGGCCGGGGTATTCCCCAATGACCGCGTGGTGCGTGACCAGGTTCTTGCCTTGCCACCAATGCAACTGATAACCCGGCGGTTCCATGATGTATTGCAGCGTCGGCCGCGGCCCCAGTTCCAGCGCAAGCTGATGCGCGGTGCCTGGACAGGTGGACGCGATGGTGCCGCCGAAGCGCTGGAAGATCGTGCGGTGCAGGTGGCCGCAAAGCACGCGCTCCACGTTGGGAAAGCGCGCCACGATGCGTTCGAGCTCGGGCGCGCCAGCCAGCAGGCCAATGGCGTCCATATGTTCGATGCCCGTCAGGAAAGGCGGATGGTGCATCAGAACCAACGTGGGCCGCTCGGGCTGTTCGGCCAGGCGCGCGGCCAGCCAGTCCAGGCGGTCCTGGCAGAGTTCGCCATGGCTCTTCATGGGCACCACCGTGTCCAGCGCCAGCATGCGCAACGGATAGGTCTCGATGGTGTATTGGATGAACGGGCTTTCGCCTTGCAGATAGCCGTGGTCGGGGAAGGCCGCGCGCAGCTGGGCGCGGTCGTCGTGGTTGCCGGGCAGCAGGAAATACGGAATCTCCAGCGCCTGCAAGTGGTCGCGCAGAACTTGGTATTCGTGCGGGCGGCCCAGGTCAGTCAGATCGCCCGTGATAAGGACGCAGTCGGGGCGCGGGGTCAGGGCATTGAGCGCGCGCACCGCGGGCGCCAGGAACGCCGCCGGATCGATGATGCCGTAGGCCTTGTCGCCCGGGGTGCGCATGTGCAGGTCGGTGATTTGTGCGATGAGCATGACGCATGTACCGAAGAATAGTGTTGTAGGAAAAGACCTCAGCGGCGCACCGGCGCGGCGGTGCCGCCTACGACGATGCAGTGCGGCAGGCGGTCCGAATGCGGCGGTTGGCCCTGGATCTGCGCCAGCAGGTTCGAGCAGGCCGTCTCGCCAATGCCGTCGCTGGGCTGGGCTACGGTGGTCAGGGGCGGCGTCAGCAAGGCGCCAAAGCGCATGCCGTCGAAGCCGCACACCGAGATATCGGCGGGCACGGACAGCCCCAGGCCCACCAGGTCCGCGATGACGGCCGTGGCCAGCAGGTCGTTGGAACAGAACAAGGCGGTGGGCGCCTGCTTGCCGCGCAGCGCAGCCTTCAGGGCATCCAGGTCGCTGCCTGTGTGCGAACTCATGGAGATGTGCTGGATGTCGTCCAGGCCCAGGCGCTTGGCGCAGGCGCGCGCGCCCGTCAGCCGGCGGCGGGCGCGGTCCGATGCAGTCAGCGGACCCGTGACCAGCGCGATGCGGCGATGGCCCAGCGCTGCCAGGTGGGCCACCATGTCGCTGGCGGCGGCGCGATTGTCGACCGACGCGAAGGGATGGGCACCGGACTCGTTGTAGACCAGCACGTAGGGTATGCCGGCATGGTCCAGGTCATCCAGCGTGGCGCTTTTGGCGGCGTCGGCGACCGTCAGGATCAGGCCGTCGACCTGATGGTCCATCAGGCCCTGGACCGCGGCGGATTCCACCGCAGGATCGTAGCCTGTGGCGGTCAGCATGACGCTGTAGCCCGATTCCCGCGCGCGCCGTTCCGCGCCTTCGAAGCACTCGGCGAACACGGGATTGGACAGCGTGGGCAGTATCAGGCCGATGGTGCGCGTGCTGCCTGAACGCAGGCTGCGGCCCACGCGATTGGGCCGGAAGCCCGCGCGCTTGGCGACGTTGCGGATATGCGCGAGCGTGTCGGGATGGACGATCTCGGGCTGGTTGAACGCGCGCGAAACCGTTGCCGGGGAGACCCCGGCCTTGCGGGCCACTTCAATGATGGAAAAGCGGGGCGACGAGCGCGAGGCCATGGCGGGAGTGCTGCCGGGATTCGTGAAAACGATTTCATATTACTCGACAAATATGACCTTTGTATTGCACGGGTTTGCGCTATGCTGATGCCGACGCAACAATAAATTGCCATGGCGCGGCATGCGATTTTCCCGGGAAAAAGCGGCTTTTTCGGTGTTTATCCCAATTGACGCAGCGCGCACAATGGCTGGAGTCGGTCCATCCGAACTGCGCGGCAATATGCCGCGCATAAAGGCGGATCCTCGGTCAAAGGGGACCGGGTGCGTATTTAGCTGCCGTGCGACACGCGCGGTACCGGTAAAGAGGAAAGGACCATGTCTACTGCCTTGAACAGACTTGGCGCGCTGGAAGCCGCGCGCAAGCTGCAACGGCGCGAATTGACCGCAGAGCAATTGGTGCGCGCATGCTTTGCGCGCATCGAGCAACGCGAAAGCACCATCCACGCCTGGACCGCGCTGCAAAAGCAGGCCGCGCTGGATCGCGCGCAGGAATTGGACCGCGGCGCGCTGCGCGGGGTGCTGCATGGCCTGCCCATGGGCGTGAAGGACCTGTTCGACACTGTCGACCTGCCCACGCGCTATGGCTCGCCCATCTATGAACGCCACCATCCGGGCCTGGACGCGGCCTCGGTGGCGCTGTGCCGGGGCGCAGGCGCGATCGTCGTCGGCAAGACCGTGACGACTGAATTCGCCACCTATTTGGCAGGCCCCACGCGCAATCCTCGCAACGAAGCCTACTCGCCCGGCGGTTCGTCCAGCGGTTCGGCCGCGGCGGTGGCCGACGACATGGTGCCCTTCGCATTGGGTACGCAGACCGCGGCTTCCATCATCCGCCCTGCTTCCTATTGCGGCATCGTGGGCTTCAAACCCACCTTTGGCAGCATTTCCCGCGCGGGCGTCAAAAGCCTGGCGGAGTCCCTGGACACCATCGGCGGTTTCGCGCGTTCGGTGCCGGACGTGGCATTGTTTGCTTCCGTCCTGATGCGCGATCCGCGCATGCTTGATCTGGCCTATGACGGCAAGCCGCGTATCGGCATGTACCGCAGCCTGCAATGGCGGCATGCGCTGCCCGAAACCAAGGAAGCCTACGCGCAGGCCGCGGCCATCCTGTCGCGCGCCGGCGCCGTGGTCGAAGAACTGCCGCTGCCGCCCGAGCATTGCGTTCTGGTGCAGCTGCATGCGGACATCATGGCGTTTGAAGCTTCGCAGGCGCTGGCCTACGAGCGCCTGGAGCATGCGGCGCAGCTCAGCCCCAAGATCCAGGCCATCCTGGAAGCGGGCTCGCGCATCACTGCTGAAGAACACCAGAAGAACCTGATGCGCGTCGCCGAGTCGCGCGCGCGCGTGGACACGTGGTTCGACAAATACGACGTGCTGCTTGCGCCCAGCGCCAGCGGCGAGGCGCCGTTCGCGGACCTGGGTACGGGCGATCCGCAGTTCTCGCGCGCGTGGACGGTATTCGGCCATCCTTCCCTCAGCCTGCCCTTCGCCACCGGCCCGCAGGGCTTGCCCGTCGGGTTGCAGCTGGTCGGCGCGCGCTATAGCGACCACCGCACGCTGGCAATCGCCGCTTGGGTCCATCAGCGGCTCCTTGCGGCCACCGCGCCAGATATCGGCGCGGCCGACATCTGGCCACGCGGATAAGCGCGGCGCGCGTCCAAAGAAAAAGCCAGCCCGATAAGGCTGGCTTTTTTTACGCCGGATTGCGGATCACGCGGTTTCGGCGGTTTCTTGCTCGGTTGCGGTCACAGCGCCGGCATTGATGTGGCGGTTGACGGCGCTCAGCACGGCCTGGAAGGAAGCCGTCACGATGTCGCGATCGATGCCCACGCCAAAGCCCGTGCTGGATTCGCCGACGCGCAGTTCGACATAGGAAGCGGCGCGCGTGTCGGTGCCGGTGCCGATGGCGTGCTCGTGGTAGTCCATGATGCGCACGGGCACGTCCAGCGCGGCCACGAAGGCCGAGATGGCGCCGTCGCCCTTGCCCGTCACGATGCGGCGTTCGCCGTTGTATTCCAATTCAGCTTCGATGCTGAAGTGCTGGCCTTCGCCTGCCGACGGATTGCCGTCGATGCGGTGGCGCACCAGCTTCCACGGCGACTTCTGCTCGAGGTATTCGCGGTTGAAGATGGTGTGCACGTCGTCGGCCGTGACTTCGCGGCCGGTTTCGTCGGTGACGCGCTGGATGGCGCGGCTGAATTCGATCTGCAGGCGGCGCGGCAACACCAGGCCGTGTTCCTGTTCCAGCAGGTACGACACGCCGCCCTTGCCCGACTGGCTGTTCACGCGGATGACGGCGTCGTAGCTGCGGCCGAGGTCGGCCGGGTCGATCGGCAAGTAAGGCACTTCCCAGACGGCGTCGGCCTGTTGCTGGGCAAAGCCCTTCTTGATGGCATCCTGGTGCGAGCCCGAGAACGCGGTGAAGACCAGGTCGCCCGCGTACGGGTGGCGCGGGTGAACGGGCAACTGGTTGCAGTACTCGGCGCAGCGGCGCACTTCGTCGATGTCCGAGAAGTCCAGCCCCGGATGCACGCCCTGCGTGTAGAGGTTCAAGGCCAGGGTGACGAGGTCGACGTTGCCGGTGCGCTCGCCGCTGCCGAAGAGGCAGCCTTCGATGCGGTCGGCGCCGGCCATCACGGCGAATTCGGCAGCGGCCACGGCGGTGCCGCGGTCATTGTGCGGGTGCACGCTGAGCACGATGCTGTCGCGGCGCGCCAGGTTCTTGTGCATCCATTCGATCTGGTCGGCGTACAGATTGGGGCTGGTGGCCTCGATGGTGGCGGGCAGGTTCAGCACCATCTTGCACTCGGGCGTGGGCTGCCATACGTCGGCCACGGCGTTGGAGACTTCCAGCGCGAACTCGGGTTCGGTGGTGCTGAAGACTTCGGGCGAGTACTGGTAGCGCCATTGCGTTTCCGGGTGCTGCGCCATGTACTGCTTCACCAGGCGCGTGCCGGTGGTGGCGATGTTCTTGATTTCGTCCTTGCTCATGTTGAACACGACCTTGCGGAACGCCGGGGCGCAGGCGTTGTACAGGTGGACGATGGCTTGCTTGGCGCCGGCGGCGGATTCCACCGTGCGGCTGATCAGGTCTTCGCGCGACTGGGTCAGCACGATGATGGTGACGTCGTCAGGAATGCGCTTTTCGTCGATGAGCTTGCGCACGAAATCGAAGTCGGTCTGCGAAGCGGACGGGAAGCCCACTTCGATTTCCTTGAAGCCGATCTTCACCAGCTGTTCGAAGAAGCGGAGCTTGCGCTCGACGCTCATCGGTTCGATCAGGGCCTGGTTGCCGTCACGCAGGTCCGTGCTCATCCAGATCGGCGCCTTGGTGATGCGGCGGCTGGGCCAGGTGCGTTCGGAAAAGTCGCGGGTAAAGGGCGCGAAGGGGACGTATTTGGTGGCGGGGTTGGCAAGCATCATTACTACACCTCGATCGGTTTCTTTTGAATCCCGGGAATGCTTCCCTAGGCGGCTGCGCGACCGGATTGCGGTCTTGCGCCAGGATTTGCCGTGATTGACCGGCAGGATTCAGAGATAAAAGGGGGAAATCGCGTGTGGCAAGCGTGGTTGCCGAGCTACCACGGGGACACTAGGCCCGGCAACCGATCGGTAGGTATAGCGATAGCGCGTAGGAGGAGAAACGAGCGCGCAGGCCGGCAACCGGAGCGTCGTAGCGTCCGGTGGCAATCGCGAAGGGGGTGCGGTGAGCGGCCATAGGTTGCTAGTCAAACACATTTTTGCCGAATGCGCAACTGAACACTCTTTTGTGTTGGGGTGAAATATACGCTGGTGGCAACGCATTTTGCTGAAGAATATTCGGCAAAACGAGGTTGGACGGGGGGGCGGGAGGCACGCTACGGGGTTGCCAGGCCAGGCGTACGGTTGAAGCAAAAAAAACAGGCCGCCTGTCGGCGGCCTGCTATGGCAATGGAGGGAGGACGGACGGGCTTACCGGGCCGGGCCGATGCGCGGTTCCACGTAGCGTTCGCTGCGTGCTTCGCGGCGGACCTCGTCGCGCGGATCGCGCGGCTGGCGGTCGGACGACTCCAGGATGCGGGCCTGTTCCGCGACCATGGCGATCTTGCCGGCGCGGTTGTGGCGGATTTCAGACAGGGAGCGGCGCAGATCGCCCACCGTGAAGGGCTCCTGGCGATCGCCCCAGGTCCAGCGCAGCACGCCCAGCGTTTCCTCGGTCAGGTTGGGCGCCAGGTCAGCCAGCACGCTGGTTTCGACCGGGGTGGCGCTGCCGGAAGCCAGGCTGGCGGACAGCCAGGCGCGCAGCGTGAAGAACACGATCAGGGTCCAGATGCCGGCCACCACCCACCAGATGTAGGGGTTGACCTTCTGCACCATGTCCACGGTCGGCTGCCCCAGGGAATGCAGGAACTCGTAGTTCACGGTGCGGCCGAAATTCAGTATCCAGTTGGCGGCGAGATACCAGATGACCACAGCGACGGCGATGACGATCGCACGCATTACGAGTCGGGGAAGCGCCAGTTTGAGCAGGGTCTGGCCAATGAGGCGGCAGTCCTGGCGGACGCTTGCGGGCGAAGTCAGATTCATCATGCAAAATATTGTACCTATGACCCGTCCAATTTTAGAACTGCGACCAGGTCAGCATTTGACGCTGACGCCACAACTGCAGCAATCGATCCGATTGTTGCAGCTGTCCACGCTCGACCTCGAAGCCGAGATTTCGCAAGTGCTGGCGGAGAACCCGCTCTTGGAGCGGCAGGACGAAGCGCCGTCGGCCGAGGCGCCGGCCGAGTCCGACCGCGAGTCCTCGGTGCAGGATGACGAGCCCGCCGCCGAACGCGACTCGCCGGTGGATGAAATGCCGGGTTCGGGCGGGGTCTACCCCGACGAAGACTCCAGCCGGCCCGAGGCCGCTCGGCCGGATACGCTGCGCGAGCACCTGCTGGGCCAACTGATGTTGACGCGCGCCGCGCCGCGCGACGCCGCGCTCGCCGGTCTTCTGATCGACGAGCTGGACGAAAACGGCTACCTGGGATCACCGCTGGAGGAAATCCTGGACTGGTTGCCGCCCGAACTGGAACCAGACATCGACGAGCTGAAGGCGGCCTTGTCGCTTTTGCAGTCTTTCGATCCGCCCGGCATAGGCGCGCGCGACATGGCGGAATGCCTGCTGTTGCAGCTACGCAACCCGGATCTGGATCGACTGCCTGAAGCCGCGAATGCCGCGGTCCTGGCTTGCGCGCGCCAGATCTGCGCGCAGCACCTGGCCTTGCTGGCGACGGGCAACGCCGCGCGCCTGTGCGCGGCCGTGGGCTGCGACGAAGCCACGTTCCGCTCCGCCCATGCCCTGATCCTGCGCCTGGAGCCCCGCCCGGGGCGTGCCTGGACCGTGCCCGCGGCCGATTACGCGGTGCCGGACGTCATCGTACGCAAGACGCGCGGCGGCTGGCAGGTCACCCTCAACAGCGCCGCCGTGCCCAAGCTGCAGATCAACGGGCTGTACGCCCAGATGCTGGGCAACCAGAAGGAATCCGCGCATGCGGGCCTGCAATCGCAGCTGCAGCAGGCCCGTTGGATGATCCGCAACGTGGAACAGCGCTTCGACACCATCCTGCGGGTGGCCCAGGCCATCGTGCAGCACCAGACGGCCTTCTTCAGCCAGGGGCCGGCCGCCATGCGGCCGCTCATCCTGAAGGACATCGCCGGCGAGCTCGGTTTGCATGAATCCACCATTTCACGGGCCACAACACAGAAGTACATGCTCACTCCGTTTGGCACGCTGGAACTCAAGCGCTTCTTCGGCACCGGGGTTTCGACGGACGGCGGGGATGCCACCTCGGCCACGGCAGTGCAGACTTTCATCCGCCAGATGGTGGCCGAAGAGAACCGGGCCAAGCCTTTGTCTGACAGCCAGATCATGCAAAAGCTGGCCGATCAGGGGATAGTCATCGCCCGAAGGACGGTGGCAAAGTACCGCGAAGCGCTGCGGATAGCCCCGGCGGCGTTGCGCAAGGCGCAGGCGGCAGCCCGCTGACCCGGGTCATGAAATGAGGGACGGGGTTATGAAAATTCGTCCCTAATTTCAAAGACTTGCGTGACACTTTGGTTGCAAATTTATTTGCATGCGGGGCTTGTCAGTAGCGGAATAATTTTCGATAATTATTCTCATGTACATTTGCGTATGTAATGCCATCACCGAACGCCAAGTCCGCGCCAGCGTGGACGCGGGCGCGACGACGCTTTCCGACCTGCAATTCGAGCTGGGCGTGGCCACGTGCTGCGGCTGCTGCGCGGCTACCGCGACCGAATACCTGCCGGGTGGACGCTGTTCCAGCGTATGCGACGTGCGTTCCATAGCCGTTCCGGTCAATCCTCCGGCCGCTCTGGTCGAGTCGGGCGCGCCTGCTGCCAACAGCAGCTTCCCGATTCCCCTGGTCGCCATCGCCTGAGGATGGTCGTCTCTTACCGGCTCGCTGCCGTCACGCAGCGGGCCGCGTTGCTTCTTTCTCGCAAAATTCCCGGATAGTCATCGCCAGTTGGCGCGCAGGTTCGCGCAGCGTATCGGCCAGGCATAACGCCAATTCGGTCGACGGCACGGACGGCAGCCCTGCGTCGATGATCCGATGGTCCGGCAAGAGGCAACGCCGCTCCAGCAGCGCCACGCCCAACCCTCCCGTCAATGCCGCTTGCAGGCCCATCAGATTCGGGCTTTCGTAGGCGATGCGCCAGTGCCGGCCCGAAGCTTCCAGGGCATGGATGGCGCGATTGCGGTAGATGCAGCCTTGCGGAAACGCGACCAGCGGCACCGGCTCGGCGGACGCGAGTTCCATTCCGGGTGCACCGATCCAATGCAAGTGTTCGGGCCAGGCGGCCAACGCGGCACCCGCGCCGGGCTCGCGTTTGAGCAGCGCCACGTCCAGGTCGCCCCGCTCCAGTGCGCGCGTGAGCGCGGAAGTCAGGTCGCAGCGGACCGATAGCCGCACGCCTGGGCGGGTCCGCGCAAATTCCGACACCAGAATGGTCAGCGCGTCAGCCGCGAAGTCGTCCGGGATGCCCAGCCGGATCACGTCCACGCGCTTGCGCCCGCTGACGGCTTCACGGACCTCGGTCGACAAGGCCAGCATCCGCCGGGCATAGCCCAGGAGACGCTCGCCGTCCTCGGTCAGCAAGACTTGGCGGCCTTCGCGGATGAAGAGCGCGCATTCCAGGGATTCCTCCAGCTTGCGGATCTGCTGGCTGACCGTGGATTGGCTGCGGTGTACGCGTTCGCCCGCCGCCGTGAAGCCGCCGGCATCCACGACGGACACGAAGCTGTGCAAAAGATCGAGGTCAGGCATCGCCGGCTCCATGCATTCATTTTTTAAATACTTTCGATCCGAATAAAGAGTTTGTCAATGGATGGGCGGCCGCGCAGAATTCGTCCATCCGCCGCCATTGCGGCTTAGCGCCACCTTCCGGACTCATCATGAAGGCCACCTCGACCCTTTCCGCCGCCGCCATTCCAGCTCAAGCCTCGCCGGGCATCAGCTGGGCGCCCATCGCAGCTTTTTGCTTTCTGTGGAGCTCGGCGTTCGCTGCGGCCAAGATCGCCGTGCGGGACTGTCCGCCGCTGACCTTGCTGACCATCCGTTTCGTGATCGCGGGAGCCTTGATGCTGGGCCTGGCGGCGGCGAGCGGCCGCTGGAAGATGCCAAGCGCGCGCGATCTGGCCGCGCTGATCCTGTTGGGGGTGCTGAACAACGCGCTGTACCTCGGCCTGAGCTGGTCGGGCATGACGACGGTGTCGTCGGCGTTTACCGCGGTGCTGATCAGCACCAACCCGCTGCTCATCGGCGTGCTGGCCGGCCCGGTGCTGGGCGAACGGCTGGGATGGCGCAAACTGCTGGGCCTGTGCCTGGGATTGGCGGGCGTGGCCCTGGTGCTGCGTTCACGCTTGTCGGGCATGCAGGAGGACCTGCATGGCACGCTGTTGGTGACGGGCGGCCTGGTGGCGCTGGTGGCCGGCACGCTGCTCTACAAGCGTTTGAAGCCGTCCTCCGGCCTGTGGACGTCCACGGGCATACAGTCCCTGGCCGGCGCCGTAGCCTTGCTGCCCTTCGCGTTGATGCACGAGAACATCGGCGATGCGCGCATGACGGCCAGCCTGTTCTGGAGCATGGCCTACATGATTGTCGCGGTGTCGATGGGCGGCTACTACCTGTGGTTCATGATTCTCGGCCGCGCCAGCGCTACTGCGGCAAGCGCGCTGCACTTCCTGATGCCGCCGCTGGGCCTGCTGTTCGGGTGGCTGGTGCTGGGCGAGCACGTATCGTGGCTGGATCTGCTGGGCATCGTCCCGATCGCGTTGGGCATCTGGCTGGCCACGCGGCGCGCCGAGTAACGCGCAGCCCCAGCCGAGGTTGCCGATCCGCAACGAAATGCCGCCGGCCACGAGCCGGCGCGTTTCACGCGGTCGAGGGACGCATCGTTGCCAGCGATCGCGTGGATCGCGCGGCGGATTCGGCGACATCGCGCGCCGTCAGGCCGCATCATTGCTGATGCCGGCATGCAAGGCATCACGCACGCATACTCATTCTCATTGGCGTGTCGCTTTCTTGTAGCGCTCCTAAAGCGGTTTACCAAATGCAGCGCAAGGCTAGGCGCGGCCCCGCGCCAGGTGGTAGTCTGCCGGGGTTGCGTACGCGCGGCATCGTGCGCTCCTTTGTCGCGATGCATCTGCGTCGCGCCTGACTGCAAGGAGTCCATCATGAAAGGCGACAAAACCGTCATCCAGTTTCTGAACAAGCAACTGACCAACGAACTGACGGCCATCAACCAATATTTCCTGCATGCCCGCATGCTGAACCATTGGGGCTTCGACAAGCTGGGCAAGCACGAGTACGAAGAGTCCATCGGCGAAATGAAGCATGCGGATCGCCTGATCGCGCGCATCTTCATGCTGGACGGCCTGCCCAACCTGCAGGACCTGCATAAGCTGCTGATCGGTGAAGACGTGCCGGAATTGCTGGCCTGTGACCTGAAGCTGGAGCAAGGCGCGCAGGCGACCGTGAAGGAAGCGATCGCGCATTGCGAATCGGTGCGCGACTATGTCTCGCGCGATCTGTTCCAGGACATCCTGGACGACACCGAAGAGCACATCGACTACCTGGAAACGCAGATCGACCTGATCGACAAGGTCGGTATCCAGAATTATCTGCAAAGCCAGATGTCCGTGCCGGAGTAATGTTCCGGTCATAAAAATGGCGCCCTAAGGGGCGCCATTTTTTTGTCGGTGTCATGCGGCGCATGCCGCGCGCCGATATTTCAGTTCGGGCGAGCCGGGCACTCGGCCATGGTGCCCCAGGCGCGGTTGGGTCCGCAGTACTTGTTGCGCGCGGCCCAGGAACACGAGGGGCGTTCGAAGAAGCCTTGCGTGGCGCAATGCGCGAGTTCGCGCTTGAGCGCGTCCTGCCAGCCCAGGGCGCCGGGCGCCTGCGCGGTGTTCGGGGGCGGCGGGGGCGCCTGCACCATCTGCGGAGTGCCGTAGCCGCCTGCCTGGACCTGGCCGCCGTTGATGGCGGTGGACGTGCCGGGAGCCTGCAGATCCAGGGTGCTGACGTCCGAAGTGCCCGAAGGCAGCGGCACTTGCGAAGCTGCCGCGATTTCGCGGGCCTGGTCCGGGCTGATGCGTTCGCGCGAGATCTTCACCGCAGGGTCGCTGACGCTGTCGAACAGCGAAACGGTGTTGACCTGCCATTCGCGGTCGGCGGGCTTGTCGGGCACGCCCAAGGTACCGTCGATGCGCGGCTGCGGAGGCTGGGCCACGTAAGGACGGCCGTTGGCATCCAGTACGGGCTGCTGGGATGCCGCGGCATCCTGGCCAGGAGCGGGCGCGGCCACCGGCGCATGCGCCACCAGCCAATCACCCAGTTGAATACCGCCCCAGGCCGACGCGCCAAGCGCGATCAGGAGCGTTGCGAATAAGAAACGCCAAGACATTGCTACCCTCATCTGCCGTGCGGAACCCGAACGGGTCTACGCTTTGTCTCCGAAAACCTTGCCGCCGTGCTCGCGCATGGCATGGAATTTCACATCGGGATACAGTTCCTCGGCCACGCGCAATTGCGCGGGAGAACCGATCAAAAACGCCGCCGCATCCACAACATCATAGGCGATATGGGCGGCATTGGCATCCATGAACTTGCGCAGCGCCTTGGGGTTTTCAGACGTAATCCAACGTGCCATTGTGTAGCGGGAAGGCAGCATCCGCGCGTCCACGCCGTACTCGGTCTTCAGGCGATGGGCGACCACTTCGAACTGCAGTTGTCCGACCGCGCCCAGCAGCAGCGAGCCGCCGGCAGCCTCGGGACGGAACACCTGGATGGCCCCTTCCTCGCCCAATTGGGTGAGACCGGTGCGCAACTGCTTGGTGCGCAGCGGATCCTTCACTTCCACGGCCTGGAACAGCTCGGGGGCGAAGAACGGCAGCCCGGTGAACTGCAGCGTCTCTCCTTCGGTCAGCACGTCGCCCAACTGCAGCACGCCGTGGTTGGGAATGCCGATCACGTCGCCGGCATAGGCCTCGTCCAGCAGCTCGCGGCGCTGCGACAGGAAGGACACCACGTTGTTGGGGCGCATTTCCTTGTTGGTGCGCGCGACCTTCAGGCGCATGCCGCGTTCGAAGCGGCCGGAGCTTACGCGCACGAACGCGACGCGGTCGCGGTGGGCCGGATCCATGTTGGCCTGCACCTTGAACACCACGCCGGTGAACTTGGGTTCCACGGGCTGCACCAGGCGCTGCATGGACTCGCGCGGGCCCGGGGGCGGCGCCTGTTCGACCAGCGCGTCCAGCACTTCCTGCACGCCGAAGTTGTTGATGGCGGAGCCGAAGAACACAGGCGTCTGCTTGCCGGCCAGGAATTGTTCGCGGTCGAAGGCGGGCGCGGCTTCGTTGATGAGTTCGATCTCGCCGCTGGCCTGCTCGAACGCCGAGCCGAAGCGCCGGGCGATTTCGGGATTGCTCAGGCCTTCGATGAAGTCGTCCTTGTCCGAGCGGCGCTCCTGGCCGGGGCGGAACACGCGCATGCGGTCCTGGCGGATGTCGAATACGCCGCCGAAGGCCTTGCCCATGCCGACCGGCCAGGAGAACGGCACCGCGTCCATGCCCAGGTGGCCTTCGATTTCGGACAGCAGTTCCAAAGGTTCGCGCACTTCGCGGTCCATCTTGTTGATGAACGTAATGATGGGCGTGTTGCGCGCGCGGCAGACCTGCAAGAGGCGGATGGTTTGCGGCTCCACGCCGTTGGCGGCGTCGATCACCATGAGTGCGGCGTCCACGGCCGTCAGCACCCGGTACGTGTCTTCGGAGAAGTCCGCGTGGCCCGGGGTGTCGAGCAGGTTGATGACGCAATCGCGGTATTCCATCTGCATCACCGAGGACGCCACGGAAATGCCGCGCTGCTTCTCGATTTCCATCCAGTCGGACGATGCATGGCGCGAAGCCTTGCGCGCCTTGACGCTGCCGGCGATCTGGATCGCGCCTGCGAACAGCAACAGCTTTTCGGTCAGTGTCGTCTTGCCCGCGTCGGGGTGGGAAATGATGGCGAACGTACGGCGCCGCGCTACTTCGTGAGGGATGTTCATGATCGGAAGGATTTTACTTGGCGCCGCTTTTGGGCCCGGCGCGGTCCGGTATCGGGCATGAAAAACGCGCGGGGCATGCGCCGTCGCCAACGCATGCCCCGCGCATGGGGTTCAGGAATGGCGGCGGAACGAAGCCAGGAACACGCCGGCCAGGATGAAGAGCGAACCGAAGGTCCGGTTCATCCAGCGGATATGCTTGGCGCTGCGCAGCAGGCGCAGCACGCGCGCCGCCAGCAGCGTGTACACGCCCATGGCCACCAGGTCGGTGAACGCCAGCGTGGCGGCGATCGCCGCATACTGCTGCGTCAGCGGCAGCGCGGTATCCACGAACTGCGGCACCACGGCCAGCAGGAACACCGTGCCCTTGGGGTTCATGGTGTTGATCAGGAAGCCGCGCAGCACCAGTTCCCGGATCGTGGCGCGCTTGGGATCGCCGGAATCCACTGTGACGGGCGCCGCATCCGTGCGGATCTGGCGCACGCCCAGGTAGATCAGGTAGGCCACGCCCAGATACTTGACCACGTTGAAGGCCACCTCGGAGGTGGCCAGCACCGCGCCCAGCCCCACGGCCACCACCACGAACTGGAACAGGATGCCCATGATCAGGCCAGCCGTGTTCCAGTAGCCGCGCGCAAAGCCGTACTTCAGGCCGGAGGACATCGCCGAGATCGCGCCCGCGCCAGGCGAGAACGAAATGGCCCAGGAGGCCAGGAAGAACGTCAACCAGGTAGATAAGGGCATGGCGCGGGTCCGTGGGTAGCGGTTGCGGTGATATTACTTGCTCAGCAACGCGGCGCGCGGCGCGCCCGAGGGGCGTCCGGAACCGCCATTGCCTGCCGGGCGGCCGGAGCCCTCCGGACGGCGATGATTCTGCTGCGGACGGCCTTCGTTGCGGCCGGCGTGGGCCGGACGGTCGGCGGGCTTGCCGTCGCGCCCAAGGTGTTCTACGGCTTCTGGGTGGCGGTAGTGCTGGCGCTGCTGGTGCTGGTGGTGTTCCGCTATTGGCGCGGCGGGGTGG
>NZ_JACVAD010000007.1:0-245879 GCF_014851665.1 Achromobacter sp. ACM03 | reverse complement strand
GGCCGCCGCCACGCGCGCGCCCTGCGGCAGCGGCGCCAGCAGCTTGTCGGCGCCGGGCCGCTGCGCGGCGTAGCGCGAGCCCCGCCCCGCAGCCAACAGGATGCCGACGCGCGCGGGGATCGGGTAGGGATAGACACTAGAGACAGTCGCCATGATGATCAGTATAGTGAATATAAGCCGTGGCAGCGCCGCGGCCTTTCACTGTGAGAAGCCGATGAACGCTCTGGATCTGGACGTATTGCAACATGCGCGGGACTGGGTAGCCGCGGGCAGCCGCGTGCACCTGGTGACCGTGGTGCAGACCTGGGGATCGGCCCCGCGCCAGGCCGGGGCCATGCTGGCGCTGCGCGAGGACGGCCGCATGGTCGGGTCGGTTTCCGGCGGCTGCATCGAAGACGACCTGATGCTGCGCGCCCGCGAAGGCACGCTCGAGGATGCCCCGGCGCGCCTGACCTACGGCGTCACCCGCGACGAGGCCGCGCGCTTCGGCCTGCCTTGCGGCGGCACGTTGCGCCTGATCAGCGAACCGCTGCGCGACACGCAATGGCTGGACCTGGTGCTGCAAGCCATACGCGGCCATGGCCTGATCCAACGCACGGTGGACCTGCAGGACGGCAGCAGCTCGGTGTCTCCCGCCAGTCCGGCCGACGGCCCGGACTTCGACGGCCGCATCTTCCGCAGCGTGTACGGCCCGCGCTGGCGGCTGCTCATCATCGGCGCCAACCAGACCGCCCAGGTGCTGGCCAGCATCGCCGCCACGCTGGATTTCCACGTCACGGTCTGCGACCCCCGCGAGGAGTTCTACGGCGACTGGAACCAGTCCCAGGCTACCTTGCTCACCAGCATGCCCGACGACGCCGTGCTGGAAATCGGCACCGACGAGCGGACCGCCATCGTGGCGGTCACCCACGATCCCAAGCTCGACGACATGGCTTTGCTGGAAGCATTGAAATCGCGGGCCTTCTATGTGGGCGCGCTGGGTTCGCGCGCCAACCAGCAGAAGCGCCGCGAGCGGCTGCGGCTGTTCGACCTGGACGACAGCCAGATCGCCCGCCTGCACGGCCCGGTGGGCCTGCGCATCGCCAGCAAGACGCCGGCCGAGATCGCCGTGGCGATCGCGGCCGAACTGATCTGGGTGCGCAACACGCTGGGCGACGGCGAAGCCGCCCGCAGCGCGCCGCAGACCAGCGCGCTGCAAGGCTGAGCCAGGCAGCCGGCCTCGGCCCTACATGGGTTTGAGCGTGGTGCGGCTGTACTGGTTATTGGCTTCCACCAGGGTGGAAAGCAGCTTCATGAAGATTTCCTGATTGCGCGTGGACAGCGGCTCCAGCAGGCGCTGCTGGGCGCGCGCCATGCCTTCCTGCAGGATGCCCATGATGCGCAGGCCTTCCTGGGTGATGACGGCCTGGCGCGAGCGCTTGTCGTTGGGATTGATGCGCCGTTCCACCAGGCCGCGCTCCTGCAGGCGCTTGACCACGTCTGCGGTGGTGGTGCGATCCAGCCCCAGCTCCATGCCGATGGCGGTCTGGTCCAGCCAGGGACTGAGCGACAGCGCGGTCAGCACGCCATACTGCACCGGCGTCACGTTCTGCGTCTTGCACTCCTCGTAGAACATGGCGTAGTGGATCTGGTTCAGGCGCCGCACCAGATATCCCGGACGCGACCAAAGCACCTGCTTGGCCGGATCGAAGATCTTGGTGTCTGTCTTATGAGTTGCGACGCGCTTCTGGGACGTCGTCTTTTTCTGTACATCCGGCACGTTGAGGCAGCTCCAGTTTAGTTAGTGTACTGAGGATAATACCACCGGCCCGGCCTGGCGCGCCTGCTGCGCCAGATACTCCTTCAAGGTCTGCACCAACGCCGCCGCGGCGGGCGACAGGCTGCGGTTGCGGGCCGTGACCAGCCCGATCGAACGCTCGGCCACCGGTCCGATCAGCGGACGCTGGACGATGCCATTTTGCGCTACCGCCGCGGCGGCGATTTCGGGCAGCGCGGCAACGCCGAATCCGCATTCGACCATGGCGACGATGGTGGTCAGATGCTCGGCCTCGAAGGCCGGCGTAAAGCGTATCCGGTTCTGCAGGAAAGCCCATTCCGTGTACTGCCGCACGCTGCTGGGCTGCACCATGGACACGTGCGCCGCATCCGCCGTATCGGCCCAACGCAGCGGACCGCGGGCGCGCGCCAGTGGATGGGCTTCGGGGATCAACAGCAGGAAACTGTCGGACATCAGCGGCACGTAGTGCAGATCCGCATGCTGCGGGTCCGCCGCGGTCAGGGCGAAGTCGACTTCGCCCGCGCGCACCAGGTCGAAAGCCGGCCCGGACAAGGTATCGCGTACTTTCAGGGCGACCAGCGGATGGGCCTGGCGATAGGTCATGAGCACGCGCGGCAGCAGGCGGGCCGCAATCGAGGGCAAGGCCGCCACCGACACCTGCCCCTGTTCCGCGTTGACGATGCCGCTGACCGCGGCAATGGCGTCGCGGAAGGCCACTTGCAGCGCGGCAGCCTGCTGCATGAAGACCTCGCCGGCGGCGGTGAGGCGGACGGTGCGCGTGGTGCGGTCGAACAGGCGCACGCCCAGCGCCTCTTCGATGCGCTGGATCTGCGTGGACAGAGCCGATTGCGACAGGTGCAACTGCGCGGCGGCCTGGCGGAAGTTGAGCGTGCGGCCCAGCACCAGCGTGGTATCGATATCGCGCATCGAAAGATTGATCTGCATGCCTGGCGCGGTCCCTCTATTGATCTAAATATAAGATCATTCTATCCAAAAAATCTGATTCATCAATCAAAACAGGTTCTCTACACTCGCCCGCAGCGTAGTTTCAGATAAAGGAGCAAACCATGCAGACGGACGCGATCGCGCTGCCCAATCCGGGCGCGGCGCATGCGGTGGTGGTGGGCGGCGGCACCATGGGCGCCGACGTGGCCGTGGTATTGACCCGCGCGGCCTGCCGGACCACGGTGATCGAATCGAATGCCGAGCGCGCGGCGGGCGTACCCGCCCGTGTCGCGGAAAACCTCAAGACCATAGGCCGGGAAGCGAACGCCGCCCTGCTGTCCACCGCCGCCAGCCTGGACGAGGTGGACTGGTCCGGCGTGGACCTGGTCATCGAGTGCATACCCGAACGCCTGAACATCAAGCAGGCGCTGTTTGCGGACCTGGCGCAACGCGCCCGGCCCGATGCCATCCTGGCCAGCAACAGCTCCAGCTTCCCGATCAGCGCCATCAGCCAGGGCCTGGCTACCCGCGGCCGCATGCTGGGCCTGCACTTCTTCATGCCCGCGCATCTGGTGCCGCTGGTGGAAGTGGTGCTGGGCGAAGCCAGCGACAACGCCTGCGCCGACACGCTGATCGAATTCATGCGGCGCTGCGGCAGCGTGCCGGTGAAGGTGCGCCAGGACCTGCCTGGCTTTCTGGCCAACCGCCTGCAGCACGCGCTGTCGCGCGAAGCCTTCGACCTGATCGACCGCGGCATCGCCTCGCCGGAAGACGTGGACGCGGCAGTGCGTTTCGGCTTCGGCTTCCGCTTCCTGGCGGCCGGCCCGGTGATGCAGCGCGACCATGCCGGCATCGATGTGCATGCCGCCGCCGGCGCCACCATGTACCCCACCTTCTGCAACGCCAGCGAGCCGGCGCGCTGCCTGACCGAACGCGCCCAGGACGGACGCCACGGCATGAAGACGGGCGAAGGTTTCTACACCTGGACGCCCGAAACCATTGCTGCCGAGCGCGCGCGCTACGACCGCCTGTTACGCGCCGGCCTGGACCTGATTGCACCCGAACTGCCGGAGATCAAGCCGTGAGCAACACCCCCCTGCCCCGCGCCGCGCTGGCCGACTCGCCCGTCATCATTACCGTGGCGCCCAATGGCGCCTACAAAAAGGCCGCCGACCATCCGGCCGTGCCGCTTACCGCCGAGGCTCTGGCGCACGAAGCGCGCGCCTGCCTGGACGCCGGCGCCGCCATGATGCACATGCACGTGCGCAAGCCTGACGGCAGCCACCTGCTGGACGCCCAGGCCTACCGTGACGCCCTGGCCGCGGTGCGCGGCGCCGTGGGCGACGAACTGCTGGTGCAGGTGACCAGCGAAGCCGCCGGCGTCTACAAGGCGGCGGAACAGATCGCCCTGGTGCGCGAGCTGCAACCCGAGGCCGTGTCCATCGGGCTGCGCGAGATCGCCGTGCCGGAGATCCCGGAAAGCGAGCTGGCGGCTTTCCTCGCCTGGATCGCCGAGCGCCGCATCATGACCCAGATCATCCTGTACGACGAAGGCGACGTGCGCCGCTGGCTGTCCCTGCGCGCGCGCGGCCTGGTGCCGCCAGGAGCGTGGTCGGTGCTGTTCGTGCTGGGCCGCTACAGCGCGGGCCAGACCTCTTCGGCCTATGACCTGCTGCCCTTCCTGGCCGCGTACGACCAGTCCCTGCCGTGGGCGGTATGCGCCTTCGGCCCCGAGGAAAACGCCTGCGTCACCACGGCCGCAGCGTTCGGCGGCCACATGCGCGTGGGTTTCGAGAACAACCTGAAGCTGCGAGATGGCAGCACCGCGCCGGGCAACTCGGCGCTGGTATTGCAGGCCGCGCAAGGCGCGCAGGCATTGGGCCGCCCGCTGGCCACGGCCGCCGACGCGCGCCGCATCTACGGGGCGATCGGCTGACTCCGCCTGGGCGGCGCTACTGCGCCGCCCCTTCTATCGCTTGCGCAACGCTGATTGCCTGCTCCTCCGAGTTCATCGTCAGGTTCAGGATGCCCCCCTCCATGGGGCCTGCGATGCGCGGCACGCCCACCAGCCTGCCGTCTATCGTGAACACCAGCCACTTCCCGGGGTACTGGCGGCCGATCTGCGCCAGCTTGCGCGCGCCTGGCGGCGTGAATCGCAAGCTGACAAAAGGCTGCCCCTCCCGGGTCTTCATGGGCGTGGCGGTATTCAGGTCTGCCCGGGTAAGCGCGGGCGCCAGCAGGAAGTAGTAGGTCTTGTCGGACATGCGCAGCTCGCGCAGATCGGCGCCCGGCTGGTCCTGCGCCAGGCGGAACTCGACCGCCGGGATGGCCATCCGCGCCCGCGCCGCGGTGTCTTGCGGCGCAGGCTGGGCGGCGCGGGGCGCGGCATTCGCGCCCTTCTGAGCCACCATGGGCTGGCAAGCCGCCAGCAATGCGCTCGATGCAATCAAAGCCGGAAGAATGATGCGACGTGTCATGGCTGTATACCTCTCATGAATCATTGAGGCCGCGGCTGCGGGCCGCGAGCCTGCGTTCGTGCCACATGTATTCACCATTGATATCCCACTCCCACGCTAGCGCCGTAGTCGCCGCGCGAACTGCTGCTGGCCAGGCCCTTCACCACCCATCTTCCGCTGTCGGACACCGTGGACAGCCCCATGGCAAAGCCGCTTTCTCCGCGCCACGTACCGCCGCCCATGCTGAACATGCTCCTGCCGGGCAGATAGGCCTGCGGCAGCGCCGACATCGCCATGGCGGAAGCCACGCCGGCGCTCAACCGGTTGTCCAGCCCTTGCACGTTCTTGCGCAAGCCCGCCACCTGCTTGCTCAGGCCGCTTTCTACTTCTCGCAACTGGCTCACGTTCACCGCGTCGGTTCCTGCAGCGCCGCGGGCCACGTTCGTGATCTGGCGTTCGGCTCCGGCCGCGCCGACCGAAACCGTGTCGTCGCGGTCGGCGACAGACCCCGCGCCCAGCGCCACGGCATTACTGCCCGACGCCTTGCTGCCGTTGCCCAACGCCGTGGCTCCCGCGCCGGACGCCTGCGCGCCATTGCCGATCGCGGTGCTGTTCTTACCCGAGGCCACGGCGCCCGCGCCGCCCGCCGCCGAGTTGCCGCCGCTGGCCTTGGGCGGCTTGGCCGCCTTTACTTCCTGGCTGGTCTGGAACATGCCCGCGGCGCCATTGCCGATGTTCGTCACATCGCCTTCGATGCCGGTCATGCGTTCGTCCAGCGCGGTGAGTTGGTCGCCGACCTGGAGCACATTGCCTGCCACGTCCTGCAAGCGTTTATCGGTATAGTCGTTGGCCTGCTTGAGCGCGCCGTCCAGTTGCCGCAGATTCACGGCGTCCGTGGCCTCGCGGCCGTCGGCCAGATTGCTGAGCGTGCGTTCCGCGCCCGACGAGCCCACCGACACCGTGCCGGCCGACTTGTTTTGCGCCTCCGAATACTTGCCGGCATAGCTCTGCGCTCCCCGGTCCGCCACGGCGCCCCCGCCCAACGCCACGTCGCCATCCTTCCCTGCGACCGCGCCGTTGCCCAAGGCCACCGAGTTCACCCCATTGGCGGCCGCGCCCGGTCCGACCGCGATACTGCCTGGACCATTGGCCTGTGAATCCGGCAGCGCCGCCGACGCCCCGCCGTTGGCATGGAAGTACTTGATTCCAGCGCCGCCCTTGGCGAAGTTGTCGACCGTATCGCCTATAGCCTTCACGTACTGGTTGGTCTCGAACAACTGCGAACCATTGACCGCATCCGTGCTGTCCGCCGACAGCGCGCCCCGCGCCACATTCCTCAGCACGGTGGCCGCCCCGCCGGGATTAAAGGTCACCATGCCGTAGTTGCTGGTGCCGTCCGCATTGAGGTCGTATTTCACCCCTCCCGCGTCGAGCCCGCTCACATTCGAGGCCAGCGCCTTCAACTGGCTGACGTTCACGGCGTCGGAATCCACAGTACCCGCAGCCACCCCGTTGATCTGCCGATACATGCCGGCATCGGCGTCACCCACAGACACCGCGGCCAAGGTGCTGCGCGTGGCGTTCACGGACGCGCCATTGGCTCCCAGGGGCACATACCCTGCTGCCCCGGCCACCGTCTTGGCGACCGATCTCGCACCCAGCGCTACGCCACCGCCCGCGACAACCTGGCTGCCCGCGCCCAGGGCCACCCCCTGGACGGCATCAGCCAGGGCCTGCGTTCCCGCCGCAATGCTATCCGCCGACGTGGTACGCGCCTGCTGTCCCAGGGCGATGCCGCCGGGCGCACCCTGATCCACTACCGCCCGATCCCCGATCCCCAGGCCGCGGTCCCCATTGACCACGGCCTGCGGGCCGACCGCGATCGACTCAAGCCCTACCGCCAGCGAATCGGAAGTCGTCGAGTTGACATGGAAGTACTGGGTCCCAGTGGTCGTCAAGGAGCCGATCGCGCCGGTCAGTTGGCGCAAAGTCACCGCATCATGCTCCTCAGTCCCGTCCGCCACGTTGGTAATCTGGCGGTACGCGCCATCGCGACCCACGGATACCGCTCCCAGCAAGGTGAGATCCGCCGTGTTGAACGGCACCAGGGCGCCACCGCTGCCGACCGCAAGGCTGCCCGAGGTCGGCGTCAGCGCCCGGGCGGACACGGAGCCTGAACCCAGCGCCACGCTCCCTTCCTGGCTCGCCTGGGCATCGCGTCCCAACGCCAGCGCGTCGCCGGCCGACGTCCGCGCGTTGTAGCCCAGCGCCGTGCTGCCCACGCCCTGCGCGTAGGCATCATCTTCCGCCAGCCCCAACTCGTTCGTCCGCGCATAACGCAAGCCCAGCCCATTGTCGGCCTTGCTGATCAGGCTAGGGTTCCCCGTCAGGTGTGTGTACGTGTCGCCCATGGTCGTCAGGGTATCGCCCATGCCCGTCAAGGTATCGCCCATGCCCGTCAGCCTGTCGCCCACGCGCTGCACGTCCTGGTTCGTCTCGTGCAGTTGCGCACCGTTCACCGCATCGGTGCTGGTGGCCGACACGGCCCCGCGCGCCAGGTTGGTCAGCCTGGTGCCGCCCGTCATGCCGCCGTCCGTCGATGCCGATCCCGCCAGCGTGATCAGGCTCTTGGGATCGCCCGTGTTGCCGTCATAGGTCACCGCCCGGTCGCCCAGGCTGCCCACGTTCTCGGCCACGGACTTGAGCTGGCTTACGTTCACCGCATCCGTGTCGGACGCGCCCGCGGCCAAGTGGCTGAGGCGGCGTTCCGCGCCCGCCGAGCCTATGCTCACTTCGCCGACTGGCGCAGCGCCCGCCACCGCCGCCGTACCTGAGCGGTACGCCGCCGCGCCCAGCGTCGCGCCATTAGCGACCGCATTCGCGCCCAGCGCCACGCTGCCGGCATGGCTTGCCTGGGCCTCGCGGCCCAGCGCCAGCGCGTTGTCGGCCGTGGCTCGCGCGTTGTAGCCCAGCGCCGTACTGCCGGGGTTCTGCGCGTAGGCATCGCTGGGTGTCAGCCCGCGCTCGTTGGTCCGCGCATAGCGGATGCCCAGGCCGTTGGCGTCGGTGTATGTCGCGCTCGTGTCCCCGGTGAGATTCGCCAGCGAGCCGCCGAGGTTGGTGAGCGTATCGCCCAAGGTCGTGACCGTACCGCCGATGGTCGTGACCGTATCGCCGAGATTCGTCACGGTGTCGCCCAGGGTCGTGACGGTGGTGCCCATGCTGGTCACCGTATCGCCCATGGTCGTGACCTTGTCGCCCACGCGCTTCACCTCCTGGTTCGTCTCATGCAGTTGCGCGCCGTTCACTGCATCGGTGCTGGTGGCCGTCACGGCCCCGCGCGCCAGGTTGGTCAGCCTGGTGCCGCCCGTCATGCCGCCGTCCGTGGATGCCAATCCCGCCAGCGTGATCAGGCTCTTGGGATCGCCCGCGTTGCCGTCATAGGTCACCGCCCGGTCGCCCAGGCTGCCCACGTTCTCGGCCACGGACTTGAGCTGGCTTACGTTCACCGCATCCGTGTCGGACGCGCCCGCAGCCAGATGGCTGAGACGGCGCTCCGCACCGGCCGAACCTATGCTCACTTCGCCCACCGGGGCAGCGCCCGCCACCGCCGCCGTACCTGAGCGGTACGCCGCCGCGCCCAGCGTTGCGCCGTTGGCGACCGCGTTCGCGCCCAACGCCACGCTACCGGCGTGGCTTGCCTGGGCCTCGCGGCCCAGCGCCAGCGCGTTGTCGGCCGTGGCTCGCGCGTTGTAGCCCAGCGCCGTACTGCCGGGGTTCTGCGCGTAGGCATCGCTGGGCGTCAACCCGCGCTCGTTGGTCCGCGCATAGCGGATGCCCAGGCCGTTGGCGTCGGTGTATGTCGCGCTCGTGTCCCCGGTGAGATTCGCCAGCGAGCCGCCGAGGTTGGTGAGCGTATCGCCCAAGGTCGTGACCGTACCGCCGATGGTCGTGACCGTATCGCCGAGATTCGTCACGGTGTCGCCCAGGGTCGTGACGGTGTTGCCCATGCTGGTCACCGTATCGCCCATGGTCGTCACCCTGTCGCCCACGCGCTGCACCTCCTGGTTCGTCTCGTGCAGTTGCGCACCGTTCACCGCATCGGTGCTGGTGGCCGACACGGCCCCGCGCGCCAGGTTGGTGAGCCTGGTGCCGCCCGTCATGCCACCGTCCGTGGATGCCGATCCCGCCAGCGTGATCAGGCTCCTGGGATCACCTTCGTTGCCGTCATACGTCACCGCCCGGTCGCCCAGGGCATTCACCGCCTGATTCGTCGCATTGAGCTGCGAACCGTTGACGGCATCCGTGCTAAGGGAGCCAAGCCGCCCCGCCGCAACGTTCGTGATGGAGCGCTCCGCACCCGTGCTGCCCACGCTGACCGTGCTGGCGGGCGCCGACCCGGCGAACGAATAGGACCGCCCCGCGATCGCGGCGCCAGACGTGCCGACGGCGGCAGCAGTCGCGGAGCCCGCCCCCAGCGCGACGTCGTCCGAGTTGGTTGCGACCGAATCGAACCCCAACGCCATGCTCCGCGCCGCCAGCGCGTTGGCATCGTTGCCTACGGCCAACGCCGCGGCGCCCGCAGCCGCCGAGCTATTGCCCAGCGCGACGGCGCCTGGTCCCGAGGCCCGATTGGCATTGCCCAACGCCACCGAGTTTTCACCGATCGCCGAGCTGCCGCGACCGATAGCCACCGCGGAGAAGTTTCCTGTTGCGCCATCAGCCACGCTGCCAATGCCCAGGGCCACATCGCCATCGCGCCGTGCCTGCGCACGCGTGCCTATCGCAACGGAATCCGCCCCCATGGCACGCGATTCTCCTGCGACCGCAACGGCGTTGAGCCCCGATGCCTGCGCACCCGCCGCCGCCGAATTGGAGGAATTATTGCCGCCGATCGCGACGCTGCCGACGGCCGTGGCACGCGCCCATTGACCAAGAGCGGTCGAACCCAGGGCAAGGGCTCCGGCCTGCATGCCTACAGCGGTGCTCCGAATTGCCGCCGTAGCCGCAAACCCCAGGGCGGTCGCGGCATTGCCCGTCGCCGTCGCTTGAAAGCCCAGGACCTGCACGCCGGTGTAGCCGCCGCCATCGGCATCGCATCCGATAACGTTGGACCACAGGCCGGATCCATCGCTCGGAGTCTTGCCCGCAGGATAGGCTACGCCGTCGGGTCCCGTCGCCTTGGGAGAGGCGCAACCATTCGGGTTGTACGTTGATGCATGAACCTGTGGACCCGTACCCGCCAGACCGGCAAGTATCGCAAGCCCCGCTGCGATATCCAGCCGCATGTTCAGCTTCAGGCGCTTCCGAATGGACTGCCGGCCTCCCGCCGCGTCTTCGTCCGCATCGATCCAAACGTTCCTGAGTATCTTGTTCATGAATGGATGCTCCAGTTCAAAAACTCTAGGGAAGTTCTCGTCTACGCAGCCATTACGTGTGACTCAAACGGCACCCGGAACACGCTGCGGCGACTAACGCCACCCGCTATGCAAGCGGCCGGGCTCTCGCCAACTGCGCCACGCAAGCGGTCGATCTATTGATGGAGATGGAAAAGGAAATGCGCCAGGACCAACGCGGGACGCCTCGCTTGCCGGCGGAGGAGTCCCGCAGCGACTGCATCGGGTGATGCATTGAGGCCAAGACTACGGCGCGCAATTGCAATCGCACATTGCACTTGGGCCTATGGGACGTATCGGCGCAGCCTTCCTATGCCGGCTGGCCGCAGGTAGGTAACAGCGGAAACCAACATTTCCGCCGTTCCACCCACTAAACAAATGGACCGCTCATCCGTCTCAGAATCGGGGCATTGGTTTCATGAGGAGCGTTCCGTGGATTTGTTGGCAGCGATACGCATTTTTCTCCGCGTGGTGGAACGCGGAACCATCTCTGGCGCGGCGCGCGATCTCGACATGAGCCAACCATCCGTGAGTGAACGCATCGACAAGCTGGAGCGTTTCCTAAGCGCCCGCCTCTTGGTGCGCAGTTCGCGCAAGCTGAGCTGCACGGCTGAAGGCCGGACGTTCTACGAACAGGGCAAGCAGCTGCTGGACGCGGCGGAATTGACAATAAATTCCGTATCGTTAAGTAACGCCAAGATACAAGGAAGCCTGAGACTCGCCGCGCCGCAGTGCCTGGGCGAGATCGTGGTTCCCAAGGCCCTGATGAACGTGCGCACGGCACACCCCGATCTGCACGTGGATCTCATGCTGAACGACACCATCGCCGACCCGGTCACCGAGGGCCTCGACATTTCGCTGCGGCTGGGCCGCCTCAATGAAAACGGAGGCTATATAGCTTTCCCGCTTGGCTGGGTGGCCCGCAAGCTGGTCGCGGCGCCTTGTTACCTTGCGGCTCACGGCCCCATAGAAACGCCGGCGGACTTGGCCTTCCATCCGTTCATTCGTTTGAAGGCCATTTTCGCGAACGACCAAGTGCCGCTCTCGCGCGAAAACGGGCCGGTGGTCCAGACGCGCATCAGGACCGCCATGACGGTCAGCCACTGGCGTCCCATGTACGATCTGATCCTCTGCGGTGGCGGCATCGGCATCCTGCAGCATCCCGCGTGCGCCAAGGCACTGGCGCAAGGACGCCTCGTCGAACTGCTGGACGGCTATCGCGTTCCGCCGCTTCCGCTCAATGCGCTGATTCCGCCCCTGCGTCCGATGCCGCAGCGCGTGCGGGCGGTCCTGGACCTGTTGAAGCGGGACATTCCAGCGCTGCTCCCGCCAGCTGCTTGAACCGCCCATCGGTCCCAGCACATTGTTACGCCGTGGTGCAACATTGACGCCCTTCAAAGCCATCTGCTAAAAGCTTCGGTATCCGCACGTTAAACGCAATGCCCCAACTGTCGTAGTGAGGTGCTGTGTGCAAAACGAGTCCGATGGCTACACCAAGCCTCAGGAACTACGAAGTTTCCTGTTCCTGACGGCTGTCATGGCCCCCGTCCTGTCGGTCATCATCGTGGCAGGCTACGGTTTCCTCGTCTGGTTCTATCAGCTGATTGCCGGCCCTCCCGGTAGCTGATGCGACGCGACGGAACCCCTCCCATGTCCGCGCTCCCCCACTCCGCGCCGCCTGCGGCGCCGCCAGAGCTGCACATCGCCAGCATGGTGGTGCACGCCGCGCCGCGCCGCTTGCCCGACGTCCGCCAGGCGATTCTTGCAATTGCCGGAGCGGAAATCCATGGCGCTTCCGACACCGGAAAGCTGGTGGTCACCCTGGAAGCCCCCTCCACCGACGACATGATGGCCCGGATCTCAGAGATCCAGCGCCTGGATGGCGTGCTGGCTTCGGCGCTGGTCTACCAGCACGCCGACTCGCTGGACGCGATGAACGAGGAGATTGACGATGGCAATGGCTCGTAGAGACTTCATCAAGCAATCTGCCGCGGCCGCGGCCGCGACTGTGGCTGGCATACCCATCGTCGGCTACACGCAGAACATCGTCACCGAATCCGAGGCCGCCAAGCTCAAGTGGTCCAAGGCGCCCTGTAGGTTCTGCGGGACCGGCTGCGGCGTGAACGTCGCTGTCAAGGACAACCAGGTCGTGGCCACGCACGGCGATTTCAACGCCGAGGTGAACAAGGGCCTGAACTGCGTCAAAGGTTATTTCCTATCCAAGATCATGTACGGCAACGACCGGCTGACCACGCCGCTCTTGCGCATGAAGGACGGCAAGTACGCCAAGGACGGTGAGTTTGCCCCGGTGTCCTGGGACCAGGCCTTCGACGTCATGGCCGAGCAGTTCAAGCGCGTACTGAAGGACAAGGGTCCCGAGGCCGTGGGCATGTTCGGCTCGGGCCAATGGACCGTCTGGGAAGGGTATGCCGCGCTCAAGCTGATGAAGGCGGGCTTTCGCAGCAACAACCTGGACCCGAACGCGCGCCACTGCATGGCCTCGGCCGCGGTGGGCTTCATGCGCACCTTCGGCGCTGACGAGCCCATGGGCTGTTACGACGACATCGAGAACGCCGATGCCTTCGTACTGTGGGGCTCCAACATGGCGGAGATGCACCCGATCCTGTGGACCCGCGTGACCGATCGCCGACTGTCCGCGCCCAAGACCAAAGTCGTCGTGCTGTCCACCTTCGAGCACCGTTCCTACGAGCTGGCCGACATCGCGCTGACCTTCACGCCGCAGACGGACCTGGCGATCCTGAACTACATCGCCAACCACATCATCCAGACCAAGCGCGTGAACCGGGATTTCGTGGACAAGCACACGACTTTCCGCGAAGGCAATGCCGACATCGGCTACGGCCTGCGGCCCGATCATCCGCTGCAGAAGGCCGCCAAGAACGCGGGCGACGCCGGCGGCTCCAAGCCCATCACGTTCGACGATTTCGCCAAGTTCGTTGCCAAGTACGACCTGGACTACACCGCCAAGCTGAGCGGCCTGCCCAAGAAGCAGCTGGAAGAGCTGGCCGAACTCTATGCCGACCCGAAGGTGCGCGTCACATCCTTCTGGACCATGGGTTTCAACCAGCACACCCGCGGCGTGTGGGCCAATAACATGGTCTACAACATCCATCTGCTGACCGGCAAGATCTCCACGCCGGGCAACAGCCCGTTCTCGTTGACCGGCCAGCCCTCGGCCTGTGGCACCGCCCGCGAGGTGGGCACCTTCTCGCACCGCCTGCCGGCCGACCTGGTGGTGACCAATCCCAAGCACCGCGCGCACGCCGAGGAAATCTGGCAGCTGCCCGACGGCACGATCCCCAGCAAGGTGGGTGCGCATGCGGTCCTGCAGAACCGCATGCTCAAGGACGGCAAGATCAACGCCTATTGGGTGATGGTCAACAACAACATGCAGGCCGCGGCCAACCTGATGAATGAAGGCCTGCCCGGCTACCGCAACCCCGACAACTTCATCGTGGTGTCGGACGCCTACCCCACCGTCACCACTATTTCGGCCGACCTGATCCTGCCGGCCGCCATGTGGGTCGAAAAGGAAGGCGCCTACGGCAACGCGGAACGCCGCACCCAGTTCTGGCACCAGCTGGTCAACGCGCCGGGCGAGGCGCGCTCGGACCTGTGGCAACTGATGGAGTTTTCCAAGCGCTTCAAGGTCGAGGACGTCTGGCCCGCGGATCTGCTGGCCAAGAAGCCCGAATACCGCGGCAAGACGCTGTTCGACGTGCTTTTCGCCAACGGCAAGGTCAACCGCTATCCCAACACCGAGCGCGACAAGGACTACGCCAACCAGGAAGCCGAGGCTTTCGGCTTCTATGCGCAAAAGGGGCTGTTCGAGGAATACGCCGAATTTGGCCGCGGCCATGGCCACGACCTGGCGCCGTTCGATACCTACCATGAAGTGCGCGGCCTGCGCTGGCCCGTGGTCAAGGGCAAGGAAACGCTGTGGCGCTACCGCGAAGGCAGCGACCCCTACGTCAAACCAGGAGCCGGTTTCGAGTTCTACGGCAATGCCGACGGCCGCGCCGTGATCTACGCCCTGCCCTATGAACCGCCCGCGGAATCGCCGGACAAGGAATACCCGTTCTGGCTGTCCACCGGACGCGTCCTGGAACACTGGCATTCGGGCTCGATGACGCGGCGGGTGCCGGAACTGTACCGGGCCTTCCCCAACGCGGTCTGTTTCATGCACCCCGATGACGCCCAGGAAATGGGCCTGCGGCGCGGCGTCGAGGTGGAGGTCGTGTCGCGGCGCGGCAAGATGCGCACGCGCCTGGAAACCCGCGGGCGCGACAAGCCGCCGCGCGGCCTGGTGTTCGTGCCCTGGTTCGACGCTGGCCAGTTGATCAACAAGGTCACGCTGGACGCCACCGATCCGATCTCGTTCCAGACCGACTTCAAGAAGTGCGCGGTCAAGATCGTCAAGGTCTGAAAGGCGAACCGGAGACAGCCATGAACCTACGCGCCCTTACTCTCGCGACATGCGTCATCCTTGGTTCGGCCGCCTGGGCGGCGCCGCCGCTGGAGGTCGAAGACCCCATGCGCGGCCCCACCCCGGTCGCGCAGGAAACCGACCCGCCGCTCATCAGTCCGGTCGAAAACAAGGACATCCGCCGCATGCGCACGTATTCCATGCAGCCGCCCACCATTCCGCACAAGATCGACGGCTACCAGGTCGACAAGGACTTCAACCGCTGCCTGGCCTGTCACGCCCGCGTGAACACCGAGGAAACCCAGGCCCCGCCCCTGAGCGTGACCCACTACATGGACCGCGACAGCAACGTGCTGGCGGAAGTCTCGCCGCGCCGCTACTTCTGTGTGCAGTGCCACGTGCCGCAGACCGAGGCCAAGCCTCTGGTGTCCAATACTTATCAGGACATCGATGTGATCCTCAAGCGCCTGTCCGCCCCGGCGCCCGCCAAGAAGTAAGCGACCGGAGGCAGCCATGCTCGGACTCATCAAGCGCTACTGGAACATCATCCGACGGCCCAGCGTGCATTTCAGCCTGGGCTTCCTGACGGTCGGCGGTTTCATCGGCGGCATCCTGTTCTGGGGCGCCTTCAACACCGCCATGGAACTCACCAACACCGAGAAGTTCTGCACCGGCTGCCACGAAATGCGCGACAACGTGTACGCCGAGCTGAAAGGCACCATCCACTTCACCAACCGCTCCGGCGTGCGCGCGCTGTGCTCGGACTGCCACGTGCCGCACAACTGGACCGACAAGATCGCGCGCAAGATGCAGGCGTCCAAGGAAGTCTGGGGCAAGATCTTCGGCACCATCGACACGCGCGAAAAGTTCGTTGAAAAGCGCCTGGAGCTGGCCCAGCACGAATGGGCGCGCTTCAAGGCCAACGATTCGCTGGAATGCCGCAACTGCCACAATTACGAGTACATGGACTTCACGCGCCAGAGTCCGCGCGCGCAGAACATGCACTCCACCTATCTGGCGGACAAGAGCAAGACCTGCATCGATTGCCACAAGGGCATCGCCCACAAACTGCCGAACATGGGACCGGGCCCGACCTCCATGGCGCCCGAGCCCACGGGCCCGGGCAAGGAAGTGGCGCATGCGGCCCGCTGATGCGCCGCCGCCCATGCTTTGCGCGCGCGGCCTGACCAGCCGCCGCGGCTATTCCGCGCCCATGGATTTCGAGCTGCATGGCGGCCAACTGCTGCATGTGCGCGGCGCCAACGGCAGCGGCAAGACCAGTCTTCTGCGCATGCTCGCGGGCTTGCTGCGGCCGCTGGCCGGCAGCGTGCTGTGGCGCGGCGGCGACGCACGCCACGACCCCGCCGGCTACCGTGCCTGCATGGCCTACCTGGGGCATGGCAACGGCCTGTGCGGCGAACTGAGCGCCGCCGAGAACCTGCGTTACGCCCTGCACGTCGCCGGCACACCGCAGGCAGAAACTCGTTTATCGGACACCTTGCGCGCATGGCGCCTGGAATCCTGCGCCGACATGCCCGCCCTGCGCCTGTCCCAGGGACAGGGCCGGCGGCTGGCGCTGGCGGCGGTCGTGCTCGGCGCCAAGCCCCTGTGGCTGCTGGATGAACCCGACGCCGGGCTGGACACGGCCAGCCTGGAGCAATTGCGCCTGGCGCTGGAAGCCCACCTCGCGGCTGGCGGCGCCGCCGTGCTCGCCTCGCACCGCGAACCTGGCACCGCCGCCGCGCATACTCAAACCCTGGACATGGATGACTACGCGGATGCTGGCTACGCTGTCGCAGTTGGCATTGCGTGAAATCCGCCTGGCCTGGAGACGGCCCGCGGACACGCTGGGCGCCACCCTGTTTTTCATCGTGGCCGGCACGCTGTTCCCCCTGGCGGTCGGTCCCGACCCCGCGCTGCTGCTGGCCATCGGGCCGGGCGTGCTGTGGGTCTGCGCCCTGCTCGGCATCCTGCTGACGCTGAACCGGCCTTTCGCCCAGGACTACGACAACGGCGCGCTGGAACAGCTGCTGGTGTCGCCGCATCCGCTGCCGCTGCTGGTGGGCGCCAAACTGGCGGCGCACTGGTTCAGCAGCTGCCTGCCCCTGATCCTGGCCAGCCCGGTGCTGGCCCTGCAATTCGGCCTGTCGCCGCAGGCCATCGGCATCCTGGTCCTGTCGCTGCTGCTGGGCACGCCGACGCTGGCGCTGGTCGGCGGGTTGGGCGCGGCGCTGACGCTGGGCCTGCGCGGCGGCGCCCTGCTGCCGCTGCTGGTGCTGCCGCTGTATGTGCCGGTGCTGATCTTCGGCGCTGGCGCGGTGTCGGCCTCGCACGCCGGCATGGGCGCCGGACCGCAACTGTCATTGCTGGGCGCATGCCTGTGCCTGGCCATCCTGTTATGCCCCTGGAGCGCCTCGGCGGCGCTGCGCGTGGCGCTGGACTGAGGACGCCATGCACAAGCATCCTGCCCTGAATGCGTATCCGCCCGCCGCGGCAGCCGGCGCGGGCTGGCTGCGCTACGCCTCGCCCGCTGCCTTCTATCCGCTGGCCGGCCGCATGATTCCGTGGCTGGCGCTGGGCGCCGCGCTGTTCGCGGCCGCAGGCCTGTATGTGGGGCTGGCCGTCGCCCCCACCGACAGCCAGCAGGGCGAGGTCTACCGCATCCTCTTCATCCATGTCGGGGCGGCCTGGATGTCGATGTTCCTGTATCTGGTCATGGCGCTGTACGCCGCGCTGGGACTGATCTTCAATACCCGCCTGTCGTTCATGATGATGCGGGCGCTGGCTCCCACCGGCGCGCTGTTCACCTTCCTGACCCTGTGGACCGGCGCGCTGTGGGGCAAGCCGACCTGGGGCGCCTGGTGGGTATGGGACGCGCGGCTCACCTCCGAACTGATACTGCTGTTCCTGTACCTGGGTTTCATGGCCTTGCAGGCAGCCGCTGCCGACGACGCGCAGCGCGCCGACCGCGGCGGCGCCATCCTGGTGCTGGCGGGCGTGATCAACGTGCCCATCATCTATTTTTCGGTGCGCTGGTGGAGCACGCTGCATCAGGGCGCATCGATCAATCTCACCACCGCGCCCAGCATGGCCCATATCATGGTGACCGCGATGCTGCTGATGGTGGCGGCGTTCTGGCTCTATAGCGCAGCGGCCGCGCTGGCGCGCGTGCGCGGCATCATTGCCGAGCGCGAGCCGGGTGCGGTCCGTGCGGACCGGACGCGGCGGGAGGCGGCATGAGCTGGCAAGCGCTGTTCTCGCTGCAAGGCCACAGCCCCTATCTGCTGGGCGCGTACGGCGTGACGCTGGCGCTGATCGGCCTGGAAGCGTTGGTGTTATGGCGCCGTAGCCGCGCCCGGCGCGCGGCGCAGAATACCGCCCGCGCTGACGGGACGGCGCGATGAGCCCGCGCAAGCGCCGCGCGCTGGCCATCCTGGGCGGCCTGGGCCTTCTGGCCGCGGCCGCCGCGCTGGTGCTCAATGCCCTGCAATCCAACCTGGTGTTTTTCTTCAGCCCCACGCAGGTGGTGGCCAAGGAAGCGCCCGCCAGCGGCAGCTTCCGCGTCGGCGGCCTGGTGGAGCAAGGGTCGCTGCGCCGCGAGGCCGACGGGCTGACGCTGCGCTTCGTGGTGACGGACACCGCGCACACCGTGCCGGTGACCTACCAGGGACTGCTGCCCGACCTGTTCCGCGAGGGTAAGGGCGTGGTGGTGGCCGGCAAGCTGGGGCCGGACGGCGTGTTCCGCGCCACCGAGGTGCTGGCCAAGCACGACGAGAACTACATGCCGCCCGAGGCCGCCGATGCGCTCAAGCGCGCGGGCGCCGGGCCCAACGCCATGCGCGCGGAGGCGCAATGATTCCCGAGATCGGCCTGTTCAGCCTGATCCTGGCGCTGCTGGTGGCGCTGGCGCAAGGCGTGCTGCCGCTGGTGGGCGCAGCCACCGGCTGGCAGGCGGGGCTGAGGGTGGCGCGGCCCGCCGCCATCGGCCAGTTCGGCCTGACCACCGTGGCCATAGGCTGCCTGGCCTGGGCGTTCGTGGACAACGATTTTTCCGTGCTGTACGTGGCCGCGAATTCGCATGCGGACCTGCCCGCCGCCTACCGCTTCGCGGCGGTGTGGGGCGGACATGAAGGATCGCTGCTGTTGTGGCTGTACCTCCTGACGGCCTGGACCCTGGCCGTCGCGCTGTGCAGCCGCCGCCTGCCCCTGCCCTTCGTCGGCCGTGTGCTGGCGGTGATGGGCTGGATCAGCGTGGGCTTTCTGCTGTTCCTGCTGTTCCTGTCCAACCCCTTCGAGCGCCTAATGCCGCCCGCCATGGCCGGACGCGACCTGAATCCGCTGTTGCAGGATCCGGGAATGATCGTGCATCCGCCCATGCTGTACATGGGTTACGTCGGCTTCTCCGTGGCCTTCGCCTTCGCCATCGCGGCGCTGCTGTCGGGCGAACTGGACGCCATGTGGGCGCGCTGGGTGCGCCCCTGGACGCTGGCGGCCTGGACCTTCCTGACCATAGGCATACTCCTGGGCAGCGCCTGGGCCTATTACGTGTTGGGCTGGGGCGGATGGTGGTTCTGGGATCCCGTGGAAAATGCCTCCTTCATGCCCTGGCTGGCGGGCACCGCGCTGATCCATTCCCTCATCGTGACCGAAAGGCGCGGCGCTTTCCGCAGCTGGACCGTGCTGCTGGCGATCTGCACGTTTTCGCTCAGCATCCTGGGGACGTTCCTGGTGCGCTCGGGCGTGCTGACCTCCGTCCATGCCTTCGCCGTGGATCCCGGACGCGGCCTGTACATACTGGGATTCATGCTGGTGATCGTGGGTGGATCGCTGGCGCTGTATGCCTGGCGCGCACCCACGGTAGGCCTGGGCGGCGGATTCTCGCTGCTGTCGCGCGAATCCCTGCTGCTGTCCAACAATGTGGTGCTGACGGTGGCGGCGGGCTCGGTGCTGCTGGGCACGCTATATCCGGTCGTGCTGGACGTGCTGGAGTGGGGCAAGATCTCCATCGGTCCGCCCTATTTCGAAGCCGTGTTCGTGCCGCTGATGACGCCGGCCATTTTCCTGATGGGCGTCGGTCCGGTGGCGCGCTGGAAGCAGGCAGAGCTGCCCGACCTGGGCCGCCGCCTGCGCGTGGCCTTCGCAGTCAGCGTCGCGACCGCGGTGCTGCTGCCGCTGGCCATGCCGGGCCCGGCGCGGCTGGGGTCGCCCATGGTGATGCTGGGGCTGTGGCTGGCCGCCTGGTCGGTCACCAGCGCCGCGGCGCACGCCTGGCAGCGGCTGACGGACGGCGACGGCCAATGGCTGCGCCGGCTGGGCCGCCAGCCGCGTTCCTGGTACGGCATGCTGCTGGCGCACGCGGGTGTAGGCATCTTCATTGCCGGGGTCACCCTGGCCAACGGCTATGAAGTCAAGCAGGAGCTGCGGATGGAGCTCGGCTCCACCCAGGAAGCGGGCGGCTACGCGTTCACCTTCGCCAGCATTGCCCCGGCTGCCGGGCCGAACTACAGCGCGCAGCGCGCCGTATTCCCGGTGACCCGGGACGGCAAGCCGGTGCTGACGCTGTATCCGGAAAAGCGCCTTTACACGGTGCAGGACATGGCGCTGAGCCAGGCCGACATCGACAGCGGCTTCACCCGCGACCTGTTCGTGGCGCTGGGCGAACCGGTGGGCGACAAGGCCTGGACGGTGCGCCTGCAGGTCAAGCCCTTCATGACCTGGATCTGGACGGGCTGCATCCTGATGGCGCTGGGTGGTCTGCTGGCGGCCGGCGACAAGCGCTACCGCCGCGCGCAGGAACCTGCGCGCGCGCCACAGCCGGCCATGCCCGCCGCCGCGCGACCCACGCGGGAGGGAGCCTGATGCTGCGTTACCTGGTGCCGCTGGCCGCCTTCCTGGCCATGGCCGTGTTCCTGGCGATGGGCCTGTCGCGCGATCCGCGGGCGGTTCCCTCGGCCATGATCGACAAGCCCGCCCCCGCCATCGGCCTGCCCGTCCTGCTGGATCCCGGCAAAAAGCTGGAGGTGCAATCGCTGCGCGGCCAGGTCTGGCTGCTGAATGTGTGGGCCTCCTGGTGCGGGCCATGCAAGGACGAACTGCCGGTGCTGCGCGAAGCCGCCCGGCGCCACGGCATTCCGCTGTACGGCTTGAACTACAAGGACAAGCCGGAAGAAGCCGAAGCCTGGCTGGCGCGCAACGGCAATCCCTACATCGCATCCGCCAGCGACATCGACGGCCGCGTCGGCATCGAATATGGCGTGTACGGCGTGCCCGAGACCTTCGTGATCGACCGCGACGGCCGCATCCGCTACAAGCAGCTGGGCCTGATCACGCCCGAGATCTGGCGCGACCGCATCCAGCCCGCCATCGAGGCGCTGCGATGAAGCGGCCCGCTGCCCTGTCTTGCAGCCTGTTGCGGGCCGCCCTGCGCGCCCTGCTGCTGGCGCTGGCCTTGGCCGCCGCCGCGCGCGCGCAAGTCCACGCTGGCGCCGCGCAGCCCTTGCCGCCTGTCCTGGAACAACGCGCCGACAAGCTGGCCCATGGACTGCGCTGCCTGGTGTGCCAGAACCAGACCCTGGCCGAGTCGAACGCGCCATTGGCCCAGGACATGCGCAAGCTGATCCGCGATCAATTGGCGGATGGCCGCAGCGACGCGCAGATCATGCAGTTCTTCGAAGACCGCTATGGCGACTTCGTGCGCTACGACCCGCCCTTCAAACCCATCACCTGGCTGCTGTGGCTGGGACCCTTCGCCCTGCTGGCGCTGGGCTTCGTGGTGCTGGTACGCACCTTGAAGCGCCGCGCCGGCGCGCGCGCGCCCCTGACCGCCGACGAACGCGCGCGCGCGGCGCGCTTCCTGGATACCGGCTCATGACCACACTCTGGATCATCGTGGTGCTCCTGCTGCTGGCGACCCTGCTCTGCCTGGTCCCGCCCTTGCTGCGGCGCGCGCCCGCCGCGCAACCCGAATCCGAGGCCAATGTGCGCGCGTTCTATCTGGCGCAGCGCGAGGAGTTGCGCCGCGACATGGACAACGGCAGCCTCACTGCCGCTGCGGGCATGCGTGCGGAAGAAGAGCTGCAGCGCGACCTGCTGCAGGATCTGGACTTGCGGCGCGGGCGCAGCGCGCCGTGGGCCGGGCAGCGCGCGGGCATCACCGCCGCCTGCCTGCTGACTGTGCTGATCCCGGTGGCGGCCGTGCTGCTGTATGGCCAATTGGGCAACCCGCGAGCGGCAGCCAGCGCCAGCGCGGGCCAGCCCGCCGAACCCCACGCGGCCGATACCGGCACCGACATGACGCTGGCCATCAATACGCTGGCCCAGCGGCTGCGGACCGCGCCCGATGACGCCGACGGCTGGTACATGCTGGCGCGTTCGTATGAAACCCTGGGACGCTATGTCGATGCAGTGGCGGCCTACCAGCAGGTGCTGCGCCTGGTCCCGGGCCAGCCCGCGGTACTGGCCGACCTGGCCGACGCGCTGCTGTCGGCCAACCAGGGCAACCCCGACGAAGCCTCCATCGCGGCAGTGGCGCAAGCCCTCGCCGCACAACCGGACCAGCCCAAGGCCCTGGCCCTGGCCGGCATGATGGCGTTGCGCCGCGGCGACGCCGCCGAGGCGCTGGCGCATTGGGAACGGTTGCAGGCCCAGTTGCCGCCGGACTCGGAAGCCGCGCGGCAGATCCAGTCCAACATCGCGCAGGCGCGCGCCATGGCGGCCGCGCCTGCCAGTACAACTGCCGGCGCATCGACCGCGGCATCCGCGGCTTCGCCCCCCGGATCCGCCCCTGTCTCGGCATCGGCTCCTGCGTCCGCCGGCGCAGCGCCCGCACCCGCAGCCACCGCCGCCCGCATCAGCGGACGCGCCAGCATCGCCGACGCGCTGCGCGGGCGGGTCCAGCCCTCCGACACCGTGTTCATCCTTGCGCGTCCCGAGGAAGGGTCGCGCATGCCGCTGGCAATCCTGCGCATGCAGGTCTCGGACCTGCCGCGGGATTTCGTGCTGGACGACAGCAGCGCCATGTCGCCGGACGCGACCTTGTCGCGCGCCAGCAAGGTGCGGGTGGAGATCCGCGTCAGCAAGTCCGGCACCGCCGCCGCGCGGCCGGGCGACCTGGGCGGCGCGCTATCCGGCGTCGGCATCCATGCGGATGGACTGGCGCTGATGGCCGATACCGTCGTGCCCTGAGGCGCACGATACCGGCCGCCTGCGTCCTCAGACCCGCTCGATCCGCGCCGGCAGCCCCTGGCGCACCGCCGCGCCGGACACCCAATCGATCCAGACGTTGGCATGCTCGCCGCGCGTGGCGTCGCCGAATCCCAGGTCGTTCAGGTTCACGCCCGCGGCCAGCGCCGGATCGTGCGCCATGGGCTTGCCATCCACCACGTGCGCGCGGGCGCCCAACTCAGTGTGGCCGTAGCCGTGCTCGATCCCCACCGCGCCCGGCTGGATGCCGTCGCGCAGCAGCGCCAGCCCGGTCACCGCGCCGCCCGGCGTCACGATGCGCACCGCATCGCCGTTACGGATGCCCAGGCGTTCGCCGTCCTGCCGGTTGATCGATACCGGGTTGTGCGGATGCACCTGGCGCAACCGGTTCACGCCGATGGACATGGAGCTCATCAGGTTGGACTTGAACGAGCTGAGCAGGAAGGGCCAGTCCTGCCGCGTGTATTGCGCGCGCATGTCGCTGCCGTCGGCCAGCCGCGTCGGGTACCAGGTCGGACAGCCGCTGTAGCGCTCGCCCGTCATGGAATGGCGAAAGCCCGCCAGCTCCTCGCTCCAGACCTGCAGCGGCTTGGCATAGGCCATGCGCGTCTGCCGCGTTCCGCCCTCTTCCACCCAGGCATCCTGCACTTTGTCGAAGCGCCCGCCACGGCTCATCACCATGGCTACCTGACGCCATTCGCCCGGTTTGAGCTTCTGCTGCAATAGCGCGCCATAGCGGTCCACGCCGGTGAGCGCCATGTCGTCGTCGCTGGCCTCGGGCACGGGCTTGCCGGCCGCGAAGGCAATGTTGGCGATGCCGCGCAGGAAGAAGTCCTCCGGCGTGTCCAGCGCGTACTTGGCGCCGTCCTTGTCGGAGATGGCGCCCGCGCCGAAGCCCGGCATGCCCAGCCGCTTGGCGCAGGCGATCAGGAAGGTTTCCAGGCAGACCGGCTCGTCCGTGGCGGTACGCGCCACGCGCGGCTGCACGGCCGGCCAGCGCACGGTGGACGCCTTGGCCACCACGTCCGCCCAGGGCGCGGAGACGCCCCAGCTTTCGTAGGTCACCGTATCCGGCACGATGTAGTCGGCCAGCGCGTTGGTCTCGTTGATGAAGGGGTTGATCGATACCGACAGCGGCAAGAGGCGCGGATCTTTCATCTTGTCGATGATGACGCTCTTCAGGCCGGCGATCCCGTAGATCGGGTTGCTCATGTGGTTGAACCAGACCTTGGCATGGTACGGATAGCCCGCCAGCGCGGACGCCAGCATTTCCGAGCTGAGCCCGCCGGTGGCCGGATACCAGGGCGCCGCGGCCGGATAGGCCGATTGGCCGGCGGCCTTTTTGCGCTTGAACTCGCTGGACTTCTCGTACGGGAAGCGGTTGCGCGACAGGCCCACGCCCTTGGGCGTGGCGCGGTTGGCAAAGCCGGCGATGTTGTAGCGCGGCCCCTGCCCATAGGGCGGGAACGGACCCGCGTCCAGCACCAGGCCGCCTTCCACGTTGAGGTTGCCCACCAGCGTGTTCAGCATGGCGATGGCATAGGCCGTATAGAAGCCCGAGCCGCTCATGGTGCCTCCGTGCGCATCGGCCACGGCGCGCTTGCCGTAGCTGGTGAAACGCTCGGCCAGCGACGCGATCTTGGCGGCCGGCACGCCGCTCAGTTCCGCGTATTCGTCCAGCGTCTTGCGGCGCGCTTCCTCGCGCAGCAGCGACAGCGAACTGCGCACGCGCAGCGCTTCTGGCGCGCCATCCATGCCGGGCGCGGCGACCGCGTCGTCCACGAACAGCGTGGCGGGCGCGGCCGCGGTGTGCGGCGCCAGCGTGCCGTCTTCCAGGCGCACGACGTACACGTCTTCCCACTTCTCGCCGGCATCGGCCGGACGCGGCCAGCCCAGGTCGGCGCCGCGCAGGAAACTGCCCAGGCGGGGATGGCCGGGTTCCGCCACCACCAGATGGGTGGCGTTGGTCCAGGCCGCCTCGCCCGCGGCCTTCATGGCCGCAGGGCCGGGCTGCGCCAGCGCGCGGGCATCGTAACGTTCGTTGTCCAGGATCCAGCGGATCAGGCCCATGGCCAGACCCAGGTCGCCGGCCGGATTGACCGGCACCCATTCATTGCCCGATCCCGCCGACAGGCTGGACGAGGCAGGCAGCATCGGCGACACGACCACGTACGTAAAGCCAGTCTCTTCCGGCCGCACGCGGGCCTCGGCCAACTGGCGGGCCTGGCGCTGGAACGGGTTGCCGGCCTGCGCCGGCGCCGCGCCGATGAACAGGCCGAAGCGCGCGTTGTCCCAATCCGGCTTGCCGTGGGGCATGCCCTTCAGATCGCCCAGCGCCGCCCCCGCGCCCACGCGGAAGCTCTGGCCGCAATAGGAACCGTGGTTGCTGAAATTCACCGTGCCGAACGATTGCCCGGCAAAGCGCTGGATCAGCGGCGTACGGCCTTCGTTGGACGCGTCGGTGAACAGGAACTGGTTGACCTTGGCGCCATACTCGGGATTCTGCGGATCCAGCGGCGTTTCGCGGTCAAAGATGGCGCGCAGGCCGTCCACCTGGCCTTCGCCAAACAGATCGCCGCCTTCGCAGACTTCCTGAACCAGCTGTTCGAACGAGATGGTCTGCCACTTGCCCTCGCCGCGCTTGCCCACGCGCTTGAGCGGCTGCAGCACGCGGAACGGGCTGTTCATCTGCTCCAGCATGGCCGAACCGCGCGCGCAGGACGTGGCGCGTCCTTCCAGGCCGTTGTCGCCGCCCAGTTGCGCATAGACCTCGCGCACCGGCGCTTCCATCGCGGCCGGCCGGGTCGTGGCCAGCGGATGGTAGGGGTTGCCGGCCACGCGCAGGATGCGGTTTTCCTTCGTGTCCACGCGCAGGCGTACGCCGCACTGGGTCCAGCAGCCCAGACAGCTGGAGGGGCTGACCGTCTGGCCGGGCTGGGCGCTGAGCACGCCGGTCAAGGGATCGATGCGGAATTCCGGCGTCAGCGAGTTGCCGCGCACGGCATGCGCCGTGGGCACGCCGGCCGTGCCTTGCGCCAGGCCCTTCACGGCCCGGACCACGGTCTCGCCGTAGCCCGCCGCGAACGCCGCCATGCCGCCGGCGACCACGCCGCCGCGCACCATCAGCTTGCGCCGCGCCTCGTCGCGCGGCTGATTGGCGGCCTCGTCCGGCGGGGCGTCGCGCTTGTCGTCTTCGTGTTGCTTGTCCATTGCTTTCATTCCATGTTCTTTCGTCTAGGGCCTGTGCACACACAGGCCCGGGCGGCGGCGCTCAGGCCGCCACGCCCCGCGTGCGCGCCGGAAACAGTTCCAGGGCGTAGGTCACGGCGGCGATCAGCGCCACGCACAGGCCCAGCACGCCCACCATGCCCAGCAAGCCATCGCTGCCCCAGGGCATGTCGTACAGGTAGAGGCCGGCGCCGTACTTCGGCACGCCCTGCACGCTCATGAAGACCACCCAGCGGAAGATCCAAGCAGCCGCCAACATGGTCAATGCCAGCGCCGCTGAAGGCAGCGGCGCGGCCAGCGTGCGCGCCGGGCGCTGCAACAGCGCGATCATGCAGAAGCCGGTCGCCACCGCGCCCGCCAGGCTGACGCGCCAGATCGGGAACTCGGCGAACAGGCGCAGCGCGGCGTCGAACGAAGGGTCCATGCCCAAGAGGCCCAGCAGCGCCCAGGCGCCGGCGCCCAGCGCCATCATCACCACCGCCGTCACGCTCAGGCTGCGCAACAGTTCCACCGGCATGGCCTGCGTGCCGCCCCGCAGCCAGCGGCCCACCAGGAACATGGCTCCCAGCGCGCCCAGCCAGGCGGTCAGCGCAAAGTTCACCGGCAGGAACACCGTGTGCCACAGCGGCCGCGAACGCAGCACCATGACCTCGGCGCCGGTATAGACCAGGATCGACAGCGCCGACACTGCCAGCGCCATGCCCAGCGCGCGCACCCAGCCGATGCGGCCCCACCACCAGGCGGCGCAGAACAGCAGCGCCAAGGTCACGAACACCGGCAGCAGCAAGGCGCCCAGCCACATCCAGGACCAGGGCGTGAAATGCGCGTAGAAGTGCCAGAAGCGGCCCGGCTGGTGCAGGTCCGCCAACAGCGACACGGGTGCGGCGATGGCGCTGACCAGCAGCACCGTCACGGCCGCGGGCAGCAACCGGCGGGCGGGCGAACCCGCGCTGCCAAAGGCCGCGAAAGCGGCGGTCAGCGCAGTGGTGGCGCTGATGCCGATGAGGAAGAAGTACTGCACGGCCCACGGCAGCCAGGCGGCGTCGTAGACCGGGGTCAACAATTCAGAGATCTGCATGGTCATCCCCTTCGATGGCTCAATGACCGCCAGCCAGCCGCACGCCGGCCTGGCCGTCGACCTGGTGGACGAACGCATCGGGCAGGCCGATGTAATAGACGTGGGGATCGGTCTTCATTTCGGGCTTGAGCACCTTGATGTCCTGCTTGTGCTCGACCAGCAGCTTGGAAATGGCGCTATCGGGATCATTCATGTCGCCGATGACGCGCGCGCCGCCCACGCAGCTCTCCACGCAGGCCGGCAGCAGCCCGGCTTCCAGACGGTGCTCGCAGAACGTGCATTTGTCGGCGGTCTGCGTTTCGTGGTTGATGAAGCGGGCGTCGTAGGGACAGGCCTGCACGCAATAGGCGCAGCCCACGCAGCGCTCGTTATCGACCAGCACAATGCCGTCTTCACGCTGGAAGGTGGCCTGCACCGGACAGACGGGCACGCAAGGCGGGTTGTCGCAATGGTTGCAGAGGCGCGGCAGCATCACCATGGAGGCGGGGCCGCCGGCGTCGGGCAGGACTTCGTATTGCAGGACGGTGGTGCGGAACTGCCCGATGGGAGGCAGGTTCTCCATGGAGCAGCTGACCGTACAGGACTGGCAACCGATGCACTTGCGCATGTCGACCACCATTCCGTAGCGCTTGCCCGGCATGCCCGGACGGCGCGGCGGCTGGCCGTTGATGCCGGTGGCCTCGGCGCGGATGGGAATAACGGTGGCCGCGGCCCCCAACCCCAATAAGCCCTTCAGGAAGCCACGTTTACCCGGGAGTGGCGGTTCCGGGGGGCTGGCGGAGGTACTCATAGTGCTTCTCCAAGCGTTAATTCTGTTACGGGAATTAACTTATCACTTGGAGTTATATAGGGACTTGATAAGGATCAAACCGGGGACGGATAAGCGTTAACCCGGAGCCGGTCCGCAACCCAATCCGTCAATCCTCGACCTTGAGCGCCCGGCCCCAGGCGGCCAGCTTGTGCTCGAACGAGGCCGCCGCATGCGCCGGGCTGGTCGACGGCAAATCCATGTATTCCAATGGGACGGCCAGTCCGGGCAGCACGTGGCGGCGGTACATCGCCGCGGCCTTGGCGCCGTTGAAGCAGACCCGGACGATGCCAGGGTGGCGTTCAAGGAAGGTGGCGAAGTCATTGGCGACCAGGGTGTCGCCACGGATATCGGCGTCCAGGCTGCCGGGACGTTCACAGGCCTGCAGCACGTCCCACAAGGCGATGCCGGCAGCCTGCAGGGCCAGCAGGCGCTGTGCATAGTCCAGGCCGGGATCGAAGCCGAAGACGCTGGCCGCGATGGGCCAGAAGGCGTTGCGCGGATGGGCGTAATAGCGGCCCTGCCTGAGCGATGCCACGCCGGGCATCGAACCCAGCACCAGCACGCGCGCGCCAGCCCCCGCCACCGGGGCGAAGCCCTGGACCTGATCGTTATTGCCGCCCGCCTGGGCCGTATTCATACCGTCTTCCATGCCCGAAGGATACGCCAGCGGCAAATTCCGGCCCCACTGTCCGATCCATGGAACAGTGCTTATCAATGCCAGGGACTACCGCCGAAGAGGTGGCGCCCTTATCTTATTAATCATGACGGACGGCCCCGCTGGGGCCGCGCAACAGGAAATACGACCATGAAGAAGATCCTCGGATTGCATGCCAGCCCCCGTCCCCACTGGGTGGGCGACGGCTTCCCGGTGCGCTCCATGTTCTCCTACAACGACAAAGGCAAGAACACCAGCCCGTTCCTGCTGCTGGACTACGCCGGCCCGGCGCAGTTCGAGCCGGCCGAACATCCGCGTGGCGTCGGGCAGCATCCGCACCGCGGCTTTGAAACCGTGACCATCGTCTACAGCGGCGAAGTCGAGCACCGCGATTCCACCGGCAACGGCGGCGTCATCGGTCCCGGCGACGTGCAATGGATGACGGCGGCCTCGGGCATCCTGCATGAGGAATTCCATTCCCACGCCTTCACCCGCAAGGGCGGCGAGCTGGAAATGGTGCAGCTCTGGGTCAACCTGCCCGCCAAGGACAAGATGGCGCCGGCCGGCTACCAGGGCATCCTCGACGCGGACATCCCGACGGTGGACCTGCCGGACGGCGCGGGCAAGCTGCGCGTGATCGCGGGCAACTATGCGGGCCACGCGGGGCCGGCGCGCACCTTCACGCCGATGGACGTGTGGGACGTGAGGCTGGCCGCCGGCAAGTCGGCGACCTTCCCCGTCGCCGAAGGCCGCAACAGCATGCTGGTCGTTCTGCGCGGCACGGTGCTGGTCAACGGGGAAACCGTGGCGCGTGATGCGCAGCTGGCGCTGTTCTCCCTGGAGGGCGAGGACATCACCGTCGAAGCCAACAACGACGCGGTGTTCCTGGTGTTGAGCGGCGAGCCCATCGACGAGCCGGTGGTCGGCTACGGCCCCTTCGTGATGAACACGCAGGCGGAAATCGTCGAAGCGATCCAGGACTTCAACGCCGGACGCTACGGCAAGATGCACTGAGGCAACAGGGCCGGCTGGCCTCTCGTCCCGCGCAGCGGGGCGGGACGCTAGGACCGGCCCTGTTCTTGCGCGCCCCGCCGCAAGCGGCCCAGCCTGAGGCCGTCGCGGATGTTCAGTCCGATCAGCGCCAGGTTGGCCGCGCCTGCCGCCAGCTCCAAGACCTGCACCCCGTAGAACACCCCGTCCAGCAAGCCCGCCTGCGCGCGCAGCGCCAGGAACACCGCCGCGGGAACCAGAATCAGCAAACCATTGGCCGCGATGAAGGGCATGCGTCTACGCTTGGCCAACAGCAGCGGATGCCTGCCCTTGCCGCCCATCAGGAAACCGCTGGCGGCGGTCAGCATCATGACGGGCACGAAACCCAACAGCGCATAAGCGATGGCAAGCTTGACCTGGGCCACCGCGGATGCGGCCAGGAACAGTTCGGACGCCACTGTCGAGATCCAAAACGCCGCCAGAAACAGCAGCGTCAACAGGGCGGCAGCGGCATGGATTCTATGTTTCATGATCTTGCTCCGGTGGCGCGGGAACGTGCGCGGCCAGCAGGCCCGCCAGCACCCTCCCCGCCGTTTCCAGTTCAGCGGCGCTGAAGCCGCCGGCCAGTTGGCGCGCGCGCTCCTTCCAGCGCGCGTCGATGGCGCCATAGACGCGCCGCCCCCCATCGGTCAGCTGGTACAGCGGCGAGCGTTTGTGCTGCGGATTGGGGCGGACCTCCACCAGTTGCGCCTCGGACAGCAGGTTCAGCTGCTTCTGCGCGCCCTGGCGCGTCACGCCCATCGCGGCGGCGACCTGCGGCGCGCTCAGAGGCTGTCCCGCCAGCGCCAGGGCGCCCAGCATCTGCCAGCGGGCGCTCGTCAGCGCCTCGGGCGCGACGAAGGCGTCGCCCCAGTCAAGCAGCGCGCCGTTCAACTGGAACAAGGTCAGGATCACCCCGGTGAGCCGTTCTTCCTTGGTTGGATTCATTTCTGGCCTCCTGTGCATTGCCTAATTGACAACCAGTTTCCAATATTGGAAACCGGTTGTCAATATACGCGTGCAAGAGGTTTTCTGCGCATGTCGGATAGCCGACGCCAAAATCGGATAGGTCCGGCCTCCTCTGGACGGGTTTTCCACCAGTCCGCCCTGTCCGGCGCAGCTTTACTATCAAAGCCTTCAAGGCCCCGGCAGTGGAGTTTCCCCATGCTCGACACGATGCAGTCCGCCACCAGCACGACTTGGCCGCCGGCCGCGCCGCGGATCGAGTCGGTCCTGGGCCTGCCGGCGCAGCAATTGTTCGCCTCCGGCGATCTGGACGAAGCCCGTTCCATGGTCGGCCGCGTGATGCGTCCGCACCACCTGGGCGTGGTCGGCGCGCTGCAGCGCCTGGACGCCCGCATGCACCACCAGCCGCTGGGCGAGGTCTCTCTGAATCGCCTGCGCTATGGTGCCAACGTCGAAATCCGTCCCGGTCCGCTCGAGGACTTCTTCCTGGTGCAGATGCCGTTGTCGGGCTGCGCCCGCATCAGCAGCGGCCCGCAGCAAGTGGATTCGACGCCCGAGGTCGCGTCGGTCGTCAGCCCGGACGACGACCTGGCCATGCGCTGGGCCGACGACAACGACCAGTTCATGCTGCGCGTGGGCCGCTCGCTGCTGGAACGCACCCTGATGGGCCATCTGGGCTGTGCGCTGGATCGGCCGCTACGCTTCCAGTTGGGGTTCCGCTGGCGCGAATGCCCGGCCTGGCGCTGCCTGATGAGCTATCTGCTGGACTGCTCCACCCAGCACGCGAACCTGGCCGAACACAAACTCATCGTGCATCAGATGGAACAGCTGGTCGCCGCCACCTTGCTGGCGGCCCAGCCCCACAACTACACCGGCGCCCTGCCCGGCCGGCGTGGCGCGGTGCTGCCGCGCCACGTGCGCAGCGTGCAGGACTATTTGCAGGCGCATGCGCACGAACCGGTCACGGCCGAGCAGCTGGCGCGCATCGCCGGCGTCAGCGTGCGCAGCCTGTACGCGGGATTCAAGGAATTCCTGGGCGTGAGCCCCATGCATTACCTGCGCGACCTGCGCATGGAACGCGCGCATGCGGAACTGATCTCGGGCGAGACCCGCAACATCGCCGGGGTGGCGCTGCGCTGGGGCTTCGCGCACATGGGGCGCTTCAGCGCCGGATATAAGGAACGCTACGGCGTGAGTCCCAGCCAGAGTTTGCGGCGACGCGGGTGAGGCGGCGGCGCTTCAGGGTCGGGCTGGCGCAGCCGGCTTGGCCTTGGCAGAGGAGTCCTGCGCCATGACCTCCCGCGCGATTTGATTGATCCTGGGAGCGGCCTTCATGGCGCCGTCCTTGTGCTGTGTCAGGAATTGACGCGCGTAGTACCGCTCGAGCTCGCAGGGGTTCGGATTCTTGCCCGTAAAGCCCACGGAAGCCTCTATCAACTTGCCGGCATGCGCCTGCTCGGCCAAGACGCGCTTGCGCATGGCCTGGATTTTTTCCGCCGCGTCCTTGCGCCCTTCCTGGGAATTCAAGCGCTGGGCGAGCCTGGCGCGCAGCGCGGCCGGGTCTGTCGGCGCGCGGGCCAGGTCCATGCCCAGGCTCGCTTGGGCCAGGGCCATGGCCACCATCCCCTGGACCTCCGGCCCGTCTGCCGGGTACAGCTTGCAGGCGGCAATGAAACCCATGTGCGCGACCGCCTTGTCGCCCAGCCACTCCTGGCCGCCGTCGCTACCCATTGGAAAGCCCAAGGAGTTACGCATTGGCTCCTGCACTTCAAAGCTGCTGCTCGTGTTCTGTGCCACGGCAAGTCCGCCGCACAAGCAAAGCGCCAGCGCCGAAACTGTTCTTTTCATCGTTTTCCCCGTAAGCGCTCGCCGGCGCGGATATCTCCACGCGGGATGCTATTCCACCGTCAGCCGGAATGGTGAGCGAGGCGCGAAACTCCCCGTGGGAGCGGGCCTGCAGTTGCATCCCAACAACGCCTGCATTGCTCCGCGAGCGCGAGGACTCCCTCGACAAGGCCCAGCTTGTTCGGTTTGCCGTCCAAGGACTTCAGGGGCAAGGCAAGCAGCCACCGCGCCGAATGGCCCGTCGCCTAGTGCTGTTCGACCCATGGCGCCGCCGCCTCGGCCCGGTTCCAGAGACGCCAACCATGCCGGTAGGCGTGCTGCAAATAGGGTCCACGCAGGATTCGAGGCTCACTGTCCGTGGCCTGTTCCGTGCCGAGCAAGTGCAGAACCTGGGTCCAGTCCGCCAGCCCGCACCGGGCGCCGCGCAATGCCGCATCCGCAAGCCGTCCAGCCTCCTCGACCGATTCCGCCCGCACCAGGAAACAGGTATCCGCGCCATCCGGACCGCCAGTGTACGGGTCCTCGGATTCGTTGCCCCAGCGTATCGCTTCGTACAGATTCATGTCCCTGCCCCGTCCCATCGACAGCGCAACGATACCAGCAGGACAGCCCCGCAGAGACGGACAGCCAGGGCCTTCCAGTGCAGCCGCCAGACCTAGAACGGTATCCCCAACTTCACATACAGCTGCGCGCCCTCGGGCCGGTTCTTGACCTTGAAGTCCTGCTGCCATTTGGCCGTAAACAGCCAGCCCTTTTCATTCATGTACCGCACCGAGGGACCGAAGCCGAAAGCCCGGGCGCGGCCGGCGGCGCTGTTCGGGCCGCTGTCGTCGGTGACTTGCTGGAAGGCGTAGCCGCCCACCCCCAGCACCCAGCCCTTGCCCACGCCCCAGCCCAGCGCGTAGTCGGCGTGCAGGGCCTGGCCTGAACGCGTATCGGTGGCGGAATTGGTGAAGTTGAAGTCGTACATGACTTTCAGGTCGGCGTTGAAGCCGTCCGGGCTGATGCGGCTCAGGGCGAACACCGGCTGCGCGGTCCAGTAGTTCTTGCCCAGGCTGGACGGGTCCTTGCGGTCGTATTCGCCGGTGGGCGCGTACATGTCCAACCCCACCACGTAGTGCAGGCTTTCGGACGGGTGATAGCCCAGCGCCACGCCCAGCGTCATGTCGCCCAGGCCGGTGCTGCGGTTGCGTTGCCCAGCAGCCTTGGCGGTCACGTCCAGCAGCGGCGCGATGGCGTGGAAGGCCAGCTGGCCGCCCATGACCTGCTGCTGCGTGACCCAGATCAGGCGCGGCGCCAGCACATTGACGTCCACCTTGAAGCCAGGCACCGGCACGCGTTCGCCGTCGTTGCCGCGCAGCGTGTCGTAGCGCGCCCCGCCGGCATAGACCAGCATGTGCACGCCGGGCGGAGGCAGCGCGCCCGACATGAAGTTCTCCAGTCCGTCCGGATAGATGCCCAGGCCGCCGCCCTCCGTGGCCTGGGCTCCCGTGCCAGCCAGCGCCAATGCCAAGGCGCCAGCAAGCCGCCGGATTTTCAGGTGTCCGTTCATGTTCCCCTCCTGCCTATTTGTTGTGCGACGAGATAGCCGGAACCGCCCCCAAGGCCGGGGCCCGGGTGGGTGGCGGCGCCGATGTGAAAGAGATTGCGCAGCGGCGTGCGGTGGCCGCGCGCACCCTGGCTTCCGGCGAAGGGCCGCAGCCAGAAGAACTGGTCGGGCGAACACACGCCCGAATAGGGGTCGCCGCCCACCAGGTTGCGGTTCAGGCCTTCCAGGTCCGCCGGCGAGTACGCCCGCCGGCCGACGATGCGCCGCGCCAGGCCCGGCATGACCCGTTCCATGCGCGCCTGCACCCGGTCGGCCATTGCCTCGCGCACGGCCTCGTTCCAGCGGCCGTCGGCAGGCGCCGCGATCTCGCCCGCGGCATCGCCCTTGATCCGCGCCGGCAGTTCCTGCATCTGCACCCACAGGATCCAGCCGCCCGGCGGCGCGCGCGTCGGGTCGACCGCGACGGGCTGGCCGATGGCCAGCGTGGGGCGCGCGGGCAGCAGGCCGTTGTTGGCCTCGGTCACCGAAGCGCAGACCTGTTCCATGCTCTCGGTCAGATGCACCAGCGGCACGTGGCGCAATTCCGGCGTCAGCCAATCCGGCGGCGCATTCAGCGCGAAATGGATCTGCATGCCGCCGCGGCCGTAGCGATAGCCAGCGGCGCGTTCGCGCACGGCGGGCGGCGCATCGGGCAGCAACTGGCCGTACAACTGGCCGGGCGTCACATTGCAGACCACCGCTACTGTCGCGCGATATTCGCGTCCGCCCGCCAGCACGCCCACCGCGCGGCGCCGCTTGCCCTGGCCGCTTGTGATGATGCGTTCGACCTCGGCGCCGGTCTGCAGGCGGCCGCCGTATCGTTCGATGACGGCGGCCAGCGCGTCCACCACGCCGCTGCCGCCGCCCTTGACCACCGGCATGCCGCCGGCCACGACCGCGGCAAAGGTCAGCTTGCCGATCAGCGCGGAACAGGCGTCGTCCGGACCCAGGCCGGTGTGCAGTACCCAGGGCGCGATCAATGCACGCGCGGCATCAGACTGCAACGCGCGTTCGGACCAGCGGCGAAAGCTCTCCATCGAGTCGGCGGCAAAGGCGGCCAGGCCGTCCATGCCGCGCTTGCGCCATTCGCCGAATAGCAGCTTGAGCATGCCCGCGCCGTAGGGATTCTGGCCCAGCAGGCCGAAGGTCAGCGCCGCGTCCTCGCCGAACAGGCGCTGCGCCATGGCGCCGAAGGCTGCGCCATCGCCGGGCGCCCAGGCATCCAGCCGCCGCGCGCTGTCCGCCACATCCTGCTTCAAGGCCAGGCCCGAGCCGTCGGGCAGCACCAGCCCGGTGGCGTACTCGCCCTGCATGAATTCCAGTCCGGCTTCCTGCAACGCGGGTTTGAGCGCCGCATAGGCGGGACTGCCGACAAACAGCGGATACCAGCAGGACAGCACGTCGTGGCGGTAGCCGGGAAACAGCTCCTCGGTGCGGATGCAGCCACCCAGCCTGTCGTTGCGTTCCAGCACCAGCACGGACTTCCCGCGCTGCGCCAGCAAGGCCGCGCAGACCAGCGAATTCATGCCGCTGCCGACGATGATGACCTGCGCCTCTGACTCCAGGGGCATGATGCGCTCCGATGGGAAAACAGGCCGCCCGGGCCCGTGGACATTGAAAGGAATCGCGTGCGAGCCCTATGCGGCGCTCAACGCAGTGAAGCGCCCTGCATGGAACACCAACGGCGTGGCCGTCACGCTGGCCACGCGCAGCACCCGGCCGAACAGCAGCAGGTGATCGCCCGCGGGGCTTTGCTGGTCGTTGGCGCAGACCAGGGTGGCCACCGCCCCTTCGATGGCGGGCACGCCTTCCGGCACGTCGTGCACGGGCGCTCCCGCGAACTTGTCCGGAACAGAAGAACTGGCAAAACGCAGCGCCAACTCTTCCTGGCCGCAGGCCAGCACGCTGATGGTGAAGTGGCTGCAATCGCGGAACGCCGCCAGGTTGGGCGAATGGTTCACCAGGCTCCACAACACCAGCGGCGGGTCCAGCGACAGCGAGGCGAAGGAGTTGATGGTGAGCCCGACCCGGCGGCCGTCCGGACAGCGCGTGGCGACGATGGCCACACCGGTCGGATAGCTGCCTAACACGCCGCGCAGGACCTTGGGATGCAGATCGGTGCAGCCCCAGTCCAGGGGCAGGCCCGCTGCGCAATCGGGCTTCATGCCGCCGCCCGCGCCGGCTGCGCCGCGATGAAAGCCTCGCAGGCCGTGGCGTCGCCCCACCAGGGGTACAGCGACGGCGGATGGTTGAAGCCGTTGGCGATGGTGCTGGCGATCGCCGGCGTGAGGTCCGCGGCCTGCAGCAATTTGAGCAGGTGCGGCGCCGGCGGCAGCAGCATGGAGTTGGTCCATTCCACCACCGCGCCTGCGTAGTCCCAGAAGCGTTCGAAGGTGCGCTGCATCCATTCGGCCGTGAACGTAGCGTCGCCATGCGCCAGAATGGCGTCCAGGTACACGGCGCAGGCCTTGGTGGCGTTGTTCGAGCCCTGCCCCGTGATAGGGTCGTTGGTCACCACCGCATCGCCCAGGCCGAACACCAGCCGGCCCGACGGCAGGGTCAGCACCGGCTTGCGCACCGTGGGCGCGAAGCTACCGGCCAGGATGCCGTTGGCGTCGGTCAGCTCCACCGCGCTGCAGCGCTCGGCCTCCCAGGGCAGATAGCTGTGCAGGATATGCAGGCTTTGCGCCAGATGCTCCTGCGGCGACTTGATGTCGCGCCAGCAATCCATCGGCCCGCCAGGCACGCCCTCGAACACCATGATCTCGCAGGGACCGCTGATGGTCAGCGCCGGGAACACGAAGTACTCGCCCACGCCCGGAATCAGGTTGAAGGCGACGCGAGAATGATCCGGCGCCGGGCGCATGCCGTGCACATAGGTCAGCGCCAGCGCGCGCTGCGGCCGGTCGAAGCGCGAGCGCAGCGCGTCGCGCTCGAACAGCTTGACCACCTCGCCCTTGCCCGCGGCCAGCAGCACCAGGTCATGCGAGGCGGCCAGCAGTTCAAGTTCGGCCACGCCGCCGTCCTGGATCAACAGCCGGCCGCCGCGTGCCGCGAACAGCTCCATCCAGGCCGGCATCTTGATGCGCTGGTCCACCGCCTGCGCGGGCTGGTCCAGGCGCGCCACCCAATCGATCAGCTTGTGGCCGGGCCGCTCCGGATGCGGGATCGCCAGGCCGATGCCGTCGACGGTGGGGCATTCCGCCTCCCACTGGTTCAGGCCCAGGTCACGCTCGACCTGCAGCGAAGCATCGAACATGCACTGGCTGGACATCACTTTGCCGCGGCGGATGTCGTCCGGTTCGCGGTTGGTGACGACGGTCACCTCATAACCTTTTTCCAGCAGTCCCAACGCCAGGGGCAGGCCGGCCTGCCCTCCACCCACGATCGCGATTCGACGCATGTTTGTTCTCCTTTGTTTGGCTAGGCGGCCAGGCGCGGAATCGCGGGCTTGGCCTGTTCGGGACCCATGGCGGAATAGCCGCCGTCCACCGCGTAGTCGGCGCCGGTGACGAAGCTGGCATGGTCTGAGAGCAGGAAGGCGACCACCTCGGCCACTTCGGCCGGATCGCCGGCGCGGCCCAGCAGGTGGTAGTCCGCGGCCACCCGGTCGGTCTTGGCGCGGTCGCCCTGCGTCAGCTCGTCCATCACGCGCGACCAGGTCCAGCCTGGCGACACGGAGTTGACGCGGATGCCGTCGGCGGCATAGTCCATCGCCATGTTGCGGGTGACTTGCAGCAGCGCCGCCTTGGACACCGGATAGAGCCAGCGCCCGGTCTGCGCGACGCGCGACGAAATGCTGGTGAAATTGACGATGGCCCCGCCGCCAGCGGCCAGCAGATGGGGATGGACCGCGCGCGCGGCCATCACGGCGCTGACCACGTTCACGTCGAGCGCGCGCAGCCAATCGGCGCGGCCCGATGCGGCGCCGTCGTCCAGATAGGTCGCGGCCAGGTTGACCAGGAAATCGATGCGGCCAAAATGCGCCGCGGCGTCGGCCACGCCGCGCTCCAGTTGCGCGTCGTCGGCAATGTCCACCGGCCAGAAGCGCGTGCCGGCCGGATCGGCCGCGGCCACGCGTTCGCCGCCGGCCGCGTCGATATCGAACAGTGCCACACGCATGCCGTAGGCGCGCAGCGTGGCGACCACGCCCGCGCCGATCAGCGTGGCGCCGCCGGTCACGATGGCCACTTTATTGTCCAGACCCTTCATCGCATCACCTCGCCGTTGGCTGATTGAGTGAGGCGAATACTGGCGTGGCGCGCCTGGCCCGCGTTAGCCGGATCCGGCCGACGCTATCCGCAAACTGCGCTTATTCGAGGCAAGCTTGCGCCAGGTCCAACAGGCGTGTCCGGAAAATGCGCCGGCTGTCCGTTCCCTGCGGATGCCGGCTACGCCGCTGGCCGAACGCGGCCCGTCTTGCGCGAGGTCCGCGCGTGCTCCTTGATCAGGCGCACGAAGCGCTGCACCTGGCGGCTGGGGCGCTCGAAGCGCGAACGCACCAGGCTCAGCGACAGCGGGATGGACTCGCGTAGCGGCCGCGTCACCACGCCGGGCCAACCCTGCTGCCCGACCGAGAACTCGTCGACGATGGCCACGCCCGCGCCGACCCGGACCAGGGCGCAGGCCAGCTCGGCGCGCACGATTTCCACGGCCGGATTCCAGCTGACGCCAGCGCGCTGGAAGGCCGCTGCCACCAACTGCCCGAACGGGATGTTGCGGTTGTAGAGGATCAGCCGGCACTCGGCCAGCTCGGCCAGGCTGACTGCCCGCCTTGCGGCCAGCGGATGGCCTTGCGGCAGGATGCAGACCATCTCGCCCGTGGCCAGCGGCTCCACGACCAGATTGGGATGGTCTATCGGCAGCACCGACACGGCCAGTTCCGCCTTGCGTCCCAACAGCTCATGCGCCATGTCGGACAGCAGCGTGGTGTGGAACTTGAGCCTGACGTCGGGATAGAGCTCCATGTACTGCGCGATCACCGGCGGCACGAAGTTCAGCGCCAGGCTGGGGCTGGAACACAGGGTCAACGCGCCCTCCGGCCGCTCGGCCAGGTCGCGCGCCAGTTCGTCGATGCGCAGGGCCTCGTCGAACAGCGGTCCCACTTCCTGGAACAGGCGCTGCGCTTCAGGGGTGGGCGTGAGCTTGCCCTTGTCGCGCTCGAACAGCTGCAGGCCCAGGCTTTGCTCGGTATGGGCGATGAGACGGCTGACCGCGGGCTGCGACACGAACAGCAGCTTGGCCGCGCCATTCATGGAACCGGTCAGCATCACCGCCCGGAACGCTTCCATCTGCCTGAGTTTGAATCGCATGGCTGACCCGATAATCGTTTGTTATAACCCCTGGCCAACTTAGCATAAGCGCTGAAATGGCGCTTTCATTAGCATCCCAGATGGCTCCTGGCGCGCTTTCCAGGACGATTCGATAAAGGGAATGCATGACTCTCACAGTAGGATTCGTGGGCCTGGGCATGATGGGTCTGCCCATGCTGGAAAACCTCGCCCGCGGCGAGGAGCGCTACAACATCCTGGCGTATGACCGCGACCCCGCGCGCCTGGAGCGCCTGGCGGACCACCCCGCCTGGAACCAGACGCTCAAGCCGGCCGCCGGCCTATCGGCGCTGGCCGCCTGCGACGTGGTCATCACCATGCTGCCCGACAGCGCCATCACCAACGCGGTGATCGAAGGCGAGCACGGGCTGGCGGGCGTGATGCGCCCAGGCTCCGTGCTGCTGGACATGGGCTCGTCCAACCCGGCCGAAACGCTGCGGCTGGCGCCGCTGTTGCGCGCGGCGGGCGTGACGCTCATCGACGCGCCGGTGTCGGGCGCGGTGGCCAAGGCGGCCGCTGGCACGCTGGCCATCATGGTGGGCGCCGATGCCGACGGCCTGGCGCGGGTGCGTCCCCTGCTCTCGCGCATGGGCGCGTCCCTCATCCACACCGGCGCCGTGGGCTCCGCCCATGCGATGAAGGCGCTGAACAACTACGTCTACGCGGCCGGCCTGCTGGCGGCCAGCGAAGCGCTCTTGATCGCGCAGCGCATGGACCTGGACCTGGAAGTGTTCACCGATGTGCTCAACGCCTCCAGCGGCCGCAACGTCGCCACCGAAACCAAGCTGCGCCAGTTCATCGTGCCCGGCACCTACAACGGCGGCTTTGCCCTGGCGCTGATGGCCAAGGACCTGCGCACCGCCGATGCGCTGCAGGCCCTGGCCGGCGTTCCGGCCTCGCAGCTGTCGCTGTGCACGGCGCTATGGCAGCGCGCGCTTGCAGACATGCCGGCCGGCGTGGACAACACCGAGATCCACCGCTATCTGCAGCGCCTGGAAACCCCGGCTCCCGCCTGAAGCGCCGGACGCCAACGATAACGAGATCCACAGGAGACAAGCATGAAACGATCCGCCGCCGCGCTTGCGCTGGCGCTGGTGCTGGGCGCGCCGCTCGCGCCCGCCGGCGCCGCGGGCTACCCCGACCATCCCATCCGCATGGTCGTACCCTTCCCGCCAGGCAGCATCACCGACGTGGTGGCCCGCAGCCTGGGCAAAGCCATGGCCGACGATCTTGGCCAGCCGGTAGTGGTGGAAAACAAGCCCGGCGCCAACGGCATCATCGGCACCCATGACGTGGCCCGCGCCAAGCCCGACGGCTACACCCTGGTGGTGGTGGGCGTGTCCACGGCGGCCAGCGGCGTGAGCCTGTTCAAGGACCTGCCCTACAACCCCGCCACCGACCTCGCGCCCATCGGCGCCGTCGCCGAAACGCCCTATCTGCTGGTGGGTTCGCCGCGCATGCCGGGCAGCAAGGTATCCGATCTGTTTGCCTATGGCGCCCAGCATCCCGGCAAGCTGACCTACGCCTACGGCTCGGGCAGCGCGCAGGTGTTCGGCGCCAAGCTGGCGTCCATGGGCAAGATCAACGTTACGCCGGTGCCCTACCGCGGCGGTCCGCAGGCGCTCACCGACGTCATCGGCGGCACCGTCGACCTCACCTTCACCGATCTGGCCAATGGCCTGCAGCAGGCGCGCGCCGGCAAGGTCAAGACCTACGGGGTCAGCACTCCCGAACGCTTTCCGCTGGCGCCGGACATCCCCACGCTCAATGAAACCGGCGCCGCCGGCTTCGATCTGACCGTGTGGTTCGGCTTGATGGGTCCGGCCGGCCTGCCCGCGCCCGTGGTGGAACGCCTGTCGCAATCGCTGGGCAAGGCCCTGGCCGACGGCGAACTCAAGCAGACCTATGAGCGCCAGGGCCTGACCGTCAAGCAGCAGACCCCGGCCGAATTCGGCGGCTTCGTACGCGCCGAGATCGACAAATGGGCGGCCATCGTCAAGGAAACCGGCATCCCGCCGCAATAGAACCTCCTCTTTCAACTGCTACCAGGAATTCCCCGCATGTCGCTGATCGATATCCGCAAACGCTGCCTCATCCTCGAGACCACCTACCACGAGAACGGCCCGGCGCCCGAGAGGCCACTCAAGCTGGCGGCGTCCTGCGCCGTCATCCGAAATCCCTACGCTGGCCGCTACGAGCCGGATCTGATGCCCTTCATGGCCGAACTGCGCAGCCTGGGCACGCTGCTGGCGACCGAGCTGGTCGAGACGCTGGGCGGCAAGGACCAGATCGAGGTCTACAGCAAGGCCGCCATCGTCGGCCTGGACGGTGAAATGGAGCACGGCGCGGTCTGGCACGAGGCCGGCGGCTGGGCCATGCGCAGCGTGCTGGGCGAACCCCGCGCCATGGTGCCCGCCGTCAAGGCCGTGGCCGTAGCCGGCTACCGCATGATGGTGCCGGTGCACTACATCCACGCTTCGTATGTGCGCAGCCACTTCAACAGCATCGAGATCGGCATCCAGGATGCGCCGCGCGCCAACGAGATCCTGTTCGCCCTGGTCATGGGCACGGGCGGCCGGGTGCATTCGCGGCTGGGCGGGCTGACCAAGGAAGCCGTGTCCGTGCATGACGGACAGCGGTAGGGAGACTCAGGCGCCCGGGATCGTCAGCGACAGGCCCGCGCGGTCGGCCACGTTGCAGATGTGGGCGCGCATGGCGCGCCGCGCGGCGTCGGCCGAACCGGTAGCCAGCGCGTCGATGATGGCCGCGTGTTCGTAGATGGGCTCGCGCACGCGCGCCGGATCGGCGAACGCGACCTGCCGGCTGCCGTCCACCACTTCGGCGATGTTCTCGGCCAGGTCCAGCAACATCGGGCTGCCGGCGATCTCGTACAGGCAGGCGTGGAAGGCGCGGTCGCCTTCCGACATGGCCACCAGGTCGCCGGCGTCGGCGGCCTGTTCCATGTGCGTGATGGTGGCGCGCAGGCGGGCCAGCCCCGCCTGGGTGACGACGCCCGCGGCCAGGCCGGCTGCCAGCTCCTCCAGCTGGTTGCGCACCAGATAGACATCACGCAAGGCATAGCGGCCCTGGAAACGCCAGCGGCCGTAGGCGCTGCCCAGGCCTTTTTCGCCGGGCCGGGCGATGAACACGCCGCGGCCGGCTTCGCTGCGCAGCAGTCCCAGCCCTTCCAGCATGGTGATGGCCTCGCGCAGCGAGGCGCGGCTTACGCCCAGTTCCTCGGCCAGCTGGCGCTGCCCCGGCAGCTTGCCGGCCTCGGCCCAGTCGCGCTGGCGGATGCGGGCCTGCAACTGCTGGGCTATGTGTTCGACGGTGTTCATCGCGGAATTCTCAAGGCAGGGGTGCGCGGCCGCCCCCGGTTTGGCGTTGACAGCCATATACTGCCTGGGCATTATGACATTCAACTGGTCTGACCGGTTAGGATAAAGCCGTACTGCAATGCGCCCCGGCATGGCCGCGGGCCCCACGCACTTTCTCGTACATAGCGCCGCTCATGACCGACCTCTACGATCGATTCGCCCGCGCCGTCGACGCCATGGCCCGACTGGCTGACTACCCCTATGCCGAACGCCGCCAGGCCTGGCTGGACCGGCTGCGCGTCAACCTGCCCGAACTCACCGTGCTGGACTCGCTGGCGCCGGAAGCCGAACTGGGCTACCTGGCGCCACCGCCCGCTGCGCCCGCCGAACGGCTGCCCGCCGCGCAGGCAGGCCGCGGCGTCGCGGTGTCGCGCCATGCGCGCGGCATCGCCGCCATTGCCCGTGAATGCCGCGAGGACCCGGCGCGCGCCGCCGACGCCGCCCGCGCCGCGCTGGCCGCGGCCCGGCAGCAGGCCGGCCTGAATGCCTTCATCAGTCTGTCCGACACCCCGGCGCTGGACGGCGCTGCGGCGGCCGCCGCGCGCCGGCTGCGTGAAGGCGCGGCCATGCCGCTGATGGGCGTGCCGATCGCCGTCAAGGACTTGATGCAGGTCGCGGGCTTTCCCCAGACCAACGGCAGCGGCGGCCTGAAACCGCCACCCGCGCTGCACGATGCGCTGGCCGTGGCGCGGCTGCGCGAAGCCGGCGCGCTGGTGGTGGGCACGACCAACCTGCACGAACTGGCCTACGGCATCACCAGCGAAAATCCCCATTACGGCTGGGTCGGCAATCCCCGCGGGGCGGGCTACACCGCGGGCGGCTCCAGCGGCGGATCGGCCGCGGCGGTGGCCGCCGGCATCGTCCGCCTGGCCGTCGGCACCGACACCGCGGGCTCCATCCGCATCCCCGCCGCCTGCTGCGGCGTGGTCGGCTTCAAGCCCACCTTCGACGCCATCTCGCGCGACGGTGCGCAGGCGCTGGGCGCCAGCCTGGACCACCTTGGGCCCATCGCCGCCAGCGTGGCCGACGCCGCCCTGGCCTATTCCATCATGTCGGGCCAGGCCGAACGCACCGTCAGCGCCGGCGCGCTGACCGGCCTGCGCGTGGGCGTGCCGCGCAATTACTTCTACGACCCGCTGGCCGAGGACGTGGCGCAGGCGGTCAACCATGCCCTGGCGCGGATGCAGGCCGACGGCGCCACGCTGGTGCCGCTGGACCTGCCGGGCGTCGAGCACAGCGCGGCGCTGCAATTCGCCACCCTGTGCAGCGAAGCCACCGACATCCACTGGCGCCGGCTGATCGACCAGCCCGAGACGCTGGGCGACGACGTGCGCGTGCGCCTGGAGATCGGCCAGTTCTTCCCCGCCACCTGGTACACGCGGGCGCAGCGCGGCCGCGCCGCGCTGGCGCACATGTTCGACCAGGCGATGCAGTCGGTGGACGTGCTGGTCACCCCCACGCTGCGCATCGAGCCGCCGCGCTCCGGTGCGGGCGCGGTCGACATCGCAGGCCGCGAAGTGCCGCTGCACACGGCCGTCACAGGCCTCACCATGCCCTTCAACCTGACCGGCATGCCGGCGCTGACGCTGCCCTGCGGCAGCGGCCGCAACGGCCTGCCGCTGGGGCTGCAGATCGCGGGCGCGCGCGGCGCCGACTGGCGCGTACTGAATACCGCCGCCCGCATCGAAAACCTGCTGGCGGCCTGACGCCCCCCCCTGCCGGGCCGGCGCCAAGGCCGGCCCGATGCTGGTAAGCCCTAACTGGTCAGACCGGTACTACAGGATTACAAACGAGCAGAGTTCCCGCCCGCCGACGCCTCGCCTGCGCGAGCGGCGGCATCGCCGCACCTCCTTTCCAGAAGGAAACCACGATGAAACTGCTCCGCTTAGCCGCAGCCGTATCCGCGGTCGTACTCGCCTCCGCCGCCCATGGCGCCGATCCCGTCGTCATCGGCGTGAGCATCGCGCAGTCCCCGCCCGGGTCGGTGGTGCAAGGCACCCAGGTGAAGGACGGCGTGGAAATCATCGCCAAGATGATCAACGACAAGGGCGGCGTGCTGGGCCGGCCGCTGAAGATCATCTACGAAGACAACCAGGGCATTCCGGAAAAGGGCCGCGCGGCGGCCGAGAAACTGATCTCGCGCGACAAGGTGGTAGCCGTCACTGGCGGTCACCAGAGCTCGGTCTGCCTGGCCGAAATCGAGGTCGCGCACCGCTACAAGGTGCCCTACGTCAACACCAACTGCTGGTCCGACGACGTGCGCGCCAAGGGCTATCCGGAAGTCTTCAATCCGGCCAATTACAACACCCGCGTCTCAAGCGCCATGGCCGACACCATCGCGGCGCTGAAGGTCAAAAGCGTGGTCGCCTTCGCCGAGAACACCGACTACGGCATCGGCCAGGCCAAGCTGTTGGGCGAATTCCTCAAGAAGGCCGCGCCGCAGACCCAGTACAAGTACGTGGCGCTGGACCGCGCCGGCAAGGACTTCACGCCGGCCGTGCTGCCGTTGCGCGCAAGCCCGCCGGACTTGGTGGTCAACATCATGCTGCCGCCGGCCGCCTACATCCTGATGAACCAGTTGTACGAACAAGGCGTGGCGCCCAGCGCCAAGACCTGGTTCTACGACGGCGCCGGCATCGCCGACTATCCGGACTTCTGGAAGAACGTAAAGGAAGCCGGCAAGTACATGCTGGCCTTCGGCCTGTACCACCCGCAGATGCCCATGCCGCAGATAGGCATGGACGTGGCCGCCACCTACCAGAAGCAGGCCAAGACCGAACCCAACCGCCTCATCTTCCAGGCCGCGGACTCGGTGCTCCTGATCGCCCGCGCGATCGAAGAGGCCAAGTCCACCGACAGCGCCGCCATCATCAAGGCGCTGCAGGGCATGCAGTTCGAAGGCGTGCGCGGCAAGTTCAGCTTCTCGCAGCAGCCGGGCTACACCTACCAGCAGTGGGTCGACATCCCCTACGTCACCTACCAGTTGACCGAAGTCGACCAGCCGCTGAGCAAGACCACGCTGATCCAGGCCACGGGCCAGCCGCTGCAGGTCGAAAAGCTGGTCAAACCGGCCAAATAAAGAGAATGCGCCCCCAAAGCGGGGGCGCCGCCCTCGGCAAAAGTACCGGATCGCCTCCACAGCATGACTGCAACACGCCGGGCCCCGCCCCGGCGCCAGGGAGAATCGAGTGCTGGCATTGGACCTGTTCGTCAACGGCCTGATCATCGGCCTGTACTACGCGCTGATGGCGGTCGGCCTGACCATGATCTTCGGCATCCTGAAGGTCGTGAACTTCGCCCATGGCGAGTTCTACATGATAGGCGCCTACACCTACACCCTGGTCTCGCTGGCCCTGGGCGTGCCGCCGTGGCTGGCGCTACCCGTGGCCGCCGCCGCCGGCGCGCTGCTGGGCTGGGCCACGGAACGCTGGCTGATGCGTCCGCTGTACGCGGGCTACGGCTCCTGGGGGCTGATGAAGGACGAGTACGCGGTGGTGGTCACCTTCGGGCTGTCGCTGCTGCTGATCAACCTGGTGGACAAGGTCGTGGGCCCCTACCCCATGCGCGGCCCGGCGCTGTCGGACGTGACGCGCATGGCGGTCGGTCCTTTCATGATGAGCGGGCAGAAGCTGATCACTGCCGGCCTGTCCATCGTGCTGCTGATCGGGCTGGCGCTCTTCATCAAGCGTTCGCTGTGGGGCCGGCAGGTGCAGGCGGTAGCGCAGAACCGGCTGGGCGCCTCTATTGCCGGCATCGACACCGCGCGCGCCAGCAGCATCATCTTCATGGCCTCCGGCGTGCTGGCGGCGCTGGCCGGGGCGCTGCTGGCGCCGGTCATCAATCCGGCGCCGGACGTGGGCGCGTTTCCGGCCATCAAGTCCTATGTGATCGTGGTGATAGGCGGCATGGGCTCGATTCCCGGCAGTATCGTCGCGGCGCTGGCGCTGGGCGTGCTGGAGAGCTTCGGCGCGGTCTACCTGTCCTATGACTACCGCGACACCTTCGGCCTGGCCTTGCTGATCCTGATCCTGCTGTTCCGGCCCAAGGGCCTGTTCGGCGAACGCGCGCGGGAGGTCTGAACATGGATCCGCTGGCCCATCCCAATCTGCTGCGCAACAAGCTGACCCAGGAAATGCGGCTGTCGCTGGCGTTCCTGGCCGTGCTGGCGCTGCTGCCGCTGGGCGTGTCCTCGCCGTACTGGCTGGGCGTGCTGATCGTCAGCATGTACTTCGCCATGCTGGCTTGCGGCTGGAACCTGCTGGCGGGCTACGCCGGCCAGTTCTCGCTGGCGCCGGCCGCCTTCGCCATGCTGGGCGGCTACACCACCGGTCTCCTGGCCTATCACTGGAAGGTGCCGCTGTGGCTGGGCCTGCCGCTGTCCGCGGTGGTGCCGGGGCTGATCGGCCTGGTGCTGGGCCGCATCGTGCTGCGGCTGTCGGGCCCCTACCTGGCGCTGACCACGCTGTCCTTCGCCGAGATCGTACGCCTGGTGATCTACAACTCCATTGACTTCACGCGGGGCGACCAGGGGCTGCACGTGCCGGCGCTGCTGGAAAGCCGCGTGGGCAACTATTACCTGTTCCTGGCCGCGCTGGCGGCGGTGACGCTGCTGATCTTCCTGCTGCTGCGGGCGCGCCCGGGACGTTTCCTGCAGGCCATCCGCGACGACGAGATCGGCGCGGCCAGCCGCGGCATCGACGTGGTGCGCTACAAGACGCTGGCCTTTCTGGTCAGCTGCGCCATCTGCGGCTTTGCCGGCGGCCTGTACGGCACCTTCGCGCAGCTGGTCAGCCCGGAACTCGGCATCGTGACGCAGACCGGCATGGTGATCGCCATGGTGGTGATCGGCGGAATGGGCACGCTGGTCGGGCCGCTCCTGGGCGCGGTGCTGGTCTACGTCGCGTCGGAATTGCTGCGCGACGCGGGCAACATCCAGATGATCGTGTTCGCGCTGCTGGTCATCATTTTCGCGCGCTTCTTCCGTGAAGGGCTGTGGGGCCTGGCGCGCCGCGCTATCCTGCGCCGCTCCGGCGACGCCCGCGCCAGCGCCAGGGGGGCCTGATGCCACTGCTGCAGATATCCGGAATACAAAAGCGTTTCGGCGGCCTGCTTGCCGTGAACGGCGCGGGCATGGACGTCGCCGACGGCGAACTGCTGGGGCTGATCGGCCCCAACGGCTCCGGCAAGACCACCCTGCTCAACGTGCTGTCCGGCCACCTGGCGGCGGACGCGGGCCAGGTGCTGCTGGACGGCCGCAGCGTGATGGGGCTGAACCCCACGCGACTGACGCGGCTGGGCGTGCTGCGCATGTTCCAGATGACCCGCGTCTTCAACCGGGTAAGCGCCTACGACAACCTGATCGTATGCGGGCTGGCCATGGGCCTGGACGAGGCGGCCGCCAGCCGCCGCGCGCTGGAACTGCTGGACGAGCTCAAGCTGACCCACGTCATGCACCTGGACGCGGGGCAGTTGTCGGGCGGGCAAAAAAAGCTGCTGGAGTTCGGCGCCTGCTTCATGGCGCCGCCGCGCATCGCGCTGCTGGACGAACCCTTCGCCGCGGTGCACCCGGTCATGAAGGAAACCATGTCGGAATTCATCCGCCGCCGCAACCAGAGCGGCCAGACCTTCATCCTGGTCAGCCACGACATGCCGGTGGTGGTGGACCTGTGTGCGCGCTCGGTGTGCATGAACGCCGGCCGCGTGCTGGCCGACGGCCCCACGCAGCAGGTGCTGCGCGAACCCGCGGTGATCGAAGCCTATCTGGGCGAACCGGGACAAGAGGAGCAGGACCATGCCTGACACGCTGCTCGCCATGGAAGGCGTGACCGCGGGCTACATGGGCGACATCGACGTGCTGCGCAACGTCTCGCTCACGGTGCAGGCCGGCCGCATCAGCGGCCTGATCGGCCTGAACGGCGCGGGCAAGTCCACGCTGATGAAAGCCATCTGCGGCTTCCTGCGACCCAAGTCCGGCCGCGTCACGCGCGCCGGACGCGATATCTCGGGCCAGCCGCCGCACCGCATGATCGACGACGGCCTCTGGTACATCCCGCAGGAATCCAGCCTGTTCCCCTACCTGACGGTGGAGGAAAACCTGCGCCTGCCGCTGGAGGGCCGGCGCAAGCGCTACGGCGACGTGCTGGAGCCGCGCTTTACTGAAACGCTGGAGCGCTTTCCGGTGCTGAAGGAAAAGCTCAAGGACCAGGCCGGCAACCTGTCCGGCGGCCAGCAGAAGTCGCTGGAATTCGCCAAGGCCTATATGGTGCAGCCGCAGGTCTGCCTGATCGACGAACCCAGCATCGGGCTGGCGCCGCGCGTGGCGGCCGAAGTCTTCCAATGGATCCGCGCCTTCGCCGACGCCGGCATGGGCATCCTGCTGGTGGACCACAACGTGCGGCGCGTGGTGGCCATGTCCAACCACATCTACGTGCTGAGCCTGGGCGAAATCACCGCCTCCGGATCGCCCGAGGATTTTGCCGGCGACCTGCATGAACAGGTGCGCGAATGGCTGGGGATCAATTTCTGATGGCTGCCCACACCCTGATAGCGCAGCCTCTGGCCGCTGCGGCGTTCGCACCCTATGGCGAGGTCGTCAGCAGCGCCGGCCGCGCCGGCCGCTCGATCAATGCGGGCACCTCGCTGCGCGTGGAAATGGGCGAGCCCGATCTGCTGGACGCGGGCGGCCGGCCATCGCTGTCGGTATTCCGCGCGCAGGCGATCGCCCTGCCCTTTGCCGCCCGCATGCTGGAACGCCACAGGCTGGGCAGCCAGACCTTCCTGCCGCTGGCGGGCACGCCTTATGTGGTGTTGGTTGCGCTGGGCGCAGAGGCGCCGGACCTGGCCACGCTGCGCGCCTTCATGGCGGGCGCGGGCGTGGGCATCACGCTGCGCCGGGATGTCTGGCACCACCCCTTGATGGCGCTGGCGGACGGCGAATTCGCCGTGCTGGAACGCGCGGGCCCCACGGTGGATTGCGAAGTGATCGATCTGCCGGACGCGCCCTGGACCATCCAGGCCGCCTGAACTACGCCGTGCGCCGCCAGACGCTGGCCAGCCAGGGCTGCTGCTCGCGCGGCAGGCCCTGCGGCCGGTAGTAGTGTTCAAGTTCCTCGAAGCCGGCCGCCGTCAGCAGCGCGCTCCAGCCTTCCAGGTCATGGTAGGCGCCATAGCGCCCGCGGTTCCAGCCTTCCTGGTTGCCGCCGCGCGGGTTGGAGCTGAACAGCACGCCGCGCGGCTTGAGCGCGCCATGCAAGGCGCGCAGCACTTGCGGCAGCTCCTGGCCAGGCACGTGGAACAAGGCGGCGTTGGCAAAGATGCCGTCGAAGCGCGCCGGCGGCAGGGCCAGGCGCAGAAAGTCCTGCTGCCAGACCTCGCAGCCAGTAGCCTGCCGCGCCATCTCGACGAAGCGCGGCGTGCCGTCCAGGCCGACCGCGCGATGGCCCAGGGCCGCGAACGTTTTCAGATCACGGCCCGGCCCGCAGCCGAAATCCAGGATGTCGTAGGGAGGTTCGCCTTCGATGTAGCGCAGGAGCGCCGCGATGTTCTGGCTGACGTCGTGGTCGCGCGTGCCGGCCTCGAACGAGTCCGCGTTCTCTTGGTAGTGCGCGACGGTCAGCGAACTGATCTTGGCGAGGTCTTCAGCGTCGAGTTTCATGGGGTGATTGTGCCGCAAAAAACAGCACGCGGCCGTGCCGGAAGCCGGCTCCGTCCGGCCGTCTGGCAACCGGGCGGATCCGTCTCAACCTGCGCAAGCTTCCCATGGGGTGTCAGACGCCTGACGAGCGCCAGCGCCAGACACCCTCACGACGCCCGGACTCAGGCCGCCAGGCGGCCTTCGATGCTGGCCTTGGTGGCCGGCAGGTCTTCGGGCAGGCCCTGCTTGAGCTGGGCGAAGAGCTCCTGGTGCAATGCCAGTTCGTCGCGCCAGGCGGCGGCGTCCACCGACATGACCTGCTCGAACTTGTCCGGGCTGAACTCCAGGCCCGTCCAGTCGATGTCCTGGTAGCTCGGCGAAATGCCGAACACCTGGTCCACGCCCTTGGACTGGCCGTCGATGCGGCCCAGCATCCAGCGCAGCACGCGCATGTTGTCGCCGAACCCCGGCCAGACGAACTTGCCGTCCGGACCCTTGCGGAACCAGTTGACGCAGTAGATGCGCGGCAAGGTGGCGCCGGCGGCTTCCAGCTGTTTGCCCAGCTTCAGCCAGTGGCTGAAGTAGTCGCTCATGTTGTAGCCGCAGAACGGCAGCATGGCGAAGGGATCGCGGCGCACCACGCCCTGCTGGCCGGCAGCGGCGGCGGTGGTTTCCGAGCCCATGGTGGCGGCCATGTAGACGCCTTCGACCCAGTTGCGGGCTTCGGTGACCAGCGGCACGGTGGTGGAGCGGCGGCCACCGAAGATGAAGGCGTCGATGACCACGCCTTCGGGGTTCTCCCATTCGGGGTCGATGGACGGGCATTGCGCAGCCGGTGCGGTGAAGCGCGCGTTCGGGTGCGCCGCCTTGCGGCCGGTTTCGCGCGCAATGGCGGGCGTCCAGTCCTGGCCCTGCCAGTCGATCAGGTGCGCCGGCGGCTCGTCCGTCATGCCTTCCCACCAGACGTCGCCGTCATCGGTGAGCGCCACGTTGGTGAAGATGACGTTGGCCTTGAGCGTGGCCATGGCGTTGAAGTTGGTCTGCTCGCTGGTGCCCGGGGCCACGCCGAAGTAGCCGGCTTCCGGGTTGATGGCGTGCAGGCGACCGTCCTTGCCGGGTTTGATCCAGGCGATGTCGTCGCCGATGGTGGTGACCTTCCAGCCGTCCATGCCCTGGGGCGGGATCAGCATGGCGAAGTTGGTCTTGCCGCAGGCCGACGGGAAGGCGGCCGCCACGTGGTACTTGCGGCCCTTGGGCGAGGTCACGCCCAAAATCAGCATGTGTTCGGCCAGCCAGCCCTGGTCGCGGCCCATGGTGGACGCGATGCGCAGCGCGAAGCACTTCTTGCCCAGCAGCGCGTTGCCGCCGTAGCCCGAGCCGAAGCTCCAGATTTCGCGGGTCTTGGGGAAGTGGACGATGTACTTGGTCGGGTTGCACGGCCAGGCCACGTCGGCCTCGCCTGCGGCCAGCGGCTTGCCCACCGAATGCACACAGGGCACGAAGTCGCCGTCGGCGCCCAGCACGTCATAGACCTGCTTGCCCATGCGCGTCATGATGCGCATGTTCACGGCTACGTAGGGGCTGTCGGACAGTTCCACGCCGATGTGCGCGATGTCCGAACCCAGCGGGCCCATCGAGAACGGCACGACATACAGCGTGCGGCCGCGCATGGCGCCGTCGAACAGGCCGTTGAGCGTCTCGCGCATGGCGGCGGGTTCGGCCCAGTTGTTGGTCGGGCCGGCATCTTCGGCGCGATCGGAGCAAATGAAGGTGCGGTCCTCCACGCGGGCGACGTCGGAAGGATCCGAGCACGCCAGGAAGGAATTAGGCCGCTTGGCGGGGTTCAGCCTGCGCATGGTGCCCGCCTGGACCATCTGTTCGCACAGCCGGTCATATTCTTCCTGGGAACCGTCGCACCACACGACCTGGTCCGGCTTGGCCAGCGCCACAAAGCTGGCGACCCAGTCGATCAGGCCGCGGTGCTTCACATAGGCAGGCACGTTCAAGGCTGCCAATCCCCCATCCAAAGGCTTATTCATCGGGGTTTATCTCCATACTAGTAAGGCTAATGGTGATACGGCCCCAATTGGCATGGGGCCGTATCAATTTGCGCCATCATACTTGCAGCGGCTGGCTGCCCGTCAACCCATCCTCTTGGACGACATTGTCACCGGTTGAGACCGGTCAGGCGTAGCTGCCGTCGCGCAGCTCGCGGCGGATGATCTTGCCGGTGGCGGTGGTCGGCAAACTGGTTACAAAACGGATCGCGCGCGGATACTCGTGGGCCGCCAGGCGCTTGCGCACGTGGGCCTGCAGTTCCTTCACCAACGCGTCATCCCCTGCATAACCTTCGTTCAGCACCACATAGGCCATCACGATCTCGGTGCGCTGGGCGTCCGGCACGCCCACCACCGCGGCCATGCGCACGGCGGGGTGGCCGATCAGGCAGTCCTCGATGGGGCCGGGGCCGATGCGGTAGCCGGCGCTGGTGATGACGTCGTCGTTACGGCCGACGAAGCGGATGAAGCCCTGCGCGTCGCGCACGCCCTGGTCGCCGGTCAGCAGGTAGTCGCCCGCGAACTTTTCGGCGGTGGCCTCGGGGTTGTTCCAGTAGCCCAGGAACATGACGGGATCCGGGCGCAATACGCCGATGTTGCCCTCCTGTCCATCGGCCACTTCGACGCCCCGCTCATCCACAATAGCGACGCGGTGGCCCGGCGCAGCGCGGCCGATGGCGCCGATGCAGGGGTCGAACAGGGACGAGCAGGACGACACCAGCATGTTGCATTCGGTCTGGCCGTAGAACTCGTTGATGGTCACGCCCAGCACGCGCCGGCCCCAGTCTATGAGTTCCGCCCCCAGCGACTCGCCGCCGCTGGCGACCGAGCGCAGCGCCAGCGCGCCGGCGCCGGCCGGCAGCTCGGCGCCGCGCATCATCTTCAGCGCGGTGGGTGGCAGGAAGGTGTGGGTCACGCCATGGCGCGCCATCAGCTCGAAGGCGCTGGCGCCGTCGAACTTCTCGAAGCGGCGCGCCAGCACCGGCACGCCGTGGTGCCAGGACGGCAGCAGCACGTCCAGCAGGCCGCCGATCCAGGCCCAGTCGGCCGGCGTCCACATCAGCGCGGCATTCTCAGGGAAGAATTCGTGCGACATCTCCACGCCCGGCAGATGGCCCAGCAGCACCCGGTGCGCGTGCAGCGCGCCCTTGGGCTTGCCGGTGGTGCCCGACGTATAGATGATGACGGCCGGGTCGTCGGCCGCCGTCGCCACCGGCGTGTAGTCCTCGGATTCCGCGGCCAGCGCAGCGTGAAAAGGCACGGCGTCGTCCGGGCAGTCCTGGTCGATGCAATAGACCACCTTCAGGTCGGGCAGGCCGGCGCGGATCTCGCGCAGCTTGCGGCAGCCTTCGGCGTCGGTCACCAGCGCGGCCGCGCCGCTGTTGGCCAGGCGGTACTGGATCGCGTCCACGCCGAACAGCGTGAACAAGGGCACAGCCACCGCGCCCATCTTGTAGACCGCGATATGGGTTACCGCCGTTTCGGGCGCCTGCGGCAGGTAGACGGCAACGCGGTCGCCGCGCTTGACGCCGTGGCGCTCCAGGCTGTGCGCCAGGCGGTTGGACAGCGTCTTGATCTGATCAAAGGTGTAGCGCGATTGCGAGCCGTCGCTCTGCTCGTAGATCAGCGCCAGCCGGCCGCTGCCGTCGGCCCATTTGTCGCAGGCGTCGACGCCGATGTTGTAGGCCGCAGGCACCTGCCATTGGAATTGGGACGCGAGCTGCGCGTAGGAATCGGCTCTGGACAGCATGGTTTGTCTCTGATGTTGTTGTCGAACGCGCCGGCGCCCGGCGCCAGCGATGTAACGTCTTGCCTCAAACTTGACCCTGGCTCAATAATAAGCCCCCGCCCCCCCCCGCAGCCCACTCCCCCCGCATGGAAAAAGCCGCCACCGTCCCGATGCGCCGACCGCCGGCCAGCGCCAAATCCGAACAGCGCATCCGCGACATCCTGCGCGTCGCCCGCCAGGTCTTCTCCGAAGCCGGCTTCCAGGCGGCCACCACCACCGAGATCGCGCAGCGCCTGGGCGTGTCCGAAGCCACGGTGTTCACTTATTTCGGCGGCAAGCGCGAACTGTGCGTGCGGGTGATCAGCGACTGGTACGACGAGATCATCGCCAAGGTCGAGGACAGCCTGCCCCACGTGCACGGCGCGCGGGCCCGGCTGCATTTCCTGGTGCATGCGCACCTGCGCCACCTGCTGGCCGAAGGCACCGGGCTGTGCGCCTTCATCCTGTCCGAAGGGCGCGCGCGCAACGACGATTTCGGCGATGTCTACGCGGGCCTGCAGCGCCGCTACACCGCGCCGCTGATGGGCATCCTGGCCCAGGGCCAGGCCGACGGCGACATCCGCCGCGACATGCCGCTGCGGCTCTTGCGCTCGGCCGTCTACGGGCCGATGGAGCATGTGCTGTGGGACGCCATCCTGCGCGGCGCACGGGTGAACGTGGCCGCCACCGCCGACCAGTTGGTCGGCTTCCTGTGGCAGGCGCTGCAGCCGCCCGCGCAGGACGCCCTGGCGCTGGCGCAATTCCGCGGCGAAGTGCGGGACGCCCTGCATCGGCTTCAATCGTCGGAAAACAAGGACGGCGGCACGTACTGAGGAAAGCCGTTGTAGGCTTCGCCCCGCTCGGCGGGCGCCAGGGTCCAGGAATGGCGGGCATTGGGCACGCCGCCATCCACCCGGATGACGCTGCCGTTGATGAAGGCCGCGGCCGGCGACAGCAGGAACACGACCGCCGCCGCCAGCTCGGCCTCGGTGCCGAAGCGCTGCAGCGGCACCTTGGTGCGTAATTCGCGCAGCACGGCGCGGTAGTCCTCGTCGTAGCTGTCCATGCCGCTGGAAGCGATCCAGCCCGGCGCCACCGCGTTGACGCGCACGCCTGCATGGGCCCATTCGCAGGCCGCGGTTTCGGTCAGGTTCCAGACGCCCGCGCGCGCCGCGCCCGAATGCCCCATGCCCGGCATGCCGCCCCAGATGTCGGCCAGCATGTTGACGATGGCCCCGCCGTGCTGGCGCATGTGCTGGGTGTAGACCTCGCGCGACATCAGGAAGGTGCCGTGCAGATTGTTCTGCACCACCGCGTTCCAGCCGTTGTAGGTGATGCGGTCCAGCGGCGCCGGGAACTGGCCGCCCGCGCAATTGAACAGGCCGTCGATGGCGCCGTGCCGCGCCAGCGCATCGGCAACCGCGCCGCGCACGCCGGCCTCGTCGCGGATGTCGCAGGCGTGCAGGCTGATGCGGCCGCTGGCCTCGGGGTAGATCCGGCAGATTTCGTCCTGCGCCGCCTGCAGCTTGTCGAGCTTGCGCCCTACCAGCGCCAGGCCCGCGCCCAGCGACGCCAGCTCGTGCGCGGTGCAGCGGCCCAGCCCGCTGCCGCCCCCGGTCACGACGATGGTCTTGCCCTGATACAGCCCCGGCCGGAATACCGACGCGTAGCGTTGGCCGGCGGCCACGCCGCCTGCTTTCTGGCTCATGTCTCGCTCCATTATTTTTTTTGAGGATAACTCAATATTTGTTCCGATTCGATGGCCGGAACAGAAATTTCAACCTAGAATCGACCGCTAGTCCCGCCGCTTTGTTGAGCCTGAATCAAGAAAACTGGAGACCCGGAATGACCACGCCCGCCCCGCTGGACATCGCCCACGACGGACCCATCGCCCGCCTGACGCTGAACCGCCCCGACATGCGCAACGCGTTCGACGACACGCTGATCGCCGCCCTGACCGGCGCAGTGCAGGCCGCGGTGGACGACCCCGCCGTGCGCGTGCTGCTGCTGACGGGCGCGGGCAAGGCCTTCTGCGCCGGTGGCGACCTGAACTGGATGCGCAAGATGGCCACGTTGACCGACGCCGAAAACCGCGCCGACGCGGCCAAGCTGGCCCGCATGCTGCACGCGATCTGGTCCTGCCCCAAGCCGGTGGTGGCCTGCGTCAACGGCGACGCCTATGCCGGCGGCATGGGCCTGGTGTCGGCCTGCGACATCGCCATCGCCGCGGACAGCGCGCACTTCTGCCTTTCGGAAACACGGCTGGGGCTGCTGCCCGCCACCATCAGCCCCTATGTGCTGCGCGCCATGGGCGAGCGCGCGGCCAACCGCTACTTCCTGACCGCCGAGCGCTTCGACGCCGCGACCGCGTTCCGGCTGGGCCTGGTGCACGACGTCGCCCCCCTGGCCGACCTGGCGCAACGCGCCGAGGCGCTGTGCCTTGCCCTGTGCGACAACGGCCCCGGCGCGGTGCAGGCCAGCAAGCGGCTGGTGCGCGATTTCGCCGGCCGGGAGATCGACGCGGCCCTCATCGCCGACACGGTGGAACGCATCGCGGCCGTGCGCAGCACGGACGAAGCGCGCGAAGGCGTCGGCGCGTTCCTGGAAAAGCGCGAACCTTCCTGGCGCCTCAGGCGCTAGGCGCCCAGCCGCTCGGCCAGGAAATCGACGAAGGCGCGCAGCTTGGGCAGCGGGTGCCTGCTGTCGGGCCACAACACGGAAAAGCGGCCGCCAGCGTCGAGGTGCTCGTCCAACACAGTGATGAGCCTGCCTTCGTCCAAAGCCGCCCGCAGCGCGAAGTCCGGCAGGTAGGCCAGACCCAGCCCGGCCTGCGCCGCGCCGATCAGCGCCTCGACACTATTGAAGGTCAACGCCGCGGGCTGCGGCGCGAGTGGCCCGTCGCGGAACTGCCAGTGCTGCGCCTGGCCCGAGCCCGGATAGCGATAGGCGAGCCTGGCGTGGCCAGCCAGGTCGTCCGGCGTGCGCGGCGCGCCATGCGCGGCCAGATAGGCGGGCGCGCCCGCCACCACGAATCGATACGGCCCCAGCGGCCGCGCCCTGAGGCGCGAGTCAGCGAAGTCCCCGCTGCGTATCACTGCGTCCAGCCCCTCGCCGATCACGTCGACGATGCGGTCGTTGAAGTCCAGGTCGAGTTCGATCTCCGGATAAAGGCGGGTGAATTCAGGCAGCAGCGGCAGCAACAAGCGGTAGCCGATGGCCGGCACGCTGACCCGCAAGCGCCCGCGCGGCGCTTCGCGCCCCTGCGTCACCTCGGCTTCGGCCTCATCCAGCTCGTGCACGATGCGCAAGCAGCGCTCCAGATAGAGCGCGCCCGCTTCGGTCAGGCTGATGCGCCGCGTACTGCGGTTGAGCAGGCGCACGCCCAGCCTGTCCTCCAGCCGCGCCACGCTCTTGCCCACCGCCGAGGCCGACAGGCCCAGATGCTCGGCGGCCGCGACGTAGCTGCCGCGCTGCGCGGCGTGGACGAAGGCATGTATTCCGCTCAGGCTGTCCATTTCCGCTCCATTAAGGAATATTTATCCGCTTAGATAGGAAATACGCGGCATTTTTGTTTTATTGACGCGATTTTATCCTTCATCGACGCCTATCCCGGCTATTCCAACCTGATTCGTCGATGCCTTCCTCTACCTCAGTTCCCGTTTCCCCTGGCTGGACCATGCTTGCCGTCTGCACGGCCGCCCTGATCCTGCCCTTGAGCTTTTCCGGCGGCGCCATCGCCACCCCCGCCATCGGCCGCGATCTGGGCGGCCACGCCCAGGCGCTCGGCTGGATCACCAACGCCTTCATGCTGAGCTTCGGCAGCCTGCTGATGGCGGCAGGCACGCTGGCCGACGCCTATGGCCGCAAGCGTTTGTTCGTGGCTGGCGTGGCCTTGTTCGCGCTGGTATCGGTTGCGCTGGCGTTCGCACCCACGGTGGCCTGGCTGGACGGCCTGCGCGCGCTGCAAGGCGCGGGCGCCGCCGCAGCCCTCGCCGGCGGCTCGGCGTCCCTGGCGCACGCCTGCCCTGGTCCGGCGCGCACCCGCGCCTTCGGCCTGCTCGGCGCCAGTTTCGGCGCGGGCCTGGCGCTGGGGCCGATGCTGGCCGGCCTGCTGATCGACAGCCTGGGCTGGCGCTCGGTCTTTCTGTCGAGCGCCGCGGTCGGCGCGATGGCGCTGGCCGTCGCCCTGCCCCGGATGCAGGAGTCGCGGGATCCGCAAGCGGGTCCGCTGGACTGGGCGGGCAGCCTGACCTTCACCGGCGCGCTGGCGCTATTGACCTGGGGCATCCTGGAAATGCCTGCCGCGCGCGGCGCGTCCGCGCTTGCCTGGAGGCTGCTGGCCGCTGCGGCGCTGTGCCTGCTGGCCTTCGTCGCGATCGAGCGCCGCGTGCGCCGCCCGATGCTGGACCTGACGCTGCTGCGCTATCCGCGCTTTGTCGGCGTGCAGATGCTGCCCGTAGCCACCTGCTATTGCTATGTGGTGCTGCTGGTGTTGCTGCCGATCCGCTTCATCGGCATCGAGGGGCGCAGCGAGGCCAGCGCAGGATTGGCGATGGCGGCCCTGTCCGCGCCGCTGCTCTTCATGCCGGCGGTCGCCGTCTGGACCATGCGCTGGATGAGCGCGGGCCGCAGTTGCGCGCTGGGCCTGCTGGCCGCAGCCCTGGGCCTGTACTGGCTCAGCCGCATCGGGGTGGAACACGCGCCCCAGGCCGCGCTCTGGCCCATGCTGCTGATCGGCGCAGGCACCGGCCTGCCCTGGGGCCTGATGGACGGCCTGTCCATGAGCGTCGCGCCGCCCGAGCGGGCCGGCATGGCCGCCGGCATCTTCAGCACCACCCGCGTAGCCGGTGAAGGCATCGCGCTGGCCAGCGTCAACGCCTTGCTGACCTTCTTGATCGCCCACCGGCTCGGCGCGGATCCAGGCGCCGCCGCGCAATACCTCGCAGCCGGCGACATGGCGCAAGCCCTGGTCCATCAGCCCGGCGCGGCCCCGGCCCTGTTGCGCCAGGCTTATGACGACGCCTTCCGCCAACTGCTGCACGCGCTGATCGCTATCACCCTGGCCTGCGCTGCGGTGGTGGCGCTGTTCCTGGATGCGCCACGCAGCCAGACCTTGCAGGCACGCATGCCATAATTCCTGGCGTATTTTCAGGAAGTCTCATGCCACACGCTTTTCCTCCCCTGAACGCCGAGCGCCTCTGGGCCCGCGTCGAAACCCTTTCCCGTTTCACCCTGCCCGACGTCCCCTGGACGCGCCGCGCATTCTCGCCGCTGTTCGACGAGGCCCGCGCCTGGCTGCGCAGCGAGTTCGAGGCCGCGGGCCTGGCGACCCGCCTGGACGCCGGCGGCAACCTGATAGGCACGCTGGCCGGGCGCGATCCCGCGCGCAAGCCCATCGCCACCGGCTCGCATTGCGACACCGTGATGGCCGGGGGCCGTTTCGACGGCATCATCGGCGTGCTGGCCGGCATCGAAGTGGCCCACACCCTGCGCGAGCAAGGCGTGCAGCTGGAACATCCCTTCGAGGTCATCGACTTCCTGTCCGAGGAACCCAGCGACTATGGCATTTCCTGCGTCGGCAGCCGCGCGCTCTGTGGCCAGCTGACGCCCGACATGCTGGCGGCCCGCAATCCCGAAGGCGAGACGCTCGCGGCCGGCATCGCCCGCATCGGCGGCGACCCCTCGGCGCTGGGCGCGCCGCTGCGCGGCCCTGACGGCACCGCGGCGTTCGTCGAACTGCATATCGAACAAGGCCCGGTGCTGGAAAGCCGCGGCCTGCCTATCGGCGTGGTCACCAACATCGTCGGCATCCGCCGCGTGCTGATCACGGTGGAAGGCCAGCCGGATCATGCCGGCACCACGCCCATGGACATCCGCCGCGACGCCCTGGTGGGCGCGGCCCGCATCATCGATGCCGCCCACCGCCAGGCCAGCGCCGCCAGCGGCAATCCGCATTACGTGGTCGCCACCGTGGGCCGGTTGTCCATGACGCCGAACGCCGCCAACGCGGTGCCAGGCCGGGTCGAGCTGACGCTGGAAATGCGCAGCGACAGCGATGCCGTGCTGGACGCCTTCCCGGAAACGCTGATGGCCGGCGTGGCCACCGACCTGACCGCGTTGCGCCTGTCCGCAAGCTTCACGCAGCTGAGCCGCGCGCGGCCCACGGACTGCACGCCGCTGGTGATGGACGCGGTGCAGGCCGCCGCCGATCAGCTGGGCTACGCCTCCATGCGCCTGCCCAGCGGCGCGGGCCACGACGCGGTCTACATGGTGCCCACCGGCCCCATCGGCATGATCTTCATCCCCTGCCTGAATGGCCGCAGCCATTGCCCGGAAGAGTGGATCGAACCCACGCAGCTGCTGGATGGCACCCGCGTGCTGTACCAGTCGGTGCTGGAACTGGACCGCAAGCTGCGCGCCGCCTGAGGCCGGGACGGCCCTGCCAGGCCCGCGGGTATCTCCCGCCCGCGGGCGGGGCGCTGCCATAATGGGCGCCTCGCGCCGCGACCGGCGCCCTCTCCCGCCTTGCCCGCCCCATGGAACAGATAGAACTCAACGACAGCACCGCCGACCGCTACCTGCTGGACGCGCCCGGGCTGTCCCTGCTGGTCTTCCACAGCCGCACCTGTGGCACCTGCCGCGTCGCCCGTGAACAACTGCCGCAGCTGGAGCTGCCCGTGGAACGCGTGTGCTGGGTCGACGCCGGCGACAACCGCGGCCTGGTCGAGCGCTACGAAGTCTTCCACCTGCCCGCCATGTTCGTGACGCGCGACGGCGCCTTCTTCGGCCCGGTGCAATCGACGCTGGCGGAATGGGATCTGCGCCAGCAGATCGGCCTGGCCCTGGACAGCTACCCCGCCGAACTGCCGTGAGCGCCGCCAAGCCCTTGCGCCAGCCGCTGGACGGGCTGGCGACCGGCGCCATGCTGCTCTTATGCGTCTGCTGGGGCTTCCAGCAGATCGCCATCAAGCTGGTGGCCGCGGATGTTTCGCCCATCATGCAGATCGGACTGCGCTCGGCGTTCGCGGCGCTGGTGCTGGCCGTGGCCGTGTGGCGGCGCGAAGGCCTGCGTGCCGTCATGGACGGCACGGCGCTGCCCGGTCTCATCGTGGGCCTGCTGTTCGCCGGGGAATTTCTGTTCGTGGCGCAGGGCCTGGTCTACACCACGGCCTCGCACATGTCGGTGTTCCTGTACACCGCGCCCATCTTCACCGCGCTGGGACTGCACTGGCTGCTGCCCGAAGAACGCCTGAAGCCGCTGCAGTGGGTGGGCGTGGCCGTGGCGTTCTGCGGCATCGCCGTGGCCTTCCTCGGCAAGGGCCAGCCGGCGGGATCGGCCGGCGCGCCCAACATGCTGCTGGGCGATGCGATGGGCCTCCTGGCCGGCCTGTTCTGGGGCGCCACCACCGTGGCGATCCGCAAGACCTCGCTGTCCGAAGCCGCGCCTGCCAAGACGCTGTTCTATCAGATGGCGGTCGCGGCCATTACCCTGCTGGCCTACGCCGCGGCCACCGGCAACGCCGGCTTTCGCTATACGCAGGCGGCAGTGCTCAGCGTCGCCTTCCAGTCCGTGGTGGTGGCCCTGTCCAGCTATCTGGCCTGGTTCTGGCTGCTGCGCCGCTACCTGGCTTCGCGCTTGTCCGTCCTGTCGTTCATGACGCCGCTGTTCGGCGTGAGCTTCGGCGTGCTCATCCTGGACGAACCGCTGGACGCCGGTTTCGTGCTGGGCGCGCTGCTGGTGCTGACCGGCATCACCCTGGTGAGCGGCGCCGAACTGCTGCGCGAGAAGCTGCGGCGCGCGCGCTGATCCACCCTCGCCTATGGCCTGGATCGCGGCGCGGGCGCCGCGCCCAGGTTCAGCACGATCAGCGCGGCGCCTCCCAGCACCAGGGCGAATCCCCACCAGTCCAAGGCGGCGGGCCGGTCGCCCACCAGCGCCATCGCGCCCAGCACTCCCACCACCGGCACCATCAATGTGGTCAGCGCGGCCACCGTGGCGCTGACGCGCTCGCTCAGCACGAACCAGAGCCAGTACGCGACGGCGGTGCCCAGGATGATGTGGAACGACAGCGCCGCCACCACACGGCCGTTCCAGCCCTGCGTGGGGAACGATTCGCCCGCGATCAGCATGCCGCCCAAGGCGCAAGCCGCGCCCACCGCCAACTGCCAGGCCGTGACGACGATGCGATCGCCGGCCACCGGCCAGCCCTTCAGGTAGACCGTGCCGGCGGCCCAGCCGAAAGCCGCCACCAGCGGAAACACCAGACCCTTGGCCGCGGCCGCATCGTGTTCGCCGAAGACTGCGCGCAGCACCGGCCAGGCCAGGATGGAAACCCCGGCCGCGCCCAGCAGCAGCGCCAGCGCCCGGCGCCGGTCCAGGCGTTCGCCCAGCACCGCCCAGGCCAGCACGGCCGACATCATGGGCATGGTGAAGGTCAGCACCGCCGCGCGCGAGGTGCTGGTGCTGAGCTGCGCCCAGGCCACCAGCAGGTTGAAGGCCGCGACGGCAAGCAGGCCGCCCACGATGATGCCGCGCCACGACTCGCGCGGCGGCAGCAGGGGCACCCGCTTGGCTCGCGCCAGCAGCAACAGCAGCACCGCGCCGCTGCCCAGGCCGAGCAGGCGCAGCGTGAACGGCGGGAAGATCGACAGGATGATCTTCACCGCCGGCCAGTTCAGGCCCCAGAACAGGGCCAGCGCAACCGGGATCAGGCGCACGCGGCGCGCGCCTGTGCTGTCAGTTCGGACAGGCCCTGCCGCTGCTTGCCCTGGGCATCGAAATTGTCGGGGCTCAACCAGCGCTCATAGGCGGCACGCAGCGCGGGCCAGTCGCCGTCGACCATGGCGAACCAGGCCGTGTCGCGGCTGCGGCCCTTGTACACCGTGGCCTGGCGGAAGATGCCCTCGAACTGGAAACCCAGCCGCAGAGCCGCCGCGCGCGACGGCGCGTTCAGGCTATCGCACTTCCATTCATAGCGGCGGTAGCCCAGTTCGTCGAAGGCGCGGCTCATCAGCAGGAACTGGGCCTCGGTTGCGATGCGGGTGCGCTTGAGCTGGCGCGAGAACGACACGAAGCCGACTTCGATCGCGCCGTTGGCCGGGTCGATGCGCATCAGCGCCAGCGTGCCGATGGCGCGCCCCGTTTCCAGGTCGATGATGGCGTGATGCAAGGGGTCATTGCCGGCCTGCGCCTTCTCGGCGAACTGGCGGTAGGCCGCCAGGTCCGCGAAGGGTCCCACCGACATGTAGGTCCAGTCGCTGTCGTCCGGCGCCTGGCTGAACGCGTGGAACAGATCCTCGGCGTGGCGCTCGGCCGACAGCGGCTCCAGCCGGCAATAGCGGCCGACGATGGGTGTCAGGGGCGGACGCGGACGCGTGGTCCAGCCCGTCATGTCCGGGCCGATGGGTTGCTGGTAGGCGTTGACGCGGGGTTGCATGCTACGGGGCCTCTTCAGGTTGGCGCGCCGCCCGAAGGGACGGGCGCAGTACGCATGCCCTCACGATATCGGAATGGTGGCATCATAAAAAGCACCACGATCCAGAATTTTAATAGGGCCAAGATGAATACCCCCGCCCTGCTTTCCAGCCCGCTCACGCGCGGCCCCGGCGCCCTGCCGCGCCAGCGCCAACTGATCCAGCGCCTCAAGCAGGCGATCCTGGCCGGACAGCTGCCCGCGGGCGGCAAGCTGCCCTCGTCGCGCGCCTTGTCCGAGGAACTCGCCATCTCGCGCAACACGGTGCTGATCGCCTACGAACAGCTCACGGCCGAAGGCTACGTGATCGCCGACCGCCAGGGCACGCGGGTCGCTCCCCTGTCGGCCGCCGCGGCCATCGCCGCCAAGCGCGCGACGCCGCCCACGGACCAGCCCTCGCTCACCGCCAAGCGGCTGACGCGCATCGTCTCCACGCGCTACGCCCACGACGGTTCGCTGCCCATGACGCCCGGCACGCCTGCGCTGACGCAGTTTCCCATCAACGCATGGCGCCGCGCGCAGGACCGCGCGCTGCAAGCCGCCCCGGCCACGGCCCTGGGCTACGGCCATCCCGTGGGCGAGCCGGCGCTACGCGAAGCCATCGCCCAATACCTGCGCGTGTCGCGCGGCGTGCGCTGCGACGCCTCGCGCATCGTCATCACCGAAGGCGCCCAGGGCGCGCTGGCGCTCTGCGTGCAGCTGTTGACCAACCCTGGCGACACCGCCTGGCTGGAAGACCCCGGCTACCGCGGCGCCAAGTCCGCCTTCCATGGCGGCGACCTGGACGTGGTTGCCATGCGCGTGGACGCGGACGGCATCGTGATTCCCGAAAGCGCCTGGCAGGAACGCCCGCCCCGCCTCATCCAGACAACGCCGTCGCACCAGTACCCGACCGGCGCGGTGCTGTCCCTGCCGCGCCGCCTGGGCTTGATCGAGCGCGCCCGCCAGGCCGGCGCCTGGATCATCGAGGACGACTACGACAGCGAATTCCGCCACCAGGGCGAACCCATCGCCGCCATGCAGGGCCTGGTCGAGGACGCGCCGGTGCTGTACGTGGGCACCTTCAGCAAGACCATGTGCCCGGCGCTGCGCCTGGGTTTCGTGGTGCTGCCCGAAGCCATCGCCGCGCAGGCGATGCCATCCATCATCGAGATGCTGCGCGGCGGCCACCGGCTGGAACAGCTGACCATGGCGGCCTTCATGGAAAACGGCCAGTTCTCGCGCCACCTGGGCCGCATGCGGCGCCTGTACCGAGAACGGCAGGGAGCATTGCGCGAGGCGCTGGCGGCGCATTTGGGGATCGAACACGAAGTCCTGGGCGGACATTCCGGGCTGCATCTGACGGTGCGGCTGCCTGCTGCATATCCCGACCGGGAGATCGTGGAACAGGCGCGCAAGATCGGGATGAATCCGGGCGCGTTGTCCTCGTTCGCGGTGGCGCCGCGGGCGGAGGACAATGGCCTGGTGATCGGATATGGCAATACCGGAGCCGAGCGGTTCGCGGGCCTGGTGCGCAGGCTCCGCGACGTGACGTTGGGACTCAAGGGCTCCCGTACCACACCATGATCAGCCAGTCGGCATGCACCGACGGCCTGAGCGTCCCCTCCGCCTGGATCGCGACCTTCCAGGCGCAGCGGGCCATGCCCGTGCCGGTCTCCACGACCTCGGCCAAGGAAAAGCTGGCGGCCACGCGCGTGCCGGAAACCACGGGCGCGGTGAAGCGGACCCTGTCGAATCCGTAATTCAGCAACATCGCTGCGCCCGGAAAGGCGATGCAGCTGTTCTGCCAGTGCGTCAGCAGCGACAGCGCCAGAAAGCCATGCGCGATGGTGTCGCCATAGGGGGATTCCGCTTGCGCGCGCAGCCGGTCCACATGGATCCACTGCGTATCGAGCGTGACCTGCGCGAACCGGTCGATCATGTCCTGATCGATCAGCAGCGCGTCGGAAACAATGGGAGGCTGCCCCACGGCGTTCAGCAAGGACTGGATCGAGTCGAACGGCAGAGGAGATGCAACAGGATTGCGTGTCATGGCGGCTTCAGATGCGTTCAAAGATTGCGGCGATGCCCTGCCCGCCGCCTATGCACATGGTGACCAGCGCGTACCGTCCGCCGATGCGCTCGAGTTCGTGCAAGGCCTTGACAGCGATGATCGCGCCCGTGGCTCCCACCGGATGCCCCAGCGCAATGCCCGAACCATTGGGATTGACCTTGGCCGGATCCAGATCCAGTTCGCTCGCCACCGCGCAGGCCTGCGCCGCAAAGGCCTCGTTGGACTCGATCACATCCATATCGGCGGCGGACAGGCCTGCCTTGGCCAGGGCGGCGCGCACGGCGGGAACCGGGCCCATGCCCATGTAGCGCGGGTCCACGCCGGCATGGGCGTAAGCAAGCAGGCGGGCCATGGGGCGCGCGCCCAGGGCCAGCGCCTCGGCACGCTCCATCAGTACCAGCGCGGCCGCACCGTCATTGATGCCGGAGGAGTTGCCCGCCGTGACCGTGCCATCGTCGGAAGAAAATACGGGCCTCAGGGCGGCCAGGTCCGACGGCGCGATGTCGGCGCGGACGTGCTCGTCCTGCGCGAACACAATGGGCTTGCGGCCGGGCGTCGTGATGGCCACGAGCTGCGCGTCGAAGCGGCCTTCGGCCACGGCGCGCGCGGCGCGGCGGTGGCTCTCCAGCGCCAGCGCATCCTGCGCGTCCCGCGTAATGCCGTAGCGCCTGGCGACGTTTTCCGCCGTGACGCCCATGTGGATGCGGTGGAACGGATCATGCAAGGCGCCCAGCAGCATATCGGTCATCGGCGCATCGCCCATGCGCGCGCCGAAGCGCAGCGCCGATGTGGCGTACGGCGCGCGCGACATGCTCTCGGCGCCGCCCGCCACCGCGACCTTGCAGTCGCCCAGCAGGATGGACTGCGCCGCCGAAACGACCGCCTGCAATCCCGAGCCGCACAAGCGGTTGACGTTGAATGCCGGCGTGCCGTCGGCGCAACCGGCCTCGATCGCCGCCACCCGCGACAAGTACAGGTCACGCGCTTCGGTCGTGATGACCTGGCCGAAGCAGACGTGCTCGATCTGCGCAGGCGCCAGGCCCGCGCGCGCCACGGCGGCTTTCAACACCTCGGCGGCCAGCGCCGTGGGCGGGACGTCCTTCAGGCTCTTGCCGAAACTGCCGATGGGCGTGCGCACGCCAGACAGGACTACAACTTCTCGGTTTCGCATGCCAGGGCCTTGGCGATCTCGTGGCGCAACTGGTCGAAACCGGTGGCGGGAACCGTTTCCTGCGCGCGGTCGGACACTTCGTCCAGGCGGCCGATCAGGGCCTGCGCGGACAACTCCTCTCCACTCAGATGGATACCGCGGGTCATGGTGATATTGGCCTGCTCGAAACTGCCCGCGCCCGCCATCAGAATGGTCCGGGTGGGCGCGTTTTCGGCCACCAGGGCAACCAGGGCGGGACTGACCGAGTCCGGCGTCAACAAGGCCAGCGCCTGCTCATCGAGCAGGCCTTCGGTCATGGCCGTGGCGGCCGTCGGCGCCAGGCAATTCACGCGCACGCCGTAGCGCTCGCCTTCGAGGGCAAGGGTCTGCATCAGGCCGACCAGCGCCATCTTCGCCGCGCCGTAATTGGCCTGGCCGAAGTTGCCATAGAGTCCCGAGGACGAGGTGGTCATGACGATGCGGCCATAGTTCTGTTCGCGCATGGCGTTCCACACCGCCTGGGTGCAATGCACCGCGCCCATCAGATGGACCTCGATCACGAGGCGGAAGTCCTCCAGGCTCATCTTGGCGAAGGTCTTGTCGCGCAGGATGCCCGCGTTGTTGACCAGGATGTCGACGCGCCCCCAATTTGCGATGGCCGCCTGCACCATCGCCTCGGCCTGCTGCGGCTGGGTCACGTCGGCGCCATGCGCCATGGCGTCCCCGCCAGCCGCGCGGATCGCGTCCACCACGGCCTGGGCCGGCGAGTCCGGCCGGTCGGCGCCCAGGTCGTTCACCAGCACCTTGGCGCCGTGCTGCGCAAGCTCCAGCGCATGCGAGCGGCCCAATCCACGCCCGGCTCCGGTCACGATGGCGACGCGGCCTTGCAAAAGTTGAGTCATAGAGTCTCCGGATGAATGGTTGTTCAGGGGATCAGGGGAAGCGCGGTGTCGGCCTGGGTCCGCAGGACGCCGGCGCGCTCGAGCTCGGCTATCGCGGCGTCGTCCAGGCCCACGCGCCTGAGCACCTCGCGCGTGCCCTCGCCCAGCGCGGGAGCGCCTGCCTGAGTCGGGCCGCCGTCCTGCTCGAAGGCAAAGCCTAGCCCATGCGTGCGCAGCTCGCGTCCACCCTGGTGAAAACGATGATCAGGCAGGCTCACGCAACCGGTAGCGTCCGCCTCGTCGAGGAACTCCTCGAGCTTTCTCACTTTGGCCGCGGGCACGCCGGCCTGGCTGAGCAGGTCCTCGAGCTGCGCGGCGCTGCGGGTCGAAAACGCGGCTCTCAGCCGTTGCACCACGTACTCGCGGTCGTTCGGCACCACGAATCCGTTGGGCAGGTTGAAGGCATCCAGATCCAGCGCCCTGGCGTCGCTGCACAGCGCCTCCACTCCGATGGCGGCGGTCAACTTGCGGAATTGTTCCGGCGTGTTCGCGGCCACCGCCAGCCAGCCGTCCGCACAGCGGTAGGTATCGGCCGCGGGACTGCCGGTGTAGCCCCGGTTGCCGACCCGGCGCGTCGGCGTGCCGTCGCTCAGGTAGGCGCAGGTATTGGTGTACATCAGCGCCAGCGAGGCCTGGACCATGGACGCGTCGATGTATTGCCCGGCGCCTTCGCGCAGTCTGCGATGCAGCGCCGACACGATGGACAGCGCGCCCAGCATGCCCACGGCCACGTCGATCACCGGAAAGCCCACTTTCAGCGGCGGCGCGTCGTCGCCCTCGCCCGACATCATCATCATGCCGGTCATCGCCTGGACCACATGGTCGTAGGCGCCGCGCTGCGACCAGGCCCCTTGCTGGCCAAAGCCCGAGATGGAGCAATACACGATGTCGGGCTTGACCGCCTTGATCGAGGCGTAGTCCAGCCCGTAGCGCGCCACCACGCCCGGCCTGAAGTTTTCGATGAACACATCGGCCGAGGCGGCCAGCGAGCGCAGCAGGTCCGCGCCCTGGCGGGTCCGGATGTCCAGCGCCAGCGATTGCTTGCCGGCGTTGATGGCCGCGAATCCGGTGGGCGTGTCGGTGTCGACGCCGTTCTTCATCGAGCGCAGGACTTCGCCCGCCAGGGGCGGTTCGACCTTGATGACTTCAGCGCCCAGTTGCGCCAGATAAAACGAAGCGAGAGGACCGGCGATCACGTGCGACAAGTCGAGCACGCGTACGCCTTCAAGAGGCTTGGCCATGGATTTCCTGCGGGTCAGCCGGCGGTGATGCCGGTCAGTTTGATGATTTCAGCCCATTTGCGGGCCTCGCTGCGCACGAACGACGCGGCGGCTTCCGGGCTGTCGCTTTGGATCACGCTGACGCCTGCCGCCTCGAAGTTGCTCTTGACGCCCGGGTCCTTGAGCGACGCCGTGGTTGCGCCATAGAGCTTGTCGGCCACCTCGGCGCTCGATTTGCGCGGCAGCCAGAAGGCGAACCAGAATTCCTGGACCGCCAGATCGCTGCCCAGGATCTCCCGCAGCGTGGGCACGCCGGCAAGCTCAGCCATGGGTTCGCGGCTGGTCACGGCCAGCGCGCGCAGCCGGCCGCCCTGCACCTGCGGCACGGCGGTCCCGGCAATGGCGAAGGCGAAATCCGTGTCCCCGCGCAGCAGCGAGGTTGGGATCTCCACCGACCCCTTGAACGGAACGTGCGTGGCTTCGGCCCCCAGCAGCGTGACGAAGGTCGCGCCGCCCAGATGCGCGGCCGATCCGATGCCGCCCGAGGCGTAGTTCATCTTGCCCGGTTGCGCCTTCAGGGCGGCGATCAGGTCTTGCGCCGTGCGGTAGGGTGACTTGGCGGACACGACCAGGACGCTGGGCGAGGCGCCGATCACCGTGACCGGCAGAAAGTCCTGCTCGGGATCGAACATCAGGCTCGGCTGCAGGGCTTTCTGGATCAGGTGCGAGTTGGAACCCAGCAGCACGGTATAGCCGTCGGGCGCAGCCTGGGCCACGTATTGGGCGGCCAGCACGCCGCCCGCGCCCACCTTGTTCTCCACCACGATGGTCTGACCCATCCTGGCGCCGAGCACCGGGCCGAATTGCCGCACCATGATGTCGGGTCCCCCGCCAGCGGCATAGGGCACGACGACGCGCACGGCCCGCGACGGATAGCTCTCTGCGGCGCTCGCCATGGAACGGAACATCATGCCCGCGCCAAGGGCGCCCAGGCAAAAAGTACGACGTTGCATGTTGTCTCCTTGTTATGCGGGCAGGATAGGCGATCGCAGCTAATCAAAAAATTGATATATTTTGATATAGCGATAACTTTCAGTTCTATCTCAACCCATGACCGGCGCCATCGAACCCGACCATCTGGTATCCAAGCTGCGCTTTCGCCATCTGCGCATGCTGCAAGTGGTGCAGAGCACGGGCAGCCTGCGCGCCGCGAGCCAGGCGCTCAACTTGACGCAACCCGCGCTGAGCAAGGCGCTGACGGAAGTCGAAAGCGCGTTTGGCTTTGCCTTGTTCCTGCGCACCGCGCGCGGCCTGAAACCGACACCGCAAGGAGAGGTGGTGCTGCGCGGCGCCGCGCTGTTGCTTGAAGAGCTTGGACATCTGCGCGCCGACGCCCAGACCGCCGATCGCTACGCGGCGAAGATCCGCATCGGCGCGCCGCCCTTCCTGGCGCAGACCTACTTGCGCGGCGTGGTCGAGAAACTGGTGAACCATGCCAGGCCGATGCGCGTGCAATTGCTCGAAGAACGCGTGCCCGCCCTGCTCCACGCGCTGGAGCTGGGCGAAATCGACGCGCTGATTTCCACTTTCCCGCTGCAGATGCTGGAATCCGGGGCGGCCGCGTTTCAGTACGTCAAATTGTTTGAAGTGCAGTTCGCGGTGATTGCGGCCGCCAGCCATCCGCTGGTCCGTGCGCGGCGCGTGGACTGGGCCAGCCTGGCACGGGAACGTTGGGTAATGCCGGCCGAAGGATCCATGGGCCGCAAGCTGATTGAAGACTGCTTCACCCATGCCGGCCTGCCCGCGCCCCTGCCCGTGGTGGAATCCACCAGCCCCACCACCGGCGTGCAGTTCGTCGCCAGCGGCCTGGGCATCGGCATCGTGCCGGACATGGCCCTCATCCGCGACACTGTGGCCCCCGCGGGCGCGGTCAAGCAGATACGCGCGCACCCGGAACCGCCTTCCAGCGTGGTGGCCTTGATAACCCGGAAGGGACCATCCAATCCCCGCGTCGACCTCTTGCGGGAAGCGCTTGGAGAAGCGCTAGGCGCCCAGTCCGCCCAGCAGCAGTAGCGCGACGATCACCCAGAACAGGAATCCGATGATCGAACGGCGCAGCAGCGCCTTGACCGCGGCCCACAGGCACATCAGCCCCAGCACCAGCAGGATGAAATTGAAGATCGACGGGCTCATGCCCATTGCGCCGGCCAGTCCCGAGTAGAAATCGCCGAAGGCATGGCCCAGGCCGCCCAGCAGCCACTTCAAGCCCGCGACGACGCTGCGCAGCGCCTCGCCCAGCATGCCGCCCAAGGACGCAAAGAAACCGTCTTCGGCCTGCATCAGCGGCGGTTATCCATCAGCATGCGTACCGCCAGCCCGGCCAGCACCGTGCCCATCAACCAGCGCTGCACCACCATCCACAAGGGGCGGCCCGCCAGGAACCCGGCGATGGAACCGGCCATGATGGCGATCAGCGCATTGACCGTCAGGCTGATCACAACCTGCGTCATGCCCAGCGCCAGCGACTGCGTGAACACGCTGCCGCGCTCGGGCTGGATGAACTGCGGCAGCAGCGACACGTACATGATCGCGATCTTGGGATTGAGCAGATTGGTCACCAGCCCCATCGTGAACAGCGTGCGCGGGCTGCTCTTGGGCAGTTCGCGCACCTCGAACGGCGAACGCCCGCCCGGGCGCAGCGCCTGCCAGGCCATGTACAGCAGGTACAGCGCGCCGCCGATGCGCAGCGCGTCGTAGGCGTAGGGCACCGCCATCAGCAGCGCCGTGATGCCGAACGCCGCGCAGAGCACGTAGAAGACGAAGCCGACCGCCACGCCCCCCAGCGAAATCAGGCCCGCCTGCGCGCCCTGCGAGATGGAACGGGATACCAGGTAGATCATGTTGGGCCCGGGTGTGAGCACCATGCCCAGGGCAACCAGGGCGAACGTCATCAGATGGGTAAGGTCGGGCATGATGGGCCGGCGCGGGGCAGCGCGGAAAGTGGAAACGTGAATCCACACCTTAGCGCAAAACTGTATCGGAACAGCGAACTTCCGGCGGGGGTTTGCGGACCAGTGGCGCCGGCGATACAGTTGTCCGGTTCCCACGCCTGGAGGGCCGGCCATGCCGCAAGCGCATTCTCATCCGAAAGACGGCGCCATCCGCATCGGTATCGGCGGCTGGACCTACGCCCCCTGGCGCGGCGTCTTCTACCCCGAAAACCTGCCGCATGCGCGCGAACTGGAATACGCCAGCAGCCAGCTCACCGCCATCGAGATCAACGGCACCTACTACAGTACCCAGAAGCCGGCCACCTTCGCCAAATGGCGCGATGAGACGCCCGCAGGCTTCGTGTTTTCGCTGAAGGCCTCGCGCTACGCGACCAACCGCCGCGAACTGGCGGGCGCCAAGGATTCGATCCACCGCTTCGTGCACAGCGGCATCGCCGAACTGGGCCCCAAGCTGGGGCCCATCGTCTGGCAGTTCGCGCCGACCAAGGTATTCGATGCGGACGATTTCGGCGCCTTCCTCGCGCTGCTGCCGGACAAGGTGGACGGCTTGCCGCTGCGCCACGTACTGGACGTGCGCCATGACAGCTTCGCCTGCGAGGAATACCTGGAGCTGGCGCGGCGCCACGGCGCGGCCACCGTCTACACGGACAGCGAGGACTACCCGTCCATCGCCGACCGTACCGCCGCTTTCGTCTATGCGCGGCTGATGCGCGCCAGCACGGCCTACAAGGCGGGCTACCCGCCCAAGGCGCTGGACGCCTGGGCGGACCGCCTGCGCAGCTGGGCCCGCGGCGGCCACCCGGCCGACCTGCCGCTCACCGGCGCCCCGGAAAAAAAGGCGCGGCCGGGAGACGTCTTTGCGTTCTTCATCAATGGCGCGAAGGAACGCGCGCCGATGGCGGCGCGCGCCATGATCGAACGGCTGTAGCGCCTTATTGGGCGACCGGCGTGCGCAGGGTCACGAACTCTTCGGCAGCCGTGGGATGGATGCCGATGGTCTCGTCGAACACCTGCTTGGTCGCGCCGGCCTTCAGCGCGATCGCGATGCCCTGCACGATCTCGCCCGCGTCCGGGCCGACCATGTGCACGCCCAGCACGCGGTCGGTCTTGGCGTCCACGATCAGCTTCATCAGCGTCTTTTCCTGCGACTCGGTCAGCGTCAGCTTCATGGGCCGGAAGCGGCTTTCGAACAGCTTGACCTCGTGGCCGGCGGCGCGCGCCTCTTCCGTCGTCATGCCCACCGTGCCGATGTTCGGCAGGCTGAACACGGCGGTCGGAATCAGCTGGTAGTCGACCTTGCGGTATTCCTCGGGACGGAACAGGCGCCGCGCCACCGCCATGCCTTCGGCCAGCGCCACGGGCGTCAGCGGCACACGGCCGATCACGTCGCCGATGGCCAGGATGGAGGGCTCGGCCGTGCGGTATTCGTCGTCCACCTCGATGAAACCGCCCTTGCCCAGCTTGACCGCCGTGTTCTCCAGGCCCAGGTTGTCCAGCATGGGCCGGCGGCCAGTGGCGTAGAACACGCAATCGGCCTCGACCACGGAGCCGTCCTTCAGCGTGGCGGCCAGCGTGCCGTCGGCCTGCTTGTCGATGCGCGTCACTTCCGAATTGAAGCGCAGGTCGATGCCCTTTTTCACCAGTTCGTCGCGCAGATGCTCGCGCACGCCCTGGTCAAAGCCGCGCAGGAACAACGGACCACGGTAGACCTGCGTGGTCTGCGCGCCCATGCCGTTGAAAATGGAGGCGAATTCCACGGCGATATAGCCGCCGCCCACCACCAGCACGCGGCGCGGCAGTTCCTTCAGGAAGAAGGCTTCGTTCGACGTGGTGGCGTGTTCCTTGCCCGGAATGTCCGGCACCTGGGGCCAGCCGCCGGTCGCCACCAGGATATTGGCGGCGCGGTAGGATTTGCCGTTGATCTCGACCGTGTGCGGATCGAGGATGCGGGCGTGGCCTTCCAGCAGGGTGACGCCGCTATTGACCAGCAAATTGCGATAAATGCCGTTAAGACGTTCGATTTCCCGGTTCTTGTTCGCGATCAGCGTGGGCCAGTCGAAGCTGGGCTCGCCGGCGTTCCAGCCGAAGCCGCGGGCCTGCTCGAAGTCCTCGCTGTAGTGCGCGCCATAGACCAGCAGCTTCTTGGGCACGCAGCCCACGTTCACGCAGGTGCCGCCCAGGTAACGGCTTTCCGCCACCGCCACGCGCGCGCCGAAGCCCGCCGCGAAACGCGCCGCGCGCACGCCGCCGGAGCCCGCGCCGATCACAAACAGATCAAAATCGAATGCCATGATGTTTCCTTCGCGCGCCCTTGCAGGCCCGCGCTCACTGTCCGGGGAAAACCGTATTTAACACCACCCGGCGCCCGCGCCCGGCCACGTCCGGTTTGCAGGCGGCCGCGATTGCTATACAGTGGCCCGCAGGCTGGCCGCCGCGCGCAGCCCCACCCCTGGAGCAGATCCCATGTCGCTTGAAACCTGGCTGGCCTTCCTGGGCGCGTCCGCCCTCCTCGTGATGCTGCCCGGCCCCACGATACTCACCGTCATCAGCTACTCCATTGCGCAAGGCCGGCGCGCACGCCTGCCGCTGGTGCTGGCGGTGGCGCTGGGCGACTCCACCGCCCTGCTGCTGTCGCTGCTGGGCCTGGGCGCCCTGCTGGCGGCGTCGGCGTTCTGGTTCACGGTGGTCAAGATCGTGGGCGGCCTGTACCTGCTGTACCTGGGCTTCAAGCTGCTGCGCGCCGGCGTGTCGCCGGCGACCCTGCCCACGGCCACTGCCTCGGGTTCGCGCTGGAAGCTGTTCGCCAACACCTATCTGGTGACGGCGCTGAACCCCAAGGGCATCATCTTCTTCGTGGCTTTCCTGCCGCAGTTCATCGATCCGGTAGGCGACGTGACGCGCCAGCTCTGGATCCTGTCGGCCACCTTCGTCGCCTGCGCCGGCATCAACGCCACGGCCTATGCCATCTTTGCCGGGTCCGCCCGGCGCCTGTTGGCCTCGCCCCGCGCCCAGCGCGGCTTCAACCTGGGCGGCGGCGCCCTGCTGTCCGCCGCCGGGATCTGGGCCTTGCTGGCGCGGCGCGTCTAGCCTGCCCCTAGGGCCGCGCCGCGGATACGGCCTCCGGGTCGATGCCGTAGCGGGCGATGGCGTCGGCCGCGCGCTCGTGCGGCATCAGTCCGTCGTCCGCCAGCGCCTTCAGGGCCGCCAGCGCGATGTGATGCCGGTCCACCTCGAAGTAGGCCCGCAGGGCTGCCCGCGTGTCTGACCGGCCAAAGCCGTCGGTCCCCAGCGTGACATAGCGGCGGTCCTGCATGAACGGACGTATCTGTTCGGCCACCGTCTTCATGTAGTCGGTGGCGGCCACCACCGGCCCCTCGCTGTCCGCCAGGACCGTCTCCGCGTAGCCGGCGCGCCTGTTCTCCAGCGGATGCAGGCGGCTCCAGCGCTCCGCTTCCTGGCCGTCGCGGCCCAGTTCCGAATAGCTGGTCACGCTCCACACGTCGGCCGCCACGCCGAAGTCCTGCCGCAGCAGCTCTGCCGCCGCCAGCGTTTCGCCCAGGATCGCGCCGCTGCCCAACAACTGCACCCGCAGCGCGCCGTCGCCGCCTTCGCGCAGGCGGTACATGCCGCGCAGGATGCCCTCCTCGGCGCCCTGCGGCATGGGCGGATGCGCGGTCTTCTCGTTGATCAGCGTCAGGTAGTAAAAGACGTCTTCTTCGTCCTGGTACATGCGACGCATGCCGTCCTGCACGATCACCGCGATCTCGTAGGCGTAGGCCGGGTCGTAGGCCACGCATGAAGGGATGACCGAGGCCAGCACGTGGCTGTGGCCGTCGTCGTGCTGCAGTCCTTCGCCTTCCAGCGTGGTGCGTCCGGAGGTCGCGCCCAGCAGGAAGCCGCGCGCGCGGATGTCGCCCGCCGCCCAGGCCAGGTCGCCCACGCGCTGGAAGCCGAACATGGAGTAGAAGATGTAGAACGGAATCGTGGCCGCGCCGTGCGTGCTGTGCGCGGTGGCGGCCGCGATCCACGAGGCCATCGCGCCCGACTCGTTGATGCCTTCCTGCAGGATCTGGCCGCGCCGGTCTTCGCGGTAGACGCTCAACTGGTCTGCGTCCTGCGGCGTGTACAGCTGCCCCACGTGCGAATAAATGCCCACCTGCCGGAACATGCCGTCCATGCCGAAGGTGCGCGACTCGTCGGGCACGATGGGCACCACGCGCTGGCCGATGGCGGGGTCCTTGAGCAATTGCGCCAGCACCCGCACAAAGGCCATCGTGGTCGAGAACTCGCGGCCGTCGCTGCCCTTCAGGTGCGCGGAGAACGCCTCCAGCGGCGGCGTGGCCAGCGGCCCGGGTCCAGCCTGCCGCCGCGGCAGATGGCCGCCCGCGCGCGCGATCGCGGCATCGAAATAGGTCCGCTCGGCGCTGCCGGGCGCGGGCTTGATGTAGGGGATCTGTTCCAGCAGATCGTCGGGCACCGGGATGGAGAAGCGGTCGCGGAAGGCGCGCACGGCCGGATCCGCCATCTTCTTCTGCTGGTGATTGGTGTTGGCAGCCTCGCCCGCCGCGCCCATGCCATAGCCCTTGACGGTCTTGGCCAGGATGACGGTGGGCTGGCCACGATGGGCCAGCGCCGAGGCGTAGGCGGCATAGATCTTGGCCGGATCATGGCCGCCGCGGTTGAGCGCGCCGATTTCCTCATCGCTCAGGTGCGCCACGCGCTCCAGCAGCACCGGGTCAGCGCCGAAGAAATGTTCGCGCACGTATGCGCCGCCGCGCGCCTTGAACACCTGGTACTCGCCGTCCACGCACTGCATCATTCGCCGGCGCAGGCGGCCGTCATGGTCTTGCGCCAGCAGCGCGTCCCAGCCGGCTCCCCAGATCACCTTGATGACGTTCCAACCGGCGCCGCGGTACACGCTTTCCAGTTCCTGGATGATCTTGGCGTTGCCGCGCACCGGGCCGTCCAGGCGCTGCAGATTGCAGTTCACCACGAAGATCAGGTTGTCCAGTTTTTCGCGGCCGGCCATCGCCACCGCCGCCAGCGTCTCGGGCTGGTCCTGTTCGCCGTCGCCCAGAAAGCCCCAGACCTTGCGGCCTTGCGCGGGGATCAGCTCGCGGTCTTCCAGGTAGCGCATGTAGCGCGCCTGATAGGCGGCCATCAGCGGTCCCAGTCCCATCGACACGGTCGGGAACTGCCAGAACCCGGGCATGGTGCGCGGATGCGGATAGGACGCCAACCCGCCGCCGGCCGTCTCGCGCCGGAAGCGGTCGAGTTCTTCCTCGGAAATGCGGCCCTCCAGATAGGCGCGCGCATAGATGCCGGGCGCGGAATGACCCTGGATGTACAGCATGTCACCCAGGAAGTCCGGCGTGGCCGCACGGAAGAAGTGGCGAAAGCCGGTTTCGTACAGTGTCGTGGCCGAGGCGTAGGTCGCGATGTGTCCGCCCACGCCCGAGGTCTTGCCCGCGCGCAGCACCATGGCCATGGCGTTCCAGCGCAGATAGGCGTCCAGCCGCAGCTCGATGCCCATGTCGCCCGGAAACGAACCCTGCTCCGCTGGCCGGATCGTGTTGACGTAGGGCGTGGCGTTCGGCGCGGCATAGCCGCCGTGGCCGGCGCGGTCCTGGCCGATCAGTTGGTCCAGCAGATAGTGGGTGCGCGGCCGGCCCTCGTGGGCCAGCACGGCCTGCATGGCCTCCAGCCATTCCTGGGTTTCCTGCGGGTCGGCGTCGGTCGGTTCTGTCGGGGTGTCCATGGCGTCCTCCTGGTGGGCGCGAAGGCGGCATCCCGGTGTACGGCCGCCGTCATTTCGCATCGTGAATTGCAATTGCATAATGTGCAATTGCAATCGTATGGAGGAATTCTAATAATTGCAAGTGCAACTATTTCAGGACAGGTCCCCAGGCCCTCCCCGCTAGCGGGACGCAGCCATCATGAATTCCACCGCGGCCCTCAGGGTCGGTTCGTCCGCGGACGAGCCGCCGCGCGGCGGCATCGCGCCCTTGCCCTTGAGCACGGTGGCCAACAGCGCATCCGTGCCCTGCGCAATAAAGGGCGACCAGGCTTGCTTGTCGCCCAGCCTGGGCGCATTGGCGACCCCGCTGGCGTGGCATACGACACAGGCGGACTTGTAGAGCTTTTCGCCCGCGGGGTTGATGGCGGCCAGCGACTCGGCCCCCGCTTGCGCGACGGGCAGGCTGGCCAGGGCGGCGGCGAACGCAATTCGATACAGCGAGGACATGGCAAGGCTCCGAAAGGAAAAAGCGTGACGGCGTAGCGGACAGACAAGGGCAAGGCGCGCCACGCGCGCCCTGCCGCCGCGCTCAGCGCGGGATCGGACCCGGCGCCTTGATCTGCTTCATCAGGTCGTCATTCCATTTGCCCTCGACCTTGATATGCCCGGCCGCGCCCAGTTCGAAGGCTTCGATCAGGTTGTGGTTCAGGTAGGCGTACACGCCGGGCTGCTTGAAGGTGTAGAGCGCCGCGCCCGCCGAACCGCCGCGGATGAACCAGGTCTCCAGGTCCTTCTGCGGCGGGTTGGCGAACTTGCCGGTTTCCCAGACCCAGTCGCCATGGCCGCCGATCAGATGCGGGCGCGTATCGCGATTGGCCTGCGAATGGATCAGGAGCACCGTCTCGCCGACCTTGGCCGTGAGCGCGTTCGCCCCCGTCAAGGCCCCGACCTTGCCATTGAAGACGATGTGCGACGGCGTCAGCGTGCGCATGACTTCGACCGTGTCGCCATAGCTTTCCGCCAGGGTCGCGTAGTCCTTGAATTTGCCGTTCGCGTCCTTGGGGATGTACAGGTCGAACTCGCCTATGGTGTAGGCACGGTCGTAGCGCAGCGGCTTGCCCTGCGGATCCTTCAGTCCGTCGCGCGGCAGCACCATCAGCGTGCCGCTCATGCCCGCCACCACGTGCCAGGGCACCATGCCTTCGGGCGCACAGTGGTAGACGAAGGTGCCGCTGCGATCCGCCTTGAAGCGCAGCGTGGCCTGCTCGCCCGGGTTCACGTTGGTGAGCTTGGCCCCGCCCAGCGCGCCGGTGGCGGCGTGGAAATCCACGTTGTGCGGCATGGCGTTGGTGGCCGGATTGACCAGGGTCAGTTCGACATAATCGCCTTCATGCACCACCAGGGTCGGACCGGGCATGGACCCGTTGAACGTCATTGCCTGCAAGGTCGTGCCCTTGTCATCGATGACCATCTTCTTCTCCTCGATGGTCATCGTGAATTCGATCACCTTGGGACCCGAACGGGCCACCTGCTCATGCGGGTGGACCATGGGCGGGGCGACCAGCGCAACCTTGGCGCGTTCCAGTTGATCGGCGTTCTGGGCGGCTGCCGGGCCGCCCGCCATCGCTGCGATCAATGCCATGGCAAGCAAGGTGGGGCGCAAAGCGTTCATGTGCAACTCCTGTTCGGGTTTCTGCAACGCCGAGTCTGTCGGCGCTTCCATTGAAGGCTCGCCACCTTTTGCGTTCTTTGCTGTAGCGCAAACTTCAGACCAGCTTGCGAGCCGCCGTGCATTGCCGCCGCGCGGCCGCGATGTCACCATCAAGGCATGGACCCTCCACACGCTTCCGGGCAGCCTGCGGCGTCGTCGCCCCTGTGCCATGCCCTGCTTCGCAACCTGGATCTGTTCAGGCCCTTGTCCGATGCGCAGCTGGACGCCGCGCTGCGCGGCGCGGTGCCTTGCCGCCTGGAGGCCGGCGCCTTGGCCTATCGCCAGGGCGCCGCTGCCGCGCATTTTTTCGTGCTGCTGCATGGCTGCCTGAAGGTGGCGCAGCTGACGCCGGAGGGCGAACAGGTCGTGGTGCGCTACGTGAATCCCGGCGACATGTTCGGGCTGGCCTGCGCCATGCGGCAGCCCTGCTATCCGGCTACGGTGCAGACCGTACAGGAAAGCGTCTGCCTGGCGTGGCCGGCCACGGCCTGGGAACGCTTCATCGCCTGCCATCCCCAGTTGGGCGCGGCCGCACTGCAAACCATGGGACAGCGCTTGCAGGACGCGCACGTCCGCATCCAGGAGCTGTCCACCGATGAAGTCGAGCAACGGGTCGCGCGCGCCATCCTGAGGCTGGTGCAGCAATCCGGCCAGCCCATGCAGGACGGCATCGGCATCGGCTTTCCCATCACCCGCCAGGACATCGCCGAAATGACCGGCACCACCTTGCACACGGTCAGCCGGCTGCTCAGCGACTGGAAGCAGCGCGGCATCGTCTCGGCCGGACGCAAGCGCGTGGTGCTGCGCTCGCCCGCCGCCTTGGCCCGCCTGGGCGAGCACGCCGCGCCCGCCGTGGATTGCTCGGCCTGCCTGTCCTGTCGCCACGGGTCGCCGGCCGCGGACGAGGCCTGCGACGCGAGCGCCGAGCTGGCCGGCGCATAGCGCGCAGGCAACGCGGCCTAGCCGGGTTCCAGCACCAGCCGCAGCCCCAGGTTGGCGGGCGGCACGCCGACCGAACACGCGCCGCCCTTGGGGTCGCGGATGAAATCGGGCAGATACGCGACGTGCCTGCCGGCCGCGACGCGTATGCCGCAGTTGCGGCTTTCCTGCTCCTGCTCCTGCGCCGCATTGCCGCTTGCGCCATCGCGCAGCCCGTCCAGCACGCGCCGCGCATGGCAATCGTCGGTCCAGTCCCACACGCTGCCCGCCATGTCCATTAGGCCGGCGCGGTTGCGGCCATAGGCGCCGAAGGCGCGCACCGTGACGTCGCCCTGCGCGCCGCGCAGGCTCTGTTGTTCGTATTCCGCCAGCCAGCGCTGCGCCGGGTCGCTGCCATCGGGCAAGGCCGGCAAGACGTCCGCGCGATAGGCTTCGCCCGCCGCGTAGACCCATTCGGCATAGCTGGGCAGGCGCAGGCGCCTGCCGGTGCGTTCGGACAGCCACGCAGCATAGGCAACCGCGTCGGTCCAGCTGATGCCTACCGCGGGCAGGTCGGGCGCAACCGCCTGGCGCTGCGCGGGATCCAACGCCTTGCATGCGCCGGCCTCCACGCACGCTGCGTATTCGGCCTGGCTGACCTGTCGTGTCATGATGACCAGGCCATCCGGATAGCGCGCGACGCGCGGCGCGGGCGTGGCGGGATAGCCGTTGCGCAAGGCCTCGCCCGGCGGCACGTAGCTCACCTCGCCCGGCGGCAGCCGCGTGATTTCCGGCAACGCAAAACGGGCCCCGTCCTGGGGCCCGCAAGCGGTCAACAGCAATGAAACGATGACGGTCGGCAGGATGCGCATGCGGCGGTTCTCCGGAATGCCCGCGCCGGTCGGGCGCGGGCTGGATTCCATTGGACCGGCTGCCGCGGCCGGGCTCTTTGCGCTGAAGCAAAGAGCCCGACGCTCGCCGCGCGCCGCGCGCCGCTACCCGCGCGCCGCCTTGGCCTGCAGGCGCGGCTCGGCCAGCGCGGGCTTGCCGCTCAGAAGGCCCAGGATCACCTGCATCACGATGGCCAGCGCGCCCAGCAGGAACACCACGTCGCCGAAGGTGCGGCCCCAGCGCAGGTTCTGCAGCAGCTCCTGCTGCATGAAGCCTTCGCTGCGGGCGTACCACATGCCCTCGCTGACGCTGGCGTGGAACTGGATCAGCCCCACCGGCAGCAGGCTGGTGAAGATCATCAGCGCGAGGCCCAGGTTCATGCCCCAGAACGCCAGCTTCATCAAACCGGGGCTCAGCGCGTACTGCGGACGGATGTAGCGCAGCACCAGCAGGGTGAAGCCCAGCGCCAGGAAGCCATACACGCCGAACAGGGCCGCGTGCGCGTGCACCGGCGTGGTGTTCAGGCCCTGGATGTAGTACAGCGAAACGGGCGGGTTGATCATGAAGCCGAAGACGCCCGCGCCCAGCATGTTCCAGAAGGCCACGGCGACGAAGCACATCAGCGGCCACTTCAGGTTTTCCATCCAGGGCGCGCGGGTCTTCAGGCGCCAGTTCTCCCAGGCCTCATGACCCAGCACGATGAGCGGCACCACTTCCAGCGCCGAGAAGCTGGCGCCGATGGCCATCACGGGCGTGGTAGTGCCGGCGAAGTACAGGTGGTGGAAGGTGCCGGGTATGCCGCCCAGCATGAAGAGCGAGGCCGAGGCCAGGCTGGCCGTGGTGGCCATGCGGCGCGACACCAGGCCCAGCGTGGAGAAGATGAAGGCCAGCGCCGTGGTCGCGAAGACTTCGAAAAAGCCTTCCACCCACAGGTGCACGATCCACCAGCGCCAGTACTCCATCACCGTCAGGTGCGTGCGTTCGCCGTAGAAGAAGCCGGCGCCGTAGAACAGGCCGATGGCGCCGACCGAAGCGGTCAGGAGCGCCAGCAGATTCTTGTCCCCGCCCGGCGTGCGCAGCGCCGGCACGATGCCGCGCAGCATCAGCACCAGCCAGAAGCAGATGCCCGCGAACTTGCCGATCTGCCACAGGCGGCCCAGGTCCACGTATTCATAGCCCTGGTGGCCCAGCCAGAAGTTCAGGTCCGGCGGCATGATCTGCGCGATCGCGAGGTAGTTCCCGGTGAACGATCCGACCACCACCAGCACCAGCGCCCAGAACAGGATGTCGACGCCAAGCTTCTGGAACTTGGGATCGCGCCCGCCGTTGATCAACGGCGCCAGGAACAGACCGGCGGCCAGGAAGCCCGTGGCGATCCAGAACAGCGCGCTCTGGATATGCCAGGTGCGCACCAGCGAATACGGGAACCACTGCGACAGGTCGACGCCATAGAACTTCTGCCCTTCGACGGTGTAGTGCGCGGTGAAGGCGCCCAGCAGCACCTGGAAGCCGAACAGCGCCACCACCAGGAACAGGTACTTGCCCAGGGCGCGCTGCGACGGCGTCAGGGCGAAGGTGGTCAGCGGGTCCTTGGCTGGCGCCAGCGGCTCGTCGTCTTCCTTGCCGCGCAGGAAAGCCCAGGCCCAGACCAGGAAGCCGATGCCGGCCAGCAGCACCACCACGCTGAGGATGGACCACATGACGTTTTCGGCGCTGGGCACGTTGTCGATCAGGGGTTCATGCGGCCAGTTGTTGGTGTAGGTGACGTTCTTGCCTTCACGCTCGGTGGCCGCGGCCCATGCCGTCCAGAAGAAGAAATGCGTGAGCTGGGTGCGGCGCGCGGCGTCGGGCAGCGTGTTTTCCTTCATCGCGAAATTTTCGCGGCTGCGGTGCAGCGCGGGCGCGTCGGAGAACAGCTGGTCGTAATAGGCGGCGGTCTGCGCCATGGCGCGCGCGCGCCGCGGGCTCACCGCCAGCGTGTCGGTGGCGGCGTCGCTGCGGTTGGCGCGGTATTCGGCCTTCAGTTCCGCACGCAGCGCTGCCTGGGCGCCCGCGTCCAGCTGCGCATAGTCCCGGCCGTGCTGCTCGCGCGCGGCCAGGTCCAGCCAGGCGGTCAGTTCACGGTGCAGCCAGTCGGCCGTCCAGTCCGGCGCCTGGTAGGCGCCGTGTCCCCAGACCGATCCCAGCTGCATGCCGCCGACCGATTGCCAGGCGGTCTGGCCGTCCAGGATGTCGTCGCGACCGAACAGCGGTTTGCCGTCGGTCGTCACGACCTGCCCGGGAATCGGCGGCGCCTGGCGATAGACCTCGCCGCCGTAGAAGCCCAGCAATGCGAACGTGACCGCCAATACGGCGATCAAGGTGAACCATAATTTCCGATACGGACCCATGATGGGAACGCCCTCCAGTGTTGCGGTTTTGGGGTACGTACCCATATGCGAATTCCGTGCCAGGAAAAATCCCATGCAAATCATGGCATTGCAATTCACACGGTTTTTTTCACCGTGGCCAGCCAGGGTATAAATCACCAATAAAGGGTTGTTTGGACCGCGAAATGCTGGCGTCGCGCCTGGCGCCCGCCTCTTACAATCCCCGCAGCATTCCCACCTCTTTCAAAGGAACCGACCGCATGGCCACGGGCAAGCCCGATGCGTGGAGCCTCTTCCTGACCGCGCATGCGCTGGTAGTGGAAGAAATCGAAAAGCGCCTGTCAGCCGCCGGCCTGCCGCCGCTGGCCTGGTATGACGCCTTATGGGCGCTGGAGCGCGCGCCCGACGGCACGGCCAGGATGTTCGAGATCGCCGAGCGCATGGTGATCGCGCGCTACAACCTGACGCGCCTGATGGACCGCATCGAGGCCGAAGGCCTGGTCGAACGCTTCCGCTCGGACGAAGACCGCCGCGCCACCTACGCCCGCCTCACGCCCAAGGGCCGCGCGCTGCGCCGCGAGATGTGGAAGGTCTACGGCCCCGCCGTCGACGAACTGTTCCTGTCGCGGCTGCCGCAGGCGCAGCAAGACGCCATGGCGGCGAGCTTCCTGGACATCGCGCGCCACGTGCGCGCATCCAACAAGGAGTCTGCTGAATGAACGCCACGCCCCTGCACATCGGCATCGTCGCCTGCTCGGCGGAAGGCGCCGCGCTTTGCTACCGCACGCTGTGCGCGGAAGGCGCCCAGCGCCTGGGCCCGCACGCGCACCCGGAGATTTCGCTGCACACGCATTCGCTGGCGGACTATGTCGCCTGCCTGGACCAGGCCGACCTGGCCGGGGTGGGCGCGCTGATGCAGTCGTCGGCGGGCAAGCTGGCGCGCGCGGGCGCGGATTTCCTGATCTGCCCGGACAACACCATCCACCAGGCGCTGGACCATGTGCTGCCGCAGTCGCCCCTGCCCTGGCTGCATATCGCCGAAGAGGTCGCGGCCGAAGCCCAGGCGCGCGGCTTGCGCCGCATCGGCATCCTGGGCACGCGCTGGCTGGTGGACAGCAGCGTCTATCCGGACAAGCTGGAAGCGCGCGGGCTGCAATGGTTGCGGCCGGCGCAAGCGGACCGCGACACGCTGGCCCGCGTCATCATGGATGAACTGGTGTACGGCGTGTTCAAGCCGGAATCCGTGGCGAAGCTGCAAGCCGTGATCGAGCGCCTGCGCGAGGCTGGCTGCGACGCCGTGGTACTGGGCTGCACCGAGTTGCCGCTGGTGCTGAACGACGGCAATTCGGCCCTGCCCACGCTGGATTCGACCCGCATCCTGGCGCGCGCCGCGCTCACCCGCGCCTTGCGCGGCGCCTGATCCGGCGCCCTCAGATCTGGTCCAGGCCGTATTGGCGCAAGCGCTCCAGGTCCAGCACCTTGATCTGGTTGTAGGCCAGCGCCAGGATGCCCTGGTCGGCCAGCGTCTGCAGCGCCTGGTTGACCCGCTGGCGCGACAGGCCCGTCAGATAGCCTAGTTCTTCCTGCGAGATCGCCAGCGTCAGATCGGTGGACGGATACAGCTGCGGATTGAACAGCTGCGCCAGCGACTGCGCCACGCGCGCGTCCGCATCCAGCAAACGGTGGTTCTGGATGGAAGCGATGAACTCGCCCATGCGGTTGTTCAACTGGCCGATGACGAAATGCGAAAAAGGCAGGCTGGCCGACAACAGCGCATGGAAGGTGGCCGTAGGCACCAGCAACACCAGCGACGGCTGGATCGCCACCACGTCGTACTTGCGCAGTTCGCGCTTGATGACGCTGCCCTCGCCGAACCAGCCGCCCGGCGGCACGCCCGAAAAGGTGCAGCTGCGGCCCGATTCGTTGTAGATGGCCAGCTTCAACAGACCCGTGTGCACGCCCAGCCAATAGTCCGACGGCGCATTGCGCCGCGCGATCCAGGCGCCGTTGGGCACGTGTTCGGCGCGCGCGGTCGCCAGCACCAGATCCTGGTGGCGGGCCTCCAGCGCGGTAAACCAGGCACAGGATCCGAACAGGCCGGCCAGTTCCTCGGCGGAAACGATGTTTGAAACGTCGGACATGGGAATAACTGTGTAAAACTTGGGGAAGCCAGGTCGGCCGGCCGTCTGTCATGCAGGTGACAGACAGCATTTTCGGCGGCCCCGTAAGCTAGGGCAAGCGACGGGGATCAAACTCCCCGCACACGGATAAGGGACGCCTGCGCGTCCCAACTGGAGACAAGCATGAGCGGTATGTTCGACCGCGGCCTTGAGCGCCGCGAAGCCAACTACGAAGCCCTGACCCCGGTGGATTTCATCGCGCGCGCAGCCCAGGTCTATGGCCAGCGGCTGGCCATCGTCCACGGCGAGGTGCGGCGCAACTGGGCCCAGACCTACGAGCGCGCGCAGCGCCTGGCCGGCGCGCTGGCGCAAGCCGGCATCAAGCGCGGCGACACCGTGGCCGTGATGCTGCCCAACATTCCCGCCATGGTCGAAGCCCATTTCGGCGTGCCCATGCTGGGCGCGGTGCTCAATACCCTGAATACCCGCCTGGACACCCCCAGCGTGCTGTTCATGCTGGGCCACGGCGAAGCGCAGGCGCTGATCGTGGACACGGAGTACGCCGAACTCGCCCAGCGCGCCCGGGCCGAGTTCCCGCACCTGAAGCTCATTTCGGTGCACGACCTGGAAACCGCCCCGGCGGAGCTGCCCGGCGCGGTCGATTACGAAGCCTTCCTGGCCGGCGCCCCTGCCCGCTACGACTGGAAGCCCCCCGCGGACGAATGGGACGCCATCGCACTGAATTACACGTCCGGCACCACCGGCGATCCCAAGGGTGTGGTCTACCACTACCGCGGCGCCTACCTGAACGCCATCAGCAACATCCTCGAATGGGACATGCCCAAGCATCCGGTCTATCTGTGGACCCTGCCGCTGTTCCACTGCAACGGCTGGTGCTTTGCCTGGACGGTCGCCGCGCGCGCCGGCGTCAACGTGTGCCTGCGCAAGTTCGATCCGCAGACCGTGTTCGACCTGATCCGCAATGAAGGCGTCACCCATTATTGCGGCGCGCCCATCGTGCAGAGCGCGCTGGCCAACGCGCCGGCCGAACTGCGCGCCGGCATCGACCACACGGTGCGCACCATGGTGGCGGGCGCCGCGCCCGCGCCCGCCGTCATCGCCAAGATGCGCGACATCGGTTTCGAATTGACCCATGTGTACGGTCTGACCGAAGTCTATGGACCCGCAGCCGTGTGCGCCCGCCAGGAAGCCTGGGACGCGCTGGACGAGGAAGAGCGCGCGCTGCGCAATGCGCGCCAGGGCGTGCGCTACCACCTGCAGGCGGGCGTATCCGTGCGCGATCCCGACACCATGGAAGAGGTGCCGGCCGACGAGCAGACCGTGGGCGAAGTCATGTTCCGCGGCAACATCTGCATGAAGGGCTATCTGAAGAATGAACGCGCCACCGAACAGGCTTTCGCCGGCGGCTGGTTCCGCACCGGCGACCTGGGCGTGATGACGGCCGACGGCTACGTCCGCATCAAGGACCGCAGCAAGGACATCATCATTTCCGGCGGCGAGAACATCTCCAGCATCGAAGTGGAAGACGCGCTCTACCGCCATCCCGCGGTGGCGGCGGTGGCCGTAGTAGCCATGCCCGACCCCAAATGGGGCGAAACCCCTTGCGCCTTCGTCGAGCTCAAGCCCGGCTGCAGCGCCACCGCCGAAGAGATCATCGCGCACTGCAAGCTGCTGCTGCCCGGCTTCAAGGTGCCGCGCGCGGTGCGCTTCGGCGAACTGCCCAAGACCTCCACCGGCAAGATCCAGAAATTCGAACTGCGCGCCGCCGTCGGCGCGACCAAGGCCATCGACGTGGCCGGCCCCGGCAAGGCCGGTTGAATCCCACGTTTCCATCCCATCCAGGAGCTCCGACGCCATGACGTACCAAGCCCCCGTGAAAGACATGCTGTTCGTGCTGAACCACCTTGCGGGCCTGCCGCAAGTTGCCGCGCTGCCCGGCTTCGAGGAAGCCACGCCCGACACCACCCAGGCCGTGCTGGAAGAATCCGCCCGCTATGCCGGCGACGTGCTGGCGCCGCTGAACCATGCAGCCGACCGCGAGCCCAGCTCCTGGCGCGACGGCGCCGTCACCACTTCGCCTGGCTTCAAGCAAGCCTTCGACATGTACGCGGAGGCCGGCTGGCAAGGCATGACGCATCCGGTGGAATACGGCGGCCAGGGCCTGCCCGGCCTGATCGGTTCGCCCTGCTCGGAAATGCTGAACGCCGCTAACCTGTCGTTCGCGTTGTGCCCGCTGCTGACCAATGGCGCGATCGAGGCGCTGCTGACGGCGGGTTCGCCTGAACTGAAGCAGCGCTTCATCGAGCCCATGATTTCCGGACGCTGGACCGGCACCATGAACCTGACCGAGCCACAGGCAGGCTCGGACCTGGCCATGGTGCGGTCACGCGCGCAACCCGTGGGCGACGGCACCTACCGCATCTCGGGCACCAAGATCTTCATCACCTACGGCGAACACGATCTGGCCGAGAACATCCTGCACCTGGTGCTGGCGCGCCTGCCCGACGCGCCCGAAGGCGTCAAAGGCATTTCGCTGTTCCTGGTGCCCAAGTTCCTGGTCAACGAAGACGGCACGCTGGGCGCGCGCAACGATGTCCATTGCGTGTCGATCGAACACAAGCTGGGCATCAAGGCCAGCCCCACCTGCACGCTGCAGTTCGGCGACGCGGGCGGCGCGCTGGGCTATCTGGTGGGACAGGAAAACCGCGGCCTGGACGCCATGTTCATCATGATGAATGCCGCGCGCTACGCGGTAGGCGTGCAGGGCGTGGCCGTCGCCGACCGCGCCCACCAGCACGCGCTGGCCTATGCCGCCGAGCGCGTGCAGAGCCGCCCGGTGGACGGTTCGTCCAAGGACGCGGTGGCCATCATCCAGCACCCCGACGTGCGGCGCATGCTGGGCACGATGCGCGCCCTGACCGAGGCCGGCCGCGCGCTGGCCTACTACACCGCGGGGCATGCCGATCTGGCGCACGCCAGCCCGGACGCCGAAGCCCGCAAGCGCCATCTGGCGGTGCAGGAATACCTGGTGCCGATCGTCAAGGGCTGGTGCACCGAGATGTCCATCGACGTGGCCAGCCTGGGCGTGCAGGTGCACGGCGGCATGGGCTTCATCGAGGAAACCGGCGCGGCGCAGTACTACCGCGACGCGCGCATCCTCACGATCTACGAGGGCACCACGGCGATCCAGGCCAACGACCTGGTGGGCCGCAAGACCCTGCGCGACGGCGGCGCAGTCGCCCGCGCCCTGCTGGCGGAAGTCGGCAAGACCGAAGCGGCGCTGGAAGCCCGCAGCGAATCCGCTGCCCGCCTGATGTTGACGCCGCTGCGCCAGGCCCGCGCGGCGCTGGCCGACGCCATCGACTTCGTGCTGGCCAACGCCGCCAGCCGCCCCAACGCCGTGTTCGCGGCCGCCGTGCCGTATCTGCTGCTGGCGGGCACCACCTTTGCCGGCTGGCAGATGGCGCGAGCGCTGCTGGCCAGCCTGGACCTGCGCCAGGAAGACCCTGCCTTCCACGACGCCAAGATCGCGACCGCGCAATGCTATGCGCTGCATAAGCTGAGCCAGGCGCCTGGGATGGCGGCGGTGGTGCTGGGATCTGGAGAGTATGAGGTGCAGCCGTAGCTGTTTGTGGTGCGTTACGGGCCCTTGATACATGAGGGTCTCGTCTGAGGTCTCATTGGCGATTGGCTTCGGAGTCGCGTCCCAGTGCTCCGTAGGCCGCTCGTCGGCGCGGGCGCCTGAGTGGCGGGCGCCCACGATTGCGGTCCGGAGCGTTCGCTCCGGACTGCCCCTTCGTCATCTTCGTCACCGCCTGCGGCGGTTCCTTCAGATTCCCTCGGGCGCATCGAGGTTGCCCGCCACTCAGGCGCCCGCGCCGACGAGCTACTTGAATCTTGGACTGGGGCGCTGCTGGAGCCGTGGTCAGGGACGATACTTGAGCTGCCCGTCATTCTCGGCCGCGCGGGCGGCCGAGAATGACATACGTGATTTCTTGAATTTCGATTGTGTTCGCTTGCGCGGATGCGGTGACTGATTTGCTATTGATCCCCAGCACACGGGGGAGTGGGCGGTGATGGGTGGCGCGCGGCGAATGGCCGCTTGCGCATGCAGACCTGGACGCGCGCCACCCATCCGGCACCTGCGTTGAAATGACGATTGCTGGCCGACCCGTGCGCTTCGCCATCACCCCGAACACAGCGCCCACCATATTCAAACCTGGTTCTCGCCAACCGCACGCGTCATCACGAGAACGCCCCCGTCACCCGCGCGCAGCCCCATCGCGCGACGCAAGATACAGCGTAAGCCCCAAGAGGCCGCCCGCGCGGCCGGCCTGGGGCGGGCCCCGCAAAACACACCACCCCCCCACCGACCGTGGCCAGAACGCCAAGCACACCGCCCGCCCCAGCGCCCGTGAAGATTCAAGCAGCCGAGCCAGTCGCGGCGTGGGCTCGCGATGCGCGGGGCGTCGATAAGCCCGAGGGAATCTGAAGGAGTCGCCGAAGGCGAGGACGAAGATGACGAAGGGGAAGTCCGGAGCGAAGGCTTCGGACCGCAATCGCAGCCCCGCGCATCGCGAGCCCACGACGCGACTGGCGTCTAAAGAACCCCACGACGAGCATCCTGAGAACCAACGGCCAAACGCTCACCACGCGGCAACGTCACCGCCCAGAACGCCAGCGCCGCAACACTGATACCCGCCCCCAGCAAGCACACCCCAAGCCACCCCGCCTGCGCATAAACCGCCGTCGAAGCGATAGACCCCAACCCGCTCCCCACCGCGTAGAACATCATGTAGCCACCGACCAATCGACTATGCGCCTGCGGATTCACGCTGAAGATCATGGTCTGATTCGTCACGTGCAGCGCTTGCAAGGCGATATCCAGGACCAGCACACCCAACGCCAGCAACCACAGACTCTGATCCAGAAAGGCAATCGGCACCCAGGCCAGGCAGAGCAACGCCAGGCCCACGGCCGTGGTCCGCTCGCCTTGCCCGCTATCGGCCAGCCGCCCTGCCCGCGCCGCCATCAGCACGCCCGCCACGCCCACCAGCCCGAACGCGCCCACCGCGCTGTGCGTCAGCGAATGCGGCGGCGCGCTCAGGGGCAGCACCAGCGCGGTCCAGAAGGCGCTGAAGGCAGCGAACATCAGCAGCGCGATCATGCCGCGCACGCGCAGCACGCGCTCGGTAGCCAACAGGCCGTAGAGCGAGCGCAGCAAGGCCCAGTAACCCATGTCCACCGCGGGCAGCCGTCGTTGCGGCAAACGCCGCGCCAGCACCACCGCCAGCACGGCGGCCAGCGCAGCGGACACGACGTAGACCGCGCGCCAGCCCCACAGGTCCGCCACGGCCCCGGCCAGCGTGCGCGCCAACAGCAGGCCGATCACCACCCCGCCTTGCGCGGCGCCGACCACCCGGCCGCGCTCGCCCGGCGCGGCCAGCGCCGCGGACAAGGCCAGCAGGCCCTGTGTCATGGCCGTTCCCAGCAAGCCCAGCGCCACCATGCCCATCAACAGCCAGGGCGTGCCGGCCGACAGCGCCACGGCCGCCAAAGACAGGACCAGCAGCGCCAGCTGCCCCAGCAACAGGCGCCGGCGGTCCAGCAGGTCGCCCAGCGGCACCACGAACAGAAGCGCCAGCGCGCAGCCCAGTTGGGTGGCCGTGACCACGATGCCTACCGCGCCTTCGGCGATGCCGAACTCTCGGCCGATGGCGTCCAGCAAAGGCTGGGCGTAATACACGTTGGCCACGCTCAGGGCGCAGGCCACCGCCAGCAGCATCACCAGGGATCTGGGCATCGGACTTGGGGGTGCGGAATCGGCGGGTTCTGGTCGGGCTGACATCTCTTGCTCCACTCTGGTTGCATTATAAAACCAGAATAATAGTTTTCGAGGTTTTATAATGCAACCGAAATTTCGATACGCCAGCCATCACCGCCTTTCCCTCAGCAAGGATCCGACATGGTCAAACGCACTAGTCTCGAAGGCGCCGCCTGCCCGGTGGCACGCTCCCTGGACGCGATCGGCGACTGGTGGTCGCTGTTGATCGTGCGCGACGCCTTCGATGGATTGCGGCGGTTTGGCGAATTGCAGAAAAGCCTGGGCGTGGCCAAGAACATCCTCAGCGACCGGCTGCGCACGCTGGTGGCCCACGGCATCCTCGAAGTGGCGCCGGCCTCGGACGGCAGCGCCTACCAGGAATACGTGCTGACGGACAAAGGCCGGGCGCTCTTTCCAGTAATCGTGGGCTTGCGCCAATGGGGCGAAGACCACTACTACGGCGCGGCCGAACCCCATTCCACGCTGATCGACCGCAAGCGCGGCCAGCCCGTGCGCAAGCTGGAAATCCGTGCGCAGGACGGCCGCCTGCTCGGGCCGGACGATGCCGTGGTGCAGAAGACCGCCCTCCCGGGCTAGGTCGGGGCTAGGCAGCCCCCGCGGCCGGCCATTGCCCGGTCGCCAGCGCGGTGGGCGAGTACGAATCGAAGCGCCAGCGCAAGGCCAGCGCGCCGGGCCGGCGCACCACGCGCCGCACATGCACCCGCCACAGCCGTTCGGCGCCCTCGAACTGCGCGATCTCAGGGCTGTCCAGGATGACTTCAGCAGCGCCCGTCAACTGCAGCACGTCGCCGCGCTCGAAGTCGATGAACAGCAGTCCGGCGCGCGGGTTGAGCACCATGTTGCCCAGGGTGTTGAAAAAGCGGTTCCCGGAAAAATCCGGAATGGTCAGCACGTCGCCGTCCACCCGCACGAAGCCCGGCTTGCCGCCGCGGTGCGAGACGTCGACCTTGCGGCCGCCCTCGTCCGCGTAGGTCGCCACGAAGAACGTGTCGGACCGGGCGATCAGCGCCCGCGCCGCGGCGTCCAGCGCGGTGCGCTCATTCGGCGCGCCCGGAAAGCGCAGCGCCGGCGAACGCGAAAACTGGAATTCCCGCGCCTGGATGTATTGCGGGCAATTGCCGAAGGACTGCATCACCGCCACCTCGAAGCGCTTGCCGTCCCAGGCGGCGATGCGGCCGTTGGCGCGGTTGCGTCGGCGCGTGTGCAGCTCGATTCCCAGCAGGCCCACCTGCTGGTCCAGCCCCAGGCCGGCCAGCAGCGGATCGTCGGCATCCGGCACGGCGGACACGCGCAGGCTGCGTGGATCGGGCGAGGACACGAAGCCGGGCAGGCCTTCCAGCACGCCGGCCCAGGGATCGCCCTGCCCGTCCACCGCGCCGGCAACCAGAAACGGCAGCTGCTCGAAAAACAGGCGGTGCTGGTCCGGCATGTAGTCGCGGATGACTTTGGGTCCGGTCACCGCCATGCGCTCGGCGATCCCGACGTGGTGTTGCAACAGGCGTTCGCCCGCGTGCCAGGGCGACGGCGGGAGGGCGGCAGGTTCTGCGATGGCCATGGCGTACTCCTTGAGGGCGGCGCCTGTCCTCAGGCGGCCAGCAGGCCCACCGGCGACGAGGCCATGGGCACGAAACGCGGCAGGCTTTCGATGCGGCCCAGCCAGGCGCGGACGTGCGGATAGGCCTCCAGCGACACATTGCCTTCGGGGGCATGCGCCACATAGGCGTAGCAGGCCACGTCCGCAATGGTCGGCGTCGTGCCCGCCAGGAAATCCCGTGCGGCCAGTTCGCCGTCCATGACCTTGAGCAAGGCATGGGCGCGGGCCAGCGTGCTGTCCACGTCACAGGCCGCGCCGAACAGGGTCACCAGGCGCGCAGCCGCCGGGCCGATCGCCAGCGGACCGGACGCCGCCGACAGCCAGCGCTGTACCGCCGCCGCCCCGGCCGGGTCTTCCGGCAGCCAGGCCTGGCCGCCGTAGCGCTTGGCCAGGTAGACCAGGATGGCGGTCGAATCCGCGACCACCACCCCGCCATCGTCGATGACCGGCACCTGGCCGAAGGCGTTCAAAGCCAGGAACGGCGGGCGCTTCTGCTCGCCGCCGCGCAGGTCCACATCGACCTTGCGGTGGGGCACATCCAGCAGGGACAGCATCAGGGCGACGCGATGGGCGTGGCCGGACAAGGGAAAACTGTAGAAGGTCAGCGTAGGGGTATGGGCGGTTTGCATGAGCGGGCTCCAAGTCGGATTCAGGCTCCATCTTGGGCCGGCGCCGGGCTCGCGTGAACGGCCAGCGCCGGCAAGACACTCTTGCAGCGGATGAAAGAAAGAGGACGGCCGCCCCGTCCCTTCAAGGCCTGCGTGCGGGCGCGTCCGAGGAACGGGTCGCTACGCCGGCAGCGTCGCCAGGTCGCGCCGCAAGGCCTCGACGCAGAACTCCACGAAGCTGCGCACCTTGGCCGAACTCTTGCGGCCTTCCGGGTACACCAGGTGGACCGGCAGCGGCGGCAGTTCGAAGTCGCGCAGCACCACCTCCAGGGCGCCACTGGCCAGGTGCCGCGCCACCTGGTAGGACACCACCTGCGTCAGCCCCCAGCCCTCGCAGGCCGCGAGCACCGCGGCCTGGAAGGACGTGACCGTCAGCTGCGAATCGACGCGCAGGCTGCGGGGCTGGCCGTCCTGCTGGAAGCGCCATTGCGGCGTGCGGCCCTCCATGGCGGCGGTGACCGTGCAAAAGCGCGGCAGGGACTCCAGATCCTGCGGCACGCCGTGTTCGCGCAGGAAGGCGGGCGCGGCGCAGACCACGCGGCGTACCTGCCCCACCGGCACCGCCGTCAGCGTCGAATCCGGCAAGGCGCCGATGCGCACCGCCACGTCCACGCGTTCGTCCAGCAGGTTCACCACGCGGTCCACCAGCAGCGTGCGCACGGAGACTTCGCGATGCGCGCGCAGATAAGCCAGCACGGCCGGCATCACGTGCAATTCGCCAAAGAACGCCGGCGCCGTGATGCTGAGCGCGCCCCGCGGCGCGGCCATCGCGCCGGCCACGGCATCGTCGGCCTGTTCGACTTCGTCGAGGATGCGGCGGCAGTCGTCGGCATAGCGCTGGCCGGCCTCGGTCAGTCGCAGGCTGCGCGTGGTGCGCACCAGCAGCAACGCGCCCAACCGCCGCTCCAGCGCCGACACGCTGCGCGTGACGGTGGGCGCGGACATCTCCAGCCGGCGCGCGGCCGCGGCGAAACTCTGTGCCTCGGCCACCGCCAGGAACACGCTCATTTCATGGAATCGATTCACGCCTCGCGGCCTCCGCGCTGATTTTCGGGAAGAGAGTAGAAGCGCGTGCAGGGGCGCGTCAATCCAGTTGCAGAGGATATGAGCCGCATGCTTCCCGGCCTCATGCTTGCGCCTCGAACTCCTTGCGCAACCACCCCAGGAAAGCCTTGACCGGCGGATGGCGTTCGCGGCCCGGCGCGCACAGCGCGGTGTAGGCCGCCCCCGCCACCCGCACCTCAGGACGATACGCCACCAGGGTACCCGCCGCCACGCTGTCCGACACCATGACGGAGCTGGCCAGCACCAGTCCCTGGCCGGCAATGGCGGCCTGAAGGGCGTAGTGCTCTTCCTCGTAGGCATGCAGCGCCGCCGGCTTGCGCCAGGACGGCAGGCCGGCGGCCTCGCACCAGTCCTGCCAGCCCTGCTCGTACAGCTGCGAATCGCGCCAGCGCACGGTCACCAGCGACGGCGCGCGCCTGCCCGGACGGGCGGCCAGCGTCGGCGCGCCATAGACGCCGAACCATTCCTGCAACGAGCAGGCGGCGTGCAGCCCGGGCCAGCGCGCCCGGCTGTAGCGGATGGCCAGGTCCACGCTGGCGTCGCGCAACAGGTCCACCGCTTCGGCGCTGGTGTTCAGGTTCAGTTGATATTGAGGAAACGCCGCGTAGAAGCGGCCCAGCCGCGGCACCAGCCACAGGGCCGCGAACGAATGTGTGGTGGACAGGGTCAGCGCGCCCGAGGCCGGCGCGGCGCGCAAGGCGTCCAGGGTCTGCGCCACATCGAGCAAGGCGCCGTGCACGCCCGCAAAAAGGCGCGCGCCCTTCTCCGTCAGGCGCACGCCGCGCGGCACGCGTTCAAAGAGCGCGTAGCCCACGTGCCGCTCGAGCGCCTTGACCTGATGGGACACGGCCGTGGCAGTGACCGCCAGTTCGGCCGCGGCCAGTTTGAAGCTGAGCAATCTGGCAGCCGCCTCGAAGGTGCGCAGCGCGGTCACCGGTAGCGTGGCAAACATGGATTCCTGGCTCTATGGATGAAATCAATTCATCATATTCAAGGATTCATCATTTGTCGCCTTTCAGTCGCCAGGACAGAATTTTCCTCACCACATGGAAACGTCCATGCCAACAAGAGGAATCAAACATGAATTCAGATCATCCCCACAAGCGCCTGCTGATCCTGGTCGGCAGCCCGCGGCGCGACGGCAACAGCGCGGCCCTGGGCGCGGCTGCGCTGCGCGGGGCCGAGGCGGCGGGCACCCAGGCCACGCTGCTGTTCCTGGACGACTACATCGGGGCCTTTTTGCCGGACTTGCGGCGCTCGCCCCCGCCGACCGACCGCTATTCCGAGCTGTTCCTGGAACACTTCCTGCCGGCCGACGGCGTGCTGATCTGCACCCCGATCTACTGGTACGGCATGTCGGCGCAGACCAAGGCGTTCTTCGACCGTTCGTTCAGCCACTATGCCGGCCAGGGACCCGAACCGGAACGGGTCAAGCAGCGCATGACCGGCAAGCGCCTGGGCCTGGCGGTGGCATCCGAGGAAACCTACCCCGGCGCGGCGCTGGGCATCGTGCACCAGATCCAGGAATACGCGCGCTATACCCATTCGGATTTCGTCGGCTACGTGCACGGCGCCGGCAACCTGCGCGGCGAGATCGCGGCGGACCCGCGCCAGCCGCTGCAGGCGGCGGCCGAACTGGGCACCACGTTCTTTACCCGCAAGTACTCGGACTACCGGGTGGAGACGCCGCGCGCCCGCAATGTCTGGGAGCCTGCCCCTGCGCTGCGCAGCACGCCGGGCGTGCTGCCGTAGACCTGCTTGAACACGCGGGTCAGATGGGCCTGGTCGGCGAAACCCACGGCATGCGCGGCGTCGGCCAGCGCCAGGCCGTCGCGCAGCAGCGCCCGGGCCCGCGCCACCCGCCAGTTGCGCAGCCAGGCCAACGGCGGCAAGCCGTAGCGCCGGGCGAACTGCTTGACCAGCGTGGTGCGGTGGCGGTCCTGCGCCACCGCCAGGGCCTCCAGGTCCGGCGCGCAGGCTGGGTCCGAGGCCATACGCGCGCGCAGCAGCGAGCAGACATCGGACGCGTCGTCTGCCGCCGCCGTACGGGCTTGCGCATGTGCCACCAGCAGGCCGAACAAGGCGGCGGAGAGGCGTTCGCGGCGCTGCGCGTCGGCGATGGGATCGGGCGTGAGCGCGTCCAGCCAGGCCTGGCAGAGCGCCGGATCGCGAATCACGGGACCGGCCAGGCTGGCCCCGCCCGCAAACAACGTGAGTTCGTGATCCCTGAACCAGTCCGGATCGATATAGGCCATGCGGTACCCCAGCGGCGCGTCCGAGGTGCCCCCCGTATGAACCTGACCGGGCGCAATTACCACCAGATCGCCCTCGCCCGCGGCCTGCGGCGCGCCATGCACGGTGAAGGCGCAACGGCCCTGCGCGATGGCGCCGATGGACCAGGCGTCGTGGAAATGCGGCGCATAGCGGTAGCCGCGCAGGTCTGCGATCAAAACATCGCCGGGCAGGCCGGCGCCGCAATGCCAGATATGTTGGGAAACCGCCATGAACAAGTGAGGATGTAGCGCCTAGCCGAAGTAGCTCTGGTCCGATGTGAGCGTGCGGGCCAACAGCCACGCGTTGCGGGGATTCTCGCCCACGCGGCGCACGGCATACGGCCACCAATCGCCGCCGAAGGGCAGATAGACCCTGACGTTATAGCCCAAACGGCGCAACGCGAGCTGCCAGTCCGGACGCACGCCGTAGAGCATTTCGAATTCGAAGGCTTCTGGCGGCCAGCCGCGCTCCCGCGCCAGCTCCAGGATGGCGCCGGCCAGGCGGTCGTCATGGGTACCGAAAACGGGCTGGAAGCCGGACTCCAGCGCCTCGCGCGACAGCATGATGGCGGCGGCGTCCAGATAGGCCTGGTCGATGCGCGCGCGGCCGGCGTGGTCCAGCGCGCGCTCCGGAAACGCGCCCTTGACCAGCCGCAGCGAGGTGCGCTGACGGATCGCCCAGGCCAGGTCCAGCGGCGTGCGGCGCCGCCGCGCCTGCAGTGTCAGGCCTGCCGGCATGCCGGCTTGCAGCAGTTCGCGATGCAAGGCGCAGGTGCGGTCGCAGAGGGAGGAATCCTCCATGTCCAGCACCATCCAGTCGCGCCCCAGGCCGACCGTCCGGCGCGCCACCAGGCCGATGCGCCGGGCATTGTCCCGGCCCAGCGCGTCGTCGCGCATATAGCCGATGGCGGTGGGATCGACTGACACGTGCACGTCCAGCCCTGCGTGCTCCAGCGCCCGGCAGGCGCCGAGCGTCTGGGCCACGTTGTGCTCGATGGCCTCGGGATCGTCCACGTACTCGCCCAGGTAGAAGAGCGAGGCGCGGATGCCGTGCGCCTCGCGCAGCCTGGCGGCCGTGCGGACCGCGGCGTCGACGTCCGCGCCGCCGACGAAACGGGCCGCCAGCGACGTGCGGGCCGCCATGGCACGCATCGCCCGCCCCACGCCCGGGCTGCGCGCCAGCGCGATCGCCGTTCTCTGGAACATGCTCATGGGCTCTCTCCCTATAAAGAGAGCCACTGTGCCGGTACCGCGCGCGCCCGTCTTGAACGCCAGTGAAACTTCCTAGTCCAGCGCCAGCGTGCGGGCGCGACCGAACAGCGGGCGCTGCACCGTCTGCGCCAGCAGCACGCCGGCCAGCGTCACCGCGCCGCCCAGCAGGTGGTACATGTGCAGTTGCTCGCGCAGCATGACGAAGGCGGCCAGCGCGGTGAACAGCGGCAGCAGGTTGATGAAGATGCTGCAGCGGTTGGGCCCCAGCCGCTGCACGCCTTCGATCCACAGGAAGGACAGCAGCACCGACGAGAAGATGCCCGCGTACAGGATCAGCGGCACCGTGTTCATGTCCAGCGCAGCCTGCGCCGCCGGCACGCGCAGGTACAGCGGCAGCATGTAGAGCAGCGCGAAGATCGATTGCACGAAGGTGGACTGCCAGGCCGGCAGCGGCACTTTCCAGTGGCGCAGCAACACTCCGTACAGCGCGTAGGACAAGGCAGCCAGCAGCATCAGGCCGTCGCCGACGTGGATGCCGTGCTGGAACACGCTAAGCATGTCGCCCTGGCCCACCAGGTACAGCAGGCCGAGGAACGACAGCGCGCCGCCAGCGGCCATGCCCAGGGTCAGCGGATCCCGCAGGATCACCACGCTGAGCAGCATGCTCAGCAAGGGAATCAGCGCGGTCAGGATGGCCATGTTGGTCGCCGTGGTGGTTTCGGCGGCGCGATAGGACAGCGCCTGGAATACCGCCGACGACAGGGCGCCGTACAGCGCCAGCTTGGGCCAATGGCGCAGGATGGTCTTGCGGTTGCGCCAGGCCGGGCCGGCCGTGAACAGGCCCATCAGGAACAGGGCCAGCACCAGCCGGTAGAAGGTGATGGCAGTGGGCGAGATGGCGCTGGCGGCCATCTTGGAGACGATGACGTTGCCCGCCCAGAACAGAATGGCGAACAACGGAAACAGGTAGGACATGGTGGTTGCGCTCGGAGGATGAGGGATGGTCTCCGGCCGCTTGCGGCGCCCGTTGGGGCTACGCAGGAGGTGGAGTATCGCTATCCTATTGAGCGCGATCCAGTCCGTCTGCCGATGAAAAGGCAGGCACTATCGCAAAATGGACATCGCCGTATCAGGGGCGGAATGGCGCCGGATCCAGCGGCAGCTCCAGCCCGCCCATCTGGGCCGTCAACAGCGCGGCGCTGCCGCAGGCCAGGGTGAAGCCCAGCGCGCCTTGCCCGATGTTCAGCCACAGGTTATCGGCGGCATGGCTGCGTCCGATCAGCGGCTTGCTGGTGGGAGTGGCCGGACGCAGCCCCGCCCAAGGCGCCGCCTGGCGCAGGTCCAGCGCCGGAAACGCCTCGTGCACCTGGCGCTTGAGCAGCCCGATGCGCGCCGTGTCGATGTCGGCATCGGCGCTGCCGATGTCGACCATGGCCGCGATCCGCAGCACGCCGCCCACGCGGGCATAGACGATGCGCCGTTCGTAGTCCGTGACGCTGATGCGCGGCGCCACCGAGTCGTCGTCCTCGGCCAGCGGCACGCTCAGGCTGTAGCCCTTCAAGGGATACAGCGGCACGTCATGGCCCAGCGGCTTGAGCAGCGCGCGCGTGCCGATACCGGTGGCCAGCACGATGGCGTCAGCGCCGATGTCGCCGTCGCGCGTGTTCACCGCCACGATGCGGCGGCCTTCGCGCTGCAGGCCCGATACCGGATTGGACATGACGCATTGCACGTTGGCCATGGTCTGCAGGCGGTCGAACAGCGCCTCGGTGAACTGGCGGCAGTCGCCCGCTTCTTCGCTGGGGGTGTAGATGGCGCCGGCCAGGCTTGCGCCCATGCCGGCCAGCGCGGGTTCCAGCGCCAGGGTCTGCGCCGCGTCCAGCACCTGCTGTTCAGCGCCGAGGTCGGCCTGGTACGCCACCAGCGCGCGCGCCTTGTCCAGCAAGGCCGGACTGCGGTAGGCGATGAGCTTGCCGTTCTTCAGATGGCCGAAATCCAGATCTTCCTGCTCCAGCAGCGAGTGCATGACGTCCCGGCTCAGATAGGACAGGCCAGCCAGTTGGACCGTGGAAGCCTTGGCCACCGAGGCCCGGCACGCCAGCGCAAATTGCAGGCACCAGCGCCATTGATGGGGATCCAGCCTGGGCCGGAAACGCAGCGGGGAGTCCTCGCGCAGCAGCCAGCCCGGCACGCTGGGCAGCACGCCCGGACCGGCCAAAGGCGCCACGTAGCTATAACTGAGCTGACCGCCATTGGCGTAGCTGGAGACCTCGGCCGGACGCGCCTGGCTGTCCACCAGCACCACGTCATGGCCCTGGCGCGCCAGGAAATAGGCCGACGTGACGCCCACGACGCCAGCGCCGATTACGCAAACCCGCATACTCTTAGATCCAGAAAGACAGGGACACGACGCTATTCTGGGACGCGCCCCGCCCGTCCGGCAAATGCCAAACTCCGCAGGGTCCATAACAAAACATCATGCCCCGCCTCAGGCGGCGCGATGCAGCTTGATGATGGCGGCGGCCGTGGGATCGCGCACCAGGTCGGCCAGGGTGTAGCCGTTGAGCGCCTCGTAGAAGGCCTGCAAGGTCTGCGCCAGCACGCCGGACAGCCGGCATGCGCCGTCCAGCGCACAGGGAGGTTCGCGGCAGTCGATCAGCGGCCCCTGCTGCTCCAGCTGCCGGATCAGGTCGCCCAGCCGGTAGCGGTCGGCGGACTGCGACAGCCGCAGGCCGCCGCCCTTGCCGCGCGAGGTGCTGACCCAACCCTGCTGCGCCATGAAGTGCACCACCTTCACCAGATGATTGCGCGACACGCTGAAGCGGTCGGCGATCTCCGGAATGGTGACGGCGGCGGACCGGTCGCGGCATTGCGTCAGGTACATCAGGACGCGCAGGCCGAAATCGGTGAATCGGGTCAGTTGCATGGCTGGGACGAAAGGGATGGACGCTGGCGGCCCGAAAGTTCAGGCCGCCAGGATACACCGCTCAGGCGGGCGCGCCGCCGCTGCCGAAGGCTTCGGCATGGATGCGGTCGGCGGGCACGCCCAGGCCGGTCAAGGCTTCGCGCTGCGCGCGCATGAAGCCGGCCGGGCCACATAGGTAGTAGTCCGCGCCGGGCACGATGACTTCGTCGCGGATGGCGTTCAGATCCACCCGGCCGGCGTAGTCGTAGTCGCGGCCAGGTTGGTCGCCGTGGCCGACCTCCTCGTAGAACACCGCCTTGCGCACGTTGGCGCGTTCGGCAGCGATGCTGTTGACGTGATCGCGCATGGCGTGGACCGAGTTGTTGCGGCAGCCGTGCACGAAACGGATCTGGCGTTCGTCGTTCAACCCCACCAGATGGTTCAGGATGGAGACCATGGGCGTCAGGCCCACGCCGCCGCTCAGCAGCACCACCGGCGCGCTGCCTTCCTCGCGCAGATGGAAGTCGCCCTGGGGCGGCGCCACGTCCAGCACCCCGCCCTCTTCCAGGCGGTCATGCAGGGCGTTGGAAACCCGGCCGGCCGGCGTATCGGCGCCAGCGGCTTCGCGCTTGACCGAGATGCGCAGGCGGTCCTGGCCCGGCGCGTCCGACAGGCTGTACTGGCGCGGCTGCATCAGGCCCAGTTCGGGCACGAACACGCGCACCGACACGTACTGGCCGGGACGGTAGGCAGGCACTTCGCCGCCATCGGCCGGCGCCAGGTAGAAGGACGTGATCTCGGCACTTTCACGCTGCTTGCCCACCACGCGGAACGCGCGCCAGCCCGTCCAACCGCCCGGCTTGGCGGCCGACTCCGCGTACAGGCGCGCCTCTTCGGCGATCAGCAGGTCGGCCAGTTGGCCGTAGGCCGCGGCCCAGGCCGCCACCAGCTCTTCCGTGGCTGCCTCGCCCAGCACTTCGCTGATGGAGGCCAGCAGATGCTTGCCCACGATCTGGTAGTGCTCGGGCCGGATGCCCAGGCTGACATGCTTGTGCACGATGCGCGTCACCACGGGCATCAGCACCGAAGGATCGTCGATGTGCTCGGCGTAAGCCGCGACCGCGCCGGCCAGCGCCTGCTGCTGCTCGCCGCCAGCCTGGTGGCCCTGGTTGAAGACATGCTTGAGCTCGGGGTTGTGCTTGAACATGCGGGCATAGAAATGCTTGGTCAGCGCGACGCCGTGCGTCTTGAGAACGGGCGCCGTGCCCTTGACCAGGGCGCGGATTTGGGGACTCAACATCAACTGCTCCTTGTGGCGCGATCGGAATCGCCATTAAACATGCATTTATAATACATCTTTAAATGCCCACTGAAAAACCCCGGGCGATTCAATCCGGCCCGCTGGCCCATGCGCCCAGGATGGCAAGCGGCGGTAACACGCAATCGGTCCCCGCGCGCCATTGGGGACGCGTGGCGCCGCCAGCCTGTCCGCGCCACGCCACGGACGCGATCCAGTCCTCGCCCAGGCGCCATGAACAGGCGCGCCACTGCCCCGGCGGCGCACGCAGGCGCCATTCCGCCTTGCCGCCGAAGTCCAGGCCTACCGAAGCCATGTCCGCAGGGAAATCCAGTCCGGCCGCCTTGATGAAGGCTTCCTTCAGCGTCCACAAGAGATAAAAGCGTTCCAATTGGGCTGCGCCTTCCAGGCCAGCCAGCGTGGCTTGCTCGGCCGGCGCGCATACCCACTCGGCCAGGCGCAAGACCTCGCGCGGCCGCACTCGCTCCAGATCGGCGCCCAACTGCCACCCGGCCGGGGCGGACGCGCAGACCGCGTGGCCGCCGCTGTGGCTGAGCGACAGGGTCGCAGGCGGCATGGCCTGCCTGATCTCTTGCAGCAAAGCCCTGCTGACCCGCCAATCGAGCTGCGCCTTCGGGCTGCGCAGCGCTTGTGCGCGCGCGGCGTCCTCCGCTGACAGCTCCTGGCTGCGGTAACCCGCAGCCGCGCCTTTGTCCGCCCACCAGATTAAAAGTTCCTGAACGTTCACGGGAGAAAGTAACAAATAGCAAGCTGAAGTGTAAGAAACAAAGGAAATATTGTGTATTATGTAACGTTTTAAATCAAAATGGCCTGACATCGCCATAGTAGAATCGCGCGCTATGTTGACGTTTTCGATCGCGCAATGGCAGGGTTGGGCGCAAGGAATCGATGGCCCCGGCGACTGGTTGAAATGGGCCGAACATCCGTTCTGCCCGATCGGAAATCAGAATCCGCCCCGCCTGGACTTCCTGCCTCCCTTGCAACGCCGCCGCCTGAGCCCGCTGGCTCGCGGGGTGTTCGAGTGCGCGTGGCCGTTGGCCGAGGGACGCCCGCCCATGCCGCTGGTGTTTGCCTCCCGCCATGGCGAAACCACCCGCAACTTCGGCCTGCTGCAAGCGCTGGCGGCGCACGAACCCCTGTCGCCCACGGCCTTCGGCCTGTCGGTCCACAACGCCATCGCCGCGCAGTGGTCGATCATACGCCGCGAGACCACTGAATCCGTGGCCTTGTCGGTGGAAGACGACGGCCTGGAGCACGCCTGCATCGAGGCGTCGATGCTGTTCGACGCCGGCCACCAGGACGTGCTCGTGGTGCTGGCCGAGGAACGGCCGCCCGCAGCTTACGCCCCCTGGGTGGATGACGCGCCCTACGCTTATGCGGTCGCCCTGCATCTGCAGCCCGGCGCCGACTGGACCTTGGCCCTGGACCCGCAGGCGCCGGATGCCGCCGACAGCGCGCAGGCCTGGCCCAATCCCCTGAACCTGCTGCGCCACCTCTTGCTGCGCACGCCCGACTGGCGCCACGCCAACCGCTCCCGACTATGGACCTGGACACGCACGGCATGACTAGCGCCACGCCTCCCCGGCAGGACTTCTGGCTCTGGCGTCTGTTCGCCACCGGCATGGCCTTTACCCTTTTCGGGCTGGGCGGCGTGCTGCTGCGCGTGCTGGTGTTCCCGCCCCAGCGCTTGCTGCCCGGCGACAAGGCGGACCGCCAGCGCCGCGCGCGCGGCGCGCTGAACGGCACCTTCCGCCTGTTCATCCGCTTCATGGTCCGCACCGGCATCCTGACCGTGGAATTCAAGGGCGCCGAACGCCTCGGCAAGCCCGGACAGATGATCCTGGCCAACCACCCTTCGCTGCTGGACGTGGTGTTCCTGGTCGGCCACGTCAAGAACGCCAACTGCATCGTCAAGCACGGCCTGGCCACCAACCCGTTCACCCGCGGCCCGGTGGCCAATGCCGGCTACATCACCAACGACGAAAGCTTCGACATGTTCGACCGCGCCGCCGACGTGCTGCGCGCGGGCGAAACCCTGATCGTCTTTCCCGAAGGCACGCGCACGCCGCGCGACGCCATGCCGCGCTTTCATCGCGGCGCCTGCGCCATCGCGCTGCGCGGCGCGCGCGTGGTCACGCCCGTGGTCATCAGCATGAATCCCCGCAGCCTGACCAAGGGCGAGCCCTGGTACCGGATTCCGCCCTGCCGCATGCGCTATGTGATCCGCGTGGGCGAGGACATCGATCCCGCCTCCTGGAGCGGCGCGCATCCGCTGCCCATCGCCGGACGCAAGATGAACGATTACCTGCACGCCTATTTCGAAGCCGAGCTGGCGCCCGCCGCGCCTGCCGGCGCCATCATGAATGAACAACCGCCTCGGGCGGTGGAAGTGGAGTCCTGACCGGATGAACCAACTGGAATTTGAACTCAAGACCCTCGTCATCGACTCGCTGGGCCTGGAAGACATCGCGCCCGACGATATCGACAGCGACGCCCACCTCTTTGGCGACGGACTGGGGCTGGACTCGGTGGACGCCCTGGAGCTGGGCCTCGCGCTGCAAAAGCGGTACGGCATCACCATCGATCCCGAGACGCGCAACATGCGCGAGCATTTCGCCAGCATCGCCAAGCTGGCCGAGTTTGTCACCGCGCAACGCCGCGCCTAAAGGATACGGAGTCCAGGATGCATACCCGCGACGAAATCTTCAACACGCTGCGCGGCGCGCTGGTCGAACTGTTCGAGATCGAACCTGAACGCATCACGCCCGAAGCAAACCTGTACACGGACCTGGAGATCGACAGCATCGACGCCATCGACCTGATCGACCATGTGCGCCGCCAGACCGGCCGCAAGCTCGACGCCAACGACTTCCGCACCGTGCGCACGGTCGAGGACGTGGTGCAGGCCATGTGCCAGAAACAGGATCCCGCCGCATGAGACGCGGCGTGGCGGCAGCCCTGGCCGTGGCCGGCATCGCCTATCCCTTCGCCGTCCACGCGGCGCTGGGACGGGTAAGCGCCGCCTGGCTGGCGCTGCCGCTGGCCCTGCTGTGGCTGGCGCGCGGCCTGACCGCGGATGCCGCCCGGCCGGGCGCGCGCCTGCTGCCCGCTGTGGCGGTGGCCTTCTGCCTGGTCCTGGCCGTTTCGAATTCGCAAGACTGGCTGCGCTGGTATCCCGTGCTGGTCAACGGCATGATGCTGGCTATCTTCGGCGCCAGCCTGCGGCGCGGCCGCCCCGTGATCGAGCAACTGGCCCGGCTGCGCCACCCAGATCTGCCGCCCGAAGGCGTGCGCTATACCCGCAATGTCACCCGCGTGTGGTGCGCCTTTTTCGCCCTGAACGGCAGTGTGGCGGCGGCCCTTGCGGCCTGGGGACCCTGGAGCTGGTGGACCGTCTACAACGGCGCCGTGAGCTATGTGCTGATGGGCCTGCTGCTGGCGGGCGAATGGCTGCTGCGCCCCGCCGCCGCCAAGGCGGCGTAACGCATGGCCTGGACCGATCTCGCGCAGCTGCTGCTGCCCGCCCCGCCTGACTTGGCCGATGCGCTGGTCGCCGACGAGCCGCCACTGACGCGCGAGGCGTTTGCTCGCGCCAGCCTGCAGGCCGCGGGCGCCTTGCAAGCGAGGCAGCTGCAACGCGTCGCGATCTGGTTCGAGGACGCCGCCCGCATGGCCGTCGCGTTGTTCGCATGCTGGCGCGCCGGCGTGGTCGCGGTGCTGCCGGGCGACGCCCAGGCGCAGACCTGCGCCACGCTCGACGCCATGGTGGACGCCTGGCTGAGCGACACTGATCTGCCGCTGCCGGCCGAGCGACTGTGCCGGCTGGCCGAGCTGCAAGGCCACGCACCGCTCGCGCCCGCCGAACTGGACCCTGCGCTGACGCTGGTGCTGTGCACTTCGGGATCCAGCGGCACGCCCAAACATATCGCCAAGCACTGGCGGCAACTGATGGACGAAGTCCGCGCGCTGCAGCAGCAATGGCCGGATGCGCGCGGCCCCGTGCTGGGCAGCGTATCGGCGCAACACATGTACGGCCTGCCCTTCAGGGTGCTGTGGCCGCTGTGCGCCGGGCGCCAGCTGGACCGGCCGCAGCGCCTCTATCCGGAAGAGCTGCAGCAGGCCAGCCTGCGCCATCCGGCCTGCACCTGGATCGCCAGCCCGGCGCTGCTGCGCCGCCTGGGACAGCGGCTGGATTGGGACCAGCTGCGCGGCCGCCTGACCCGCATCCACTCGTCCGGCGGCGAATTGCCCAGCGACGCATCCGACCATATCGCACAGCACCTGGGACTGCGCCCCAGCGAGATCTACGGCAGCTCCGAAACCGGCGCCGTCGCCTGGCGCGAAGGCGACAGTCCCTGGCAGCCGCTGCCCGGCGTGGCCGTCGACCTAAACGCCGAAGGCGCGCTGCGCGTGCAATCGCCATGGGTCAATCCGGCCGAGGCGCAGACCGCCGACGGCGCGGAGCTTGCGCATGACGGTTTCCGGCTGCTCGGCCGCCTCGACCGCATCGTGAAGATCGAGGAAAAGCGCATTTCCCTGCCCATGCTGGAACAGGCGCTGGCGCGCCATTCCTACGTCGCCGAAGCGCGCCTGGGAGGTCTGGCCGGGACCTCGCGCCTTGCCGCGCTGGTCGCCCTGTCGGCCGGCGGCCTGCATGCCTTGCGCAACCAGGGCCGCAAGGCGCTAGTGGATGCGCTGCGCGCGCACCTGGCGCTTCTTCGCGCAACTGCCTGCCAACGCCCAGGGCAAGCTGCCGCGCAGCGTGTTCGAAGCGGCCGCGGGCCCCCGACCGCTAGCGCCCGAGGCGCTGGAACTGCCGCGCCTGGCGGATCACGAACGCCGCTACCGGCTGGAAATCCCCTGCGACCTGGCGCATTTCAGCGGCCACTTCCCCACTGCTCCCGTTGTGCCCGGGGTTGTCCAGATCGGCTGGGCCATGTCGCTGGCACAACGCGACCTCCATCCCGAGCTGCGTTTCGCCGGCATGGAAGCCCTGAAATTCCAGCGCCTGCTGCGTCCGGGCGATACCGCCATGCTGGCGCTCAAATGGGACGCCTCGAAGCAGAAGCTGTATTTCGCCTACACGGTCAACGGCGCGCCCTGCTCTTCCGGCCGCATTCTGCAGGCAGGCGGCCATGGCCCCGCATAAGCTCTGCGCGCTCATTCCCGTGTACAACCACGGCGCCACGGTCGCCGCGGTGCACGCGCAGCTTGTGGCGCAAGGCTTGCCCTGCGTGCTGGTGGATGACGGCTCCGAACCGTCTTGCGCCGCCGCGCTGGATGCGCTGGCCGCCCAACCGCATACGCATCTGCTGCGGCGCGCGGTCAACGGCGGCAAAGGCGCGGCGGTGCAGGACGGGCTGCGCGCGGCGGCGGCGCTGGGCTATACCCATGCCTTGCAGGTCGACGCCGACGGTCAGCACGCCCTGACGGACGCGGCGGCCTTCGCGGCGGCCTCCCGCGCCCGGCCCGAAGCCCTCGTTTGCGGCGCGCCGCTATATGGCGACGACGTGCCGCGCAGCCGTCTCTATGGCCGCTGGCTGACGCGCGTGTGGGTCTGGATCAATACGCTTTCGCTCGACATCCCCGACGCCATGTGTGGTTTCCGCGTCTACCCGCTGGCCGCGGCGCTGCCCGTGATCGACGGCGCGCGCGTGGGCCGGCGCATGGATTTCGACATCGCCGTCCTGGTACGGCTGCACTGGCGCGGCGTCGCGATGGTCTGGCTGCCGACGCGCGTGGCCTACCCGGAAGACGGCATCTCGCACTTCAAGGGCCTGCGCGACAACCTGCTGATCAGCCGCATGCACGCGGGCCTCTTCTTCGGCATGCTGGCGCGCTCGCCGGCGCTGCTGTGGCGCCGGCTTGCCGGAGGTCCGCGTCCATGAGCGCCGCCGATCAGCATTGGGCCGATCAGCCCGAACGCGGCAGCGCCCTGTTGATGCGCCTGACGGCCTGGGCCGCACGCACTCTGGGCCGCCGCCTGGTCGCGCCCGTGGTCTGGCTGGTCGTGCTGTATTTCTATGTCAGCGGCGGCCGCGCCCGGCGCTCGATCGCGGCCTACCAGCGCCGGCTGGCGCAATCCGGCGCGCTGGCCGAACCGCTGCCGCGCCACATGCCGGTCTACCGCCAGTACCTCGCGTTCGCCAACGCCATCCTGGACAAGCTGGACGTCTGGCAGGGCAAGATCACGATGGCCCATCTGGACATCTCCGACCCTGACGGCCTGCACGCGCAAATGGGCAGGAACCGCGGCCAGATCCTGGTCGGCTCGCACCTGGGCAATATCGAGGTCTGCCGCGCGCTGGCGGAGCAAAGCGGCACCTTGAAACTCAATGTGCTGGTGCACGACAAGCACGCGGTTCATTTCAACCGCCTGCTGCACGAGGCCGGCGGCGGGCTGCGCATGATCCAGGTCAGCGAGCTGGATGCTCCCGCCATGCTGGACCTGGCGCAACGCCTGGACCGCGGCGAATGGTTGGCCATCGCCGGCGACCGCGTGCCGCTGCAGGGCGACCGTTGCGCGCCCGTGGACTTCCTGGGCGCCAGCGCGCTGCTGCCGCAAGGCCCCTGGCTGCTGGCCGGCCTGTTGCGCTGCCCGGTCAACCTGCTGTTCTGCACGCGCCACGGCGCGCGCTACCGCGTGGCGATGGAGCGCCTGTCGGACGGCATCGAATGGACGCGCGCCACGCGCCAGGCCCGGATCGCCGAGCTGGCCCAGCGCTACGCCGACCGCCTGGCCGCACACTGCCGCCTGGCGCCGCTGCAATGGTTCAACTTCTACCCTTTCTGGAAAGACGATGCGTAAACGGGGCGCCATTGGCGCTGAAGTCGAAATCCGTGTGCCCTTCTTCGACGTGGATCCGCTAAACGTCGTCTGGCACGGACACTACGTCAAGTATCTGGAACAGGCCCGCTGCGAACTGCTGGACCTGCTGGGACACAACTACGACGCCATGCGCGCCAGCGGCTACGCCTGGCCGGTGATCGACCTGCATCTGCGCTACGCGCAGCCCGCACAATTCGGCCAGCGCCTGAAGGTGCGCGCCGAACTGGTGGAATGGGAGCACCGGCTGAAGATCAACTACCTGATCCTGGACGCCGCCAGCGGCCAGCGCCTGACGCGGGCCACGTCCGAACAGGTGGCGGTCTGCATCCAGACCCGCGAGATGCAGCTGACCTCGCCCGCCGCGCTGGTCGATGCCGTGCAACGCAAGCTGCAATCGATGGAGACGCCCGCATGACGCGCCGCCTGGTTTTCATACGCCGCCTGTGCGCCCTGCTGGCCTTGGCCCTGCTGCCGCTGGGCGCCCGCGCCTTCGACCTGGCCGACCTGCAAACGCAGCTGAACGCCACGCCGGTGGTGCGCGGCCATTTCGTGCAACAGAAGTTCCTGCGCTCGCTGCCGCAGCCGCTGACCAGCCGCGGCGATTTCACGCTGGCGGCGGGCAAGGGCCTGCTGTGGCTGCTGCGCACGCCGATCGCGCAGGACCTGCGCATCGACGCCCGCGGCATCTCCCGGCGCGACGAAGCCGGCAAATGGCAGGCTCTGCCGCAGCATTCCGGCGCCGGCCGCGAGAACCGGCTGTTCCTGTCCGTGCTGGCAGGCGACACCGCCGGGCTGCGCGAAAACTTCGACCTGGCGCTCACTGGCGACGCCGATGCCTGGCAGCTGCTGCTGACGCCGCGCTCGGTCCTGCTGCGCCAGATCTTCGACAACATCCAGATCAACGGGGGCAAGCTGGTGGACCGCATCGAACTGCGCGAGACGCAGGGCGACCGCAGCGTGCTGCAAATGACGGATGCGCAGGCCGCCCAGGCCCTGACCGCCGAGGAGCAACGTGCGTTCGCCGATTGAGCGCTGGCTGCCGCGGCTGTTCAAGCTGGGGCTGCTGCTGATTCTCTGCGCCGGCGCCTGGCAAAGCCGCCACGGCTGGCCGGTGTCGGCCAACCTGATGGAGCTGGTGCCCCAGGCCGGCGCCGACGCCACGCGCCAATTGGCCGAGGCCCGCATCCAGGAGCCCCTGTCGCGCCAGCTCATCGCGCTGGTCGCGACTCAAAGCGCAAACGCCGGCGCGGATGCCGCGGCCCCCGCGCGCCTGCTGGCGCAGCGCTGGACCGACAGCGGCCTGTTTTCTTCCGTGCAGGTGGAACTGCAAATCGACGTGCCCGCGCTGCGCGCGCAACTGCTGGCGGGCCGGCTGGCCATGCTGCCGGCGGCCGACCGGCATCAGCTCGAGACCGATCCCGCAGCCTACGCCCAGCGCCGCGCACGCGAGCTGTCCGATCCATTTTCATCTTCGGGCCTGGTGCCGGCGGACCAGGACTGGCTGGGCCTGACGCGCCGCGCCGAACAGGCGCTGCGCCCAGGCGGCGCGGTGCAGTACGACATGGGCACGGGCACCCTGCAGGCCGAACATGCTGGCAGACGCTGGATGCTGGTGCGCGCAGAAACCCGCGGCGATGCGTTCGACGCGGCCGCGCCCCAACAAATCGCCGCGCAGCTCGAACAGGACCGCGCGGCGCTCGGCGCGGCCGGCGCCGAGCTGCTGGTGGCCGGCGGCCCCTTGTACGCCGCCGCGGGCCGGGCGCAAGCGGTTGCCGAAAGCAGCTGGATCGGTACCGGCGCCACCATCGGCATCGTGCTGGTCCTGCTGCTGGCGCTGCGGCGCGTGCGCGCGCTGCTGGCTTTCGTGCCGGTCGCCGTCGGGCTGCTGACCGGCGCGGTGGCCTGCGTGGCAGTGTTCGGCTCCATCCACGTCCTGAACCTGGTGATCGGCGCGAGCCTGATCGGCGTAGCGGTGGATTTCCCCATGCATTGGCTCGGCAAGAGCTATGGCATGGCCGACTGGCAGGCCTGGCCCGCGCTGCGGCGCGTCCTGCCCGGGCTGACCATCAGCCTGGCAGCCAGCCTGGTCGGCTACGTCGCGCTGGCGTTCACCCCATTCCCCGCGCTGACGCAGACCGCGGTGTTCTCGGCCGCCGGCCTGCTGGGCGCCTACGCCTGCACCGTGTGCCAGTTGCCGGCCTGGATGGACGGCTGGCGGCCCCGCCCCTGGCAGCCGCTGCTGCGTTTTGCCGAGGCCGCGCTGCACGCGCGTCAGCGCCTGGCCGGACGCCGCGCCGCGCTGTGGCTGGGCGCCCTGGCCCTTATCGCCGCCACTGCCGGCGGCATCAGCCGGCTGAGCATCCAGGACGATCTGCGGCAATGGCTGAGCCTGCCCGCGCCCTTGCTGCAGCAGGCCCGGCAGATCGGCGAAATCACCGGCTTCATGCCGACCAGCCAGTTCTTCCTGGTGCGCGCGCCCGACGCCGACGAGCTGCTGCGCAGGCAGGCGCGGGTGTCGCAGGCGCTGGATGCGCTGGTCGCGCGCGGCGATCTCGCCGCCTACAACGCCTTGAGCCAGCTGGTCTCGCCGGCCGCCGACCAGAAGGCGCTGGGCGCGACGCTGGCCAGCCTGGCCGGGCAGCCCGACGCCTGGAAGCCGCTTACCGACATCGGCATCCCCTACGCCGCCTTGCGCCTGGAACTGCAATCCATGGCCGCGCTGCCGCCGCAGGCCATCGAAGACGCGCTGCAAGGCCCGCTGGCCGAACGCTGGCGGCCGCTGTGGCTGGGCGTGCGTGAAGGGCAGGCCGCAGGCATGGTGACCTTGCTGGGCCTGCGCGACGCGTCCGCGCTCGAGGCCATCGCCCGGGTTGCCCCGGACGTCACGCTGGTGGACCGCAGCGGCGAACTGAATCGCATGTTCGCGGCCACGCGCATCGAAGCCGCCGAGCTCAAGCTGCTGTCCTATGGGGTCGCGGCGCTGTTGCTGCTGCTGACTCTGGGCCGGGCCGCCGCCTGGCGCATCCTGGCCGTGCCGCTCGCGGCCACCGCATGCAGCCTGGCCGCGCTGGGCTATCTGGGCCAGCCGCTCACCCTGTTCAGCCTGTTCGGTTTGCTGCTGGTGTCGGCCATCGGCGTGGATTACGCCATCTTCATGTACGAGCGGGTCGCGGGCGCGGCCGCCAGCCTGGTCGGCATCCTGCTGGGCGCCGCCACCACGCTGCTGTCCTTCGGCCTGCTCGCCGTCAGCCAGACGCCCGCCATCGCCAACTTCGGGCTGGCGGTCGCGCTGGGCGTGGCCTTCTCGCTGCTGTGGGCGCCATGGATCAATCCGCCGCGCGCCGCCGCGCCGCATCCTGCTTTCAATAACTAAAAGGAAATACCCGGCATGGAACATCGCGAAGTCGTAGTCATAGGAGCGGGGCCGGCAGGCGCGGTCGCCGCCGCCCTGTTGAAGCGCCAAGGACATGACGTCCTGATGCTGGAACGCCAGCAGTTTCCGCGTTTTTCCATCGGCGAAAGCCTGCTCGCCCATTGCCTGGAATTCGTGGAAGAAGCGGGCATGCTGCCGGCGGTGCAGGCCGCCGGCTTCCAGGTGAAGAACGGCGCGGCGTTTGCCTGCGGCGAGCGCTATACCCACTTCGATTTCCGCGACAAGTTCAGCCCCGGCCCCGGCACCACGTTCCAGGTGCAGCGCGCGCACTTCGACAAAGTGCTGGCGGACGACGCCGCCCGCCAGGGCGTGGAAGTGCGCTACCTGCAGGAAGTGACGGCGGCCGATTTCGACGGCGACGCCCCCTTGCTGGATGTGCGCGGCGCCGATGGCGCGTCCTACCAGGTGCAGAGCCGGTTCGTGCTCGATGCCAGCGGCTACGGCCGCGTGCTGGCGCGCCTGCTGGACCTGGAGCGCCCGTCGTCGATGCCGCCGCGCAAGGCCATCTTCGCCCATATCGAGGACCGCATCGACGACCCCGGCTTCGACCGCGAGAAGATCCTGATCAGCGTGCACCCGCAAGAACGCGGCATCTGGTACTGGCTGATCCCCTTCTCCAACGGCCGCTGCTCGTTCGGCGTCGTGGGCGGCGAAAACCTCTTCGGCGGCCCCGGCCAGGACCTGATGGCGACGCTGCGCGAGATGGCCGACGCCGCGCCCAATCTCAGGCGCGTCCTGAAGAACGCCGTCTGGGACACGCCCGCCAATACCATCGGCGGCTATTCGGCCAGCGTGACGCAGCTGCACGGCCCCGGCTACGCGCTGCTGGGCAACGCGGCGGAATTCCTGGACCCCGTGTTTTCCTCGGGCGTCACCATCGCCCTGCGCTCGTCCAAGCTGGCGGCCGACGCGCTGCACCGCCAACTGACCGGTGCGCAGGTCGACTGGCAGGCCGAATTCGCCGATCCGCTGATGGTGGGCGTGGAGACCTTCCGCGCCTATGTCCAGGGCTGGTACAGCGGGGAATTCCAGGATGTGGTCTTCTACGAGAACGCGCAGCCCGAGATCCGGCGCATGATCAGCTCCATCCTGGCGGGCTACGCCTGGGACCGGAACAACCCCTTCGTCGCCAACCCGCAGCGCCGCCTGCGCATGCTGAGCGAACTTTGCCGCGGCGCCGAAGCGCAGCCGCTGCCCGCCTGATCCCGACCATGGCCGCCACCCGCTCCTCCTTCCTGTCCGCCGCGCGCACCCTGGGCGCGCTGCTGGCGCTTGCCCTGCTGGCGGGCTGCGCGGGCGCGCCGCCATTGCCGGCGGGCAACGCGGACTTCACGCTGCCGCGGCAGCTGCATGTGGTGCAGGCCGTCGCCGGCCAGCCGCCGCTGGACGCGCTGCTGGTGGTGCAGCGCGAAGGCGCCGCCTTGCGCTGGTCCCTGTTCGATCCCATGGGCGTGCCGCAGGCGCGCCAGATGCTGGAACGCGGCCAATGGCGCAACGACGGCTTCCTGCGGCCCAATGCCGGGGCGCGCGATCTGTTCGCCGCCCTGATCTTCGCGTGGACGCCCGAAGCGGAACTGGATGCGGCCTACGGCGCCGGCAACTGGCGCGCCAGCCGCGAGGACGATGGCGCGGCGCAACGCGAACTGCTGGACCGCGGCGGTTCGCGCTGGAGCGTGCGCTGGCCGCAGGCCGCGCAGACCGGCACGTTCATCATCACCACTGCCGACCAGGTCACCTGGCGGATCTCGCCCTTGAAGGAGCAGCCATGAACACCTGGTTGGGTACGCCCGGCGTGGTGTGCGCGCTGGGCGCCGGCATCGACGCGGTAGCCCGCGCCGCCTTCGCCGGCGACACCTCGGGCATGCGCCCGCAGCCGGATTGGGTCCATGGCCGCACGCTGACGCTGGGCGGCCATGCGGACGCGCTGCCGCCCATCCCCGACACGCTGCCCGCCCATCACCACAGCCGCAACAACCAATTGCTGCTGGCCGCCGCTTTGCAGATCGAACCGCAACTGCGCGCCGCCGTGGCCCGCCATGGCGCCAGCCGCGTCGCCGTCGTGCTGGGCACCAGCACTTCCGGCGTCAACGACAATGCGCCGGCCTTCCGCCAACTGGCGGCGCAGGGCGCATGGCCGGACGGCTACGACTACCGCCGCCAGGCGCTGTCGTCCCCCGCCGCCTTTTTCGCGGACTGGCTGGGCGCCACCGGCCCCGCCTACACGCTGTCCACGGCCTGCACCTCCAGCGCCCGCGCCATGCTGTCCGCGCGCCGCCTGCTCGCCTCGGGCCTGTGCGACGCCGTGGTCTGCGGCGGCGCGGACACCCTGTGCCGCCTGACCATCAACGGCTTCGCCACGCTGGAAGCCATCGACGACTTGCTGTGCCTGCCCTTCTCTGCCAACCGCCGCGGCATCAACATCGGCGAAGCCGGCGTGCTGTTCCTGATGGAACGCGAGCCCGCAGGGGAGCGCTCCGTGGCGCTGCTGGGCGGCGGCGCCAGCTCCGACGCCTGGCACATGTCCGCGCCCGAACCCAGCGGCGCCGGCGCGCGGGCAGCCATGCAGGCCGCGCTGCAATCCGCCGGCGTGGACGCGGCCAGCATAGGCTGGGTCAATCTGCACGGCACCGGCACCCTCCACAACGACGCCATGGAAAGCCAGGCCATGCACGCCGTCTTTCCGCAGGGCGTGCCCTGTGCCTCGACCAAGGCGCTTACCGGCCACGCGCTGGGCGCGGCGGGCGCGCTGGAAGCGGCGCTGGCCTGGGCCACGCTGTCGGCCGGCAATGCCGAAGGACGGCTGATGCCCCACGTCTGGGACGGGCAGCCCGATCCAACCCTGCCGGCGCTGGATTTCAGCACCGCGCAGCACCGCTACGCGCAAGGCCGGCCGCGCCTGGCCATGAGCAATTCCTTCGCCTTCGGCGGCAACAACGCCAGCCTGATCCTGGGAGCCCAAGCATGACGACCTGGCCGGTATCCAGCCTGCTGCCGCACGCCGGCGACATGATCCTGATCGACGAGGTCTGCAGCCACGACGCCGACAGCCTGACCGCGCGCGCCGTGGTCAGGCCCGGCCCCTACTCGCTGCCAGACGGCTCATTGCCGCCATGGCTGGGCATGGAGCTGATGGCGCAGGCCGTGGGCGCCTGGGCCGGCTGCCAGGCGCGCCAGGCAGGCGAACCCGTCAAACTGGGCTTTCTGCTCGGCACCCGGCGCTACGAAAGCCACGCCGACGCGCTGCCCGCCGGCGCCCGCCTGACCATACATGCGCGCCGCGGGCTGATCGACGCCAGCGGCATGAGCGTCTTCGAATGCGAACTGCGCGACGACGCGCGCCTGCTGGCCGAGGCCAGGCTGAACGTCTATCAGCCCAAGGACCCCGCCGCTTTTATCCAGGAAGAATCACCCGAATGAGCACCGCCCCCATACTCGTAACCGGCTCGAGCCGCGGCATCGGCCGCGCCATCGCGCTGGCCCTGGCCGACGCCGGCCACGACCTGGTGCTGCACTGCCGCCAGCGGCTCGACCAGGCGCAAGCCGTGCAGGCCGAAGTCCAGGCGCGCGGACGCCAGGCGCGCGTGCTGCAATTCGATGTGGCGGACCGCCAGCAATGCGCCGCCGCCCTGCAGGCCGACATCGACGCGCACGGCGCCTATTACGGCGTGGTCCTCAACGCCGGCCTGACCCGCGACGGCGCGTTTCCCGCTTTGACAGGCGACGATTGGGACCAGGTGCTGCGCACCAATCTCGACGGCTTCTACAACGTGCTCAGTCCGCTCGCCATGCCCATGATCCGCCGCCGCGCGCCTGGCCGCGTGGTCTGCATGGCGTCCGTGTCCGGCCTGATCGGCAACCGCGGCCAGGTGAACTACAGCGCCTCCAAGGCCGGCCTCATCGGCGCCGCGAAAGCTCTGGCCGTGGAACTGGCCAAGCGCCAGATCACCGTCAACTGCGTGGCGCCGGGCCTGATCGACACCGACATGATCGACGAACACGTGCCAGTCGAGGAAATCCTGAAGGCCGTGCCCGCGCAACGCATGGGGCGGCCCGAGGAAGTGGCCGCCGCCGTCGTATTCCTGATGTCTCCCGGCGCCGCCTACATCACGCGCCAGGTCATCGCCGTCAACGGAGGGCTGTGCTGATGAAACGCGTCGTCATCACCGGCATGGGCGGCATCAGCGCGCTCGGCAACGACTGGTCCAGCGTGCAGCAGGCGTTCCAGGCGGGGCGCAGCGCGATCCGCGTCATGCCCGACTGGTCGCGCTACGCCGAACTGAACACCCGCCTGGCCGGCCCCATCGAAGGCTTCCAGACGCCCGCGCACTGGACCCGCAAGCAGTTGCGCAGCATGGGACGGGTTTCCCAGCTGGCGGTGCGCGCCGCGGAACTGGCGCTGGACGACGCGGCGCTGCTGGGCGACCCATGCATCGCCGACGGGCGCATGGGCGTGGCCTGCGGCTCCTCGGTGGGCAGCACGGCGGAAATCCGCGCCTTCGGCAACATGCTGCTCAACGGCGTCACGGACGACCTGAACGCCAATTCCTACGTCCGCATGATGCCCCACACCACCGCGGCCAACGTCGGCATCTTCTTCGAGCTGAAGGGCCGCATCATCCCGACCTCCAGCGCCTGCACCTCGGGCAGCCAGGGCATAGGCTACGCCTACGAAGCCATCCGCTACGGCCGCCAGGAGCTGATGCTGGCGGGCGGCGCGGAAGAGCTCTGCGCCAGCGAAGCCCTGGTGTTCGACGCGCTCTACGCGACCAGCCAGAAAAACGACACGCCCGAACTCACGCCCCGCCCCTACGACCGCGACCGCGACGGCCTGGTGATCGGCGAAGGCGGCGGCATGCTGGTGCTGGAATCGCTGGACCACGCACTGGCGCGCGGCGCGCGCATCCACGCGGAAATCGTCGGTTTCGGCAGCAATTCGGACGGCACGCACATCACACGCCCCGAGGCCGGCACCATGCGCATCGCCATGGAAATGGCGCTGGCCGACGCGGGCCTGCCGCCGCAAGCCATCGGCTACGTCAACGGCCACGGCACCGCCACGGAACAGGGCGACATCGCCGAAACGCAGGCCACGCACGGCCTGTTCGGCAGCCGCATGCCCATCAGCTCGCAAAAGAGCTACCTGGGCCACACCCTGGGCGCCTGCGGCGTGCTGGAGTCGTGGTTCAGCATTGAAATGCTCAACCGCGACTGGTATGCGCCCACGCTCAATCTGCGCAACGTCGACCCGCGCTGCGGCGAACTCGACTACCTGACCGAGGGCCGCAACATGAGCAACGAATATGTCATGAACAACAACTTCGCCTTTGGCGGCATCAACACCTCGTTGATCTTCCGCCGCTGGCGCTGAAGTTCGCAATATCCGCGTTTTTCCCTCTCCCGAATGGAATGCCTGTCATGAACGTTTCTTACAAGCTGTCCGCCGCCCTGCTTTTGTCGCTCGCATGCTCGGCGCAAGCCCTGGCTGCGGATCGTACCGTCCATCTGCCCATGCAGGCCGCAGTCGAAGCCGCCCAGGCCGCCGGCAAGATCGACGGCAGCGTCAAGTTCTACCTTGCCGGCACCGGCCCCAAGGGCACGGTGCTGGAATCCGGCGTCGTCACCAACCGCAAGACCAACGCCTTCGCCAAGAAGGACGAGGACGCCTGCCTGTGGGTGGCCCAATCCGCCATCATCGCCCTTCACGAAGCGGCCAAGAAGGCCGGTGCGAACGCGGTGACCAATATCATCAGCTACTACCGCAAGAACGAATACAGCAGCAAGACCGACTACGAATGCCATGCCGGCGCGATGGTGGCCGGCGTCGCCCTGCGTGGCGACCTGGCCAAGGTAAAGTAAGTAAGGGGAACCGGCGGCCGCGGGAACACGCCCGCCGCGGGAAATCGCCCGCCGCCGGGATACGCCGGCCGCCGGTTTAAACTGCTTGTTTGTCGCAACACCACAAAGGTTTACCCATGAGCACTGCTACGCTCAAGACCCGCCTCTCCGATGCCGTCAAGGACGCGATGCGCGCCAAGGCCGCCGAACGCCTGACCACGCTGCGCTTCCTGCTGGCTGCCGTCAAGCAGAAGGAAGTGGACGAACGCCGCGACCTGAACGACGCCGAGATCACGGCCATCATCGAAAAGCAGGTCAAACAGCGCCGCGAGTCCATCGCCGCGTTCGAACAGGCCGGCCGCACCGAAACCGCCGAACAGGAAAAGGCCGAACTGCTGGTGCTGCAGGAATTCCTGCCGCAAGCCGCCACGCCCGAGGAAGTCTCGGCCGCCATCGACGCCGCGCTGGCGGAAGTGGCCGCGCAGGGCGTGACCGGCGCGCCCGCCATGGGCAAGGTCATGGCGCTGCTGAAGCAGGCCCTGGCCGGCCGCGCCGACATGACGGCGCTGTCACAGCAAGTGAAGGCCCGCCTGGCCTGAGTCCGCACATGCCTGGCTGCCGTTCGGCTTCCAGCCAGACACGGTAGCCAGCCGCCCCGCTCGGCTCAGAACGCGCCCCCGAACAGATCGGGCTGGCGCGACTGCTCCTGCGGGTCGGCGAAATTGCTCATCCCCACCCCCGCCAGCCGGTACAGCGTTTCCGGCGGCAAGTCCACGCGCTCGCACAGCAGCCTGGCGACGGCGGCCAGCTCCACCGCCGATCCGGGCGGGTTCAGGCTGGTCTGGCTGCGCGTCAGGATGCGGAAACGGTCCGTCTTCAACTTGAGCACCACGGTACGGCCCAGGGCGCCCTTCTTCAACGCCTGGTCCCACACCCGTTCCGCCATGCGGTCGATGGCCTCGCCCACCGCGTCCAGGCGGATATCCTGCGAGAACGTCGTCTCCGACGATACCTGCTGCAAAGGCTGATCCGTCTGCACCTCGCGCTCGTCGATGCCGCGCGCCAATTCGTACAGGCGCCGGCCATAGCGGCCGAAGTAATGCTCCAGCTCCTGGGCGCTGTGCGTGGCCAGGTCTCCCACGGTATGGATGCCCAGTTGCTCCAGGCGCGCCTGCGTCACCTTGCCCACGCCCGGCACCTTGCGCACCGGCAAGGGCTCCAGAAAGGCCAGCACCTTGGCGGGCCGGACCACGAACAGGCCGTCCGGCTTGTTCCAGTCGGACGCGATCTTGGCCAGGAATTTATTGGGCGCGACTCCCGCCGAGGCCGTCAGCCCGGTTTCCTCGCGGATCTGCTGCCGGATGACTTGCGCGACCTCGGTGGCCGAGGGCAGACCCAGCTTGTTGACGGTAACGTCGAGGTAGGCCTCGTCCAGCGACAAGGGTTCGATCATGTCGGTATGGCGGGCAAAGATCTGCCTGACCTGGCGCGAGACCTCGCGGTAGCGGTTGAAATCCGGCGGCACGTAGATCGCATGGGGACACAGGCGCTCCGCGCGGGCGGCGGACATGGCCGAATGGATGCCGAACCGCCGCGCCTCGTAGGACGCGGCGCACACCACCGAGCGCGGTCCGGTCCAGGCCACGACCACGGGCTTGCCGCGCAGTTCGGGGTTGTCGCGCTGTTCCACGGAGGCATAGAACGCGTCCATGTCCACGTGCACGATCTTCCGTAATTCAATCATGGTGGTGATGCCCCCATGAGCCGTTCATCGCCTGAAACCCCGTGGCAAAACATATATTATGACCGCCGACAACCGACTTTCCATTCCTGCCCGCAACGGTCCATGACTGCAGCCTCCACGCCTCAAACCGACTACTTCGGCCTGACCATCCCCTTCATGCATTTCATCGGCCTGGTGCCCGAGAGCATCGCGCCGGCCTATGCCCGTACCTCGCTGCCCTGGCGCGCCGACCTGACCAACAGCCGCGGCGACGTGCATGGAGGCACGCTGATGAGCGTGCTGGACTTCACGCTCAGCGCCGCCGCCCGCGGCTCGGCCGACGGCACGGAAGGCATGGCCACCATCGACATGAACACCTCGTTCCTGTCGCCCGGCACGGGCGACCTGGTGATCGAGGCGCGCTGCCTGCGCAAAGGGGCGTCGATCGCCTTCTGCGAAGGCGAGGTCCGGCGCGCCGACGGCGAGCTGGTGGCGCGCGCCACCGCCACCTTCAAGATCATCCGCCGCCGCCCGGGCGGGGACTGAGCGCGCCGGCGGCGGCAAGCCGCCAGCGCCCGCGCATCAGTTGGGCAGGTCGCGCGAAGGCTTGACCGGCGGGCGCGGATCCAGCGGCATATAGCTGCTGCAAGACACCAGGCTGTAATAGACGGCGTCCTGCATCGCGCGCATGGCGGCCGCGTCCCAGGTGCCCTTGCCCCACACCGCGATGCGCACATCGGTGGTCTTGGGGCCGGCCGCCTTCAATTCGACCCGCGTCATCTCATTGTCGCTATAGGGCGCCAGCACCTGCACCACGCCGGACTGCGCGCTTTCGTTCATGGTGTCCACCACGCGATAGGCGTTGTCGGTGCTGCGTAGGCACGCATTGGCCTGCCGGATCGCCGCGTCGTAGGCGTCCTTGAAGGCCACCGGGGCCTTGAATTCGCTGTGCGGCGACGTGCCGGGCGAAATGCCCATCGAGCAGCCCGCCAGGCCCAGGGCCAGCGCCGAAGCCGCGACCAGTTTCCAGTACATGTGTATCTCCAGATCAGTGCCCGCGATTATCCCGCATATCGGCTGCGCGCGATAAGCGCAGCCGCGTTCACATGATCCCGATGCGGTACTCCAGGTTCTTCACCAGGGTCCGCAGGCGCGGCCCCAGGGTCTCGTACACGTGCTTTTCGTCCAGGTTGTCAGCCGGGATCGTCACGTTGAAGGCCAGCGGCAAGTCATTGGAGCGATAGCGCATCGGCGTGGCGATGCCGCACAGCTCGGCCCGCCAGTCCTTGCTGACCACGCAGAAGCCGTGCTCGGCGATGGCATCGAACGCGGGTTGCAGCGATGGGCCGAAGCGTTCCCAGTCCTCCGGGAACTCCTCAGCCAGCCGGGCGCAGATGAGCTCACGCTCGTCCGGCGTCTGCGCATACAGCAGCGCGCGCCCGGTGGCGGTGCGCAGCAAGGGGCGGGCCGACCCGATGTCCGGGCGCGAGGCATTGGACGCGCCGTCGTGCACCGTTTCCACGTAGACCACCTGCAGGCGGTCGCGGATGGCCATGGACACCGGCCCCTTGGCATAGCGCGCCAGTTCGATCATGTCGTGCGCCGCCAGTTGCCGCAGCGTCAGGTGCACCAGCAAGGGATAGCCCAGCGTCAGCACCGCCGGACCCAGCGAATATTTGCCGGTGCGTTCGTCGCGCCGCAGATAGCCCAGCCCCACCAGCGTGAATGTCAGCCTGGACACCGTCGGGCGCGTCAGGCCGAGCATTTCGGCGATTTCCTTGTTGCCCAGCTGCGGCTCGGCCGCCGAAAAGCACTTGAGCACGTCCAGCCCGTTGGAAAGCGTGGAGGCAAAGCGCGGGTGCGCTTCCAGCGAGGCGCGGGATTCGAGTTCGTAGTTGAGCGGCGTTTTCGAGTGCATGGCGGCCTAGGGATTCGGAGCATTGACAGTATATCGCCTGCCGAAATACAAACATTCCGTTCACTATAAACACTTGAATTCCATTTATTGAAATTGAAAGGGTAGTTGATGACGAATTCCCGCTTTTCCCGCCAGCCGCTGGGCGCCCGCCTGTTCAGCTTTGCCGTGGTGGCCGACACCCACGTCAATGAATCCGAAGACACCTGCGCGTCGCCCTTCGCCACCAATGCCCGCGCCAATGCCCGGGCGCGGCATGTCTTCGCCGACATCGCCAGCCTGGACCCCGCGCCCGCCTTCACCATCCACCTGGGAGACATCGTCCACCCGGTGCCCAGCATGCCTTCGTTCGAGGTGGCGGCCGACCGCTTCAAGGCCATCGCCGGCCAGATCGACATGCCGCTGCACCTGGTGCCCGGCAACCACGACGTCGGCGACAAGCGCATCGACTGGATGCCGGCCGACATCGTCTGCGACGACTACCTGGACAAGTACCGCCAGGTGTTCGGGCCGGACTATTACGCGGTGGACCATGGCGGCGTGCGCTTCCTGTTCCTGAACGCACTGCTGTTCAACTCCGGACTGGCGGCGGATAACGCGCAGCGCGCCTGGATCGACGAGCAATTGGCAGGCGCCAGCGGCCGCGTCTTCGTGTCGCTGCATTACCCGCCCTATCTGCATGACGCCAACGAACGCGGGTCCTACGACAACATCGACGAGCCCGGCCGCGGCTGGCTGCTGTCGCGCCTGGCCGATCCGCGCGTCGAAGGCGTGTTCGCCGGCCACGTCCACAATTTCTGGTACGACGTCATCGGCGGCGCGGAGGTCTACATGCTGCCGTCGACCGCCTTCCTGCGGCATGACTTTTCCGAGTTCTACCGGGTGCCGCCGGCGGACGAATTCGGCCGCGGCGACGTGGAAAAATTCGGCTATTTCATCGTCGACGTGCATGAGCAGGGGCATGTCGCCAAGCTGATCCGCACGCACGGCGCCATGCGCGGCGAGGCCGAACCGGGCCGGGCGGCGGCGCGCACCCTGCCTACCGTCCATACCAAGACCGCCGCCTGCGACGGCATCGCGGTCGAGATGCGGCATCCCTGGGCCGAGATCGTCGAAATCCCCTGCACCGGCGGCGTACAGGAGTTCGGCCGCAAGCTGGCGCGCAACGACTACCCGCTGATGTCCATGTGGGAAATGGGGCTGCGCACGCTCAAGATTCCTGTGCAGGACCTGCGCGACGACAAGACCTTGCGCCGTGCGCGCCTCATGTCCGACGTCGGCCACCGCTTCGTGCTGACCTCGCTGGGGCTGCCGGACGCCAGGCTGCTGCAACAGGCGCGCGAGCATGGCGTGGCCATCGCCGCCATCGAGATCAACCTGAACGCCCAGGCGCTGGAAGAGGCGGGCGCAGCCTTGCAGCGCCTGCGCGCGCACACCGACGCCCGCCTTGTCTATTGCAAGATCCGCACGGGCGCGGACGATGCCCACTTCGACGGCAAGCACTACAGCCATTTCGTCAACACCGGCCTGCGCGCGTCCGAGCTCGAAGCGGCGCAATCCGCGCTGCTGCCGCACTTCGCGCAGAAGAACCTGGACGGTTTCACCGTGCGCCTGGACTGGGGCGCCGACCTGATCGCCACGCACCAGCAACTGGCTGCGCGGGCGCGCGACTGGGGCGCGACGGTGAACGTGGGCGTCAAGCTGGCCGACCGCCTGGCGGCGGCCAACACCGACGACACCGCCATCGCCGCGCTGGTGGCCGAAGCCTTCCTGGCGGCCCGGACCACGGACGCGGTGAGCTATTCCTTCGACACCTTCATGGACGTGGATCGCGGCTACTTTCCGCGCAACGGCCTGATCGACCGCCGCTACGATCCGCGCCCCGCCGGACTGGCGCTGGCCGCGCTGAACGCGGTCTTTGCAGGCCAGGCCACAGGCGCCGGATCGGTCGAACGCATCGACGGCGAAGCCGGTCTGCGCCTGTGCCGCTACCGCTGCGGCGAGCAGACCTATGAACTGGCCTACGGCCCCGGACCGGCCCTCAAGCGTCAGATCGAGGCCGGCGCGTTCAAGCGCGTCGTCGACCTGACGGCCCAGCGCGCGCTGCAGACCGGGGACGATTGGGCCGAGTACGCGCGCCTGCATCTGCCCGGCCAGGCCGTGCTGTTGATCCAGCGCAGTTGAACCCTCATTCCCCGCACAGGAGCCACCCCATGTTTCGATACGCAATCAAACTCGCGGGACTGCTGGCCGCCGCCTGCCTTCCCATGTACGCGCAGGCGCAGCCCTATCCCGACAAGCCGGTGCGCCTGATCGTTGCCTACACGCCCGGCGGCGCCACCGACGTGATCGCCCGCATCCTCGCGGCGAAGCTCAGCACCAGTTGGGGCCAGCAGGTCATCGTGGAGAACAAGTCCGGCGCCAGCGGCATGATAGGCGCCGAACAGGTCGCGCGCGCCACACCCGACGGCTACACCCTGCTGCTGGCCTACACGCCCGAGGTCTCGATCAACAAGCTGGTCTACAAGCAGATGCGCTACGACCCGTTGAAGGACCTGCAGCCCATCGCCCTGGTGGCGGATGCGCCGCTGGTGCTGGTCAGCGGTCCCAAGCTGCCCGCCACCACCTACGCCGATCTCAAGCAACAAGGCGCAAAGGCGCCGCTGGTGTACGGTTCGCCGGGCATGGGCGGCCAGCAGCATCTGGCCGGCGAACTGCTGCGGGTGCGCTCCGGCATGAACCTGACCCACGTGCCCTACCGCGGCACGGCGCTGGCCGTGGCCGATCTGGTGGGCGGCCAGATCGATATCTTCTTCGCCACGGCGCCAGCCATCATCGGCCAGATCGGAGCCGGCAAGCTGCACCCGCTGTTCATCGCCGGTCCCCAGCGTCAGGACATCCTGCCTTCGACCCCGACGGCCAAGGAGGTCGGCCTGGACGACTTCGACATTTCCAACTGGTTCGGCCTGTTCGGCCCCGCCGGCATGCCGCCGGCCCTGGTGGAACGCATTTCCAAGGACACGGCCCAGGCGCTGCAGGCCGCCGACGTGAAGGAAAAACTGCAGGGCCAGGGGCTGGCCATTTCCTACAAGCCGCCCCAGGAATTCAAAACCTTCATCGGCGCCGAAATGGCCAAGTACGGCGCCATCGTCAAGGCCACGGGGCTGGAGCCGCAATAAGGCCGGCGCAGGCCCGGCAGCGTCCGCGGGCGGTTCGACACCGCCCGCGCCGCTATGGCATTATCGGCGGACCACCCGGCGGCCGGCCTCAAGCGCCCGCCGCGGCAACTTCGGAGGTCCCCCTTGTTCTCATTCCTCAAGCGCACCGTCCTGGCCGCCAGCATCATCGGCGTCTCGCTGGGCGCCAGCGCCGCGCAACCGCCGCGCGTCTATCCCCTCAAGGATTTCTTCCGCAACCCCGAACGGGGCTTCTTCCGCCTGGCCGACGACGGCCGCACATTGGGCTTCATGCAGCCCACCAGCGTGGACGGCAATCCCGCCCGCATGAACATCTACGTGCAGCCGCTGCAAGGCAGCACGCCTGTCGGCGACCCGCGGCAACTGACCAGCGAGACCGCGCGCGACATCAGCAACTTCTTCTGGAAAGGCGCCGACGTGGTGCTCTACCAGAAGGATTTCGGCGGCGACGAGAACTTCCACGTGCTGGCCGTCAACGCCAAGACCGGCAAGATCACCGACCTGACGCCGTATGAAGGCGTGCGCGCCGGCATCGAGGACGATCTGGAAGACGATCCCGACCACGTCCTCATCAGCCACAACCAGCGCAATCCGGAAGTCTTCGACGTCTACCGCGTCAACGTCCACACGGGCGCCGCGGAGCTGGTGGCGCAGAACCCGGGCAACATCGTCGGCTGGCAGACCGACCACGCCGGCAAGGTGCGCGCCGCCGTCGCCAGCGACGGCCTGAACACCACCCTGCTCTACCGCGACGATGAATCTTCCGAATTCCGTCCGCTCATCACCACCGACTACCGCACCAGCGTCAGTCCGGCGTTCTTCACCTTCGACGACAAGAAGTTCTACGCCCTGTCCAACCGCGGGCGCGACAAGCTGTCGCTGGTGGTGATCGACCCCGCCCAGCCCGAGGCCGAGGAAGAAATCTTCACGCCCGACACCGTCGACCTGGATTCCGCCGGCTACTCGCGCAAGCGCCGCGTGCTGACGGTAGCCGCCTACCAGACCGACAAGCCGCAATACAAGTTCTTCGACGCGCAGAGCGAGACGCTCTTCAAGAAACTGTCGGCCAAGCTCACTGGCTACGACTTCGCCATCCAGGGATCCAACCGCGACGAAGACAAGTTCATCGTCGCCGCCTACAACGACCGCACGCCCGGCTCGCGCTACATCTACGACGCCGCCGCCGATACGCTGACCAAGCTGGCCGACATCAATCCCGCCATTCCCGAGGCGGACATGTCGCGCGTGCAGCCCATCAGCTACCAGACCCGCGACGGCCTGACGGTCCACGGCTACCTGACGCTGCCCGCCGGCCGCGATCCCAAGAACCTGCCTTGCATCGTGAATCCTCACGGCGGTCCGTGGGCGCGCGACGGCTGGGGCTACAACCCTGAAGTCCAGTTCCTGGCCAACCGCGGCTTCTGCGTGCTGCAGATGAACTTCCGCGGGTCGACCGGCTATGGCCGCGCCTTCTGGGAAGCCAGCTTCGGCCAATGGGGCCTGAAGATGCAGGACGACATCACCGATGGCGTGCAGTGGCTCATCGGGCAAGGCATCGCCGATCCCAAGCGCATCGGCATCTACGGAGCCAGCTATGGCGGCTACGCCACGCTGGCCGGCGTGGCGTTCACGCCCGACCTGTATGCCGCCGCGGTGGACTACGTGGGGGTGTCCAACCTGTTCACGTTCATGAAGTCCATTCCGCCGTACTGGAAGCCCATGCTGGACAAGATGCAGGACATGGTGGGCGACCCCGAACGCGACCGCGAACGCCTGGCCGCCACCTCGCCCGCGCTGCACGCGGACAGGATCAAGACGCCGCTGTTCGTGGCGCAGGGCGCCAAGGATCCGCGCGTGAACAAGGACGAAAGCGACCAGATGGTCAAGGCGCTGCGCGCCCGCGGCGTCGAGGTCGAGTACATGGTCAAGGACAACGAAGGCCACGGCTTCCACAACGACGAGAACAAATTCGAGTTCTACGAAGCCATGGAGAAGTTCCTGACGGAACATCTCAAGCCCTGACCTCCTCCTCCACCACCGCCGGGCCGCGCTCCTGCGCGCGGCCCGCGGGACGGCCGATCCAGGCCATCTCGACGCGGTCGCGCCCATGTTCCTTGGCGCGGTACAGCGCATCGTCGGCGCGCGCCAGGATGCCGTCCGCGCCGTCTCCCGACTGGTACGAAGCCAGGCCGCCGCTGGTGGTCATCCGTACTTCGCGCCCTTGCAGGTGGAAGGGCGTGTCGCGCAGGGCGTCGCAGACGCGCTGCGCCTGCACCAGCGCGCGGGCCGGATCGCAGTCGTACATCAGCAGCACGAATTCCTCGCCGCCCAACCGGCCGAAGCGGTCGCTGGCGCGCACCGCCCGCTGCACCACCTTTGAAAAATGGCGCAGCGCCGCGTCGCCCGCGGCATGGCCGTAACGGTCGTTGATGGACTTGAAATGGTCGATGTCCAGCACCAACACCGCCAGCTTGCCGCCGGCGCGCTGGCAGCGCTGCAACTCGCGCTCCAGCTCGTCCAGGATGCTGCGGCGCGAATAGGCGCCTGTAAGGCCGTCGAAGGTCAGCGCAGCTTCCATCTGTTCGGACAGGCTGGTCTGGATCAGGAGCAGCAGCGCCAGGAACAGCCCGGGCACGGTCACCGTCCCGCAGACAATGAAGAACAGGCCCCAGGGACTGGGCTCGAGCAGCGACGAGGGTTCTTGTCCGCCCACGCTGTAGACCGCCAGGCGCAGGGCATGCAGCGCGGCCAGGCCGAAGCTCGCCAGCATCATGTACAGCATCACGCCGCGCGTGTGCAGCCGCTTGCGCTGGCGGAAGAACACCATGCCCGTCGCCATCATGGCCACGAAGGTGTAGGCGGAAAACAGCAGCATGCGCGCCCGCAGGTCATCCGCCACGTACAGCAGCAGCGCGAACGCAGCGATACTGAGCGCGCCCAGCGCCGCCGTGCGCCGCGCCAGCGGACGCAGGCCGAAGAACTGCCGCACGCCGACGTAGACCAGGCTGACCGCGCAGACCCAGGCGGCGTTCGAGACCATCACATAGACGGCGGACGGCAGGATGGGCGAGGCCGCATAGGCCAGCAGCGACAGCACGGCCAGCGCGTTGCCCGCCGTGAACGCGGCGACGCCGCCCACGTCGCGGGCGCGCAATGGCGCCAGCAACGGCAATGCCAGAGCCGTGGCCAGGCCCCACATCAGAAAGAAAAGAGAAGTCGTCATGGTGTTTGCCGGCTTGCGCCCCGCGGGCGTTCGCCGTCGCTCGTCATTGCTGTTGCACTGGGTTCATGCCTCATGAGGCGGCGTTACATCCCACCACCCCTGACGCTTTTTGTTACCCGTACAGCGACAGACCGGCACAACCTGGCGCCCGTCCGTCGCCGCACGCCGTTTCGCCCTGAACCTTTACCGCCCGCGCCAAGACGATTGCGCGGCAAGCGACGAAGAATACGCCACGGCCGCACTTTCGCCATGGCCCTTTGCACTAATTGACAGTTGACTGACAGTTAACACACTTATAATTCGGGCCATTGACGGTGCCATCAAGAGCGCCGCAATCACGCCCTACGGGCGTGGCGCGTACTAGCCATGCACTCCCATAGCGCGAGTGCGAAGGTCCCCGCAGCGGGCGCCGCGCAGTCCTAACCAAAAAGTGTTCCTTCCCGCCGCCGCCGGCGCCTTTGTGCTGCGCGTCGCCTCGGCTCGCGCCGAAAAAAGGCACGCCCACGGCCGGCCGGACCAGGAACGCCCCGAGTCGCAACTGCGGAAGTATTACAGATGCAAAACAGAGGATCGACACCCCTGGGTGCCGTTGGACCGAGACTGAGCCTGCTGGCGGCTTGCGCCATCCTGGCTCCAGCCATGGCGCTGGCCGGCCCCGGCAACGACTACGACGCCTTGATCGCCAGAGCGCGCGCCGGCGACTACGAGCCCGCGCTGGCGATGCTGCGCCAGCAAGGTCCGGCCGGCGGCAGCCGCGCCATCTACGACCACATCATCATCGCCGGATGGGCCGGCAAGCCCGCCGAAGCCGTCGCCGCCTACGAGCAATTGCCGCAAGGCGCGGCGCTGCCCGGCGACATCCAGCTTTCCGTCGCGCGCGCCTACCGCGACCTGCAGCGCTGGCCCGAGGCGCTGGCCGCGTACCAGGAGGGCGCGCGCCGCCATCCCGGCCAGTCCGCTTTTCGCGCCGGCGAAATCATGACCCTGGCCGATGCCGGCCGCTACCCCGAGGCGCGCGAGGCCGCGGCGCGCTGGCTCAAGCGGCATCCCCGCGATGTCGACGCCCGCCTTGCCCTGAGCTACGTCCACGCCCGCCAGGGCGAGCCTTATGAAGCGCTGCACCAGGCCGACCTGGCCCTGGCCGCCGCGCCCGGCACCCCTTACGTGTTGCGCGAGTACATCTGGGCGCTGCAGCGCGCGCGCATGGCGGACGTGGCGCTGGAGCTGGCGCGCCGTCACCAGGATCTGTTCGACGCTGGCCAGATGCGCGGCTTCGAGGCCGACGCGCTGGCCCAACAGGTGCGGCTGGCGGCCATGCCCACGCGGTCGGAAGCTGAACGTTTCGTGTTGGCCGACAAGGCTTTGGCGCGTTACGACGAACTGATCCCCGTCTGGCAGCAGCAGGAAGACGCCCGCGCCGACGCGCTGCGCGCCCGTATCGACCGCTTGCACGCCCTGCACGTCCGCGTGCGCATGGCCGATCTGGTCCGCGAATACGAAGCCCTGCTGGCCGAGGGCGTCACGGTGCCGCGTTACGCCTTGAACGACGTGGCATCGGCCTACCTGTACGTGCGCCAGCCCGAACGCGCCCGCGACATCTATCGGCAGGTCGCGGCCGACGACGCCCTGCGCGGCGACGATGCCGAGCAGCGCCTGGCGACCGAGACCGGCCTGTACTACTCGCTGGCCGAGGGCGAACAGTTCAACGAGACCAGCGCTGTCACCGAAGGCGTCGAATCGGGCTACGCCCCCTGGCTGTACTACAAGGGCCAGGCCACCCGCATGCCCAACGACCTGAACCTGGAAAGCCGCCAGACCCTGGCGTCGGCTCGCCTGCAGGCCAACGACACCGTCGCCGCCCGGCAGCGCCTCGAAGAGATGGTCGAGAACGCGCCCAACAACTCCGGACTGCGCAGCGACCTGGCCACCGTCTACCGCGCCCAATCGCTCCCCCGCGCCTCGGAGGTCGAATTGAAGATGGCCGAGACCCTGGCGCCGCGCAGCCTGGGCGTGGAGAACGGCCAGGGCTTCACCGCCCTGGACTTGCAGGAATGGCGCCAGGCCGAAGCGCTGTCGCAGGACACCATGGCCCGCTCGCCCGAAAACCTGACCAGCCGCCGCTTGGCGCGCGAATGGGAAGTGCACAACAAGGCCGAGCTGCGCATCAACGGTTACCGCGGCCTGGCATCCGACAGCCCGGTCACCGGCAGCGGCGACTTCGGCATCGACGCCGTGCTGTACTCCGCGCCGCTGGACTACAACTGGCGAGTCTTCGGCGGCGGCGGCTACGCCTCCGGCGACTTCGAGGAAGGCCGCGGCAACTACCGCTGGCTGCGCACCGGCGTGGAATGGCGCGGCCGCGACCTCACGATCGAAGGCGAAGTCTCCACCCACGACTATGGCCACGGCGTGAAGCCGGGCGCGCGCCTGTCGGCCGCCTACGACCTGGACGACCATTGGCAGGTGGGCGGCTCGGGCGAAATCATGTCGCGCGAAACGCCGCTGCGCGCGCTGACCAGCGGCATCTATTCCAACAGCCTGTCGGCCTACGTGCGCTGGCGAGCCGACGAGCGCCGCGAATGGACGTTGGCGCTGTCGCCTTCGCACTTCAGCGACGGCAACAACCGCTGGGCGCTGGGCCTGGCCGGGCGCGAGCGCGTCTACACCTCGCCGCACCTGCTGGCGGACCTGGAGTTCGAGGCGTCCACCCAGCGCAACAGCCACGACAGCAACGTGCCCTATTTCAATCCGCGGTCGGACCTGATGCTGCTGCCCGGCGTGCGCCTGACGCACACCCTGTACCGCCGCTACGAAACCGCCTGGGAGCAGATCGGCACCCTGGGCGCAGGCGCTTACACCCAGCAAGGCTACGGCACCGGCGGCGTGATCGCGCTGGGCTACGGCCAGCGATACCGCGCCAACGACGTCCTCGACATGGGCGCCATGATCACCGGCACCAGCCGCCCGTACGACGGCGAACGCGAGCGCGAACTGCGCATCGTGTTCGACCTGACGTACCGCTTCTGAACCCGGATCCGAGTAACGCCATGATGCTTAAAACCCATACCCGCCTGATTCTCGCCGGCCTGCTGTTGCTTGCGATCCTGGCGCTGACCGCCTGCGCCAAGGACATCCCGGTCTACACGCCGCCGGACCAGCGCCCGCTCGCCCCCGCCGAACAGCCCTGGGTGCAGGGCCAGTTCCTGGCCCTGGCCTACCACGACGTGGAGGACGAAGACCCCGACCAGGGCTTTCTCAGCGTGCGCACCGACCGTCTGGTCGAACAGCTGGCCTGGCTGCGCGCCAATGGCTACCAGGCCGTCACCGTGGATCAGATCCTGGCCGCGCGCCAGGGCGGCAAGCCGCTGCCCGAGCGCGCCGTGCTGCTGTCCTTTGACGACGGCTACCGCAGCTTCTACACCCGCGTGCTTCCCATCCTGAAAGCCTATCAATGGCCCGCGCTGCTGGCGCCGGTCGGCGTCTGGATGGACACGCCGGCCAACCAGCGCGTGGACTTCGGCGGCAGCCCCGAAGACCGCAAGCGCTTCCTGAACTGGGACGAGGTCCGCGAGATCTCGCGCTCGGGGCTGGTCGAAATTGCCGCGCACACCAATGCCTCGCACTACGGCGCGCTGGCCAATCCCCAGGGCAATACCGAGCCCGCCGCCGCCATCCGAGCCTACGATGCGCAGACCCGCCGCTACGAGACCGAAGCGGAGTTCGACGCGCGCATGGGCGGCGACGTCGCCGCCATCACCGAAAAGATCCGCCGCGCCACCGGCAAGAAGCCGCGCGTCTGGGTCTGGCCTTATGGCGCCGAAGGCGGCTCCACCCTGCGCATTACCGCCGAGCACGGTTATCAGCTGGCGCTGACGTTGGAGGACGGCCCGGGCCGCGTCGGCCGCCTGATGTCCACGCCGCGCCTGCTGCTGTCCAGCGACCCGACGCTCAAGCCCTTCGCCAACAGCGTGGTCGGCATGGAAGCCCAGCCCTTCATGCGCGTGGCGCACGTGGACCTGGACTACGTCTACGACCCGGACCCGGCGCAGACCGACCGCAACCTGGGCGAGCTGGTGCAGCGCATCCTCGACATGCAGATCAACACGGTGTTCCTGCAGGCCTACTCGGACCCCGTGGGCGACGGCCTGGTGAAGTCCGTCTACTTCCCCAACCGCTGGCTGCCGATGCGCGCCGATCTCTTCAACCGCGCCGCATGGCAGCTGCACAACCGCGCCAACGTGATGGTCTACGCCTGGATGCCGGTGCTGTCCTTCGACCTGGATCCCGCCCTGCCCCGCGTCACGCGCTGGCAGGAAGGCCAGGCGCAGCCAGAGCCGGATCCCGACCAGTACCGCCGCCTGTCGCCGTTCGACCCGACCGTGCGTGCGCGCATCGGCGATCTGTACGAGGACCTGTCCCGCTACGCGATCTTCGACGGCATCCTGTTCCATGACGACGCGCTGCTGTCGGACTTCGAAGACGCCAGCCCCGGCGCGCTGGCCGCCTACCGGGCCGCGGGCCTGCCGGGCAGCATCGCCGAACTGCGCGCGGATCCGGACACCCTGCAACGCTGGACCCGCTACAAGAGCCGCGCGCTGGTGGACTTCACCGCCGAACTCACGCAGCGGGTGCGCGCGGTGCGCGGCCCGCAGATCAAGACGGCGCGCAACATCTTTGCCGAACCCATCCTGAACCCCGGCAGCGAAACCTGGTTCGCGCAGAACCTGGACGACTTCCTCGGCGCCTACGACTGGACCGCGCCGATGGCGATGCCGCTGATGGAAAACGTGCCCGCCGGCCAGGAAAACGCCTGGCTGGACCGGCTGGTCGATACCGTCGCGCAGCGCCCCGGGGCGCTGGACAGGACCGTGTTCGAGCTGCAGGCCCGCGACTGGCGCACCGGCCCCGGCCGCCCCGAAGCCACGCCGGTCGACACGGCCGTGCTGGCCGGCTGGATGAAGCGGTTGCAGCTGCGCGGCTCGCGCAGCTTCGGCTACTACCCCGACGATTTCTCGCAAGACCAGCCCCGGTTGCAAGGCATCCGGCCCGCCATCTCCGAAGCCTGGTATCCGATCAAATGATAGACCGACTGATTGCCCTGCTGATTCTCTGCGCGGTGCTTGGCGCGCCCTTCGGCTTCACCCTGATGCTGACCGGCGAAGCGCTGCTGGGCTTCGTGTTCTTCTACCCCCTGTTCATGTCCGGCATGTGGATGGCTGGCGGCATCTACTTCTGGTGGCATTGGGAGCGGCACTGGAAATGGGGCAAGGACAGCCAGCCGCCAGTCCTGGCCGGCAATCCGCTGGTGTCCATCCTGGTGCCCTGCTACAACGAGGCCGACAACGGCGAAGAGACGCTGCTGGCCGCCCTGGGCCAGAACTATCCGCACATCGAGGTCATCGCCATCAACGACGGCTCCAGCGACGGCACCGCCGACATGCTGGACCGCATGGCCGCCGCCCATCCGCGGCTGCGCGTGGTGCACCTGGCGCAGAACCAGGGCAAGGCCATGGCGCTGCGCATGGGCGCCATGGCTGCGCGCAGCGAGTACCTGGTCTGCATCGACGGCGACGCCATGCTGGACCCGGACGCGGCCGCCTACCTGGTGGCGCCGCTGATCGACAACCCGCGCGTGGGCGCCGTCACCGGCAACCCGCGCATCCGCACCCGCTCCACCATGATCGGGCGCATCCAGGTGGGCGAATTCTCTTCCATCATCGGCCTGATCAAGCGCACCCAGCGCGTCTACGGCCAGGTGTTCACCGTATCCGGCGTGGTCGCCGCCTTCCGGCGCGCGGCGCTGGACCGCGTGGGCTACTGGAGCCTGGACATGATCACCGAGGACATCGACATCAGCTGGAAGCTGCAGCGCGACCACTGGTCGATCTTCTATGAGCCGCGCGGCCTGTGCTGGATCCTGATGCCCGAAACCCTGCGCGGACTGTGGAAGCAGCGGCTGCGCTGGGCCCAGGGCGGCGCCGAGGTCTTCCTGAAGAACCTGCGTTCGATCTGGGTCTGGCGCCACCGCCGCCTGTGGCCGCTGATGGCCGAGTTCTGCCTGTCCACCGCCTGGGCCTTCGCCTTCGGCGTGTCGGTGCTGCTGTGGGCCGTCAGCCAGGTGGTCACGCTGCCCAACAACATGCAGATCGCCAGCCTGATGCCGCCCGCCTTCACCGGCATGATGCTGGCCGTGGTCTGCCTGCTGCAGTTCGTCGTCAGCATCCTGATCGACCGCCGCTACGAGCCCGGCCTGGCCCGCTCGCTGTACTGGGTCATCTGGTATCCGCTGGCCTTCTGGATGGTGAGCCTGTTCACCACCCTGGTCAGTTTCCCCAAAGTCATGCTCCGCAAGCAGGCCCGGCGCGCGCGCTGGACCAGCCCGGACCGGGGCATCAAATCACCGGACGCAACGTCATGATCATCACCACGCAACGTTCCCGCGCAGGCTATCTGTTCGACCTGGTCCTGACCGCCATCGGCTGGTTCGCCTTCGTCTATCTGTTCGGCGCCGGCATCCTGGCGATCCTGCGCGCCGCCGCGGGCGGCCCCGATGTCTCGCTCTGGCCGGTGTTCCTGCCCACCGTGCACACGCTGTGGGGCTATGCGCTGCTGGCGCTGATCAACGCGGGCGTGCTGGTGGGCTGGGCCGTCTACAACCACCGCAAGTTCGCAGGTAAGGACCGCCGCAAGCCCATCAAGCCGGTGGGCGACCGCCGCGTGGCGGCCAGCTTCGCGATCAGCCCGGCGCAGCTGATGCAGGTGCGCTCCGCGCACACCTGCGTCGTCCACCACGGCGCGGCCGGCGACATCACCGGCATCGACATCAGCCGCCCCCGCCTGAACGCGGTGCAGGCCGGCTGATACGGGCCCTGCCTGGCGCTGTGAGCCTCCCGGCTTGACGGCGCCAGGCCCGGCGCCCGCCTTCAGCGGCGCGCCTTCTCCACGTTCGGCAGCAGGATCGCCACCACGCCCAGCAAGGGCAGATAGGCGCAGACCTGGTACACATAGCCGATGCTGGTGGCATCAGCCAGCTTGCCCAGCGCCGCGGCGCCCACGCCGCCCATGCCGAAGGCAAAGCCGAAGAACAGTCCGGCGATCATCCCCACCTTGCCCGGCACCAGCTCCTGCGCATAGACCACGATGGCCGAGAACGCCGAGGCCAGCACCATGCCGATGATCACCACCAGCACGCCGGTCCAGAACAGGTTCACATAGGGCAGCAGCAGCGTGAACGGCGCCACGCCCAGGATGGACACCCAGATCACGATCTTGCGGCCGATGCGGTCGCCTACCGGTCCGCCCACCACCGTGCCTACCGCCACCGCTGCCAGGAACAGGAACAGGTAGAGCTGCGCCTCGCGCACCGACAGCGCGAACTTGTCGATCAGGTAGAACGTGAAATAGCTGTTCAGGCTGGCCAGGTAGAAATACTTGGAGAACACCAGCACGCCCAGCACCGCCAGCGCGCCCAGCACCTGGTTGCGCGACAGCCCGTTGCCCGCGCCCTCGCGCCGCGCGCGCGGTTTGAGCAGGACGCGGTTGGCGCTGTACCAGCGGCCGATGCCGGTCAACACCACGATGCCGAACAGCGCCGCCAGCGAAAACCAGGCCACGCTGCGCTGCCCGTGCGGGATGATGAAGAGCGCGGCCAGCAGCGGCCCCAGCGCCGAGCCCACGTTGCCGCCCACCTGGAACAGCGACTGCGCCAGGCCATGGCGTCCGCCGGAGGCCATGCGCGCCACGCGCGAGGATTCCGGGTGGAACACCGACGAGCCCGTGCCCACCAGCACCGCGGCCACCAGCAGCCAGCCGAACGACGGCGCCATCGACAGCAGCAACAGCCCCACCAGGGTGAAGCCCATGCCCACCGGCAGCGAGTACGGTTTGGGGTTGCGGTCCGTATAGAAACCGATGAAGGGCTGCAGCAGCGAGGCCGCGAGCTGATAGACCAGCGTGATCAGCCCGATCTGCGCGAACGACAGGCTGAATGAATCCTTCAGCATGGGATAGATGGCCAACAGGATCGACTGGATCATGTCGTTCATCAGGTGCGCCACGCTGATCGCGCCCAGCACCTTGAAGGCGGTGGATGGGTCCGAGGAAGCGGCGGACGGCGGGGCCGGATTGGCGTCGGCGACGCCGGCGGCGGAGTTCTGAGGGGGATTCATGGGCGATGGACGCAAGTAATGGGGATGGACATGTCCAGCGCCACGCCGGACCAATACCCAGTGTAGGAATCCGGGACGGAACCGATCTGCCAATTTTCGTCGCTCAAGTGACAAAATATGGTGACAAAATACGCAAACCAGCCCTGAGCCGCCCAACTCATCCTTATGCCGGAAGTGACACGCATGCCCGCCCGACTCCTTTTGCCCGACCCCGCCCGCAGCGTCAATCCGCAGGACTACCAGCACCGGCCGCGCGCCGTGACGGCCATGGCCAAGGAATTCCTGCCAGGCACCCGCACGGGCACCCACTCGCATCCGCGCGCGCAACTGGTCTACGCGGTCGAAGGCGTCATGCGCGTCACCACGCCCAGCGGCTTCTGGGCCCTGCCGCCGCTGCGCGCGCTATGGGTGCCGGCGGGCGTGCCGCATGGCGTGGACATGGTGGGCGCGGTGTCCATGCGTTCGCTCTATCTCGAAGCCGAGACCGCCCGCGGCTACTGGCCGCAATGCCAGGTGGTCGAGGTCGGCGGCTTGCTGCGCGAGCTGATCCTGGCGCTGACCGCCGAACCCATCGACTATCCGCTGGACGGCCGCGCCGGGCAGGTCGCCGCCCTGCTGCTTTCCGAGCTGGCCGCCGCACGCGTCGCGCCGCTACAGATCCCCTGGCCGCGCGACCGGCGTCTGCAGACCATCTGCGCGGCGATCCTGGACGATCCGGGGCTGCAGCGCGGCATCGAGGACTGGGGCGACGAAGTCGGCGCCAGCGCCCGCACGCTGATCCGCCTGTTCCAGGCCGAACTGGGGCTGAACTACCGGCAGTGGGTCCAGCAGGTCCGGCTGGCCGAGGCGGTGTGCCGGCTGTCGCAGGGCGTGCCGGTCGCGCGCATCGCCGCTGACCTGGGCTACCGCAGCGCCAGCGCCTTCTCGGCCATGTTCCACCGTGCGCTGGGCGCGCCGCCCCAACGCTACCTGAACAATGGCTGACGCCTGCAACCGGATTTGCCGTCACTCGCGACGCAATTCATGTTTAGTTACTGAAACCTTATGACCCTCTGGGCGGTCCATCGTGTTCTGCCCTAGAATCGCCTGCAATGAGCACCCCCCAGCAATCCTCCGCCACCCCGGGCGGCAAACCGGGCCTCCCCTGGAAACGCATTCTCGTCAAGGCGGGCGTAGCCGCCGGCGGCGCCGCCGTGTGCGGCGGCATCGCGCTCGGCCTGGCGCTGGCCCTGGCCTGGCCCAGCCTGCCCGACCTGCACGCCATGACGGACTACCGTCCGCGGGTGCCGCTGCGCATCTATACGGCGGACAAGGTCCTGATCGGCGAGTACGGCGAAGAGCACCGCAACGTGCTGCGCTTTGACGAGATCCCGCCCGTGATGCGCCAGGCGGTGCTGGCAGCCGAGGACGACCGCTTCTACAGCCACGGCGGCGTCGACTGGATGGGGGTGGCGCGCGCGGTCGTGACCAACCTCGTCAAGGGCTCCAAGAGCCAGGGCGGCAGCACCATCACGATGCAGGTGGCGCGCAATTTCTACCTGTCGTCGGAAAAGACCTATTCGCGCAAGTTCTATGAATTGCTGCTGACGTTCAAGATCGAATCCGAGCTCTCCAAGGACCAGATCCTTGAGCTCTACATGAACCAGATCTACCTGGGCCACCGCGCCTACGGTTTCGCGGCCGCCTCGCGCACCTATCTGGGCAAGCCCCTGTCGGACGTCACGCCGGCCGAGGCCGCCATGCTCGCCGGCATCCCCAAGGCCCCATCGCGCTTCAACCCCATCACCAATTTCCCGCGCGCCGAGATCCGTCAGCACTACGTGCTGGGCCGCATGAAGACGCTGGGCTATCTCACGCCCGAACAGGCCGACGAGGCGCTCAAGCAGCGCCTGACGATTCGCGGCGCGGACGGCGCCAGCGCGCGCGGCTTCGCAATCCACGGCGACTACCCGGCCGAACTGGCGCGCCAGCTCATGTACGGCGTGTTCCAGGAACAGACCTACACCAAGGGCATCGACGTCTACACCACCATCGATTCCAAGGACCAGGAAGCCGCCTACCGCGCCGTGCGCGACGGCGTGCTGGACTACACGCGCCGCGCCGTGTATCCGGGCCCCGAGGACCAGATCGACCTGCCCGAGGGCGTTGAAAAAGACCCGGCCGCGCTGGATGAAATCCTCGACGGCGTGCAGGAAAAGACGCCTGACAGCGAAGATCTGCTGACCGCCGTGGTGCTGGCCGCCAGCCCCACCGAAGTGACGCTGGCGCGCAGCGCGCGCGACATCATCACCATCAGCGACAAGAAGGCGCTGGCAGTGGTGGCGCGCGCGCTCAACCCCAAGGCCAGCGACAGCCAGCGGCTGCGCCGCGGCTCGGTCGTCTACATCCACAAGAACGGCGACAGCTGGGAAATCATCAACATGCCGACGCTGCAGGCGGCGCTGGTCTCGATGGTGCCCCAGGACGGCGCCATCCGCGCCATGATCGGCGGCTTCGACTACAACCGCGGCGGCTTCAACCGCGTGACGCAGGCCTGGCGCCAGCCCGGCTCCAACATCAAGCCCTTCGTCTACGCGGCGGCGCTGGAACGCGGCCTGACCCCGGCCACGCAGATCTCCGACCAGCCCTTCATGCTGACCGCGGAGCAGACCGGCTCCAAGGCCTGGCAGCCCAAGAACGACGGCAACAAGTACGAGCCCATGCTGACGCTGCGCCAGGGCCTCATGCGGTCCAAGAACATGGTGTCGATCCGCATCCTGCAGGCCATCTCGCCGCAATATGCGCAGGACTACCTGACCCGCTTCGGCTTCGACAAGTCGCGTTGGCCGGCCGTGCTGCCGCTGGCGCTGGGCGCAGGCGGCGCCACGCCGCTGCAAGTGGTCAACGGCTACAGCGTGTTCGCCAACGGCGGCTACCGCGTCACCCCGTATCTGGTGGACCGCGTCACCGACCGCTCGGGCAACGTGCTGATGCAGGCCCAGCCTGTCGTCGCCGGCGACGCCCTGGCGCGCGCCATCGATCCCCGCACCGCCTGGGTCATGGACGACATCCTGCACGGCGTCACGGTCAGCGGCACCGCCGCCCGCGCGCACCAAGTGCTCAAGCGCAACGACATCGGCGGCAAGACCGGCACCACCAACGAGGCCGTGGACGTGTGGTTCTCGGGCTTCACGCCCAGCCTGGCCACCACCGTCTGGATGGGCTTTGACCAGCCCAAGTCGCTGGGCACCAACGAATTCGGCAGCGGCCTGGCCCTGAGCACCTGGCTGGACTACATGCAGCCGGCCTTGAAAGGCGTGCCCGAAGCCAAGCCCGCGCCGCGGCCGGACGGCCTGATCGTGGACAACGGCGAATACTATTTCTCGGAATTCCCGCCGGGCCAGGCCGTGGCCTCGCTGGACCTGTCCTCGGGCGACGCGTTGACCGATTTCCTGAACAACAACCGTTCGACGGACGGCGTGGACACCTCGGTCAAACCCCTGCCGCCCGGCGGCGGCGCAATGCCGCAAAGCAGTCCGGCCCAACCGCCGGTGGCCCTGCCCGTTCCCGTGGCCCCAGCGGGCGGCGCGCCGGCAGGCAACGCGCCGCCTGCCATCCCGCCCATCCCCGTGCCGCGCGTGGACGCCGACACGCCCGCCCGCGCCAGCGCCGTCAGCGGTGCCGGACCGGTGGCCGCCCGGCCGCTCTGACCGCGGCCGGCGACAGCCGCCGGGAATCCAGGCCTGGCTATTCCTGCTCCGCGAGTTCGGTCACGACCTCGCGTGGCCAGGCCCGCAGGGATTCCAGGTCCAGGAAGGTGAAGTAGCCGGATTTCCAGCCCTCGGTATCGATGTGGTAGACGTTGCCCAGCAGCAGCGGCGCCGGCACCGGCGTGTGCCCGGCCACCACTGCCCGCACCCCGCGGATGCCGGTGCGGTCCATCTGCCGCAGGCGGTCGCGCGACCACTGGCAGGCGGCGCTGGTGCGCCGGTAGCGGTCCTGCAAGGCGGATTCCAGCCGCGGCCAGAACAGCACCGGGCAATCCGCGTGCAGCAGCCCCACGGCGCCGTCCAGGGTTTCGACCTCGATGGCAATGGGCAATTGCGCGAAAGCCTCGGCAAAGACCTGCTGGCGATCAGAAGGCAGGTCCAGGAACCAGCCGCCGCCGTAGCCGCGCCAGTTGTCCACGTCCACCTGCCCCGTGCGCACGTGGCGGATCGCGTAATCCTCGTGATTGCCCTGAACCGCGTGGAACCACGGCCGCGCCAGCCACTCCAGCGCGGCCTCGCTTTCCGGCCCCCGGTCCACCAGGTCGCCGACCGAAAACAGGCGGTCCCGGGACGGGTCGAAGCCCAGCTCGTCCAGGCTTTCCTGCAAGCGGGAAAAATGCCCATGCAGGTCGCCCACCGCGAAATCGCGGCCTAGCTCGTTGCGCGGGACTTTGAGAAAACGCTGCTCCATGATGATCCGGGGACTACCACTGGTTGATGCTCGATCCCTCTTTTTAACCCGCTTTGGCGCCGCCCCGTCTGTCCCCCTTTGCCGCGCCGTGGTCAAAATTTGGTTACGAGAATCGATATTATTCGCGATAATATTCAGTTTTCCCCAATCCGCGCCTGCAAGGGCCCCGCCCTCCCCCATGACTGCCGCGTCCACCATCAAAACCTGGTATCTGGTCCATAAATGGACCAGCCTGGTCTGCACGATCTTCCTGCTCGTCATCTGTCTTACCGGCTTGCCGCTGGTGTTCCACCACGAGATCGAACACTGGCTCGACGACGGCAAGCCGTTGTCCGACGTCCCTGCCTCGACCCCGCGCGCCAACCTGGACAAGCTGGTCGACAGCGCCCGCGCCATGTATCCGGGCGAGGTCGTCGACTATCTGTTCTTCGATCCCGACGAACCTCAGGTCTATGTGGGCATGGCGAAAACGCCCGGCGACGGCCAGGTGTCCGGCCACGCCGTGCGCATGGACGCGCGCACCGGCGACGTGCTGCTGGACGGTCCGCTGTACACGGAGGACAAGTTTTCCTTCATGGGCATCATGCTGGCGCTGCACGTGGACCTGTTCGCGGGCCTGCCCGGCGAGTTGTTCCTGGGATTCATGGGGCTGCTGTTCTGCGTCGCAATCGTGTCCGGCGTGGTGCTCTACGGCCCCTTCATGAAAAAGCTGGAATTCGGCACGGTGCGCGCCTCCCGCTCCACGCGCCTGAAGTGGCTGGATCTGCATAACCTGCTGGGCATCGTGACGCTGGTCTGGGCCTTCGTGGTGGGCGTGACCGGCGTGATCAACGAACTCTCCACGCCGCTGTTCCGCCTGTGGCAGTCCACCGAACTGGTGCGCATCCTGGAACCCTACAAGGGCCAGAACGTACCCACCGAGCTGGCCTCGGCCCAGGGCGCCGCCGACACGGCCAGGAAGGCCCTGCCCGGCAACGAGGTGTCGTTCATCGCCTTTCCCGGCAATGCCTTCGGCAGTCCCCACCACTACATCACCTGGATGCGCGGCGACACGCCGCTCACCTCCAAGCTGAACACGCCCGTGTTGGTGGACGGCAAGACCGGCGAACTGACCACCGTGGCCAAGATGCCCTGGTACCTGACCGCGCTGGAGCTGTCGCGGCCGCTGCATTTCGGCGATTACGGCGGCATGCCGCTGAAGATCATCTGGGCGCTGCTGGACGTCATTACCATCATCGTGCTGGTCAGCGGCCTCTATCTCTGGCTGGCCCGCCGCCGCGCCACCGAGGCGCGCATCGCCGAACTCGTGCGCAAGCACCAGGCCGCCGCCATCCCGAAAAGGACTCCCGCATGAGCAAGACGGCCCGTGGTTTCATGTTTGTCTGGGGCGCGCCGATCCTGCTGGGCGTGCTCAGCGTGTTCGGCCTGCTGGCCGCGTTGCTGGGCACGGGAGGCTGGCACTGGGCGTCCTGGATCGCCCTGGCCATCCTGCTGGCGGTCATCGTGCGCTACTGGGTATTCCCGCTGCAGCGCTAGGCGCGACCGCCAGTTCCGTGCCGGCGTGCGGCATTATTTGCCGAAGGTCTCGGGGTCCGGCCCCAGGCGCGCGCCTTCCTTGATGCCGTCGATGGCGGCCATGTCGGCCGCCGACAGCTCGAAGTCAAAGACGTCGATGTTCTCGCGGATGCGGGCGGGCGTCACCGACTTCGGGATCACGATCAGATCGTGCTGCAGATGCCAGCGCAGCGTCACCTGGGCGGGCGACTTGCCGTGCTTCCTGGCCAGCTCCAGGATGACCTTGTCCTTGGCCACGCCGCCCTGGGCCAAGGGGCTCCATGACTCCGTCGCGATGCCGTGCTTGGCGTGGAAGGCCCGCAGCGCCTGCTGCGTGAAGCCTGGGTGCAGTTCGACCTGGTTCACGGCCGGCGTCACGCCGGACGCGTCGAGCAGCCGCTCCAGGTTGGCCTGGGTGAAGTTGGACACGCCGATCGAGCGCGCGCGGCCGTCTTCCTTCATTTCGACCATGGCCTTCCAGGCGTCCAGGAACTTCGTGCTGCCGGCCACGGGCCAGTGGATCAGGTACAGGTCCACGTAGGCCAGGCCCAGCTTTTCGAGGCTCTCGTCCATGGCCTTATGGGCCTCGTCGTAGCCGTGCCTGTCGTTCCAGAGCTTGGTCGTGACGTACAGATCCTTGCGCGCCACGCCGGCCGCGCGCAAGCCCGCGCCCACGCCAGCCTCGTTGCCGTAGATGGCCGCAGTGTCCACCGAGCGGTAGCCTGCCGCCAGCGCCTCTTTCACGCTTGCGGCGGCCTGATCGTTCGGCACCTGCCAGACGCCCAGGCCCAGCTGGGGAATCTTGCCGCCGTCGTTCAATTGCATTGCCGGTACTTTCGCCATAAGACCCTCCGTAGCTTGCGACGCGACGTCCGCGCGGCGAATATGCGCCGGGTCGCGCAACCAAGGGGCAGCCAGGCTTCATCCTTGGTTGAGACAGTAAAGAACGGGCCCGCCAGGCTGCGCCCGAGTCACCATGCCGGATTGAAAACCCCCGGGAGAGGTCTACACATCCCAGGGGTCGTGAGGCCGATATTACCCCCAGAGCCGCAAAATCCCTGAATCCCCTCTGCCTAAGCAGGCGTTTCCGCCCCTGGGCGCGGTGCTGCGGCAGAATTGCAGCGTGTGGCCGATAATGCGCTTCCGACGGCCCGACGGCCCATGCATCCCCCCAAGACCATGAACGCTCCTGACACGCGGCCCGAGCGCCGCGGCGGCTTTTCCACCCTGCACACGCTCTTTCCCTATCTCTGGCCGCCCGGCGAGACGGGCCTGAAAACGCGGGTGATCGCGGCCCTGCTGTGCCTGTTCGCGGCCAAGGTGGCCACGGTCTATGTCCCCCTGCTGTACAAGCACGCCATCGACGAGCTGGGCCAGGGCGCCCCGGGTTCCGTCACCGTGCCGCTGGGCCTGATCCTGGCCTATGGCACGGCCCGGGTGCTTTCGCTGCTGTTCTCGGAACTGCGAGACGCCATCTTCGCGCGCGTCGGGCAGCACGCCATCCGCGCGGTCGGCCTGCAGGTCTTTCGCCACCTGCATGCGCTGGCGCTGCGCTTTCACCTGACGCGCCAGACCGGCGGCCTGAACCGCGCCATCGAGCGCGGCACCAAGGGCATCCAGACCCTGCTGTCGTTCCTGCTTTTCAGCATCCTGCCGACCTTCTTCGAAATCGGGCTGGTCTGCGTGGTGCTGTGGAAGATGTTCGACATCTGGCTGGCGCTGGCCACCGGCGCCACCGTCACGCTGTACATGGCGTACACGCTGCTGGTCACGGAATGGCGCGCCAAGTTCCGGCGCCAGATGAACGAAACCGACTCCGAGGCCAACACCAAAGCCATCGAGAGCCTGCTGAACTACGAAACGGTCAAATACTTCGGCAACGAGGAACACGAAGCGCGCCGCTACGACGCGTCGCTAAAGCGCTATGAACGTGCCGCCGTGCGCAGCCAGGTCAGCCTGTCCATCCTCAACATCGGCCAGGCCGCCATCATCTCGGTGGGCCTGACCCTGGTCATGTGGATGGCCGCCACCGGCATCGCCGAAGGCCGCTACACGCTGGGAGATTTCGTGCTGGTCAACACCTACCTGCTGCAGCTGTACCAGCCGCTGAGCTTCTTCGGCTTCGTCTACCGCGAAATCAAGCAGGCCATCATCGACATGGAGCGCATGTTCGAACTGCTGGGACAGGACCGCGAGGTGGCCGACCGGCCCGATGCCCAGCCCCTGCGCGTGGCGGGCGGCGCGGTGGAGTTCCGCGACGTGCATTTCGGCTACGACGCGCGCCGCCCCATCCTGAAGGGCGTCAGCTTCACCATCCCCGCCGGCAGGACCGTGGCCGTCGTCGGTACGTCCGGCGCCGGGAAATCGACCATCGCGCGCCTGCTGTTCCGCTTCTACGACGCCGACGGCGGCGCGATCCTCATCGACGGCCAGGACGTGCGCAACGTGACGCAGTCCAGCCTGCGCGCCGCGATCGGCGTCGTGCCGCAGGACACCGTGCTGTTCAACGACACCATCCTCTACAACATCGGTTACGGCCGCCCCGGCGCCAGCGAGGAAGAGATCCAGGCGGCGGCGCGCCTGGCCCACATCCACGATCTGATCATGGCCATGCCGGACGGCTACCAGACCATGGTGGGCGAACGCGGGTTGAAGCTGTCCGGCGGCGAGAAGCAGCGCGTGGCGATCGCCCGGACCATCCTGAAGAACCCGCCCATCTTCCTGTTCGACGAAGCCACCAGCGCCCTGGACACCCACACCGAACGCGAAATCCAGGCCAATCTGCGCGAAGTCAGCCAGGGCCGCAGCACGCTGATCATCGCCCACCGCCTGTCCACGGTGGCGGACGCGGACGAGATCATCGTGCTGGCCGAGGGCCGCATCGTCGAGCGCGGCCGCCATGCCCAACTGCTGGCGCAGGACGGCATCTACGCCGGCATGTGGGCCCGCCAGCAGCAAAGCGCCCTGACCGGCTCGCCGGATTGACAAGCCCGCGCCCCTGTCCGAACATCGCACCCTTTGATTTCCAGGCCCACCATGCAGGATTCAGCCCCCGTCCCCGCCGTCCGCGTCTGCGCTTCCTCCGACCTCGCCAACGGCGGCCTCGGCGTGAAGATCCCCGTGTCAGATGCCGCCGGCCGCACCACGGCCTTCTTCGTGCGCTACCAGGACCGCGTGCACGGCTATCTGAACCGCTGCGCCCACGTGGGCGTGGAACTGGATTGGGAAGGCAGCTTCTTCACCCGCGCCGGCGACCTGATCATGTGCGCGCGCCACGGCGCCACCTACCAGCCGGACACCGGGCTATGCGTGGGCGGCCCCTGTAAGAACGGCCGCCTGACCGTGCTGACGGTCGAGGAACGCGAGGGCGCGGTCTACTGGCAGCCGGCCGGCAAGATCCGCCCTTTGGAAGATACGCCCGCCTAGGGGGCTACGCTCAAGCAAGAGACTTCAAGCCCGCGCCGCCGCCGCTTCAGCCGGCGCCTGCCGCTCCGCGTAGCGGCGCGCCAGCACCGCGCAGACCATCAGCTGCATCTGGTGGAAGATCATCAGCGGCAGCACTACCACGCCCATCTGCGAGGTGCCGAACAGCACCGTGGCCAGCGGAATGCCCGAGGCCAGCGACTTCTTCGAGCCGCAGAACACCAGCGTGATCTCGTTTTCCTTGGACAGCCCCAGCTTGCGGCTGCCCCAGGTCGTGACCAGCAGCACCGTTCCCAGCAGCAAGGCGTTCACCAGCACCATGGACGCCAGGTCGATGGCCGGGAACGCATGCCAGATACCCTGCGCCACCGCCTCGCTGAACGCCGTGTAGACGGCCAGCAGGATGGAGCTGCGGTCCACTTTCGACAGCGTGCGGTTGTTGCGCTGGGCCCAGGCGCCGATCCAGGGCCGCAGCAGGCTGCCCACCGCGAACGGCAACAACAGCTGCAACAGGATGCGGCCGGCGTCGGCCAACCCGTGGCCTCCACCCTGACGGTGCAGCAGCACCGCCACCAGCAGCGGCGTCAGCACGGTGCCCAGCAGGTTGGAAGCCGTGGCCGCGCAGATCGCGCCCGGTACGTTGCCGCGCGCCATGGAGGTAAAGGCGATAGACGACTGCACGGTGGAAGACAGGGTGCAGACGAACAGCACGCCCAGCCACAGCGAAGGCGTCAACAGGCCGGGAAACAGCGCCCGCAGGCCCAGCCCCAGCGCCGGAAACAGCAGGAAGGTGCAAGCCAGGATCAGCGCGTGCAGGCGCACGTCCTTCACGCCAGCCACGATGGCGTCCGTCGACAGCCTGGCGCCGTGCAGAAAGAACAGCAGCGAAATGGCGATGTTGCTGGCCACGGTCATGAACGCCGCGCCCTTGCCCACGGCAGGGAAAAAGCTGGCGAAGACCACCGTGGCGATCAGGATGAGCGTGAATTGGTCGGGCAGGAAGCGGCGCATGGCAAAGATTTCCGTAGGGATTGCGGAAACTATAGGCACGGCGCTTGCCATCGTGAAGCCCACTGGGTACTTTAACTGTCATCGGACTTTCCTATGACCAGGCCGCCATGCTCAATCCCTTGTGGCTCAAGACCTTCGCCGCGGCCGCCGCCGCGCCCAGCTTCACCGAGACCGCCCGGCGCCTGGGCCTGACCCAGCCCACGGTCAGCGAACACATCCGCCAGCTGGAACAGGCCTTGAACCGGCGTCTGTTCCAGCGCGACACGCATTCGCTCGCGCTCACCAGCGACGGCCGCAGCCTGCTGGTGCATGCGCAGATCATCCTGGACGCGCACGAGCGGGCCGAGCGCCTGTTCGACGCGCCGCGCCTGCGCGGGCGCGTGCGCCTGGGCACCTCGGACGATCTGGCAATGGGACCTCTGCCCGACGTGCTGGCCGCCTTCCGGCTGGCCCACCCGGAGGTCGAACTGGACCTGACCATCGGCGTCACCAGCGAGCTCTACAAGCTGCTGGACGACAACGGCCTGGACGTCATGATAGGCAAGCGCCGCAAGGGCGACCGCCGCGGCCAGACCCTGCACAAGGAAGCCCTGCTGTGGCAGGCCAAGGAAGGCCTGTGGGTGGCGCCGGACGAACCGCTGCCGCTGATCCTGCTGCGCGAACCCAGCGTGACCCGCGGCCTGACGCTGGACGCGCTGGCCCGCGCCGGCCGCAGTTGGCAGATCGTCTGCACCAGCACCAGCTATGCGGGCTGCCAGGCGGCCGCCCGCGCCGGCCTGGGCATCACGGTGCAGCCTTCGCACCTGTCCACGCTCGGCCTTGCCGCGCCAGCAGGCGCCGCGCAACTGCCCGCGCTGCCGCAGGTGGAATTCATCGTGATCTCGGCGCCCGCGCCCAACAAGCCCACGCGCGCGCTGACCGAGATCCTGATGCGCAGCACGCTGACTTGAGGCCTTTGCTTATTGCGCCGCCGAGCGGGTGTGCTGCACGCGGCCTTCCAGCGGCTGCGGCTGCTTGAGCAGGTTCAGGATCGGGCACCATTGCTCCACCGCCTCATGCACGGCGCGCACCGCGCTCTCGTCGGCCGGCGACACGATGTGCGCGGTATAGCGGATGTTGTGCGGAAAGAATGGCACCTGCTCATAGCCCGGCTTGCCGCCGCGCGGGTCCAGGTCGCCTTCGATCTCCACCTGCAGCGACTCCAGCGGCAATTCGAGTTCGGCCGCCTTGATCAGGAAGATATGCGTCAGGCAACTGCCCAGCGATCCCAGCAGCAGCTCGGGCGAACTCGGTCCCAGGTCATAGCCCGCGAAATCCGCGGGACTGTCGCTGACCACCTGGTGATCTCGGATCCGGATTCGGCGCACGCCGCTGCGGCCTTCGGCGCTGACCTGTGCGCGCAATTTCACCGGCGTCACGGTGTGCGGATCGCGCGCGTTGCGCGCCAGCACGGCCTCGCGTTTCTGGCCCAGGTATTCGTTCAACGTACTCATGTTGCAGACCTCGCTTGGGGTTGATATGTGCTTGGGCAAGCGCCGCAGTCAATGTTCGCGGCGCATATCCGGAATGGCGATGGGCGCACGATCCATCGCCTGCAATAGTTGGCCCAGCCCGCGGGCCGTCGCTCCCTCCATCCGTCCTCCCGGCCCACAGACATCGTCCGCGCTGGTCCACGCCGGAGCCGCGCCCGGCAGGCGGCGCGCACGCAGCCAGCCCTGGCGGTCGACCATGAACTGCGCGCCCGCCAGCTCGTCAGGCGACACGCCGGCTGCCAGCGCATAGGCGTTCCAGGCCTCTACGCCTGCCGCCACGCAATCCGCGTCTACGCGCTGTGTGTGGCCACGCGTCAGCGCCACGGTGAGCAGGCGTGGATCCTGCGGTTCCTCGGCCGCGCCCTGCGCGTAGGCCATCACACGCAGGGGCAAGCCGCGCAAACCGCTCAGCCGCGTCGCCCGGCCGTCGCGGCAGGCAAGCGCCACGACGGGTGCGGCGACCGCCGGCATGCCGCTGCCGCCGCTGACGCCATAGGCCCGCAGGCGCAGATAGTCCAGCACCTGCCAGATCTCTTCCGTGTTCAGCATTGCGCCAAACGCCGGCATCGCGGGGTTGGCCGCCGGTTCCTGGCCGCCCTGCGCGATGCGCCAGTGCAGCTCGCCTTCGAGCCTGTTCTGGAACAGGGCCGGCCCCAGCACGCTGGGCCACACCGGCAGGCTGGCCGCGCGCTCGCCCCGCCCATCTGCCGCCGCGCCGTGGCATGCGGCGCAATGCGCCTGGTACAGCCGTCCGCCCTGCAACAGAGTGGCATCGGAAAACGGCAACGGCGACCTCTGATAGGAAGAACTGTGCGCCTCGACCAGCAACATCCGCGGGTTCGGCCAGTCAGCCAGCAGCGCCAGCGCGACGGCGGCGCCCAGCCATGCCAGCCGGCGGCGCTTGGCGAACAGCGCGCCGCATAGCAACGCCAGCGCCGCCGCCGACTGCGCCAGCGCCAGCCAAAGCTGGCGCCACGTGTGCGGGCTGACGGGCAGGTCCGGGTCGTAGCGCCACGCGAATGGCCAATACGCCAATGCCGGAGCCTGGCCCAGCGAGCGCCAGACCGCGGCGCCCAGGGCCAACGCCAATGCGGCCAAGCCGACCGTCAACAGCGCCGCCATGCGCCGCCGGGCCCACCGCGCCGCGCCAGCGGCATCCGCCGGCCGGCGTTGCACGATGCTCACCACGTCGCATCCAGCCCCAACAAGGCCAGCGCGCGATGGCGCAACGCGGCCAGGCGCGGATCGCCGCGATGCCTGGGGTACGGCAGGTCGTTGACGATTTCGTCCTTGATCCGCGCCGGCCGCTCGCTCAGCACCACGATGCGCGTGGCCATGAACAGCGCCTCCTCCACATCGTGCGTGACCAGCAAGGCCGTGTAGCCTTCGCGTTGCCACAGGTCCACCAGTTCGGACTGCATGGCGATGCGGGTCAGCGAGTCCAGCTTGCCCAGCGGCTCGTCCAGGATCAGGATGCGCGGATCGTTGACCAGCGCCCGCGCCAGCGCGGCGCGCTGCGCCATGCCGCCGGACAGCTGATGCGGATAGGCCTGGCTGAACGCCTTCAGGCCCACGCGCTGCAAGGCCTCGTCCACCCGGCTGCGCTGCGTCTTCAACAGCCCGCGCGCCTGCAGTCCCAGGGCCACGTTGTCCCAGACCGTGCGCCACGGATATAGCGTGGGGTCCTGGAACACCACGATGCGCGAAGGCGAAGGCCCCGTGATCGGCTCGCCGTCCGCCAGCAGGCCGCCCGCGGCGGGCGGCTCCAGGCCCGCCACCAGGCGCAGCAGCGTGGACTTGCCGCAGCCGCTGGGTCCCAGCAGCGCCACGAACTCGCCCGGCTTCACGTCCAGGTCTATGCCGTCCAGCACCGGCAGTTGCGCGCCGTCCAGGTCGAAGTGATGGTTCACGCCGCGCACGGCCAATGCGGCGCCGGCCGCATCCCGCTTGTCAGGCACCGCTGCCGCTACCATTTCACGACTCCCTTCTGCCAGGCCAGGAGGCGGTCGCGCCCCAGGAACAGCAAGGTGATGAGGCCCGAGAACACCAGCGCCATCACGATCAGCGCGCCGTACATGTTGGCGTAGGACGCCCAGCCCTGGGCCCATGACAGGTACCAGCCCAGCCCGGACTTCACGCCCATCATCTCGGCCGCCACCAGCACCGAAAACGAGGCGCCCAGGCCCATGAACAGGCCCACGAAGACCTGCGGCAAGGCCGCCGGAATCGCCACGCGCAGCACCAGGAACCACTCATTGGCGCCCATGGTGCGCGCCACGTCGTAGTAGGCCCGGTTGACGCCCGCCACGCCCGACCAGGTCAGCACCGTGACCGGAAACCAGGTGGCCAGGGCGATCAGGAAGACCGCTGCCGACCAGCTCGACGGAAAGAAGAAGAACGCCATCGGCAGCAAGGCCGTGGAAGGCACCGGCCCCAGGAAGCGCAGCACCGGATGCACCCAATAGCCCAGGCCGCGCGACCAGCCGATCGCGACCCCGGTCAGGAAACCCGCGGCCGCGCCCAGCAGAAAGCCGTTGGCCAGCAGCCAAAGCGAATTCGCCAGACTGTCGGCCAGCCGCTTGTAGTCGGAGACGTAGACTTCGATCAGCGACTGCGGCGGCGCGAAGAACGGGCTGGGCAGCAGCGCCAGCTTGGCCGTCGCGATCTCCCAGGCGCCCACCGCCACGGCCAGGGCCGCGAGCCAGGGGCCGGCGCGGTGCAAGGCGCGCACGGCGCGCAACTGCCCCGCCCCCGGCGCCGCCGCCAGTAACAGCAGCAACGCCAGCGCCAAGGCCGCCGCGCCGAATTCGCGCGTGTAGCCCCAGGACGAGAAGCCCACCTCGACGTTCGGCCATGCCAGCGTCACGCCGCCCACGCCCGCCCACAGCGCGGCGGCGGCGATACCGGTTTTCCACAAGCGCCAGTCGCGCGCGGGCGGATTCACACCCGCGGCCGGGGCGTGCAATACGTCAGCCGAGGACATTGGGCACCACCGCTTGCGCGTATTTGTTGACGTCCAGGCCCGCGCTCAGCACCTTGATCGTCTTCAGGTCCCGGGCGTAGCCCACGATCTCTTCGCGCAACGCGGCGCCCGTCGAGGCATGGCCATGGCTGTGGCTGCGCAGGATCGCGGCCACGCGTTCGGCCGGCACCTTGCCGGGCACATACGGCGCGAAGATGCGCGCGGTCTCGTCCGGGTTGGAAGCCGTCCAGCGCTGCGCGTCGATCACCGCACGCGCAATGGCCGCGGCGGCCTCTGGATCCTTGCGCACCAGATCGCCGCGCAGGCCCAGCACGCAGCAGGTACGGTTCTCGTAATCGCCCTCGATGTTGGTGGCGATCTCTCGCAGCTTGTTGTCCTCACGCAGCGTGTAGATCAGCGGATCGTCACCCGCAATGGCGTCGACCTCGCCCTTGCGCAGGACCTCGCCGAACAGGTCCTGCGGGTACTGGCGCCAGTCCACGGATTCGGGATCGATACCCAGCTGCGCCACGCGGATCGCGAAGAAGTTCTTCACCGGACTGGCCTGGTCCGACACCGCCACGCGGCGTCCCTTCAGGTCGTTGACGCTCTTGATCGGCGAATCCTGCGCCGTCAGCAAGCGCATGCAGCCGCCATGCGTGCCCACCGCCAGCTTGACGTCGAAGCCCTGCTCCAGCGGTTTCAACCAACGCAGCGCCATGCCGATGCCGCCATCGGCGTGGCCGGTGGCGATCGCCTCCAGCAGCTGGTCGGTGGAGCCGCTGAAGTTGATGCGTTCGACCTTGAGGTTGTACTTGTCGAAGAAGCCGCGCTCCAGCGCCACCGACACGGGCGATTGGCAGACTGCGGTCTGGCTCCATGCGATCTTGAACGTGCGCGGTGCGGCGTTGGCGGCCAGCACGCGCGAGCCCAGCATGCCCAGCGGCGCCGCAAGGCCTGCGGCGCCTGCCGCGCGCAGCAGCGCACGGCGCGAAATTCCCCGCGTGGAGATGGCGCGGGAATGGACGTTCGTATTCATCAACCTTCCTTTTGAGCAGACTGTGAATGGCGATGATTGCCATGCGGCATCATCGGCCTGCGCTCAGGGGTTAGACAAATACAAAGTCGGGATAACAATATGGGCGACGCATGGCCGCCCAGGGGCTGGACTATTCGGGCAAGTGGTCCGGAACGCCGTCCTCGTCGACCTGCTTGACGCGGTCCAGCGCGTTGCGTGCGGCCGACATGGCCTCGACCGTGCTGCGGAAGCGTCGGCTGATGAAGATCTCGAAAGCCTGGGTGTCGGGCTCGGCTTCCTGCTGCACGGCGTCATCCGGTGGCGCTGGCGCATCGGCCTGGGCTGCCGCTTGCGCGTCCCGTTCGGCCTGGCTCTTTTTCTTCGGCAACCGCCGCGTTTCGATGAAAGCGCGCGGCGGCACGCGCCCCTCGGGTTGGGTCGCGTACGCGAGCACCGAAAATCCGTTGATGATCTTCTCAGCCATTGCGGTTCCGTGTGGCCGCGCCCAAAAAAGCGCGGTTCCTTGTTACCGACTACGGCCCGCCGCGGGAAAACTTAAGCCAGCGCCGCCTGGCGCGCACGCACGTAGGCCGCCACCTGGGCCAGCACGTCGGACAGGTCCGCCTGCAGCGGCGCGAAGCCGGCGTTGCGCTCGCGCGTGGCTTCGTCCATGTACAGCGGACGGCGGATCTCCACCTGCAAGCTGTGCCGATTCAAGGCCGGCTGGCCGATCTGCGCGATCAACTGCACGCCTTTGTAGGGGTCGTTGCGCGCCACGGTGTAGCCCTTGCCGCGCAAAGCGGTCTCGATCAGGGCGATGAACTCCGGCTCGCAGGTGGTGCCGTCGCGGTCGCCCAGCACAAAGTCCGCCAGCGGATGCTCGCTCTTGCGGCCCAGGCGCTCGTAGGCGTCGTTGGGCATCGAGTGCAGGTTCAGGTGCCAGACCGCGCCAAAACGCTGCCGCACCTGCTGGATCGCCTGCGACAGCGCCGCGTGGTAAGGCTCGTAATACGCCTGGATGCGGTGGCGCACTTCGGCCAGCGTCAGCTTGCGGTCGTAGATCGGCGTGGACCTGTCCATCCTGCGCCAGATCAAACCCTTGCCCAGGCGGGTCTTCTCGCCCGGGTCCAGCAGCTCGGGCCAGGGTTGCGCCAGCAGCTCCGGGTCCAGGTCCTGCAGCGTGCGGTTGGGATCGATATAGACGCGCGGAAAGTTCGCGGCGATCAGCGTCGCGCCCAGGGCCGGCGCCGCCGACCACAACGCGTCCACGTGCGTGTCCTCGCCCTGGCGCAATTGCGCCAGGGTGGCCGCGGCGCCGAAATCGTCGGGATAGCGCTCGCCGCTATGCGGCGAATCGCAAACCAGCGGCAAGGCCGGGCCCGTGGGCTCGTGTACGGAAACAGCGTCGAAGTCGGCGTGGGTCATCGTCAATCAGCCTGAATGTTGGCAGTCTTGGCGACCTTGGCGTAGCGTGCCAGGGCCTGCTGGATCTGCGCCTCGAATTCCTGGGGCGTGGTGCGCACCAGCGTACCACCCACTTCCTCGGCCTTCTTGCGGAATTCCGGATCGTCCTGGGCCGCGCGCACCGCCTTGTTCAGGCGTTCGATCACGGCCGGCGGGGTGCCGGCGGGCGCCACCAGGCCGAACCAGCCGCCCGTACCCATGTCGGGGTATCCCAGCTCGATGTAGGTCGGCACGTCGGGCAACAGCGGCGAGCGTTCGGCGCCCAGCACGGCCAGCGCGCGCAGCTTGCCGCCCTGCACCTGCGGCAGGGTCGAGGACAGGTTGTCGGTGATAGCATCCACCTGCCCGCCCATCACGTCATTCAACGCCGGACCCGCGCCGCGGTACGGCACGTGCAGCAGCTTGATGCCGGACAGCATCATGAAGTTCTCGATGTTCACATGGCCCAGCGAGCCCACGCCCGGCGAGGCGAAGCTATAGCGCTCCGGCTGCTTCTTGGCCAGGGCCACGAACTCGGCCATGTTCTTGGCCGGCAAGCCCGGATTGATCGCGAAGATGCTGGGCACGGCGACCACGTTGGCCACCGGCACGAAGTCCTTCACCGGGTCGTAGTTCATCTTGCGGAACACGGCCGGGTTCGAGCCGTGCGTGCTCATCGTGGCCATGCCGATGGTGTAGCCGTCGGGCGTGGCGCGTGCCACCTGCTCCATGCCCATGGAACCGCCGGCGCCAGCCTTGTTCTCGACCACGATGGTCTGCTTCAGGTCGCGGCCGGCGTACTCGGCCACCAGGCGCGCCACGATGTCGGTCGAACCGCCAGCGGCGAACGGCACCACCAGCTTGATGGGGCGGGCGGGATAGTCGGCAGCTTGGGCGATGCCGGCAAAGGACAACGTGGCGAACATGCCGGCGAGCGCGAAGCGCGCGGACCGGCCCAGGAGGCGGCGGGACATGGGGGATGACTCCGAAAGTTGAAGGTCAGTCGACAAGGCCGCCAGTGTCCGAACTTTACGATCCCCTTTCAAACGACTATATTGCACGGCTTCATTACCAATGGTCATGCTAGATGCGACTGCACTCGCCCTCCATGTCCGAACTGCACGCCTTCGTGACGGCGGCACGCCTGGGCAGCTTCACCCGCGCCGCGGAGGTCTTGTGCGTCACCCAGGGCGCCGTCAGCCGCGCCATTTCCCGACTGGAAGCGCATTTCGGCCAGCCGCTGATGCATCGCAACGCCCATGGCCTGACCCTGACTGAAACCGGACGCCGCCTGTACGACGGCACGCTAGGCCCGCTGCAGCAGATCGAGTCGCTCAGCGCCGGATTGCGCGCCAATGACCGCCGCCTGCGCCTGACGCTGTCGACGGTGCCGACGCTGGCCAGCGCCTGGCTGGTGCCCCGCCTGTCCGACTTTCATGCGCGCCATCCGGATATCCAGCTCAGCTTCGCGGCCTACCGCCGCAACGAAGATTTTTCGGGCGCGACGCCCGATGCCAGCATCCTGTCCGGCATGCCGGAGCAATGGCCGGGCTGGCAGGTGGACTACGTGATCGGGCGCGAGTTGGTCGTGATCTGCCACCCCGCCCGTCTGGCGGCCCGGCGCGCGCAGGGACTCTGGGACACGCCAGCCGGCCTGCTCGGGGAACCGCTGCTGTATCACTCGAATGGCATGGACAACTGGGCGCAGTGGCTGGCCGCCGCCGGCGTGCCGCGCGCCTCGGTCCAGCTTTCCAATGGCTTTGACCAGGTTTCCATCCTGGTTCGCGCCGTCATGGCCGACATGGGCATCGCCGTGCTGCAGCGCTGCCTGGTCCGCGACGACCTGCAGGCCGGACGCGTGGTGGCCCCGTTTCCCGACCTGCCCATCCGCATCGACCGTGGCTACCATCTATGCGCCCCGGCCCAGCGCCGCGACCATTACGCGCTGGCTTGTTTCCGGCGATGGCTGCTGGAAACCGCCGGGCAGGATCCCGACGTGATCGCCGCCAGCCCAGCCTGAGCGCCTAGCCTGCGGACACAACCGGTTGCCGGCGTCCCGCGCGGGAATACTACAAAATGAAAACGGGCTCCCGATCTGGAGCCCGCTGCGGGGGTCTGCGCCATGCTGCCGGCGCGGTCGAAAATGCTCAGGGTGCGAGCTTGAACCCGAGGTCCACGCCCCATTTGTCGGTCTCGCGCAGCCATTTCGCGCCGCAATTCAGGCAGCGGAAATGGTCTTCACGGCTTTCTTCACGGCCTTTCTGCGTGGGATTGGTGAACCCCTGGTGTCCCAGATGGGCATGCGGCGCAACGCCTGCAAGCCCGGGGTTAATGCGTTGGCAAGCCAGGCACATAACGCTCATTGGTGCTTCCCTACAATTTTAGTAACTAAATTGTAAGGGATTCCACCAATACTTTTCTATCGAATCAGGCCCCTAAATCCAAAAAATATTGTTAACGCCACAATTAAACAACAGTGGGCAGGGCCGCCAGGCAGGTTGCCAGGTGATACGGAGAGGTCGACGGCATGTCCTTGCGCACCACCGCTCCTTCCGTGTCCAGGCATTCGTACCAGCCGCCGGGGTGCAGGAAACGCGCGCGGAACATGGCCACGCCGGCCTCCAGCGCGGGCAGGTCGCCCAGCACGCCGAGCACCCGCAGGTACTCGGTCTGCGCCCAGATCCGGCGCGTATCGTCGATCACGGCGCCGGACTCGTCCAACGACGCCACCACTCCGCCCGCGTCCACACCATGGCGGCGCGACCAGCGCACAGCGCGCGGCAGCGACTCCGTCAGCTCCAGGCCGTCGAAAACCTCGGCCGAGCCTTGCACCAGCGACAGCCACTCGAACTGATGCCCGGGCTCCAGCCGGTTGCCGGCCGAGCCTTGCCGCTCTTCCGCGATGCACTGCGAGGCCGCATGCACGAAGAAATGGCTGATGCCTTGCGCCAGGCCGCGCAGGCGCTGCGCGTACAGCGCCGGCTCCGCGACCTGGGCTGCGGCCAGGTAGGCCTCGGTCAGATGCATCATGGGATTCTGCGCGGGCGCGCGCAGAGGCTGGCTCAGGTCGGCGCTGAGCGCCGCGTGATACAGCCCGTCGGCGGTCTTGAAGCGCGCCTCGATGGTCGAGGAAGTCGACAGCATGAGCTTGCGCGCATCGGCATTGCGGCTGCGGCGGAAATAGGCGGCGCAGGCCAGCACGATGAACGCGTGGGTGTACAGGTCCTGCGTGTCATCGAGCGGATGCGCCGCGGCGTCCACGCTATAGCGCCAGCCTCCGTGAAGCTCGTCGCGGAATACGCGCCGCAGCGATTCGAACAGCACATCTGCATGCGCGCCCGCAGCGTCGCCCGGCGCTTCCGAAAAAACGTAGAGCTGGCGCGCGCAAGCCATGGCGCGGTAGCGCTCGACCGGCAGCGCGACGCCCGTCGCCGCGTCCAGCGATTCATAAGGCAGACCCAGCGCGCCATTGAAACCCTGCCCCATCCAAAGGGGCAGGACAACGGAATCAAAATGGTCGCGGAATGCGCGGATGTGTTCCGCAAGTGAAGAGTTGGTCTGTGCGGCAGTCATCTTGGAACGGCGCATACCCAATGAGGGCCCCAGATTTTGGAGCAGCAACGATAACCGAAATTTTCGTCGCAAACCTTTGAGTATTCTCCGAAGCGTCATGCTCACACAGACCGGTCCCGCCGATCAGCTCCGTCCAGGGCGTGGCGCCCTATCGGAAGATGTTTTCCTCTACCCAGTTCTGCGCGAATACTTCCGCGCGATCGCGTGCTTCGTCCAACGAAGCGCAGTTGCCCAAGTGGGAAAACGCGGCATCCACTTCGGTGCCGCCCTCGGCCGTAACCGTCAGCAGTACGCCATATCCGCCGGTATCCATGGCCGCTGTGGAAACGTCGATCAGAACTTCCTGGTCACGATGCTGCATGTGCTACCTCCCAGTCGGTTACCTAAACGCGTGAACCACGCGTGACGTTGCGGGGGCAGAATCCCCCCGCAAATGAATAGACCTGCAAACGTCACGCAAGTTCATCTTACTGGCGACTCGTGGGTCGCGATACGTCGAAAAGCAGCCAAATCGCGCATTCCGTCTCAGGAAATTCCCGTAGCACGGCCCTATTGGTCGCGAACTCGCGAAATACTGCGAAAACATTCGCAAATTGTGTGGAAATCCCCGCGCCAAACGGTCAAGACGCGGCGAAACGCGGAGGGCGGCCCCGGGCCGCGCCTGCTGTCGACATAACTGGATTTTGCGGGTTAGCGCAAATGGATGGCGCCCGGCTCTTCCATGCGCAGGGCGAGCTTGCCCTTCTCGGTGATCAGCCAGCGGCCGTCGGCGTCGGCTGCAATGCAACGCAACGTCTCCAGCGCCTGCGCCACGTGGGCGGGCACTTCAGTCTGGGCAGCGCCGGGCTCGCAATTGTCGGCCACGATGCGCAGCCAATGTCCCAACTCGCCTTTCTCGAAACGGTGCAATGCCATGCGGTGATTCTCTCTTGAATACCCAACGATAGCATGTTGCCATGCCCCGCCCTGGCGACCTGTAAAAGTCGCTAGGCAAGCAGCTTGGGCAAGGACGACGCCAGCAGCGCCACGCCCGAAACGGTCAGCAGGCCCAGCACGATGCGGCGAAACGCAACGTCGCTGATGCCCACGTAGACGCGCGTGCCCCACAAGGTCGGCACCAGCATCGCCGGCACGATCACCGCAAAGAGCGGCAGCATGTCGCGCGTCACCACGCCGGTGTAGACATAGCTCGCCATCGTCACGACCAACATCGACAGGTTGAAGTTCTGGATCACCGCGCGCTGCACGTCGCGGTCAAAGCGACGCAAGGTGCACCACAAAGTCGGAATGACGCCAGTGAAGCCGCCTATGCCGCCCATGACGCCGCCCATCGCTCCCACCACGCCGTCGGCCCATCGTCCACCCGCCGTGATAGGCGGCAAGCGCGTCGCGAACAGCATCACCGGACACCAGACCGCCAGCAGTCCGCCGACCAGCGCCTTGAACATCAGCGGATCCAGATAGGGCAGCAGCTTGACGCCCAGCGGAATCCCCAGCAATCCGCCCGCCACGAAGGGCAGCAGGTGCGCCATCGTGAATCCGCGGCGCATCGTGAACGCGGCCAGCAACTGCCCGGTCAGCGAGCCGAACACCACCATCGCAGCCGCGAGTTTGGGATCTATCGTCCAGGCCCAGAACGACATGGCCACCATGCCGAAGCCGAAGCCCGAGAGTCCCTGCACGAAACCGGCGGCCATGGCGCCCGCCGCGACCAGCACATATAAGGAATCCATACCCGCCGCACGCCTGCAAGAGAAGCCGGAACGGTTCCGGCGCTCGACATTCTAGAACGCGCCGATGGCCGGTTTCGCGCCTGCGGCGTACTGACGGGCTAGGAAGCCCGCAGCGCCAGCGGCCGCTTCAGGCGCGTCGCCGCCGCCGACGCCGCCACGCTGGCGCCGATCAGGGCCAAGCCCAGCGCCAGGTCGGCCGAGATGCGCTCCTGGAACACCAGCGACGACACGATCAGCCCGATCACCGGCACGCACAGCATGGCGATCGAGGTCGCCACCGGCGGCATCTTCTGCGTCATGCCCAGCACCACGATGAAGGTCAGCGCGGTAGCCAGCGGACCGGTGTACAGGATCACGGGCCATGCCTCGGGCTGCGCCAGGAAAACGGGCGCGCCATCGCGCATCCACGCCAGCGCGGCCAGCGGCAGCGCCGCGATGGCGGTCTGCCAGGGAATCATGTCCGCGCCCAGGCGGATATGCCGGTAGCCGCGCAGCTGGATGATATTGCAGGCCCACGCAAAGGATGCACCCAGCAACATGGCCAGGCCGACCACCGTGTGCGCCTGCCAAGGGCTGAACGCGGGCGCGACGATGACGGCGATGCCGGCATAGCTCAGCCCCGTCGCCAGCCATTGCGCCATCGACAGGCGCTCCTTCAGGATCAGCGAGGACAGCGGAATCACCCAGATGGAAGTGGCGTAGGCGATCACGGACGCGCGTCCCGGCGCCACGTATTGCATCGCCCATAGCGCCAGCGCCGTGAACGCCCCCATCTGCAGCAGCGCCACACCCGCCACCAGCGGCATTTCCTGCCGCGTCGGCAGACGCAGGCGGCCCAGCATGCCCAGCACCAGCGCGCTGATCAGCGCGGCCGAGCCGAACCGGCTGGCGGCCAGCCACAGCGGGCTCATGTGCGTCAGCCCCAGCTTCATGACGGGCCAATTGCCGCCCCAGATGGCGACCGCGCCGACCAGCGGCAAAAACCTGCCCAACGTGCTCTGCTGACTCATTACTGCCCAATCTACTGCTTGAATATTCCGCGCTTTGGCACAATTGCCAAACGATGGAATAGTCTATAGGGTTAACCCCAGCATATTTCACTGCAATCAAGCGAGATACCCGTCATACTCAGCACAGATGAATTGCTGAATGACCGTAACTGGGTGACTTATGCCGGAAATCAACCTGGATGCCACCGACATCCGTATCCTCAACGAACTCCAGCGCGATGCGCGGCTGACAAATGTCGAACTCGCCGCGCGCGTGAACCTGTCTGCCTCTCCCTGTCTGGCGCGCGTGCGCCGGCTCGAAACCGAGGGCCTGATCGACCGCCGCGTCACGCTGCTCAACGCGCGCAAGCTGGGCCTGAAGGTCAACGTATTCATCCAGATCTCGCTGGACAAGCAGCGCAAGGCGGCGCTGGACGTGTTCGAACGCGAGATCGCGGTCCTGCCGGAAATCATGGAGTGCTACCTCATGTCGGGCGACGCCGACTACCTGATACGCGCCCTGGTGCCTGACGTGGACGCGCTGGAGCGGCTGATCGTCGAACACATCACTCGCATCCCGGGCGTCGCCAGCATCCGTTCCAGCTTCGCCTTGAAGCAGGTGCTGTACACCACCGCCGTCCCGCTCGCGTGAAGCGGGCGGCGCCGACTTGCGGGATCTCCGGTGCCCCTCCACAATGAAAGCGCCGCGCCCCGCGCCGGCGCCCCTCCCATCGCCTAGCAAGGAGAACACCATGCCTGAAACCGACTGGTTCCCCGGCGGCACGCTACCCGATCGTCAGGGCTACTTCGAAGTGGAATTCGAAACGGGTCAAACCGAAATCACGCGCTACGGCCTGCTCGGCTGGGAGCCCGAGCAGGATCGCGGCCGCATCAAACGCTGGCGCGGCCTCGACCCGGACATTGAAGCTGCCGAGATGCAGCGCGAGAGCTCGGTGCGCAACAACGGCGACACGCTCATGGGCTGAAGCGCCGGCCGATGCGCCAAACAAAAACGCCGCGGAGATCATCCGCGGCGTTTTGCTTGGCAGACAGTTCAAAGATTCAGTTTGGAGATCTTGGTACCGGCCAGGGACACGCCTGCCATCAGGCCGCCGTTGTTCATTACGAAGCCGACGATGGGTTGTTGTGCCGTGTTGGTGTCGATGCGGCCGTTGGCGCCCACATTGACAACCGCAACCGTCGCATCGGCGCCCACGGTCCAGCCGCTGCTGTTGCGGAACTTGGCAAGCGCCTCATCCGTCATGAACAACAGCACCATCGCCTTGGACTGCGCCCCCGCCTGGAAGCCGACGGAACCCGCCGTGGTGCTGTAGTAGCCGGCGGTGGAACTGCCCACGCGCAGCACGCCCTTGCCATGCTCGGCCCCGATGATGAAGCTGCCGCTCAACACATCAGGAAAAATCAGCACGCCTCGGGCGCGGGCGACCAGTTCCCTGGACTGCGGCGACGCTTGATAGAGTTTGCCCAAGGTGGCGTCGGCCGCACTGTTCAACGATTGGCGCTGTTCGGTCGCGGTGGCCTCTGACTTGGAACTGTTGGTGGTGCAACCCGTGAACATCAGGCCGGCCACGCCGATCGCCGCGGCGGCCAGGCCGACACGACGCAAGACAGGAAAAGTATCAAACATGGAACTCTCCTTTGTTGTTGTCACCCTACACCAATGTACCGGGCAAATCCGCCAGCGCAAAGCACGCGATTGTGTGAAAAGAAACAAAACCCTGCCTGCCGCTGCGGGTCCGGCCCGCCGCTACAGGATGCCGTAGCGCGGTTCGCCCGTGGCTTCGTCCACCGACACGATGCCCGACAGCACCAGTTCGGCGTGGCGTCTTGCCGTCCCGGGATCCTCGAAGGTCACGAAACGCGGCAGCGACCAACGCCGCTCGAATTCGCCTTCCACCCTCCGGCACACCGCTACCTCGATCGCCAACATGCCGGTATCCAGCCGGATGACCTGACATTCCACCTCGAATCCATCAATATGACGCTGTGGCCACGCGCCCATTCCTTGCTCCTCGAAATTGTTTTTCCCGGCCGCAATATGCCAAAAAATTTTTGGCTTGAAAAGTAATGTTTTCAAGGAGTTATGAAGTACTAGAGCAGGTAGTGCGAACGCATCTTGAAGCTCATCCAAATGGCCGAAAATCGGTCCAAATCCTGGCCTTTCGCGCTCGCCGCAAGAACGGTGCGAGCAGCATCTTTCAGCCGCCCGGCGGACGTATCCATTGCGCGTCCCACAAGCCTTCGCCGCGCTCCAGAGCCGCGCCCAAGGCCTGTTTGCTGCGCTGCGCAACCGCCGCCAGCAAGGCATTGCAGACGGAAAAGGCCGCAGTGTAGGAATCGAATGGCGACGCGCTGGAACTGCGCGCTATCAGCACGTGGTGTGCCGAGGCCGCGGCGGGCGCCGACGCCGAATCGGTGATCAGAATCACCTTGCCGCCTCGCTGCCGGAAATACTGCACCGCCTTGGCCGCGGCAACCGAATAGCGCCTGAAGGTAAACGCCAGCAGCACGTCGGCCTCGTCGATCCAGAGCAGTTGGTCTTCCAGGAACAGCGGGCCGGCGGCGACCATGGGCTTGACCGAAGGCAGGCACAGGTTCAAGTACAGCGCCACGTGGCTGGCCAGCGGCGCGGCCTGGCGTAGCCCCAGCACATGCACCCGCCCCTTGCGCTGCGTCAGCAGTCGGACGGCAGCCTCGAAGGCGGCCACGTCGATCGACGCGTAGGTCTCCTTCAGGTTGTGCTGGTCATGCAGCAAGGCGTTATGCAGGCAGGCGCGCGCCGACGGTTTGTCCGAGCCCACCGCGTCCGCGCGCTCGCCGGGCGAGGCCAGGCGCGCCGTCACTTCCGTGCGCGCCTCCATCTGGGCCTGCGCGTAGCTTTCGTAGCCGAGCTTGGCCAACAGGCGCACCACGGTGGAAGCGCTGGTGCCGACCTGCCTGGCCAGCGCCGTCGCCGATTCCAGCAGGCTTTGCGGATAGCGCGCCTGCATCTCCTCGACCAGCAATTGTTCGCTCTTGCTGAGCTTGCGGCCGTAGCCGGCAATACGTTGGTGCAGGTTCATCCTTGCATGGCCCTAGGTGATAACCCCAAATTTCACAATACACATTGCATCTTATATTGCTGCCTGCAATCTTCATTGCAAATTAGACCAAACCCGCAGTCACCACAAGAGAATTCCATGAAGCATCAATCGCAGGGACCGTCCTCGATCCGCCGCAGCCTGATCCTGGCCGGTCTGGGCGCCGCCTTGCTGCCGCTGGCCGCGCGCGCCGACGCCTATCCTTCGCGCCCCATCACGCTGGTCGTCCCCTTCCCTGCGGGCGGCTCCGTCGACCTGATCGGCCGACTGTACGCGGACGCCCTGGGAAAGGCGCTGGGTACCAGCGTCATCATCGAGAACCGCGACGGCGCGGGCGGCGCCATCGGCAGCAAGCGCGTCGCGCGCGCCACGCCGGACGGCTACACGCTGGTCGCGTCGTCGCAAAGCTCGCACCTGGCCAACCCGCTGATGCGCAATGACCTGGGCTACGACCCGATCAAGGACTTCGTCTCGATCTCGCAGCTGTCGCGCACGCCCAATGTGCTGGTGACCAATGCCGCCGTGCCGGCCCGCAACCTGGCGGAGTTCGTGGCGCTGCTGAAGGCGCGCCCCGACCAATTGCACTATGCCACCGCAGGCATCGGCAGCATGGGCCAGCTCAACGCCGAACTGCTGAAGAACACCCTGCAGCTGCAGGCCGTGCACGTGCCCTATCGCGGCGGCGCGCCGCTGATCAACGCGCTGCTGTCCGACCAGGCGCAGTTCGCGCTGGACAACCTCGCGCCCTTCCTGCCCCACATCCAGGTCGGCAAGATGCGCGCGCTGGCGGTGGCCGCGCCAAAACGCCTGGACTCCCTGCCCGACGTGCCGACCTTCGAGGAACTGGGTTACCCCGTGCTCAATTCCATGTCGTGGATCGGCCTGGCCGCGCCCGCAGGCACGCCGCCCGACATCGTCCAGAAGCTGCTGGCCGCCGTGCGCACCGCCGCCACCGAGGACGGCATGCCGCAATCCCTGGAAAAGGCCGGCGCGCTGCCCCCCGAGAACCAGACCCCGCAACAGTTCACCGCCATGATGTCCGAGCGCCTGGCGTTGTACAAAGACCTGATCGACCGCGCCGGCATCCGTCCTGAATAGGCCTTACTCCCATGAAAAATCCCGCTTTCGAACCCGACACCGCCCCGCTCGAAGTCCTGCCGCGCGATCTCTCGGCCTATCGCGAGGGCAATGTCGGCATCCCCTACGTGCACCGGTTCGAGTCGGGCCGTCCCGGCCCGCACGTGCTGATCAACGCCATCACGCACGGCAACGAAATCTGCGGCATGGTGGCTGCGACCCATCTGCTGGACTCGGGCGTGCGCCCCAAGATCGGCACGCTCACCGTCAGCTTCGCGCACGTCGAAGCCTATGAAGCCTTCGATATCGAGAACCCCTACGAGAACCGCCAGCTCGTCCACAACCTGAACCGCATCTGGTCCGCAGCCATGCTGGACGGCCCGGAAGACAGCCCAGAACTGCGCCGCGCCCGCGAGCTGCGTCCGGTGCTGGACGCCGCCGACTTCGTGCTGGACATCCATTCCACGCGTGCGCCGGTGCAACCCTTCTGGGTCTACACCGAGATGGACCGCAACACGGCGCTGGCCAGCGCCGTCGGCGTGCCGCAGGTGCATCTGGTGATGCCGCCCGACCTCTTCCCCGGCACTGGCGTCATGGGCTACGGCCGCCACGGCGATCCGCACTCCGACAGCAGCGGCTCGCTGGTGGTCGAATGCGGCCAGCACTTCGCGCAATCCGCCGCCGACCTGGCCACCGACGTCACGCTGCGCTTCCTCGCGCACACGGGCCTGATCGACATGCCTGCCGGCACGCCGCCCCCGCCCGCGCCGCAGCGCTACCGCCTGCTCGAAGTGCATATGGTGAAGTCCGAGGACTTCACCTTTACCCGTCCGGTGATCGGCTTCGAAACCTTCGCCAAGGGTGAACTCATCGCCATGAACGGCACCGAGGAAATCCGTTCGCCCTGCGACGACTGCACCATCTTCATGCCCACGCGCATGCCCATCGTGGGTCGCGAAGCGGTGTACCTGACCGTGGCGATCTGATCGCCATCCGCAAGCGCCTGATCGGGATCAGTCAAAGGTCCGGAATCAGGCGCTTGCCCAGGCTGATGACCTCGTCCTGCTGAAAGCCCAGGGTCGCGTAGAAGTCCTTCACCGCAATATTGCCCGACCGGATCAGAAGATTGATCTTGGGGCAACCCATTTCCAGCAGCCGGCGCTCCACCGCCTGCATCAGTGCGGTGGCATGACCGCGGCGCTGATGCGCGGGCGATACCGCCAGGTAATTGATCCAGGCGCGATGGCCGTCATAGCCGCCCATCAGCGTCGCGACGATCGCGCCGTCCGCCTCTCCCACCAGAAACAAGTCCGCCTGCACCGCAAGCTTGCGCGCAATATCCTTGCGCGGGTCGTTCCATGGGCGGGTCAGGCCGCAGTCATGCCACAGCTGGATGATGGCCGCTTCGTCGGTCGAATGGTAGGGCCGGATGGCGAGGTCTTGCGCACTCATGCTTCGTTCCTTCAAGGATGGCAACGAAAGCCTTGCGATACGCCTCGACAGCGGGACCAGCCAGAAACAGAAAAGCCACGAGGGGTATCGTGGCTTTCAGGATATGGCGCCGATGGTTTGGCGCCGGGACGTGACCAGCCACTCAACGTAAGCGTCGAGTGATTCGTCGGTAGGCTGCGCCAGACATAGGCGCGAAATGCTTTGCGTTCATGAGGGCAAGCATACACGAGGCGGCGAAGCGCAGCCAACGTCAGGACGCGTCAGGCTCCTCCAGCGTGCCTTCCATGACCACCACGGCCTCGCCCGCCACGCCCGCCCATACGCCATCGGCGCGCGGTTCGGCGTGAGCCAGCAGCACGCTGGCGCGTCCCATGTCCACGCCCTGCTCCACCCTCAGGCGCATTGCGCCGGCGCCGCGCAGGGCCGTGCGCAAGGCCGTCATGGCCGCCGTAGCGCTGCCGGTCGCGGGGTCTTCCGTCATGCGACCGGTGAACATGCGGGCCTGGACATCCGCCCCGCCCGCCCCCGTGTCAGTGGTGTAGGCATAGATGGACTTTGCGCCGTCCAGCGGCAGCAGGGCCGCGTAGCCCGCCGGATCTGGCACGGCCCGGCGCAAGGCGTCGCGGCTGGCCAATTGCACCACCAGGAAGATCAGGCCTACCGACGCCACCTGCGGCGCATGCGTGGAGGTATCGATGTCCGCAGGCTCCAGGCTCAAGGCCCGCGCAACCGCGGCGGCCGGCGCCTCGCTGGCGCGCGACAGCGGTTGCGGCGCAAGCAGTTCCGCACCCGCCGCGCCGTTTGCGCCTGGGCGCAGCGCAATGCGCACCAGTCCCGCCTCCTCCTCAAACGCGAAGGCATCCGGCACGGTCAGGCCCGAGGCAGCCATTTCGCGCGCCAGCACCACGGCCGTGCCCACATTGGGATGTCCGGCGAACGGCACCTCGCGGTCGGGCGTGAAGATGCGCACCCAGGCCGTATGGGCAGGATCCCGCGGCGGCAGCACAAAGCTGGTTTCGGAATAGTTGAATTCGCGCGCGATGCGTTGCATCTGCGCCGTGCTCAGGCCCTGGGCGTCGAACACGACCGCCAGCGGATTGCCGCCGTACGCTTGGCTGGTGAACACATCGGCGGTGACATAACGGTAGCGCATGGAACGTCCTCTCAGGCCACGCGGACTGCGCGGCGACCCGGGAAGTGTGCGGGGCCGGCGCGCGGCCCACCAGACACAGAGGCGATGAATCGGGACCGTAACAGCGGGTGGATCTGGCATAGACTATGCTGGCCCGGCGCTTTCCGCCCCCCAAGCCGGTGCATGACGATTTGCGCTCACCAGGAACCCGCCACATGTCCACGGTACGCACCTACTTCCAGAACCGCCTGCCTGCAGGCGAACTTGCCAGATTGATGCGAGTCCAGGAGCCGTTCTTTCTGGAGAACATCGTCGACATCGACGAAACCGCGGCAGCGCTGCAGACGCTGTGCCGCGAACATGGGCTGACCGTGCGGACGGTCAAGCAACCCTATAACGCCAGCGTGTCGGGCTGGGATCTGGCCAGCTTTCTTCCCGCCTGGTTCGGCGCGCTGGCCCTTGGTTTCTTCGCCGCCACTACGCCGGGCGGGCAGCGTACGGACGTCACCCTCAAACTGCGCAGCAACAGCTTGCTCGAAGTCTGTTTTTCCCGGACAGCACCCCATCCCGGCGCCGCCTTGCCTTGATCCGCGCGGGGTGTGCCTTGCATCAAGGTAGCGTCCACTCAGGCCTAGTACAATGTCCCATATATGGGGACGCTAAATATGAAAGACAGTGCCAGACCCGCAGAGGCGCTTACCGTCGAAGCCGCGATAGGCTTGGCTGAAAACTGGGCCCGCGCGCATCACGCGGACGCTGATCGAAGCAGGAAGTTCGCCACCCAATGGCATGGAGACACCAGCCCCGATGACAGGCAAGGCGAGGTGCTCCTGAGAGATCTCGCCTTCTTTTTCCAGGCCGCATCCAACGACGCCGCCTACTGGCGCTCGGTCGGAGACTTCACCGAGGAAGCCACCGGCCCCTGGGGAGTCCAGGCGCTGAAAGCCTTGGCCGGCCTGAACCTCATCGGCCTGGCGGCATCCCTAATCCTGTTCGCGGCGCGCGACAGCTCGGCCTTCACGGCAGGCGCAATCAGCGCCTGCGCCTTGTTCCTGGCCGGGCTGCTGCTGGCCTATCCGGCGCTGCGGCTCACCCGCATTTCCCGCTCCACGGCGAACGCCGCCTCGGCCCTGCAAAGCCGCGAAGCGGGCGCCGCGTGGACCTGGGAACAACTGCGGTCCGCCAACGTCGGCAACCCCAACGTCGGCCGCAAGGAACGCAAGATCGCCTTGCGCCTGGCCGCCATCATGGCAGCCACAGCCACGGCGGGCTGCGCGCTGCTGATTGCGACAGTGTGGTTCTAGCGGGTAGCCCGACGTCCGGCTACGCCACTGGCGTAACCGCCCTCCCCGTCGTAAAGAACGACACCAGGTTCCGCATCGCCAGCTCCGCCATCTGGCGGCGCGTCTCGTGCGTGGCGCTGCCGATATGGGGCGCCAGGATCACGTTCGACAGGCGCCGCAGGGGGCTCTCGCCCAGCGGCTCGCTTTCGAACACGTCGAGCGCGGCCCCCTGGATGATGCCGTTGGCTAACGCATGGCACAGGTCGGCCTCATTGATCACCGAGCCGCGGGCGACGTTGACGACCACCCCCTCCGGCCCCAGCGCACTCAACACGGCGGCGTCGACGATGTGGCGCGTTGCCGCCCCGCCGGGACATGACAGGACCAGCACGTCCACATGGCGGGCCATGGCAGGCAGAGAATCAAAATGCCGCCACGGCGTATCCTGGGGCGTGCGGCCGAAGTAGCTGAGGTCCACTTCGAACGGCACGAGCCGCCGGACGATCTCTTTGCCGATGCGCCCTAAACCGACGATGCCGACCTTCCTGCCCGCCAGGCTCGCCCCCAACGGAAAGGGCGAGGCCTCCCATGCGCCCGTGCGCACAAAGCTGTCGGCCGCAGGCAACTGGCGCAGCAAGGCGAGCAACAACCCCACCGCCAATTCAGCCACGGCCTTGTTCAACACGTCCGGCGTGTTGGTCACGACGATGTTCTTCTCACGCGCGCGGTCCAGCGCGATGCCGTCGTAGCCGACGCCGTTGGTGGCGATGATGCGCAGCCCCGGCAAGCGATCCATCAGCTCGGCGGAAATCCGGTAGTTCGAGCGCGTGACGATGCCGCCGATCGCATCGGCCTGCGCAGGATCGTTTTGCAGCGCCGCCTCGTCGATCAACGTGAACCTCGAGCGGAACTGCGCTTCCACCGACTCGGGAAAAACCCCTACCTTGAGCAGAGGGGGGAACTTGCCGTCCCCCTTGCCGGAGACATTTGCTGCTGCCTGGCGCGCTTGGGCCAGTTCATGCTCGATCATGGATTTCAACCTCGACGCTATAACATACGGAAAATTGGCGCGATAAGCCTGCAACCATCGCAGCCGGGTTCGTAGCGGTTCGTGCGATCTTCAACCTGAAGTTTCTCCTTTCAGGGCAATAGGCCCATCGCATCATGGACATCAAGTGCATGCAGAGCTTCGTCGCAGTCGTCGAAGCCGGTTCATTCGCCGAAGCGGCGCGCAAGCTCGATCTGACCTCGGCCGCCATCGCCGCGCGCATCAAGGCGCTGGAGATGGACCTGGGCGTGGCGCTGGTCAAGCGCTCGGGGCGTTCGGTCCGGCCCACCGAGAGCGGCATGCGTATCCTCGAAGGCACCAAGGCGGCCATCCGCAACATCCGCGATCTGCGCGCCATGGCCATCGACGGCGACCAACCGGGCGAATTCCGCATCGGCTGTTTCGTGTCCGCATTGACGAACGTGTTGCCGCCGATACTGAAATCGCTGTACCGCAAGCATCCGGACGCCTCCGTCTTCGTCACGCCCGGCGGCTCCATAGACCTGTGCGGCAAGGTGGTCAACGGCGAACTCGACGCCGCCATCGTGGTGGAACCGCAGTTCGCGGTGCCCAAGAGCTGTCTCTGGCAGCCATTCATGGAAGAACCGCTGGTCGTCGTCGCGCCGTCCCATCTTGCGGACCAGGACGCCCACACCCTGCTCTCGACCCAACCCTTCATACGCTACGACCGCAACATCTACGGCGGCCAGCTGGCCGACCGCTATCTGCGCGACCACCAGATCTGGCCCAAGCAGCGGCTGGAGATTGACGGCCTGCTCGCCATCGTCGCGCTGGTGCATGAAGGCCTGGGCGTTGCGCTGATTCCGGACTGGTCGTCCATGTGGAAGTCGCTCGACGTGGCGCGCATCCCGCTGCCGAACCGTGCGCCCGTGCGCAGGAACGGCCTGATCTGGAATACCCGCGGCCATCACGCCAAGATGGCCGCGTCGATATCCCAGGATGCCCGGACCCTCTTCGGCAACATGGAAGCACGCCGGGCAACGCCGTAGCCCTACTTCGACTTGCCCGGCACGCCGCGCAGGAAGTCGAAATCCACGCCCTTGTCGGCCTGGGTCACCGTATCGAGGAAGAGCTTCTTGTAGCCGCGCTCGGCCGTGGGCGGCGTGACCGGCTGCTCGCGGCGGCGGCGGTCGAGTTCTTCGTCCGACACCAGCAGGGAGATCTCGCGCCGACTCACGCTCAGGCGTATGCGGTCGCCGTTCCTGACATAGGCCAGCGGCCCGCCTATGGCCGCTTCCGGCGTGACATGCAGCACGATGGTGCCAAAGGCGGTGCCGCTCATGCGGCCGTCAGAGATCCGGATGATGTCCTTCACCCCCTGCGACGCCAGCTTCTTGGGGATCGGGATATAGCCCGCCTCCGGCATGCCGGGCGCGCCCTTGGGACCGATGTTCTTCAGCACCAATATGTCCTGCGGCGTGACGTCCAGGTCCGCGGCATCGATGCGGCCCGCCAGGTCCTCGGCGTTCTCGAACACCACGGCCCGGCCTTCGTGTTCCATCAGCCCGGCATCGGCGGATGACTGCTTGATGATGGCGCCTTCGGGGGCCAGGTTGCCCGAAAGGACGGCTATGCCGCCCTGTGGATAGATCGGGTTCTGCCGCGTCTTGACCACGCTTTGCGGGAACCCCGGCCCCGCGCGTTCGATCTCCTCGCCCAGCGTCCTGCCGGTCACGGTCAGCGCGTCGAGCTTCAACAGCGGCTTGAGTTCGCGCAGCAGCGTGGCCATGCCGCCCGCTTTGTGGAAGTCTTCCATGTAATGCTGGCCCGAAGGCTTCAGGTCCACCAGCACGGGCGTCTCGCGCCCCATGCGGTCCAGCGCCTGCAGATCCAGGTCCAGCCCCAGCCGGCCGGCGATGGCGGTCAGATGGATGATGCCGTTGGTGGACCCGCCGATGGCCAGCAGCACGCGCATGGCATTCTCGAAGGAATCCGCGGTCAGGATCTTCGAGACCGACAGGCGCTGCCTGGCGATCTCGACGGCCTGCGCGCCCGTGAGTTCAGCAATGCGCATCCGGTCAGCCGTGACGGCGGGCGGCGTAGCGCCGCCAGGCACGGTCATGCCCAGCGCTTCGGCAATACAGGCCATGGTACTTGCCGTACCCATGACCGAACAGGTGCCCACGCTGGCGACGAGCTGGTTGTTGACGTCGGCGATCTCCTGGCTGTCGATCTCCTCGGCGCGGTACTTGCCCCAGTACCGGCGGCAATCCGTGCATGCGCCCACCCGTTCTGAACGGTGCGACCCCGTCAGCATCGATCCCGTCACAAGCTGGATCGCCGGTATGTCCGCCGACGCGGCGCCCATGAGCTGGGCGGGCACGGTCTTGTCGCATCCGCCTATCAGCACCACCGCGTCCATGGGCTGCGCGCGTATCAGCTCCTCGGTGTCCATGGACATGAGGTTGCGCAGGTACATGCTGGTGGGAAAGGAAAAGCTCTCGTGGATGGAGATGGTCGGGAAATCCATCGGCAGGCCGCCCGCGAACATGATGCCGCGCTTCACGGCTTCCAGCAGCTGCGGCGCGTTGCCGTGGCAGGGGTTGTAGGCGCTGCCCGTGTTGGCGATGCCGATCACCGGCCGGTCCAGCGCGCCGTCCGTGTAGCCGGCGCCCTTGATGAAGGCCTTGCGCAGGAACAGCGAAAAGCCGCTGTCGCCGTAGCTGGTGAGGCCTTTGCGCAGGCCGCCGGCCTCGCCCTGCGACGCCTCGGTGTTTTTCTTGCTCATCTTGTTCAAGCTGCTTCCAGTTAATTTACGGTGATGCCGCCGTCGCGGATGACCTTGGCCCACTGCTCGATTTCGGCGTTCAGGCGCGCCTTGGAGGCTTCGACGTCGAGCGCGTCGGCATAGACGCCTTGCTGCAGCAGCTGGGCCTTGGCATCGTCCTTGGCCAGCGCCGTGGTCAGCGCCTTGTTGATCTTGGCGACGATGGGAGCCGGCGTGCCGGCCGGCGCCATCACGCCAAAGAGCGAACTGACGTTGAAGCCGCTGAAGCCTTGTTCCTCGGCGGTGGGAATGTCCGGCAACATCGAGACGCGCTGCGGCGTCAGCACGGCCAGCGGACGCAACTGGCCGGACTTGATGAAGGAGATCGCGGCGGGCACCGTCTCGGTCATCGTCTCCACCTGGCCGCCGACCAGGTCCGTCATGGCCGGGCCGCTGCCGCGATAGGCCACGTGCACGATGTTGACGCCCGCGATCTGCTTGAAGAGTTCCATCGCCATGCGCTGCGGCGCGCCCGCGCCCGACGAGGCGAAATTGAGTTTTCCGGGATTCGCCTTCGCGTAGCTCACCAGATCGGCCAGCGATTTGATGGGCAGCTTGGGATTGACCACGGCCACCAGCGGCACAAAGCCGACCACCCCGGCGGGCGCGAAGTCCTTGCGCAGGTCGTAGGGGATGGTGTCCTTCTCCAAGGTCGCCATGACCGAATGCGAAGTCAGCGCCCCCATCAGCAAGGTATAGCCATCAGGCTGCGCGCGCGCCACTTCCGCCGCACCGATATTGCCGCCTGCGCCGCCGCGGTTCTCGATCACGACCTGGCCGCCGATCTGCTCGCTCAGGCGCTGGCCTACGATGCGTCCGATCACGTCGGTCGCGCCGCCAGGCGGATACGGGATGATCAGGCGGATGGGCTTGTTCGGATAGCTGTCGGCGGCCTGCGCGGATGCATGGCCAGGAACGGTGAAAGCAGCAGCCGCGATGAAGGCGGCCGCGGCGATGTGAATGCGCTTGCGCGCGGCATTCTTACAGAACATTTTTGTCTCCCGATGCGTTCTTATGGCTTGAAAGCTCTAGGCGCATGTTCGCAAACTCCCGCCTGCGAAAAGAGAAAAAAATTTATGTTCTGTCAAAAAAATCCGTGAGAGTCCTAGGACGTATGGATGAGGAAAATCCGGGCTGCACTTCGGTTTGGTGAAGTAGAGTTCTTGAGTCGCCGGCGTCCGGACTGCGGGATTCCGATGCTCGCCCCGGTGGGGCTGCGCTTCGGATCCCTCCGTCCGGACACCGGCTCACGGTGTCTACCCAGGAACGTGGTCTGAAGCCACCGCATCAGGCGACTGCCAGCCGAGGACCCCGGAGCCATCCGAAGCGCAGCCCCGCCGGGGCGAGCATCGGAATGGCGCAGGGCAGCCTCGGCGGCTAAAGAACCCCGACATCCGCGAGCTCGAAGCCCTGCCGCTTCGGCTTTGTGAGGCTGGGTTCTTTTGTGCGGCAGGGTTCTTAAGCCGCCGGCGTCCGGACTGCGGGATTCCGATGCTCGCCCCGGTGGGGCTGCGCTTCGGATCCCTCCGTCCGGCCACCGCCTCACGGCATCTGCCCATGAACGGCGGCTGAAACCAACGCATTAGGCGACTGGCAGCCGAGGACCCCGGAGCCATCCGAAGCGCAGCCCCGCCGGGGCGAGCATCGGAATGGCGCAGGGCAGCCTCGGCGGCTAAAGAACCCTGACATCCGCAAGTTCGAAGCCCTGCCGCTCCGCGACAGTCGGCGTCAGGCCAGCGCCTCTTCATCCTTCAGGATCTGCATGGCCTTGCCCAAGGCGACCTGGTAGCGCCGCTGCTCCTGGGCGACGCGGTCCGGCGTCCATTGATAGAAGCCCTTCAGGGAAGGCGACTTGACGCCTATGTTGCCCTGCTCGACCAGCTCGCGCATGAGCGCGCTGGGCCTGTCGTCCGTACGCAGGTGCGGATACATCGTCGCGGCCGCCGCGCAATGGATGTCGATGCCGGCCAGATCCTTCTGCAGCAGCGGGCCGGCCGCGATGTAGCGGAATCCGAACCCGTAGCGCACGGCAGTGTCCACGTCCTCGGCGGACGCGAAGCCTTCCTCGACCAGCGCGATCGCCTCGCGCATCAGCGCATGCTGGATGCGGTTGGCAAGAAACCCCGGCACGTCGCGCTTGACCTGCACCGGCTTCTTGCCGGTATCGCGCATGATGCGGCTGACTTCCTGCGCCATGGCTTCATCGGTAGCCTCTCCGCGTATCACTTCCACGGCGGGCACCAGATGGGCCGGCATGAAGTAATGCAGACCCACCATGCGTGCGCGGGTCTGCAAGCCCTCGCCGATGGCGCTGATGGGAAAGCTCGACGAATTGCTGGTCAAGGGAATCGAAGCGGGCGCCAGCTGTTCCAGGCGAGCGAATACGGCACGCTTGGTTTCCAGCAGTTCGGGCACGCACTCGACCACGATGCGGGTATCGCTCCAGTCGATTTCTTCCATGGTTGCGCTGGTGACGATGCGCCCGGCGTCCGCCTGCCCGCCGATCATTTCGCTGGAGGCGTTCACGCGCCGCGTGGCCGCCGCGCGCGCCGCCGCGTCGGGCTCCACCAGCCATACACGCCAGCCGGCCGCATGAAAACCGGCGGCGACGTCGGCCCCCATGGTGCCCGCGCCCAGCACAATTGCCTGATCCATCTGTTCCGTCCTTTTGGTAGTTGGGGTATGTGGTAGTCAGAGCGCCTGCGCGGCCGGCGCCGGCAGGTACATCGGCTTGCCCGCTACATCGAGTTCGACGCGCAGGATGCTGGCCGAACTGGACTCGGTGATGTAAAGCGTGCGGCCCGCGGCTCCCCCGAAGGCCAGGTTGGTGGTGTGCAGCCCCTCGGGAGACTGGATGCGCAAAGCCGGCTGGCCCAACGGATCCATGCACCAGATGGCGCCCAGACCCACGTGGGCAATGCACAGTCCGCCCTTCGCATCCAGCGCCAGGCCATCCGGGCCCCCGCCGCCCGACATCTGGATGAACGTGCCCACCTTGCCGACCTGGCCGTTGCGCAGCAGCGGCACCTTCCAGATCGCGTTGGCCCGCGTCGCCGCCACATACAGCGCGTGCTCGTCCAGATCCATCACCAGGCCGTTGGGGCTGGGTATGCAATCAAGCAGGCAGTCCAGCTTGCCGTCCGGCCGCAGGCGGAACAGGCGGCCAGTCGGATCCTGCCAGCCGGTCATGCCCTGGTCGGTGAAATAGAGATCCCCCGCCTGCGAGAAGAACAGGTCGTTCACGCCCTTGAAGCGCTCGATGTTGTAGCGCTCGAGCACCGGGCGCACCTCGCGGCGCTCGAGGTCGAACTGCATGATGCCGTGCTTGTAGTCGGCGATGAAGATGCGGCCGTCGCGATGGAACTTCAGGCCGTTGGGCCAGCCGTCGTACTGTACGAGCGGCTCGAATTCGCCACGCGCATCGACCCGCAGGATGCGGCCGTTGATGACGTCCACGCAATACAGCAGGCCGTCTGGCCCGAAGGACGGCCCTTCCAGCAACGAGCGCGGCGGATTGCCCTGCGGCTGGCCAGCGACCCACTCGTTCAGGTCCTGGCCCTGCCACTTCAGCTCGTCGGGCAGCCGGGCGTATACGCTGGCTTGAATCCTGGGGACGGGATCGTAGAACATGCAGGTCTCCTCTGATTTACCGGACGGGAATCTATGCGCCCCGTTTCGAGCGAAATTCTAAGGAGAGCCGAGCATTTAAGGAAATGAAATATATCGAACGAGTCTTTCAATAAAACCGATCGTTGATTCCTGCCGTCGCGACGCCGCCGGCGTCTTGCCGCCAGGGGATTCACGCCAGCGTCCGCGCGGTGGACCCGGCCCACGATACGATGACGCGTCCCCTACCTGTTGCTTGCCGCCAAATGCTCCGTGTTGCCCTCCGCGCCATTCTCGTCCTCGTCATCGCCGGCGCCGCCTTGGTGCTGCTGCGAGGTACGGGCGGCCCCAAGCTGATCCACAGCGAAGATTCGCAGTTCGGCAAACTGCTCGTGTTCGAGGAAAACGGCGAGCGCTGCATGAACTTCAACTCCATGCACGACGTCGGCCGCCAGACCTGCATGAGCCTCGAGCATCCCGGGCAGCTGGTGTTTTCCTACACGCGCATGATGATGACCGCGCTCTACATCAATCCCAAGCCGCGCAACATCCTGATCGTCGGATTGGGCGGCGCCACACTGCAAAAGACCCTGGCCGCGCTCCTGCCCGATACCGTCATCGATACCGTGGAAATCGATCCCGCCGTGGGCAAGGTCGCGGCGGGCTACTTCGGTTACCAGGAAGGCCCCGCACAACGCCTCTTTCTGGAAGATGGCCGCGCCTACATCGAACGCGCCCATCGCGACGGCCTGCAATACGACATGGTGATGCTGGACGCGTTCGACGTCGACTACATCCCCGAACATCTGATGACGCTGGAATTCCTGCAACACGTGCGCGGCATCCTCGCGCCGGGCGGCGTGGCGGTGGCGAACACCTTCACCGAGAGCCAGCTCTATGCACGCGAATCGGCGACCTATGCCGCGGTGTTCGGAGAATTCTTCAATCTGCAAACGGGCAATCGCGTCATCATGGCGGTCAACGGTGAACTGCCCGGCCGCGATCAGCTTGCCCGCAATGCCAAGGCGCTGGATGCCGTTCTCGGGCTGTTGGGCGTCAATGCCGAGGAAGCCCTGGAGATGTACTCGCGCCGACAGGCGATTGCCGACGACGCACCCGTCTTGCGCGATTGAGCCTGGACGGCGCGCTCACTTCACGGCGGAGTTGCCGCCATCCGCATAGAGCGCGGACCCGGTCACGAAGCTTGCCATCGGGCTGGCCAGGAACAGCGCCGCCGAGGCGATTTCATCGGCGCGCGCAATCCGCTTCATGGCATGCAGGCCGGCCGCCCAGTCCTTCTGCTCCTGGCTCCCGGCCATCTCGGTGTCCACTCCCCCAGGCAAGAGCGCATTGGCGCGGATACCTTGCGCGGCATAGTCCGCAGTAATGCCCTTGACCAAGCCCATCAGCGCGGCTTTGGACGTGCCGTAGGCCGTCATGCCAGGCAGGCCCACGCTCGTCCCCACAAAACTGGACACGAAGACCAGCGCGCCGCCGCCCCGCTCCAGCATGGCCGGAATCTGATGGCGCGCGCCCAGGAACGCCGCCGTGAGATTGACGCTCAGCGTATGCTCCCATTCTTCCAGGGCAACTTCCGCAAGCGGCTTGAAGGGCCCGATGGTGCCGGCATTGTTTATCGCGATGTCCAGGCCGCCGAACTCGCGCTGGGCGTACTGCACCGCCAGTCTGTGCGTGTCCGGCAAGGCGACATCTCCCGCAGCAACGCAGGCCCGCCCGCCGGCGCTCCTGATCTCATCGGCCACCTGCTCCAGCAGATCACGGCGTCTGGCCGTCAGCACCAGCACCGCGCCCTCGGCGGCCAGGCGCGACGCCACGGCGCGCCCGATACCCGAGGACGCGCCCGTGACCAAAGCCACTTTTCCAGCAAGAGATAAAGACATGGGCGTCTGCTCCAGACATGAATGATGCCTGCATCCTACAAACGCGAGCGGGCCCTGTCCTCCCGCTTCTTGCTGTCTACGCGCGGCATCTCACGCCACTGATCCGCGCTGCGCCATCCGTGCCGGCAACTCCTGGGCCACCTGCCTGGCATGATCGGCCGGCCGTATCAACAGGCAGCCCAGCACACCAAGCGCGCCGCCTGCAAGGCTGTAAAAAACGGGCGCCAGTGATATCCCGGTGGCCTGGATCAGCCAGGTGACGATGAACTGGGCGAAACCGCCAAAAATCATGACGGCGATGTTGTAGCAAACAGCCAAGCCGGCCGAGCGCACGTTCGTTGGAAACTGTTCGCCTAGCGCCGTCGCGAACGGTCCAAGAAAGCCGCCCAGCAGTATGCTCAGCACGGTGAACGCCACGACCAGATTCGGCAAGGTCGGCGTCGACTGCACCCACGAGAACAGCGGATACATCAATATCGCGTACGGCAGCAGGAACGACAGCATCACCGGCTTTCTTCCATGGCGATCCGAAATCGCGCCGGAAATTGGAATGATGACGATCAGCGCCAGCAGCCCGATAGCCTGCGCGGTGAAGGCGTCGTGCAGCGCGAAACCGAACTGGCGGGTCACGAAAGTCGGCAGATAAATGATGAATGTATAGACGGAAGCCGTGGCGCACGTGGTCAGGCACAGCGTGGCTGCGATGGACCGCGGATAACGGCCCAACATCGCTGCCAGGCTGACCGTCTCCCCCTTGCGCAGCGACGCCGCGGACTCTTCGGGTTCGTCCAGATAGCGCCGGATCCACCATCCCAGCGGCGCGATCAGCAGTCCCACGACAAACGGGATGCGCCACATCCCGTCGAGCAGCTGTTGCTCGGTGAAGACCGATGTCAGCAGAAACCCCGTGGCGGCGCCCCCCAGATTGGCGAGATTCTGGCCGAACATCTGCCACGCGCCGTAGAGTCCCTTCTTGTTCCTGGGCGCGGCCTCCACGAGATAGGCGGTGGACGATGCGAACTCGCCGCCAGTCGCGATCCCCTGCATCAGGCGGGCCAGCACGATCAGGATGGGCGCGGCGACGCCTATGGTCGCATACGGAGGCGTAAAGACCATGATGAGCAAGGACACCGTCATCAACGCAATAATCAGTTGCAGCGCTGCCTTCCTGCCCTTGCGGTCCGCATACATGCCGATGGCGATGCCGCCTATCGGGCGCGTGACGAAACCGACGCCGAACGTCGCCAGCGTCAGCAGCAGCGCGGTATGTTCGCCCGCTTCCGGAAAGAACACCTTGGCGATGATGAATGCCATCGCCGCGAACACGCCGAAGTCATACCATTCGAGCGCATTGCCAAATATCGCCGCCGTCAATTGCAGCCATCGCGGGGCGCTTTTCTTTTTTTCCTTATTCATGTCTCGTCTCCTCCCAATTGCTACCTAGTTGTTGTTGTCCAGCGGCAGCGCTCTTTCGGCTATCCGGGAAAGCACCGCGCTTCCGATGGGAATGGCGGCATCGTTGAAATCGAAGTGCGAGGTGTGCAACCCGTGTACATGATCCGGATCGCCCGTGCCCAGATGCAGATACGCACCGGGCCGCTCGCGCAGCAGGTAGGCGAAATCCTCCCCGCCCAGGCTGGGCACCGGATGCCGGACCACATGCTGTTCGCCCACCACGTCCTGCGCCGCCAGCCTGGCCAGGCGGGTCTGCGGTTCCGTATTGACCGTTGCCGGCACGTTCGGCTCATAGTCCAGCGTCGCCGATCCGCCCAGCCCTTTCGAAACGCTTTCCACGGTTTCCCGCAGGCGGGCCTGCAAGACCTGCTGAACTTCCGGCCGCAACGATCTGGCGGTGCCCGTAAGCACCACCTCGTCCGGTATGACGTTGAAGCCCGCCAGATTGCCTCCCGCCACGGCGCATAGGCTGAGCACGCCGGCGTCCTGCGGGTCCAGGTTGCGGCTCACGATGGAGTGCGCCGCAACGATGACATGGCCGGCGATCAGGACCGGATCTACCGTCCGTTGAGGCGCAATCCCCCCATGGCCACCCTTGCCGCGGATCCGGATCGTAATGCGGTCGGACGCCGCCATGACGGGCCCGACCGGAATGGATACCGTCCCCAGGGGCAACGCCGGCCAGTTGTGGAGCGCATATATCTCTTCAATGGGAAACCGCTCGAACAGGCCATCCTTGACCATTTCCAACCCGCCGTTGTGCCCTTCTTCGCCGGGCTGAAAAATCAGATAGACCACGCCGTTGAAATTCCGGGTGCGCTGCAGATAGGCGGCGGCGGCCAACAGCATGGCGACGTGGCCGTCGTGGCCGCAGGCATGCATCTTTCCGTCCTCGGCTGACGCGTACCCCAGCCCCGTGCATTCGCGGATGGGGAGCGCGTCCATGTCCGCTCTCAGGCCTATCGCCCGTCCGCTGCTCGTTTCCCGGCCTGGAATGAATCCAACTACGCCGGTGCGTCCAATGTTGGTGTGGAATCCGATGGAGAGCCGGCGCAGCTCCTCGCAAACCAGCGCCGCGGTCCGGTGCTCCTCAAAACCCAGTTCTGGGTGCGCGTGCAGGTCGTGCCGTATCTGCCTGTACCTGGCGGCGTCCGCGGACAAATGATCAAGGATTTTCTGTGGCATGGGCTTGGGTCTTCGTTATTGAAGTTTTTGTCTACACAGGTTCACTACCGCCCGAATGGTAGAGACACCCCACCCATGCCGTAAAATGCTATTTAACGATGTCCGTCATACTAATAAGGTATAGCCATGGATCTGCGGCAATTGCGCTACTTCGTTGCCGTCGCCGAATGCGGCAGCATCAGCCTCGCGGCTCAGTCGGTGCATATCGCCCAGCCGGCATTGACCCGGCAGATCCAGGCATTGGAAGAAGAGCTGGGCACCGCCGTTTTTGAACGAACCACCCGAGGCGTCCATCTGACCGAAGCGGGCAAGCAGTTGCTCCTGGACGCCAACCGCCTGCTGGGCGACGCGACCGCGGCCATGGAGCGCGCGCAGCGCGCGGGACGCGGTGAGATCGGTCACCTGACCATCGCCCTGCCGGTCATGCTGACGTTGCGTTCCCTGCTCGCCGATGCGCTGCGGCGATTCCGCCGGGAAGCCCCGGGGGTCTCGTTGACACTCAGTCATCTGCTTTCGGATGCGCAGATCGAACTACTGCCCACAGGCAGGCTGGACGCGGGATTCACGCTGTTCAGGCCGCTCGACGATCCCGCGTTCAAAGGCATCCCCATCTACTCCGAGAAGATGCTGGTCGCCTATCCCGCGGACTGGCACTGGGACAATGACGGCCCGGCGTCCTTGCGCGAACTGGCCGGCCGGGACTTCATCTGGCTGCCGCGCAATGCAGCGCCTGTCTGGCATGACAGGCTGATCCATTGCTTTTTCAAGGCCGGGTTCGTGCCCCGCTCATCGATACAGGGCGTGGATGTCGGATCGATGCTCACCCTGGTCGCCGCGGGCTTGGGCTGCACCGTTCTGCCCGACTCGGCCACACGGGCCGCGCCGCCCACCGTTGCCTTCAAGGAGCTGCCCGATCTGGACGTGGTCCAGCATTGGGAGCTGGTCTGGCGGGCCGACAACCAGTCGGCGCCGCTCGAGCGGTTTATCGACATCGTCACGACCCACGTCGCGGACCCCAGCCGCCGTCTGGTGTGAAGCGCGGCACGCCGCAGCCCGCGCTACCTCTCGCAGCTCCAGTATGGGCAACCCGAGCGCCCGATGATTGCCCAGGCCAGCTCGCCCGGGCGGCGGAGCATGCGCTTCATGGCGTTTGCCTGCGCCCGCAATGGCGCTGAATCCGTCCGGTACATGCCCCGCTCGTCGAGCAGGAAGTTCATCTTCAAACGCGCCTGGCGCGCCTTTTCCAGATCGAGTTCGGCGCCGTCTGCTTGAAAGATCGCGCCATAGATCTGCGCTTGAACTCCGCAGTACTGGTCCGCCGCGGTCAATGCCTCTTGCAGGGCGGCATCCGGGTAGAGTTTGCGCAACCCTGCGATCTGCGCATGGCAGCTTTGGTACTGCAGCGGCATGAACCTTGCCAACAGCGCCTGATCCCTGTCTCCGGGTTTCGCGCAACCTCGCAGATCCGGCGCTCGCGATCCATCGCGCACAGCGGCGGACAACGCGCCGGCAATGCACTCATCCAGCGACGACGCTTTCCACAGCGCCCGATCCGAGCCCAGCAATCCCATTTTTCCCAGCGTGCGGCCAAACTGCGCGGCGGCAAGCTGTTCCTGCATGCCGCGGTCATGATTGCCGAGCGTCACCGCGGCCAGCGCCACGGCGCTGAGCGTGCCCGTCGCGGCCAGGACCACCGCCGCCGTTACGGGCCGCAAGCGCTCGGCATACAGCGCGATGCCCGCGAGCAGCGCTCCCGACAGCAAGCCGCCCAGGTGCGCCGCATTGTCGACGTCGAACGCGAAGCCCGCGCCAAAGGTCAGCACCAGGCTGAACAGCAGATTGCCGGGCGGGATGTGGGGCCGGCCCATACGCCGGTCATGCAAGCCGTAAACGATCGCGGCCCCGAAAATGCCCAGGATTGCGCCAGACGCCCCGCAGCTCAGGAAAAACTCGTCGCGATGCCATAACGCGGTGACCAGGCTGCCACATAGGCCCGACAGCAGATACACGCCCAGGAACACCCCGGAACGCATGCGCGCCTCCAGGATGATCCCCAGCGACCACAGCGCCAGCATGTTGATTGCCAGGTGCAGGAAGCCGATGTGCAGGAACATGCTGGTGAACAGGCGCCAGTATTCCCCGGACAAGGTCAAGGCCGGTACGTTGCCGCCCCAATCGATCAGGAACGAGGTTTGGCTCAGGCTCTCGAACGCGCGCGAGTCTAAAAATCCCGCCACGCCGTACACCGCGACATTGCAGGCAATCAGCAGAAGCGTGATCTTGCTGGCGAATATTCTTTTGAGCAGGGACGTGCGTTGGAATGGAGGCATCAAGTAGGCATATCGAAGAGTGGGCTTTATCTTAACCAAGCCATGCGTGACGTCGCACGAGCTCGCGGTGCGCGATGTACCGCTGGGGTGCGTTACTCAACCGCCAACCTTGATCGCCGGCTTCTCGTTGCTGCACCCTTCGTATTGATATCGGCCCGGCTTGCCGAGCTTTGCCGTAAAGGTGCATGGCTCACCGGAATACGCGTGCGTGGCCTGCACTTTCAGCACATTACCGGCGACAACCACGCTCTGCTTGCCCTGCCCGCAACTCCAGAAAGTGGTCGAGAGTTCCGCGAAGGTCTGTTCCGCGACGAGCTTGGCGGGACGGCCAGCGGCCGTGGAAGCGACCCATTGAATCCGTATGCGGCAGCTGACGTGCTCGAACCCGACCTCTTCCACGACGATCCGGTACGCGCCCGTGGCCGCGCCGTCGGTCCAGCGGCCGCCCTCCACCACACTCGAGATCGACGTGTCCGCTTGCGTTTCAGCGACAGCGCTGGCCGTCTGTAGCGCCAGCAAAAGGAGCACCGCAAGACTTCTCATGACTTTCATCCGCATACCGCCTGGAGTTATCACTGACCGTCAATCGCACCGCAATACGCTGCCGCGCACTTATACCATTCAGGCGCGTAACCGATCGCGGTCATACGGTCAGCGCAATCACCAGCGCGAGAACGGCGATCGTCATCAAGGCCCCTGCGATACCGGCAGACGGCCGATAGTCCGGCCCCGCGCCCTGCTCCTTGAACTGGAACGGCCGCGTCCAGAAGACGAACAGGCTGCCAGTGAATGCAGCTAGCGCCAACACGCTCCACAAGACCACGTACAGCACCGGCACTTCCTCCCACTCCACGTTTCCAATCTGGCGTTTAACGAGGTTCCGCCTGCCGCGCGGCTGCCTTGCGGGCGTTTCGCACAGCGACATGGCTGCAGTAACGCGTGAAGTCCTTCTTCGCCAATGCCAGATAGAACCCGGTCAGGACCATCGCAGCGCTGGCGACGTAAGCATGCAACCACAGATGGGCGGAATACTTGAGCATGCCCGTCAGCAGGTAGAGATTCATCGCACCGATGCCGAGCAGCAGGACCATCAAGATCCAGCGCGCCCATTCGCTGCCCCGATACAGCCAATACAGCAGCAGCGCCGGGATCACCAGCCGTTGCGCCGGCCCGAATTGGCCTCGCAATGCATCTAGGATATCTGGGCTGCAGGTCACAATGATGCCCAGCAGGCTGATAAACCAAAAGCGGCGGCCGTCAGGCATGCGACGACGCGCCTTGTTCTTCACGGCATTCTGTTGCGCCATTTCTTTTCCTAGTCGAAGAGCGTCCCAGTGTACCCATTCGGGTTCGTCAATTTGACGCCGCAGAAAGAAATCAAATACGCTGCGAGGATGATTACGATAAGAACCTCCCGCCCCGACGAAGGCGCGCGCGCAGTCGAAATCTGGCGCAGCGCGGTAGACGCCACGCACGACTTTCTTTCACCCGAGGATCGCCAGGCCATCGACGAGATGGTGTGCGGTTTTCTCCCGCAAGTGCCGCTCTGGCTTGCGGTCGACGCCCGCGACTACCCCCAGGCATTCATGCTCATCGACAACGGCCACATGCAAGCGCTGTTCGTCGATCCCGCCTGCCGCGGAACCGGCATAGGCGCCGCGCTGGTGCGGCACGGCCTATCCCTCCATCCCAACATGACGACGGACGTCAATGAACAGAACGGCCAGGCGGTGGGCTTCTATGAAAGGATGGGCTTCAAGCGCACGGGCCGTTCGCCGCTTGATGATCAAGGCAGGGCCTACCCGTTGATCCATCTGGAGTATCGGAGCTGATCGGAAAAAACAAAGCCACCTGCGGGTGGCTTTTTCCATGGCTGACACTTTGCCAGGGTGCCGCTTTACGCCGGCAGTTTTTTATCAGCCATTGGCATAACGCGCTTGCACCGCGCTCGCTGAAATCAGGCCAACAAAAATGAAAAGGCCGTCAGTGATTTCTCACTGACGGCCTTTGGAACTACTGGTCGGGACGGCGGGATTCGAACTCGCGACCCCTTGCACCCCATGCAAGTGCGCTACCAGGCTGCGCTACGCCCCGAAAGAAAAAGAGTATAGCAGAACAAAAAATTGTTTGCACGCATTCGTGCAAAAAAAGTGCTGAATACTCAAAAAAATTTTCGCGCTGCGTTCATCGATTGCATCAACCGCATGCGCATCGATGATTGCTGCGCGAGGTACTGCTCAATGCAACGCGCGGCTTGCGCCGCGCGTTGCTGGTACTGCGTTCAAACCATATGGGGAAGACGATGCGCCGACGATCAGGCCGCAGGGCTGACGTTGCTGGCGCTTGCGCCTGCTGCGTTTGCCGCCGTGCCCAAGGCTTCGGCCAGCATCGTCGAGACGTTGCCAAGTTCATTGCGCAAGGCTTGCATCTCGGCGCCCGACAGGCGCACTGCCGCGTCCTGATCATGCGGCACGTCGCGCGCATCGCCCAGGCGATTGCGCGCGCCGCTGATCGTGAAGCCTTGCTCATACAGCAGCGAGCGGATGCGGCGGATCAGCAGCACTTCGTGATGCTGGTAGTAGCGGCGGTTGCCGCGCCGCTTCACCGGCTTGAGCTGCGTGAATTCCTGTTCCCAATACCGCAAGACATGGGGCTTGACGCCACACAGGTCGCTGACTTCACCGATGGTGAAGTAACGCTTGGCGGGAATGGGCGGTAAGGTAACGGTGGATTCGGTACGTGTCATAAGGGGATTTTATGCCGCGATGCGTCAGGTGCCGATAACAATTGCCGACAAAGCGTATCACTCCTCGGCGTCGGGTGCTGCGGGCGCGGCCTGTTCCACCACGCTCTTGAGCTTCTGGCTTGCGTGGAAAGTGACCACGCGGCGCGCGGCGATGGGGATGGTCTCGCCGGTCTTGGGATTGCGGCCAGGACGCGGCGGCTTGTCGCGCACCTGGAAGTTGCCGAAGCCGGAGAGCTTGACGGAATCACCGCGCGCCAAGGCGTCGCGGATTTCCTCGAAGAAGGTATCGACGATGTCCTTGGCTTCGCGCTTGTTCAGGCCGACCCGCTCGAAGAGCAGTTCGGCCAGTTCAGCCTTGGTCAGAGTGCGCGGCTCGGCAGCAAGCATACTGTTCCCCATGGTTCAAGCGCGTTGGCGAGCGCCGTGCGCAGCCACCAAGGCTTCCTTGATGCGTGCCAGGCAATCCGCCACGCGGGCCTCGTCCAGCGTGACCTCAGTGTCCTGTAGCCAGAAACGGAAAGCAAGGCTTTTCTCGGTGACGGGCTCGCTGCCGTGGGCCTTCTCGCGCCACACGTCGAACAGGCGCGCGTCCTGCACCACCGACAGTTGCGGATCCGCCTTCACGACCGCGGCGACGGTGTCGAGCATGGATTGCGCCGACACGTGGGCATCGACCCACAGCGCCAGGTCGCGCACCACGATGGGCTGGCGCGAGAGTTCGCGCACTTGCGGCAGTTCGCCTTCGGACAAGGCTGCGGCGTCCAGTTCGAACACGACGGGCGCATGCGCCAGGTCGGCCTGCTGAGCCCAGCGCGGATGCAGTTCGCCGATCCAGCCGACATGCTTGCCGTCCAGCTCGATGCGGGCGTTGCGGCCCGGATGCAGGGCGGGATGCGAGGCGGCTTCGAAGCGCAGGCGGCTGCCTCGCGCGCCGAACAGCGCCTCGACATCCATCTTCACATCATAGAAATCCACCTGGCGGGTCGCCACGCCCCACTGCTCTTCCACGGCCGGTCCCCAGGCCGCGCCGGCCAGCTTCATGGGCTGGCGCACGCCGGCCACTTCCAGCGGACCGTCCTGAACGGACGCATCGCGCATGAACACGCGGCCCAGTTCGAACAGACGCACGCGCGTCTGCTTGCGGTTGGCGTTATGGCGGATGTTGGCGACCAGGCTGCCGATCAGGCTGGAGCGCATGACCGACAGATGGCTGGCGATCGGATTGACCAGGCGCACCGGCGTTTCGTTGCCGGCATAGTCGCGTTCCCAGTCGGCTTCAACGAAGCTGTAGTTCACGACTTCCTGGTAGTCCTGCGCGGCAGCCAGGCGACGCAGCGCATGGGCGCCACGACGGATTTCCGGCTGCGAGAACATCTTGGCGCGCGCCATCGGCGGCTCCACGGGGATGTTCTCGAAACCGTAGATACGGGCCACTTCCTCGATCAGGTCTTCTTCAAGTTCCAGATCGAAGCGGTAGGAAGGCGGCGTGACGATGAAGTCGTCGCCCTCGATCTTGAAGTCCAGCCCCAGGCTGCCGAAGATCTTGGCGACTTCGGCTTGCGTGACGGGCACGCCCAGCACGCGGTGGCAACGCGCCAGGCGCATGCGCACGGGCTCGCGCTTGGGCAAGTTGATGATCTGGTCATCCAGCGGACCGGCTTCGCCGCCGCAGATGTCAATGATCAGGCGCGTGATGAATTCGATGTGCTCGGGGATGGTGGCGTAGTCCACGCCGCGCTCGCCGCGGTGGCTGGCTTCCGAGCTGAACTTGTAGCGGCGCGCGCGGCCGGCGAGCGACTGCGGCCACCAGAACGCGGCTTCCAGATAGATGTTGCGAGTGTCGAGCGTGACCGAGGTGGCTTCGCCGCCCATGATGCCGGCCAGGCTCTCCACCTGATCGCCAGCGACCACCACGCCCACCGTCGAATCCAGCGTGACGGTCTGGCCGTTCAGCAGTTCGAGCGTTTCGCCTTCGCGGGCCCAGCGCACGCTGAGGTCGCCGCGGATCTTGTCCAGGTCGAACACGTGCGACGGACGGCCCAGTTCGAGCATGACGTAGTTGGAGATGTCCACCAGCGCCGATACCGAGCGTTGGCCGGCGCGCTCCAGGCGCGTCTTCATCCATTCGGGAGTCGCTGCGCGGGCGTTGACGCCGCGGATCACGCGGCCGCCAAAACGGCCGCACAGATCAGGCGCCTCGACCTTGACCGGCAGGCGCTCGTCCAGCGTGACCGGCACAGCGACAGCGGTGGGTACCGACAGCGGCGCACCGGTCAGGGCGGCCACTTCGCGCGCCACGCCCAGGATGGACAGGCAGTCGGCGCGGTTGGGCGTCATCTTCAGCGTGAAGAGCGTGTCGTCCAGATTCAGCGCCTCGCGGATCGACTGGCCCGGCGTCATGTCGGCGGGCAGTTCCAAAAGGCCTGCATGGTCTTGCGACAGTCCCAGTTCGCGGGCCGAGCACAACATGCCCGAGGACTGCACGCCGCGCATCTTGGCCACGCCGATCTTCATGCCGCCAGGCAGCTCGGCGCCGACGCGCGCGAGCGGCACCTTCAGGCCGGCAGCGGCGTTGGGCGCGCCGCACACGATCTGCAGCAGTTCGCCGGCGCCGTCGTCCACTTTGCAGACGCGCAGCTTGTCGGCGTCGGGATGGGGCGCGATTTCGACGATGTGGCCCACGACCACGCCGCTGAAGGCGGGCGCGGCGGGCACGGTGTCTTCGACTTCCAGGCCGGCCATGGTGAGCCGGTGCGCAAGTTCTTCGGTGGCGATGGCGGGGTTGACCAGCGTACGCAGCCAGGATTCGGGAAATTGCATGATCAGCCGTCTGTTATTCGTTGAACTGGCGCAGGAAGCGCAAATCGCCTTCGTAGAACTGGCGCAGATCGTTGACGCCGTAGCGCAACATGGTCAGGCGCTCAAGTCCGGAACCGAAGGCAAAGCCGATGTAGCGTTCGGGATCGAGGCCGAAGTTGCGCACCACTTGCGGATGCACCTGGCCCGAGCCGGAAATCTCCAGCCAGCGGCCGCGGTTCGGCCCCGAGGTGAACATCATGTCGATTTCGGCGGACGGCTCCGTGAACGGGAAGAACGACGGGCGGAAACGCACGGCCAGGTCGTCGGTTTCAAAGAAGCAGCGCAGGAAATCGGTGTACACGCCCTTCAGGTCGGCGAACGAAATGTCCTCGGCGATCCAGAGCCCTTCCACCTGGTGGAACATGGGCGAGTGCGTAGCGTCGCTATCGACGCGGTAGGTGCGGCCCGGTGCGATGACCTTGATGGGCGGCTTATGCATGCGGGCGTAACGCACCTGCATGGGGCTGGTGTGCGTGCGCAGCAGCAGCGGCTGGCCTTCGGCGTCCTGCATGTCGACGTAGAACGTGTCATGCATGGAGCGCGCAGGATGGTCCAGCGGGCTGTTCAAAGCAGTGAAATTGGTCCAGTCGTTTTCCACTTCGGGGCCGTCGGCCACGTCGAAGCCTATGGAACGGAAGATCTCTTCCACGCGTTCCCAGGTCCGGATCACCGGATGGATGCCGCCCGGCGCGCGGCCGCGGCCCGGGAGGGTGACGTCAATGGTTTCGGATGCCAGGCGGGCGTCCAGTTCAGCCTGTGCCAGCGCCGCGCGGCGCAGGTTCAGCAGCTCTTCGACCCTTTGCTTGGCCTGATTGATCCGGGCGCCCATCTCGCGCTTCTGCTCCGGGTCGAGCTTGCCGAGGGCTTTGAGCAGCACCGTCAGCGCGCCTTCCTTGCCCAGGAACCGAGCCTTTGCATTTTCCAGCGCGGCGGCATCGGAGGCCGCGGCGAAGCGTTCTTGCGCCTGGGAGACCAGGTCGTCAACCGTTTGAGTCATGAAATCCAGCCTTCAAAACGCAAACGGGGCCATTACAGCCCCGTTTGCAGCGATGCGCGATGAGTTAAAGCGCGATCAGGCAGCCAAGGCAGCCTTGGCTTGCTGCACGATGGCGGCAAAGCCGGCCTTGTCGCGCACGGCCAAGTCGGCCAGAACCTTGCGGTCGAGTTCGATCGAAGCCTTCTTCAGGCCGGCGATGAACACGCTGTAGCTGACGCCATGTTCGCGGACGGCGGCGTTGATACGCGTGATCCACAGAGCACGGAACGTGCGCTTCTTGTTACGACGGTCGCGGTAGGCGTATTGGCCAGCGCGCATGACTGCTTGCTTGGCAATACGGAACACATTACCGCGGCGGCCACGGTAACCCTTGGCGGCGGCAATGACTTTTTTGTGACGTGCGCGGGCGGTTACGCCGCGTTTGACGCGAGGCATAGTAGATCTCCCTTAGATCAAGCGAAAGGCATCATGGCCTTGACGGAGGCCACGTTGGAGTCATGGACCGCTGCCGAGCCGCGCAGTTGACGCTTGGCCTTGGTGGTCTTCTTGGTCAGAATGTGGCGCTTGAACGCCTGACCGCGCTTGATGGAGCCGCTGCCGCGAACCTTAAAGCGCTTGGAGGCGCTTTTCTTGGTTTTCATCTTGGGCATGTTGATTCCCTAAACTAAACACTCATTGTTGATATGCATGACGCCAGGTGCTTGACGCATGGACGGCCGATGAAACCTTCCATGGCGGCAAAACTTGGAGACCTGTTGCCACTTCTTGGGGGTACTTCCGGGGTACTTCTGGATTACATCCGAAGCATTTCCGGGGTACGTTCCGCCAGCATTGCTGCCAGGCGGATTCTCCCCAGAAACAGATCAAATCTGATCCAGATCCGGGAAAGCCTTTGATTATATGGTGATTTCCCGCATTTTGTCGAGCCAGCCAGCCGGCAAAGCGCAACCCCAGGGGCGGCGAACGCCACAGAGGGGCGTCATACGCCCGGCCGCCGGTACTGCACCGCCTGGGCAATATGGCGGGCCCCCAGGGCATCCTCCCCTTCCAGATCGGCGATCGTACGCGCCACCCGCAGCGCACGGTGCATGGCGCGGGCCGACCCCGACAGGCGGCGCATGGCCTGTAGCAGCAAGGCCTGGCCTTCGTCGTCCAGGCGGCAATGCTCGTCCAGTTCCGCCCCCGCCAGCGCGGCGTTGGGCTTGCCCTGGCGGGCCTGCTGACGCTGGCGGCAACGCGCCACGCGCTCCCGGACCGGGCCGGACGCCTCCCCCGGCGGTTTGCCCATCCATTCGGGGTCGGATGGCGGCAAGGCTACGTGCAGGTCGATGCGGTCCAGCAACGGGCCCGATATCTTGCCTGCATAGCGCGCCACCTGATCCGGCGTGCAGGCGCAGGGCCGCCCGGGATGCCCGCGCCACCCGCAAGGGCACGGGTTCATGGCCGCCACCAACTGGAAACGGGCGGGAAACTGCGCCGCGCGCAGCGCCCGCGCGATGACCACCCTGCCCGTCTCTAGGGGTTCCCGCAAGGCCTCCAACGTACGGCGGCTGAACTCTGGCAACTCATCCAGAAACAACACCCCATGATGCGCGAGGCTGATCTCGCCCGGACGCGGACGACTCCCCCCGCCTACCAGCGCCGCCGCCGTGGCGGAATGGTGTGGCGCGCGGAACGGGGGCTGCCCCACGGGCGCGTCGGACAAGCCAGCCAGTGTGGCGACGGCGGCCACTTCCAACGCCTCGCCGCGCGCCAGCGGCGGCAGCAGGCCCGGCAGGCGCGCCGCCAGCATGCTCTTGCCCGCTCCCGGCGGCCCTATCATCAACAGGCTATGTCCGCCCGCTGCAGCAACCTCCAAAGCCCGCCGCGCCCCCGGCTGCCCCCGCACATCCGACAGGCAGGGTCCGGGCGCAGCCGCCGGCCAGGGCCGGGGCACGGCGTTGGACAACAGGCTGGCACCGGTGGCGTGCGCTGCCACGTCAGCCAGCGTGCGCGCCGACAGCACGCGCAGCCCGGGAACCCAGGCGGCCTGCTCGGCGCTGCCCGCAGGCAGGATGAGCGTGGCGCCGGGCGCCTCCCGGGCGACGCTCAGCGCGATGACCAGCGGCGCCGCGACCGGCACCAACGCGCCGGTCAGGGACAACTCCCCGGCCAGCACCAGGTCGGCCAAGGCCGGATCCCGAACGGGCGATTCCGGATCGCGAACGTCCGCCGGCGCGGCCAACTGGCCGGAGGCCAGCAGCAGGCCCAGGGCGATCGGCAGGTCGAAACGCCCCGACTCCTTGGGAATGTCGGCGGGCGAAAGATTGACCGTGATCCTGCCGGGCGGGAACTCGAAGCCACTGTTCAAGATGGCGGCGCGCACGCGCTCGCGGCTTTCGCGCACTTCGGTATCGGGCAGGCCGACCACATTGAAGCTGGGCAGGCCCGGGCCCAGATGCGTTTCCACGCGCACCGCGTGGGCATCCAGGCCGCACAGGGCGCGGCTGGCAAGTACGGCTAGCGTCAAGGCGGCCTCCGAGCAAGAGTTGGGTCCGCCAGTATCCGCAAACGCGAGGCCCGCGCGGCGGCGGCCGTGACAGAAGCATCACTCCCGTCAACCACAGATGCGCACGCGGAAATGGAAAACGGCCGCTGATCGCGGCCGTTTCCGGAAAGCATTTCCTGCCGGCCGCGAGATGCGGCCTCCAGCGCTTACTTGTCCAGCGCGGACAAGCGCGACTCCAGCTGCTGCACCTGCGCGGCCAATTGGTCCACCCGGGCGCGGGTGCGCGCCAGCAGGTCGGCCTGGACGTCGAATTCCTCGCGCGTGACGAGATCCAGCTTGGAGAATGCCTGCGTCATCATCGCGCGCACATTGCGCTCCACATCCGCGGCCGGACTGCGGGCGATCAGGTCGGAGATGTTCTTCTGGATGTCTTCCATCCATTGGGTGCGATTGTTCATGACGGCCTCACTGTGTTCTTGATGCCTCAAGTGTAGTGCGTCGGAACGCCGTTTCCGGACTGACCGCGCAAAAAAAAGGGCCGCCTCGATCCAAAAAAAGAGGGCGGGCCGCATGCGGTGACCGCCCTTCAAAGCACAGGAGAAAACCGGGCTGCCATGGCGGCAACCCCCTACCAACATCGTTACGGGCAACCCATCTGGCTTGCCGACTGCGTGAACGTATCCGACGACTGCTTGCATTGCGCCGCCAACTGCGTCTTGTCGCTGACCGCGCCCCATTGCGCCCTGGCCGCGTCTAGCTGCTCCTTGATCGCGGCGGCAGCCGGGTTGCCGCTGCCGAGCTTGTCCATGCAGGCATTGATCTTGGCGACGTAGGCCTCGCACTCGGCGGGAACGGACGCTGCAGTGCCTGCCGCCGGAGCAGCCGAGGAAGGCGAAGTCGCGGGTGGAGGCGGCGCCGCGGGAGCCGCAGGTGCGGGCGCAGGTGCGGTGGCGGCCTTTTCTTCGCTCTTGTTGCAGCCGGCCAGCGCGGCAAGCGACGCGGCCAGGACCAAAGTGCAGAAAGCCTTGCGGTGGATTTTCATGACTACCCTTTCCCGTTCCTGCTTTCTTTTGGAGATCCGTCGACGCGGAGACTCCGCCTGCGGCCCAGCCTGTTCGGGGACAGGCTTGAACTGTTATCGATTCTTCTGCAGCCGCTCTTCGGCAACAAGCCGACGGGTGTAAACCCTCGTATCACGAGACCGCGCCGGCCGCGCCGATTCCGGCGCTCCTCTGCGTCTCGCCAACGGTCTGCCGATTTAGGCCAAAGGCGCGCCGCATATGGCTCAGCGGGCAGCAGGCGAGTCATCGATGACTCGATAAAAAAGCTGATATGCCAACATAAAACGCAATAAAACGCGCATCAATTTGCTACAAATATCGGACGCCAAACATATTTTGTTGCTTGCCCCAAGGGCTGGCGCTGCGCACCAACTTGAAGCTGACTTGCGGTGCATGAAGCACCAAACCGGTGCAATCAAGCACGCTTTGAGCGCGCCAACCTCCTTCGCTGGGCCATATCCGACATGGCATGGAATTTGCTTGATAGACGAAGCCAACGTGCAACCATGAGAGGAAATGCCATGAAACTCATCATCGCCATCATCAAGCCCTTCAAGCTCGACGAAGTGCGGGTGGCTCTATCCGGGATCGGCGTCCAGGGCCTGACCGTCACTGAAGTAAAGGGATTCGGCCGCCAGAAGGGCCATACCGAGCTGTATCGCGGCGCCGAGTACGCCGTCGATTTCCTGCCCAAGCTGCGTGTCGAGGCCGCCGTGCCCGACCATCTGGTGGATCAGGTCATTGAAGCCATCGAACAGGCTGCCCGCACCGGCAAGATCGGCGACGGCAAGATCTTCGCCGCCCCGCTCGAACAAGTGATCCGCATCAGAACGGGTGAATCCGGCGAAGCTGCGCTGTAAATAAATAAAGACTCAATGGAGCCTGAAAATGGATAAAGCAGATATCTCCTGGTTGCTCGTCTCTACCCTGCTTGTATTGATGATGGCCGTACCCGGTCTGGCGATGTTCTATGGCGGCCTGGTACGCAGCAAGAACGTGCTGTCCGTGTTGCTGCAAGTGCTGTGCACGTTCGTGCTGGGCCTGGTGCTCTGGTTCATCTACGGATATTCCCTTGCCTTCACCGAGGGCAACGCCTTCTTCGGCGGCCTGTCGCGCGCCTTCTTCTCCGGCATGTTCACCCCGTCCGACGGCAAGTACGCCATGTCGAACTCGCTGACCGAACTGCTGTTCGCCTCATTCCAGGCCACGTTCGCCGGCATCACCTGCGCGCTGATCGTGGGCAGCTTCGCCGAACGCGCCCGCTTCTCGGCGGTGCTGGTGTTCACGGTGATCTGGTTCACCTTCGCCTATGTGCCGATCGCCCACATGGTCTGGTTCGCGTCCGAAACGGCGCCAGGCCTGCTGAATGCGAAGGGCGCGCTGGACTTCGCCGGCGGCACCGTGGTGCACATCAACGCTGGCGTGGCTGGCCTGGTGGGCGCCTACGTGGTGGGCAAGCGCGTAGGCTACGGCCGCGAAGCCATGCAGCCGCACAACCTGCCGATGACCTTCGTGGGTGCGGCGCTGCTGTGGGTGGGCTGGTTCGGGTTCAATGCAGGCTCCGCCTTGGCCGCCAATGAAAACGCCACGCTGGCCTTCTTCAACACCATGATCGCGACCGCCGGCGCCGTGCTGTCCTGGCTGTTCACCGAATGGGCCGTAAAGGGCAAGCCCTCGATGCTGGGCGCCGCCTCGGGCGCCGTCGCAGGCCTGGTCGGCATCACCCCGGCCGCCGGCCTGGTGGGCCCCGTGGGCGCGCTGGTCATCGGCGTCATCGCCGGCATCGTCTGCGTCTGGGGCGTGAACGGCCTGAAGCGCCTGCTGCGCGCCGACGACGCGCTGGACGTGTTCGGCGTGCATGGCGTGGGCGGCATCGTTGGCGCCCTGTTGACTGGCGTGTTCAATGCGCAGATCCTCGGCGGCCCCGGCCTGGCCGAGCCCGGCATGATCGGCCATCAACTGTGGGTCCAGCTGGAAGGCGTACTGCTGACCATCGTCTGGTCCGGCGTGGTGGCATGGATCGCCTACAAGATCGCCAACGCCCTGTGCGGCATGCGCGTGCCGGAAGATCAGGAGCGCGAAGGCCTGGACGTCACCAGCCACGGCGAATCGGCGTACCACAGCTAAACCTGGAACCCCTCCCCACCGGATGGCATAGGTGGGCGGGGATAAAAAAGGCGCCGGGGCATTCTGCCCCGGCGCCTTTTTTGATGCAGCGACGAACCGCCTCAGGCCAGGTCCAGCGTGTCCAGATCCACCGGCAAGGCGCGGTTCAGGGCGCTGGCCACCTTCACGCGCAAAGCGTTGGAGTGCGCGCGCCGGACCTCGCGCTTGACGTCCAGCAGTTGCTGAGGGTGCATGGAGAACTCGGTCAGGCCCAGGCCCAGCAGCAGCCGGGTCATGCGCGAATCCCCCGCCATCTCGCCGCACACGGCAACCGGCTTGCCGGCACGCTCGCCCGCATTGATGGTGTGCGCGACCAGGCGCAACACCGCGGGATGCAGCGGATCGTACAGGGACGCGACGTCGTGGTCGCCGCGATCGATCGCCAACGTGTACTGGATCAGGTCGTTGGTGCCGATGGACAGGAAGTCCAGCGCCTGCGCAAAGGGTTCGATGGCGATGGCGATGGCGGGCACCTCGACCATGGCGCCCACTTCCATGTGGGGCGCATAGGCCTGGCCGCGCGCGTCCAGTTCGCGCCGCGCCGATTCGATGGCCGCCTTGGTCGCCACCACCTCGTGCATGTGCGCAATCATCGGTATCAGCAGGCGCACGGGCCCGTGCGCCGAGGCCCGCAGGATGGCGCGCAGCTGTGTTGCGAACATCTCCGGGCGCGCCAGGCAATAGCGGATGGCGCGCTGGCCGAGCGCGGGATTGGTGGCCACCGTGGCCTCGCCATCCAGCGTCTTGTCCGAGCCGATGTCCAGCGTGCGGATCGTGACGGGCCGGCCGGCCATCACCTTGACCACCGACGAGTAAGCTTCGTACTGCTCTTCTTCGCCCGGCAGGTCCGGACGCCCCATGAAGAGGAATTCGCTACGGAACAAGCCGATGCCGTGCGCGCCGGAAGCCAATGCCAGCGCCGCCTCGTCCGGCAGTTCGATGTTGGCGTGCAGCACCACATCAATGCCATCCAGCGTGACCGAGGGCTCGTCGCGCAGGAGGCTCAGTTCGGCGCGCTCGTCGGCATAGGCCGATTGGCGGCGGCGGTATTCCTCGAGAATGCGGCTGGACGGATTGACGATCACCGCGCCGGCTGCGCCGTCGATGATCAGCATGTCGCCGTCGCGGACCAGTTCCCGCACGTTGCCCATGGCGACCACCGCTGGCACGGCCATGCTGCGCGCCACGATGGCGGTATGCGAAGTGGGACCGCCCAGGTCCGTCACGAAGGCGGCAAAGCGGCCGCCCCGCAGGCGCAGCATGTCGGCGGGCGAAATATCGTGGGCCACGACCACCAACGCGTCGTCGCCGCCCATGTGGGACATGTCGGGCAGGATGGCCGAGGTGCCAGCCAGCACATGCAATACCCGTTCGATGACCTGGCGCACGTCGGCCCCGCGCTCGCGCAGGTACTCGTCTTCCATGGCGTCGAACTGCTGGCCCAGGATCTGCCCCTGCGTCGTCAGCGCCCATTCGGCGTTGTAGTGGCGTTCGGCAATCAGCGCCAGGGTCTGCTCGGCCAGCAGCGGGTCGCCCAATAGCAGGCTGTGCACGTTGAGCATGGCGCCGAGCTCGCGCGGCGCGTCGGCCGGCAAGGTATCGGCCAGCTGCAGCAGTTCCTGCTGCGCCGAAGCCAGGGCATCGGTGAGCCGGCTGCTTTCGGCAGGCACGTCCTCGGGCGAGATGCGGTAGTGCGCGACCTCCAGCGCCGCCGCACCCATGACGACCGCGCGGCCGATGGCGTATCCCTTGGCCACGCCTTTGCCATACAGACACACAACGGGGCTGGCAGAACCAGCCCCGTTGTTGGGTGCGTCATTGAGGGTCGTAGACGAGCCGGCCTGGGCAACGCCCAGGCCGGCCGATTCGGAAGAAATTCTATTCCTGCTCACCGAATTTGCTGTCGAACAATGATTGAATTTCGGAAAGGGCCTGATCGGCGTCATTGCCGGAGGCCTCCAGCTTAACCGTCACGCCCAGCCCGGCCGCCAGCATCATGACGCCCATGATGCTCTTGGCGTTCACGCGCTGCGCGCCGCGCGAGATGAAGATCTCGCTGGAAAACTTGCTGGCCAGCTGCGTCAGCTTGGCAGCCGCCCGGGCATGCAGGCCCAGTTTATTGCTGATGACGATGTCTGTATTAGGCATAGGAAATATTATGGCTGCGGCATGAGGCCGCAGTGTTGATCACAGCAAACCGTCGAACCGTCAATCGGCCTGAATGGATAGCCGACATAATAGGGCAAACTTCCGCCCGTCAGTCTACACGTAAGACGCCCTGAAGCCCGCCGGCCAGCGCCTTCTCGCGGGTTTCGGCCAAGGGCAGATTGCGATAGGTCAGGGCCCGCAGCAGCATCGGGGTATTCAATCCGGCCAGCACGCAGCACTGGATGCCCTGGGCCTGGGCATCGGAGACGGCGCGCTTGGCGATATTGGCGGGCGTGGCGCCGATCAGATCGGTCAGCACCAGCACGCCCGCGCCATGTTCCTGCTCCAGGATGTCCTTCAGGACTTGCGGCGCCAGGTCGTCCGGCCGGTCTTCAGGCTGGATGTCGTGTATGGCCAGCATGCCGTCCAGGTTGCCCATGACGTGGCTGGCGCAATCGCGTATCGCGGCGCCCAGGGGCGCGTGCACGACGATGACTATACCGGTGGTCATGACAGGGGTCCTGGCGGGTCAAGCGGCAGCGGCAGGGGTCGCCACGGCCTTTTCCAGCGCCTGGACGAACATGCCGGCGACGTCGAAACCGGTTTGCTCCGCGATTTCCACAAAACAGGTGGGGCTGGTGACGTTGACTTCAGTGACGTAATCGCCAATGACGTCCAGGCCAACCAGCAGCAGACCGCGGGCGGCGAGCTTGGGAGCCACGGCCTCGGCGATCTCGCGGTCGCGCGGGGAAAGTTCCTGGGCCACGCCGCGGCCGCCGGCCGCCAGGTTGCCGCGGGTTTCACCGGCCAGCGGAATACGGGCCAGGGAGTACGGCACCGGCACCCCGCCGATCAGCAGGATGCGCTTGTCGCCCTTGACGATGTCGGGAATGTAGCGCTGCGCCATGATGGTGCGCGCGCCATTGTCCGTCAGCGTTTCCAGGATGGCGTTGAGGTTGGGATCCTTGGGCTGCAGCCGGAACACACCCGTGCCGCCCATGCCGTCCAGCGGTTTGACGATGACATCGTGATGCTCGTCGTGGAACGCCTTCAGACGGGCCATGCTGCGGGTCACCAGCGTGGGCGCGGTGAACTCGCTGATTTCGGTGATGGCCAGCTTTTCGGGATGGTTGCGGATCGCCGCGCCGCTGTTGAACACGCGGGCGCCTTGCGCCTCGGCATATTCGAGCAGGTGCGTGGAATAGACGTATTCCATGTCGAACGGCGGATCCTTGCGCATGACCACTGCGCCGAATTCCGCCAGCGGCAGATCCCGGGCGGTAGACTCGCGCCACCAGTCGTGGCCGTGCAGATCGGCGTCCGCGACCAGTTCGATGGGGGTGGCCGCGGTCTTGACCGTGCCCGCCTCGATATAGAGATCGCCCTGCATGGCCACGCTTAGCGTATGGCCGCGCGCCACCAGGGCGCGCATCATGGCGACAGAGCTGTCCTTGTACGCCTTGAGCAGCGGCAAGGGATCCAAAACGAACAATACATGCATCGCGACACCCTGAACGGACACCGCCTTCCCTCGCGGGAAGGCGGCTTTATGACATCGTAGCGCAGAGCCGCCCAATTAGCGAACCCGCCGGCGCCATGGCAGGCGGCAGATCGCACAGGCGGCGTAGCCTCCCTGGGGAGACTACGGCAGGAGCTCAGGCAGCCGACTCAGGCTTGCCCGCAGGCACGGCCTTTTTCTTCGGCGCCAGCACCATGACCATCTGACGGCCTTCGAGCTTCGGCATGGCTTCGACCTGGGCAAGTTCCAGCAGATCGTCGCGCACACGTTCAAGCACCCGCATACCGAGTTCCTGGTGGGCCATTTCGCGGCCACGGAAACGCAGCGTCACCTTGGCCTTGTCGCCTTCTTCGAGGAAGCGGCGCAGATTGCGCAGCTTGACCTGGTAGTCGCCCTCGTCGGTGGCCGGACGGAATTTGACTTCCTTGACCTGGATGACCTTCTGCTTGGAACGAGCTTCAGCTTGGCGCTTCTGCTCCTGGTACTTGAATTTGCCGTAGTCCATCAAACGGCAGACCGGCGGTTCGGCGTTCGGCGCGATTTCCACCAGATCCACGTCGCTTTGCTCGGAAAGACGGAAGGCGTCGGCAATCTTGACGATGCCGAGCTGTTCTCCGTCCAGACCTATCAGGCGCACCTCGGGGACGCGGATTTCACCGTTGATGCGATTGGCTTTTTCAGTGGCGATGTTGAAAGCTCCTAGAAATGTTAAGCAGCGCTGCTATCAGGATGAACGACGTCGCGACGGGTGGAAACGTCCTCGGACAAGCGCGCGACGAATTCGTCGTATGCGATGGCTCCGAGGTCCAATCCGCCCAGTCCGCGTACGGCTACAGTGCCGTTTTGCTTTTCCTTGTCGCCGACGACGAGGATGTACGGCACCTTTTGCAGGCTGTGCTCCCGAATTTTACGAGTGATTTTTTCACCGCGCAAATCGGACTCTACTCTAAAGCCTTGTTTTTTCAGGCTTTGCGTGATTTCAGCCGCATAATCGGCCGAAGGTTCGGAAATGCAGCATACGACGGCCTGCACCGGGGCCAGCCAGGGAGGCATGGCGCCGGCGTGGTTTTCGATCAGCATGCCGATGAAACGCTCCAGCGAACCGAGGATCGCACGGTGCAGCATGACCGGCGGGCGGCGCTGGTCGTTCTGGTCCACGTACTCGGCGCCCAGGCGCACGGGCATGGAGAAGTCGACCTGGATCGTGCCGCACTGCCAGTGGCGGCCGATGGCGTCCTTCAGGGTGTATTCCACCTTGGGGCCATAGAACGCGCCCTCTCCCGGCGAGATCTCGAATTCGCAACCCGTGCGGCGCAGGCTCTCCATCAGGGCGGCTTCGGCCGTATCCCAGACTTCGTCCGTGCCGATGCGCTTTTCAGGACGCGTGGCGACCTTGTACAGCACTTCCGTGAAGCCGAAGTCGCGGTAGACCTTCTGCAGCAGCGCGGTGAAGTCGGCGCACTCGTCCTGCAGCTGTTCTTCGGTACAGAAGATGTGGCCGTCGTCCTGCGTGAAGCCGCGCACGCGCATCATGCCGTGCAGCGAGCCCGAGGGCTCGTTGCGGTGGCACTGGCCGAATTCGCCGTAGCGCAGGGGCAATTCGCGATAGGAATGCAGGCCGGCGTTGAAGATCTGCACGTGACCGGGGCAGTTCATCGGCTTCAGGCCGTAAACGCGGTTCTCGGACTCCGTCGTGAACATGTTTTCACGGTAGTTGTCCCAGTGGCCCGTCTTCTTCCAGAGCGAAATATCGAGGATCTGCGGCGCCTTCACTTCCTGGTAGCCGTTGTCGCGGTAGACGGAGCGCATGTATTGCTCCACCTGCTGCCACAGCGCCCAACCCTTGGGGTGCCAGAAAATCAGACCAGGGGCCTCGTCCTGGAAGTGGAACAGGTCCAATTCGCGGCCGATCTTGCGGTGGTCGCGGCGCTCGGCCTCTTCCAGCATGTGCAGGTAGGCTTCCTGTTCTTCCTTGGTTGCCCAGGCCGTGCCGTAGATGCGCTGGAGCATCTCGTTCTTGCTGTCGCCGCGCCAGTAGGCGCCGGCAACCTTCATGAGCTTGAAGACCTTCAGCTTGCCCGTGGACGGCACGTGGGGGCCGCGGCACAGGTCGATGAAGTCGCCTTCGCGGTACAGGCTGAGCGGCTCGTTCGACGGAATCGAGGCGATGATCTCGGCCTTGTACTTTTCGCCGATGCTCTTGAAGAATTCGACGGCGTCGTCGCGCGACCATTCCTCGCGCGTGACGACCTCGTCCTTCTTGGCGAGTTCGGCCATCTTTTTCTCGATGGCGGCCAGGTCTTCGGGCGTGAACGGGCGCTTGTACGAGAAGTCGTAGTAGAAGCCGTTGTCGATCACCGGACCGATGGTGACCTGCGCATCCGGAAACAGCTCCTTGACGGCATAGGCCAGCAAGTGCGCCGTCGAGTGGCGGATCAGATCCAGGCCGTCGGCGTCCTTGGCGGTGACGATGGCCAGGCGCGCGTCGCCCTCGATGCGGAAGCTGGTGTCGACCAGCCTGGAGTCCGAGCCCTCAAACGTCACGCGGCCGCCCAAGGCGGCCTTCGCCAGGCCCGTACCGATCGATTGCGCCACTTCGGCAACCGTTACCGGCCCCGGATATTGGCGCTGCGAACCATCGGGCAATGTGATCTGTACCATCGGGAGTGCTTCCTGGGGGGTTCTGGGAACTAAACAAACAAATTACGGAAACGAAAAACGCGGCCTGAGAGCCGCGTTCCTTGGATTGTCTTGCTGAGTCCTACCGCTGACCTGACACGGTGAAACCCGACGCACGAAAACTTAACGCGACATAGGGCGAAAGTTCCGGGTCGTAGTTCGTGCCAGCGGGAAAAACATGGTGTCTGGACCTAATGATGCTCGCCGCAGCGGCAGGGATCAAAAACAGCAAACAATGCACTGCGCAACAGAAGCTGTGCTTATCGTCGACGATTGTATCACTATTTACGCCTTTTCCGTGGCTAAAGCGCCACAGCGCTCCCTGGAGCGCGTGCGAGGTGCGCCCGGCGGCGCCATAACTCAAAAACTCATCTGCCGTCGCGGCCTAAATCCCGGCTGTTGCACGCGTGCTTCTCGCATATATGACAGGTCGACGGTGCAACAGTCTGATATTGGCGCGATTCATCTCCCGCGGGCCATGCGAAAACGTAATCTGCCTTCGCAAATTCAGGACACCCGCGACCTGCGCAATCGACCGCCGGCGTTCCCCCATCCTGCATGTGGAGCATCGATGAAAACTGTCTCAGCGCTCACCCTCAAAGCGCCCCCGCACATCAACCCCGAGCCCGCCGAAAGCGGCGACCGCCCGGGCACGCGCCGGCACCTGCTCCTGTCCCGGCCGCCGCCTCTCATCAAGGTGGCGATCCTGGACGACCACCCCGTGGTTGCCGTGGGCGTGGGCGCCTACCTGGAGAGCCGGCCAGGCTTCCGGGTGGTGCACCGGGAGACCTCGGCACGGTCCCTCCTGGAGAAACTTACCCACTCACCCTGCGAAGTCGCCCTGGTCGATTTCTACCTGCCCCTGGAACCCTGGGACGGCGTGAACTATCTGCGGCGCCTGCGCCGCTACCACCCCGGGATGGCGCTCATCACCTTCTCGGCGGGCAGCCGCCAGGAAACCCAGTACGCGGCGTTCCGCGCAGGCGCGAATGGCTATTTCGCCAAGGAATGCGGCATGGTGCTGCTGCCGGAGATGATCCGCGGCGTATTGGCGGGCAAGGAAGAGTTCCTCACGGTGCAGGACGGCAAGATCCGGCCGCAGCAGCCGACGCATCCTCACGCGGCATTGACGACTTCGGAAGTGGAGATACTGCGCCACATCAGCCTAGGGCTGTCCGTCACGCAGATCTCGGCGCGGCTGATGCGCAGCAAGAAAACGATCAGCACCCACAAGCGCCGCGCCATGCGCAAGCTGCAGTTGTCCGACGATTTGTCGCTGGCGCTTTATCTGCGGGAGAAGTTCGCCGAATGAGCGCCGCCGGGCTCTGCGCGACGCCGCGGCTCAGATGATCCGCGAGTAGCTGGCCGCGGTGCCCGGCGCCCGCAGGTAGCCGTCGAACGCCATGGCGACGGCTCGCACGAAGTACCAGCCCAGGCCGGTCACCTGCAGTTCGCCGGGGTGCAGGTTGACCAGGCCCAGCTCGGCCAGATTCGCCATCTGCAGCAGTTCCGGGCCAAAGCTGTCGGCGAACCGCAATCCGTGGCGCGCCTCTATCCGGCTGTAGTCCACGCGGCCCTGGCACATGATGTCCATGATGATCTCGCGGCGAACCAGATCATCCGTGCTCAGCGCCAACCCTCTTTCGACGGCGAAGCGCCCTGCTTCGATTGCCGCGTAATACTCGTCCAGGACTTTGGCGTTCTGGCTGTAGGTATTGCCGATGCGGCCGATCGCGGACACGCCCAGCGCGACCAGGTCGCGGTCGGGCTGCGTGCTGTAGCCCTGGAAGTTGCGGTGCAGCTCCCCCTTGCGCTTGGCGATCGCCAGCGCATCGGTTTCCAGCGCGAAATGGTCCATGCCGATATAGGCGTAGCCCTGCTTCAGAAAACCATCGATGGCGGCGCTGAGCAGCCCCACCCGCGTCTCCCTGTCGGGCAGGTCGGCCTCGTTGATGCGGCGCTGCGGCTTGAAGCGCGCGGGCAGGTGGGCGTAGGCATACAGTGCGATGCGGTCGGGCCGCAGCGCGATGACCTGAGCGATCGTGCGGGCAAAGGACTCCGTAGTCTGCAGCGGCAAGCCATAGATGAGATCCACGTTGACCGAGGCATAGCCCAACGCCCGGGAGCTCTGCATCAGCGCCCGCACGTCTTCGAACGACTGCATGCGGTGCACAGCGGCCTGCACCCGGGGATCGAAATCCTGCACGCCGAAACTCAGGCGGTTAAAGCCCAGTTCGCGCATATGGGCCAGGCGCTCGGGCGTGGCGGTGCGCGGATCTACCTCGATCGAGATTTCCGCGTCGGGTTCGAAGCGGAAGGCGCGTCGCAGGTTCTCCATCAGACGCGACAATTCCTCGTCGGACAAAAAGGTCGGCGTGCCGCCCCCGAAATGCAACTGCGATACGGGTACGCCCTCGCCCAGTTCGCGCACATGCAGCTCGATCTCGGCCGCCAGGGCATCCAGATAGCGGGCGGCGCGGTCGTGGTGGCGAGTCACCACCTTGTTACAGGCGCAGTAATAACAGACCGATTCACAGAACGGGATGTGCACGTAGAGCGACAAAGGCTCGGCCGGCGCCGTCGCGCGGCGCTGCTGCAGCGCCTGCCGGTACTCCTGCTCGCCGAAGCCGCCGTGATACCGGTCAGCCGTGGGATACGAGGTATAGCGGGGCCCGTTCTTGTCCAGCCGCGCCAGCAATTGCGGCGGGAACAATGGGCTGGCGGCGGAGGGCTCGCGGGATTCTGTCTGTGACGGGCGTAGGGCGGCTTGCATACCTGGAATTATTCGCCTGTGCCGGCCAGTCCGGGTTGATCTTGCGCAAACGCCAGCGTGTTGCCCCCCGCCAGTCCACCTGCCCACCCAGAGAACACCCCGCGGCGCTAGCGGCCTCGCCCCCGTAAAATGCGCCTGTCACAAAGATGCACAACAAGGAAACCATCATGGGCACTGAACTGGACGGCCGCCTGCTCGCCATGCGCCAGGCGCTGGCGATCGCCATCGCCCTCTCGACCCGCAGCAGCCCCCAGGCCACCGACATGGCGCTGGAACTGCTTAATGACCTGAAGGCAAGCATGGACAACGCTCCTTCGGACAGCCCGTTCGAGAAGCCGGAATGGGTAGCGGGCGCGCACGACGAACTGGACGGCATCGCGCGCCTGGTGCGCGCCTTCACGCAGACGCCTGAACCGGACGACGAGGCGCAATAGCCTGACCCTAGGGGCGAGGCACGCCAGACGCCGTGCCGCAAAGCCGGGAAGACGGCGTCACACGCCAGTGCAGGCCAGGAAAGTCCTTTCCGACGGCGACAAACCCCGCTCCGGGCGTTCTCGGTTCCAGCTCCAGCTCCAATGCGCCGCAAGCCTCGGCCACGTCTTTCGGCACCCAGGGACTGAAACGGAGCTGTCCGTCTATCAGCACCAGCGGCTGTTCCGGCAGCCTCAGGGCCAACGCGCCGGCCTCGGCCGGCGGCCCCGATATCACCCTGACCGGCCCGCCAAGCGCTGCTTTGGCGGGTTCGTGCACAGCCAGGGCCAGCGCCCGGGAATCGAAATAGCGCCAATCCGACGCCTTGCGCGCAAGCCCCGCCCCGCCCGGCGACGTCAGCCCGACCCGGACCATCAACAGCGCCTGGACCAATGCGAATACCGCCACGGCATCGCGCGGCCGCACGCGCTCCCAGACGCCGCCACGCACCAGTTCCATCATCGCCGGCGCCATGAACAGCAGATAAGGCGTGCCCCAGTGCAGTTGCACATGGGAACCGCTGGCAAGCGTCATGATGCTGACGAACACCAAGGGCGTAAAACCGAACGACAGCAGGATGGCGCGGCCCGCATCGCGCGGCGGCGCTTCTGCCGTCACAGCAGCCACCGCGGCGCGGCGGCGCGCCAACCAGCACAAGACACCCAGGAACACCCACGCAGGCAGCGCGCGGTTCAGCATCTGATCGCCCCACCACCGCGCCACTTCCGCCGCGCGCTGAACCCAAGGCAGGCCGGCGGCCAGCGATGAAGTCATCGCGTAGTTCAGGGGTTCGAAGCCGTTGTACGCCAGCCACCAGAGATGCGGCGCGAAGACCGCCAGCGCGGTCAACCCCGCAACCTGCAGCCCGAACCGGTGCATGGAGTCGCGCCAGCCGCGCTGGCTCAGCCAGAAGACCAGCACGGCGGCGCCCGTCACCGCGCTTTGGTACTTGGACAGAGCCCCCAGGCCCAGGCACGCGCCCAGCACGATCCACCAACCGATCCGGCGCGTGGTCCAGGCTTTCCAGCACGCGACGGCGCAGCCCACCGCCAGGGGAATCAGCACGATCTCGTGGTTGTAGAAATGCAGACGGCCGTTGTAGAAGGTGATGCACAGGCCGGCCAGCAACGCCGCCCGCGCATGGCCGCTGCCGCGCATGCCCCGCAGCCAGCGCCACAACAACGCGAAGGCGCCCAGGGTGCAGAGCGCACCGACGATGTAGCTCGTCCACGCCGACCAGCCCAGCAATTGCACCGCTGGCCACAGCAGCCAGGTCGGCAGAGGCGGATGCTTGTAATAGCCCCATTCCAGGCTGCGCACCCAGGTCAGTTGCTCGATATTGTCGGTCGGCGGCGCGAGGGCCGCCTTGTCCAGCAGCGTCAACCACGCCAGGGCGAAGACCGCCATGCCCAAGCCTATCCACCAGCCCTCGGGCCGGAACGCCCGCTTCGTCACTTCCTGCACGTCCTACCCCTTCCTGCCGCCGCAGCGCGCTGCCTTGCCACATGCCCGGTATCGGGCGCAACGGAGTATGGGATGGCGTCCGCCCGCAACAGCGGGGCTTCTGTGCGGGATTTGTCTGGAAACTGTAAAGCGCCCGAGACATTCCTAGCTGGCCTGACCACTTCAAAGAAAGAGGTGGAATCCCTGTGATCGTTTTCCCTTGAAATAGAAAATTTCCCTTCTTATTCAAGGATGAGATGCCTATATTTGGTGGCCTGACCACTTGGCTCTCCGTTCCCGCCCCTATCGTCGATGAACACCTTCCAAGCTGCCGCCGTCACCCGCCTGTACCGAGTCATCGCCGACCAGATCGCCGGCCGGATCCGGGCCGGGGAATTCCCCCGCGGCGGGCGCCTGCCTTCTGAGCGGGAGCTGGCCGAACAGCTGCAGGTCAGCCGCGCGTCTATCCGCGAGGCACTGATCGCGCTGGAAATAGAAGGCTATGTCGAGGTGCGCGTGGGCACCGGGGTGTTCGTCACTGCCATCCGGGAAGCCGCCGCTCCCGCGTACGCCGCGCCAGGACAGGACGGCATCGGCCCGTTCGACCTGCTGGAAGCGCGCATGCTGATCGAACCCGAGTGCGCGGGCATGGCCGCGCAGCATGGGTCGCCCGCCCAGATTGCCGCCATCCGCGACGCCCACGAGGGCATGTCGCTGGGCAACTCGCCCGGCCGCCACGACCGCGAATTCCACAACGCCATTGCCGCGGCTTGCGGCAACGCCGCAGTAGCGGCCTCGGTGGCCCATCTGTGGGAATTGACGCAGGCCAGCCCCGTGTACAGCCGCATGGAGGATTACTTCGTCGACACCAAGGTCTGGGCCATCGCCCATGCCGAACACCAGCGCATCCTGACGGCCATACAGGCGCGCGATCCGATCCGCGCGCGCCATGCCATGCATGCGCATCTGCTAGGCATCCTGGCCCGCCTGCGGGAAGACTTTGGCGACGAGAACGGCGCTCCGCAATGGTGCGCGGCACGCTGAAGAGCACCTGTACGAAGCATTGTTGTAGCGGCTCCACCCGTAGTACCCCTGAAAACACAGGTGGCATGAGGTTTGCTTGCCAGTGCACGGCATCCGCGACGCGGACACCTGTCAGACCCTTTCCAGCCCGGAGGCTCGCAGTGAAATCGAAGAAATGGTTCTCCCTAAGCATCGGCGCACTGGTCCTCGCGGCCGCGCTGCCCGCCACGCAAGCCCTGGCGCAGACCAAGGGCGGCACGCTGAACATGATCGTCCAGCCCGAACCGCCGGTGATTGTCACCGCCATCAATCAGCAGGGGCCCACGCAGTTCGTCGCCGGCAAGATCTACGAGAGCCTGCTGACCTACTCCACCGATCTGAAGCCCCAGCCCGGCCTGGCCAAGTCGTGGGACGCCTCGCCCGACGGCCTGTCCTACACCTTCCATCTGCAGGACAACGTCAAGTGGCATGACGGCAAGCCCTTCACGTCCGAGGACGTGGTGTTCTCGCTGGCGGACATGCTGCCCAAGACCCATGCGCGCGCCCGCGTGATCCTGAACAAGTTCGTGGAATCGGTGCAGGCGCCGGACGCGAAGACGGTCGTCGTCAAACTGAAGACGCCCTTCCCGGCCTTCATGCTGATGTTCGAACCGGGCTTTGCGCCCATGATGCCCAAGCACATCTATGCCGGCACCGACTACATGACCAATCCCGCCAACCAGAAGCCGGTCGGCACGGGCCCGTTCATGTTCAAGGAATGGAAACGCGGCGAATACATCAAGCTGACCCGCAACCCCGACTACTGGAAGCCCGGCAAGCCCTATCTGGATGAACTGGTGTTCAACGTCATCCCCGACTCGGCCTCGCGCGCGGTGGCTTTCGAGCGCGGCAGCGTGGACGTGCTGCGCGGCGGCGACGTGGACAACGTCGACATCAAGCGCCTGCGCGCCCTGCCCAAGGTCGAATACACCACGGCCGGCTGGGAGATGTTCTCGCCCCAGGCCTACCTGATCTTCAACATGCGCAAGCCGCCCTTCGACAACCTGAAGGTGCGCCAGGCCGTGATGGCGGCCATCAACCGCAACATGGTGGTCAACAACATCTTCTTCGGCCTGGGCAAGGTGTCCACCAGCCCCTTCGTCACCACCGAGATGTTCTATGACAAGAACATGCCGCCGCTGGCGTTCGACATGAAGAAGGCGCGCGCGCTGATCAAGGAATCCGGCATCAAGCCCGAGGACTACACGATCCGCCAGCTGAGCTTTCCCTACGGCTCCACCTGGGATCGCCTGGGTGAATACACCAAGCAGGCGTTGGAGCAGCTGGGCTTCAAGGTCAACCTGGAAGCCACCGACGCCGGCGGCTGGGCCAGCCGCACGGGCAACTGGGACTTCGACATGACGACCACCTTCACCTACCAGTACGGCGATCCCGCGCTGGGCGTGCAACGGCTGTATGTCTCGTCGAACATCGTCAAGGGTTCGCCCTTCGCCAACGTGCAGGGCTACAGCAATCCGGAGACCGACAAGCAATGGGAGGCGGCCGCTTCCGAGGTGGATCCCGCCAAGCGCCAGGAGCTCTACACCAAGCTGCAGACCACGCTGGTCAATGAGATCGCCAACGGCTTCCTGGTGGACATGGAGTTTCCCACGCTCTACCGCGGCAACGTCAAGAATCTGGTCAAGACCGCCATCGGCCTGAACGAGAGCTTCGACGACGTGTACATCGAAAAGTAAGCGCCGCAGGACGCCGCCGCGGCAGGCTTGCCGCGGCGGCGGATGCCGGCCGGACAACGGCTGCCCCAGGCAGGCCGCGCCCGACCAGAGAGGACCCCGAGCATGAAATTCCTGTCTTTCCTCGTTTCCCGCATCGGCAAGGCCCTGGTGGTCGTGCTGGGCGTGGTGATCATCAATTTCTTCCTGATCCGCCTGGCCCCAGGCGACCCCGCCGCCGTGCTGGCGGGCCAGGCCGGCGCGGGCGACGCTGCCTACGTCGAACAATTGCGCGTGGCCTTCGGCCTGGACAAGCCCATCCTGACCCAGCTGATGCTGTACCTGAAGGGCGTGGTGCAACTGGACCTGGGTTTCTCGTACCGCAACCATGTGCCGGTGCTGGACCTGATCCTGGAACGCCTGCCCGCCACCTTCCTGCTGATGTCCTGCGCCTTCGTGTTCTCCATCGTGCTGGGCGTCTTCCTGGGCGTGGTGGCGGCCAAGGCCCGCTACCGCAACAAGCGCCGCTGGATCGATAGCTCCGTCATGACGGGCGCCCTGGTGCTGTATGCCACTCCGCTGTTCTGGCTGTCGCTGATGGGCATCCTGCTGTTCTCGGTGGTGCTGGGCTGGCTGCCGGCCTTCGGCATGGAGACCGTGGGCGCCAACCTGAAGGGCTGGGCGCGCGCGGGCGACATCGCCCAGCACCTGATCCTGCCCACCGTGACGCTGGGCTGCTTCTTCATGGCGGTCTACGTGCGGCTGACCCGCGCCTCCATGCTGGAAGTGATAGGCATGGATTTCGTCAAGACGGCGCGCGCCAAGGGCGTAAGCCCCGGCCGCGTGATCCGCGCCCACGTGCTGCGCAATGCGCTGCTGCCGGTCATCACCTTCGCCGGCATTCAGCTGGGGCAGATGGCGGGCGGCGCGGTGCTGACCGAAACCGTGTTCGCCTGGCCCGGCATCGGCAGGCTGATGTTCGACGCGCTGCTGCAGCGCGACTACCAGCTGCTGCTGGGCATCTTCCTGGTCACCTCCATCATGGTGGTGGTGTTCAACCTGCTGACCGACGTGCTGTACCGACTCATCGATCCGCGCATCGGCGCGGGCGCGCAGCAAGGAGCCGCCGCATGAAGTCATTTGCCCGGCGCTACATGCGCAATTACGGAGCGGTGGCCGGACTGGCCATCATGCTGGTCGTGATCGTCGTGGCCCTGGCCGCGCCGCTGCTGTATGAAGAATCCCCCTGGATGATGGTGGCGGATCCGCTGATTCCGCCGTTCACCAATGCCGACTACCCCTTCGGCACCGACATGCTGGGCCGCGACATCACGGCCGGGCTGGTCTGGGGCGCCCGGGTCTCGCTGATGGTGGGCCTCTTGTCGACCGCCGTGGCGCTGGTCTTCGGCATCGTGGTCGGCTCGGTGGCGGGTTACTGCGGCGGCCGGGTTGACGACGCGCTGATGCGCTTCACCGAGTTCTTCCAGACCATCCCGCAGCTGGCCATGGCCGTGGTGCTGGTGGCGATCCTGAGTCCATCCGTCTATTCCATCATGGGGGCCATCGCGGTGGTGTCGTGGCCGCCGGCCGCGCGGCTGGTGCGCTCGGAGTTCATGACGCTCAAGCAGCGCGAGTTCGTGCAGGCCGCCATTGTCATCGGGCAGACGCCGGCCCGCATCGTCGGCACGCAGATCCTGCCCAACGCCATGTCGCCCATCATCGTGTCGGCGTCGTTCATGGTCGCCACCGCGATCCTGACGGAATCGTCGCTGTCCTTCCTGGGACTGGGCGACCGCAACCTGATGAGCTGGGGCTTCATGATCGGCGCGGCCCGCACCATGATCCGCGAAGCCTGGTGGATGAGCGTCTGGCCCGGCGTGGCGATCCTGCTGACCGTGCTGGCCATCAACCTGATCGGCGAAGGCCTGAACGATGCCCTCAACCCGCAGCTGCGCAAGCGCGGCGAATAGGAGGACGGCATGAACGCTTCCACTCCTTTGCTATCCATCCAGAACCTGAGCATCGCCCTGCCCAAAGGCGGCGACCGCCCCTATGCCGTGCAGGACGTGTCGTACGACATCCGCGCCGGCGAGATCCTCTGCATCGTCGGCGAATCGGGCTCGGGCAAGTCCATGAGCGCCAACGCCATCATGGGCCTGCTACCCGACTACCTGACGCCGCAGCAGGGCCGCATCCTGTTCCGCGGCCAGGACCTGCTGCGGCAGGACGAAGCCACGCTGCAAGCCATGCGCGGCAAGGACATGGCGATGATCTTCCAGGAGCCCCTGTCGGCGCTCAACCCCCTGATGACGGTAGGCGAGCAGATCAGCGAAGTCATGCGCGTGCACAACGCGTATCCGGGCGCGCAGCGCATGGCCCGCACGCTGGAGCTGCTGGCCTTCGTAGGGCTGCCCGACCCCGCCACGCTTTACCACGTCTACCCATTCCGCCTGTCGGGCGGACAGCGCCAGCGCGTGATGATCGCCATGGCCCTGGCGCTGGAGCCTGCACTCCTGATCGCCGACGAACCGACCACCGCGCTGGACGTCACCACCCAGGCGCAGATCCTGGCGCTGATCGCCCGCATCCAGAAGGAAAAAGGCATGGGCGTGATGTTCGTCACCCATGACTTCGGCGTGGTGGCCGAAATCGCGCACCGGGTCGCCGTGATGGAAAAAGGCGTCCTGGTCGAACAGGGGCCGGCGGACGAAGTGCTGAACCGGCCCCGCCACCCCTACACGCAACGCCTGATCGCGGCCGTGCCGCACCGCCGTGGCGCCGAGCGCGAGTCCGCCCCGCACGACCAGCCCGTGCTGGACGTGCGCGACTTGAAGAAGACCTACGTGGTGGGCCGCGGCTGGCTGGGCGGCAAACGCGAGGTTCACGCGGTCGACGGCGTCAGCTTCAGCGTGCGGCGCGGCGAGACGCTGGGCATCGTGGGCGAATCGGGCTCGGGCAAGTCCACCATCGGCAAATGCCTGCTCAAGCTGGTGGGCATCAACGGCGGGCAGTTGATCTTCAACGGCCAGGACATCGCCGCCATGCCGGAATCGCGCTTCCGGCCGCTGCGCCACGACATCCAGATGATCTTCCAGGATCCGTTCGCCTCGCTCAACCCGCGCCATACCGTAGGCCGCATCATCAGCGACGGCCCCGTCGCCAACGGCGTGCCGCGCGCCCAGGCCGAAGCGCGGGTGCGCGAGCTGCTGTCGCTGGTCGGGCTGGACCCGTCGGCCTTCGATCGCTATCCCAACCAGTTTTCGGGCGGACAGCGCCAGCGCATCGGCATCGCGCGCGCGCTGGCGCTGGAGCCCAAGGTGCTGGTGGCCGACGAATCAGTGTCGGCGCTGGACGTCTCGGTTCAGGCGCAAGTACTGCAGCTATTGCACGATTTGCAGCAACGCCTGAAGATCGCACTGGTCTTCATCACCCACGATTTGCGCGTGGCGGCCCAGATCTGCAATTCCGTGCTGGTCATGCATCGCGGCAAGGTGGTCGAGTACGGCTCGCCCGCGCAGATCTTCGACAACCCGCAACACACCTATACGCGGCAGCTGATCGCCGCGGTCCCCGGCCAGCACTGGGACCCGACCAAGGCGCGAGCGGCCTGAAGCGCACAAGAATATTCATACTTCCAAGGAGAACGCCCCATGCAACGCCCCGCCGCCATACCGACCGTGCAGATCGACAATGACATGGTCACCGTCACCGAATGGCGCTTCCCGCCCGGCGGCGAAACGGGATGGCACCGCCATGGAATGAACTACGTGGTGGTCCCGCAGACCACCGGCCCGCTCTTGCTGGACACGCCCGACGGCGAAATCACCAGCCAGCTCACCACCGGCGTGGCCTACTACCGGCCCGTGGGCGTAGAGCACAACGTGATCAATCCCGGCGACACGGAGTTCGTGTTCGTCGAAATCGAACTCAAGCACGCATAACGCCAGCGAGGGCAGCCATGAAGGCGTTTTTCTCGGAAGAGCAACTGCTGCATACGCCGCGGCAGTTCATGCGGCTTGGGCGCATCAGCGCGCCCACCGATCTGCCGGCACGGGCGGAAAGCCTGCAAGGCGCGCTGGCCGCGCGCGGCATCCGCGTCCAAGCGCCGGCTGACTACGGCCGCAAGCCGCTGCAGGACATCCACAGCCCGGACTACCTGGACTATCTGGAATCGGCCTATGCGCGCTGGCAGGCCCTGCGCTCGCCTGGCGTGGATCCGGGCCCCGAAGTGCTGCCCAATCTTTCGCCGTACTACAACGGCCGCATCGAGCTGGCTGGCCGCGGCCCCTGCCCGTCGCCCTCCATCGTGGCCCAGACCGGCTACTACCTGAGCGATCTATCGTGTCCCATCGGGCCGCAGACCTGGCGCTCGGCGCTGCGCTCCACGCATAGCGCGGTGGCCGCCGCCGACCACGTCGCCAGCGCCGGGGGCATGGCCTATGCCTTGTGCCGGCCCTCGGGCCACCATGCCCACCGCGACCGCGCGGGCGGCTTCTGTTATCTGAACAGCAGCGCGGCCGCGGCCAACCGGTTGCTTCAGACCTGGTCCAAGGTGGCGGTGCTGGACGTCGACGCCCACCATGGCGATGGCACGCAGAACATTTTTTATCAGCGCGGCGACGTCATGACGGTATCCCTGCACGCCGACCCCGCCGGCTACTACCCCTTCTATACCGGCTATGCGCATGAGCGCGGCTACGGCGCGGGTGAAGGCTGCAACCTGAACCTGCCGCTGCCGCACGGTTCGGGCAACGACTCCTTCCTGCGGGCGCTGGATACGGCGCTCGCCGCCCTGACCGGCTACGCGCCGCAGGCGCTGGTGCTGGCCCTGGGCTTTGACACCTACAAGGACGATCCCATCAGCGTGCTCAAGCTCGACATCGATGCCTACCGCGACATCGGCGCGCGCGTCGCCAGCCTGGGACTGCCCACCGTGATCGTGCAGGAAGGCGGCTACATGGTCGAGGCCATCGGCCCGGCTCTGGACGCGTTCCTGCAGGGCGCGGGCCAGGCGGCAGCCTGAGTCCTCCCGCCCACATGAGCTCCGTTCCCATCGCGTTACCCTCGCCCGCCGCCGCGCGCCAGACGGGCATCCTGCTGTTCTTCGCAGCGTTGGTGGCCTTTGCCACCTTCGATGCGGGGTCCAAGCACATGCTGGCGCGCTATCCCGCGCCCTTCCTGAACATCATGCGCTATTCGGCGGTGGCCGTGCTGGCGGTGGCGCTGTTGTGGCGGCACCGCGGCGGACTGCGTCTGCGCGATGCGCCCGAAAAGCCGCTGTTGATCCTGCGTGGCCTGCTGCTGGCCACGGTCGGTACCTGCTTCATGACGGCGCTGATCTGGATGCCGCTGTCGGAAGCCACCGCCATCTACTTCACCTCGCCTCTGATCATGGTGGCGCTGTCGCCCTGGCTGCTGGGCGAGCGGGTGCGACCCGCCCAGTGGACAGCGGTGGCGGCGGGCTTTGGCGGCATGCTGCTGATCGTGCGGCCGGGCTCCAACCTGCCGTGGCTGGGCACGCTGCTGATGGCGGTGTCCGCGGTCAGTTACGCAGTGTTCCAGGTGCTGACGCGCAGGCTCTCGGGCAAGGTGCCCGGGCCCATCCAGTATGCCTACACGGCCTTCATCTGCCTCGTCGTCACCGGGCTGCCCGCGCCCTTCTTCCTGCCGGATCCGTGGCCGGATCTTGCCGACATGCTTTTCATCGTCGGCTTGGGCGCCTGCAGCGGATTGGCGCAGATCTTTCTGATATCCGCCTTCCAGCGCGTGGCGGCGGCGACCCTGGCGCCCCTGAACTACTTCCAGCTGCTGCTGGCGGTGCTGTTCAGCACCTTCTGGTTCCAGCGCCCGCCCGATGGGCTGGCCCTGGCCGGCATGGGGTTGATCATCGCCTCCGGCGTATTCCTGGCGCTGCGCCGGGGCTGAGGCTTGGCGCTCAGCTGGTTTCGCGCTGCACCAGCTTGAAGCCCAGGTCCACATGGCGCTCGGCGACGGCCTCGCCGGCCAGATGGCGCATCAGCAGGCCCGCGGCCGATACGCCGATCTGGTAGCGCGGCGTGGCGATGGTCGACAGCGGCGGCGTGGTCCAGGCCGTGCCCGCTACGTCGTGGAAGCCGACGATGGCCATGCGTTCCGGCACCGGCACGCCCAGCCTTCCGCACTGGAACACCGCCCCCTGGGCCAGGTCATCGTTGCAAAAGAACAGCGCATCGCAGTCGGGATGACGCTCGCGCAGCGCTTCCAGCAGCGAGGCTCCCAGGCCGATGGATGATTTCTCCGGCGTCATGATTTCCAGCGCCGCGTCATACAGGCCCGCGTCCCGCAGCGCCTGGCGGCAGCCTTCGCAGCGGCGCAGCGACCTCGGATCCAGTTGCGCGCCGACGATGCCGATACGGCGGTAGCCCCGCTCCACCAGATGGCGGCCCGCGGCATAGCCGGAATCGAATTGCGAAAAACCCACGCTCATGTGCTCGCCGCCGTCCAGCGTCTCGATCGTGTGCACGGTGGGAATGCGCTGCGTGTCCAGCAGGTCCCATACGCCAGGGTTGTGGTCGATGCCGGTCAGGATCAGGCCGTCGGGCGCGTGCTGCAGGTACTTGCGCAGCAGAGCCTCCTCCTCGTCCAGCGAATAGCCGGTCACGCCGATCAGCATGTGGTAGCCGTGCCGGTCCAGCTCTTCCTTGATCCCCGCGATGATGTCGACGAACACCACGTTGCTCAGCGACGGAATCAGCGCCACGATGGTCTGCGAACGCGCCGACGCCAGCGCGCTGGCCGCATGGTTGGGCACGTAGCCCAGTTCCTGGCACACCCGCGCGATGCGCAGCCGCAGTTCTTCCGCCACCTTGTCCGGCGTGCGCAAGGCGCGCGATACCGTGATCGCGCTCACGCCCACGCGGCGCGCGACATCCTGCATGGTGACGCGGCCGGCGCGTGAACTGCGGGGTTTACGGATGGACATCGGTCCTCGGCATGGGTTGGTGAGCGCGTAGTCTGACGCAAAAAACTGGGGCTTGCCAAACGCAAAATGTTAGCGCTAACATTTCGCACAGCATAACCCTAAAAAATTCCGGGAAACGGATAGGAGACAAGCATGCAAGCTTCCCCACCGGGGCGGCCTGGCGGCACGCCGCTGGCCCGCGCCGCCAATTGGTGCTTCGCGCTGCAGACCTGGCTGATGGTGACCTGTCTGGCCGTCATGGTGGTGCTGCTGTTCGGCAACGTCGCGCTGCGCTACCTGTTCAACTCCGGCATCAACGTCTCTGATGAGATCTCGCGGCTGGCCTTCGTCTGGATGATCTTCCTGGGCTCGGTGATAGCGTTGCGCTCGCATCAGCACATCGGCGTCACCATGCTGGTCGAACGCTTCGGCCCCGCCGCCCGTCGCGCCTCGCACGTGTTCTGCCAGTTGCTGACGCTGTGGGTGCTGTGGCTGATGGCCGAGGGCAGCTGGACCCAGACCGTCATCGGCCTGGACACCGTGCTGCCTGTCACCGGCATGTCGCTGGCGGTGTTCAACGCCGCGGCCCTCTATGCGGCCGCCGCCATGGGCATCCTGACCTTGATCGATCTGGTGCGCGTCCTTGCGGGCGGGCCCTTGCCGGCGGAATCCAGCCCCGAAGACCCGCTGGTCTGACGGCTCCGCCTCCAACTCCCCTACCCCGCCCGGACGCCCGCAATGATCCTGACCGTTTTCCTGCTCGTGCTGCTGGGGCTGATCGCCCTGGGCATGCCTATCGCCTTCGCGCTGCTGCTCAGCGCGATCGCCATGATGTTCCAGCTGGACTTTTTCGATACCCAGATCCTGGCGCAGAACATGCTGTCTGGCGCCAACAGCTTCACCCTCATGGCGGTGCCGCTGTTCATGCTGGCCGGCGAACTGATGAACGCCGGCGGCATTTCGCGCCGTATCGTCAATCTGGCCAGCACCTTCGTGGGCCACATCCAGGGCGGCCTGGGCTACGTGGCCATCTTCGCCAGCGTGCTGCTGGCCGCGCTGTCCGGCTCGGCCGTGGCCGACGCCGCTGCGCTGGGCTCGCTGCTCATCCCCATGCTGCGCGAAAGGGGCTACGACGCGGGCCAGGCCTCCGGGTTGATCGCGGCCGGCGGCATCATCGCGCCCATCATTCCGCCCTCGATCTCGTTCATCATCTTTGGCGTCGCCACCAACGTGTCGATCACCAAGCTGTTCTTCGCCGGCATCGCGCCCGGACTGATGATGGGCCTGACCCTGGTCGCCGTATGGACCTGGGTGGCGCGCAAGCATGGCAGCATCAAGCCCTCGCCGCGCGAACCCTGGAGCAAGCGCTGGAAGGCGCTGCGCGAATCGCTATGGGCCCTGATGCTGCCCGTCATCATCATCGGCGGCTTGCGCGGCGGCATCTTCACGCCGACCGAGGCGGCCGTCGTCGCCGCGGTCTACGCGCTGCTGGTCAGCCTGTTCGTCTACCGCGAAATCGGCGTGCGCGACCTGGCGCCGCTCTTCATCAACGCCGCCAGCACCACCGCCATCGTCATGTTCCTGGTGGCCGCCGCCATGGTCTCGTCCTACATGATCACTCTGGCCGACATGCCGCAGGACCTGATCGCGCTGCTGGAACCCGTGCTGGACCAACCCAAGCTGCTGATGTTCGCCCTGCTGGTGCTGCTGACGCTGGTGGGCACGGTGATGGACCTGACGCCCACCATCCTGATCCTGGCGCCGGTGCTGATGCCGGTGGTCACCAAGGCCGGGATCGACCCCGTCTACTTCGGCGTGATGTTCGTCATGGTGGGTTGCGTGGGCCTGCTGACGCCGCCGGTGGGCACCGTGCTCAACGTGGTTTGCGGCGTCGCCCGCATCAATATGGAAACCATCTGCAGGGGCGTGTGGCGCTATGTCGTCGCCTACACGCTGCTGCTGATCCTGCTGGTGATCTTCCCCGAGCTGATCACCGTCCCCGCACGCTGGATGCATTAGAAAAACCCCAAGGAGGAGCACCATGATCACCCGTTTCAAGACCCGCATTCTTGTCCTGGCGACGGCGCTGTCCTGCGCCGTCGCCGGCGTCGCGTCCGCCGCCGACGTCAAACCTCGCCTGATCCGTTTCGGCTATGGCCTGAACGAGGAAAGCGTCCAGGGGCGCGCCGCGCGCCACCTGGCGCAGGAGCTGGAAAAAATCAGCGGCGGCAAGCTCAAGATGAAGACCTTCGGCTCGGCCAACCTGGGCTCGGACGAGCAGATGCAAAGCGCGCTGGTGGGCGGCGTGCAGGAAATGATGGTGGGGTCCACCGCGCCCCTGGCCGGCATGGTCAAGGAGTTCGGCGTGTTCGACCTGCCCTTCCTCTTCAACAGCGAAAAGGAAGCGGACGCCGTGCTGGACGGGCCTCTGGGCCAGGACATGCTGAAAAAGCTGGAAGCCAAGGGCATCATCGGCCTGGTCTATTGGGAAAACGGCTTTCGCAACATGACCAACTCCAAGCGCCCCATCGCGCGCGCGGAAGACCTGCAAGGCATCAAGCTGCGCGTGATGCAGAACCAGATCGCATTGGGCGTCTTCAATACGCTGGGCGCCAACGCCGTGCCCATGCCGTTCTCCGAACTGTTCACCGCGCTGGAAACCCGCACCGTGGACGGCCAGGAAAACCCCATCACCACCATCCAGAGCAGCAAGTTCTACGAGGTTCAGCCCTATCTGACCATCACCCGCCACGTCTACACGCCCTGGGTGGTGCTGGCGTCCAAGAAATGGTGGGACACCCTGTCGCCGGAAGAACAGAAGCTGATCCGCCAGGCGGCCGCATCCTCGCGCGACTTTGAGCGCCAGGACAGCCGTGCGGACTCCCAAAAGGCCATGACCACGCTGGAAAAGGCCGGCATGAAGATCAACACGGTCTCGCCCGAAGAGATCGCGCGCATGCGCCAGAAGGTGCAGCCGGTGGTCGACAAGTACACGCAGGACCTCGGCCCAGAGCTGGTCAAGCAGCTCAACGACGAGATCCAGAAGGCGCGCAACTAAGCCTTTGCGGCCCGCACGCGCGCCGGGCCGCCACGCAACCGCTGTAAACGAGAATCCCATGTCCCAGACTCCCCGCAAGCTGCGCAGCCAGAAGTGGTTCGACGATCCGGCCCACGCCGACATGACGGCCATCTATGTCGAGCGCTACCTCAACTACGGCCTGACGCGCCAGGAACTGCAATCTGGGCGGCCGATCATCGGCATCGCTCAGACCGGCAGCGACCTGGCGCCCTGCAACCGGCATCACCTGGCGCTGGCCGAGCGCATCAAGGCCGGCATCCGGGACGCGGGCGGCATCCCCATGGAGTTTCCCGTGCACCCGCTGGCCGAACAGGGCCGGCGCCCCACCGCCGCGCTGGACCGCAACCTGGCCTATCTGGGCCTGGTAGAGATCCTGCACGGCTATCCGCTGGACGGCGTGGTCCTGACCACCGGCTGCGACAAGACCACGCCCGCCTGCCTCATGGCCGCGGCCACCGTGGATATTCCCGCCATCGTGCTGTCCGGCGGGCCGATGCTGGACGGCTGGCACGACGGCCAGCGCGTCGGCTCCGGCACGGTCATCTGGCATGCGCGCAATCTGATGGCCGCGGGCAAGCTGGACTACGAAGGCTTCATGACGCTGGCCACGGCGTCGTCGCCGTCCGTCGGCCACTGCAACACCATGGGCACGGCGCTGTCGATGAACTCGCTGGCCGAAGCGCTGGGCATGTCGCTGCCCACCTGCGCCAGCATTCCCGCGCCGTACCGCGAGCGCGGCCAGATGGCCTACGCCACCGGGCTGCGTATCTGCGACATGGTGCGCGAGGACTTGCGCCCGTCCCATATCCTGACGCGGCAGGCTTTCGAGAACGCCATCGTCGTGGCCTCGGCGCTGGGCGCCTCCAGCAACTGCCCGCCGCACCTCATCGCCATGGCCCGCCACGCCGGCATCGACCTGAGCCTGGACGACTGGCAGCGCTTGGGCGAAGACGTGCCGCTGCTGGTCAACTGTGTACCTGCGGGTGAGCATCTGGGCGAAGGCTTTCACCGCGCGGGCGGCGTCCCGGCGGTGTTGCACGAACTGGCGGCAGCAGGCCGCCTGCATACCGATTGCGGCACCGTGTCCGGCAAGACCATCGGCGAGATCGCGGCTGCGGCCAAGACCAACAATGCGGACGTCATCCGCAGCTGCGACGCGCCGCTCAGGCATCGCGCGGGATTCATCGTCCTCTCGGGCAACTTCTTCGACAGCGCCATCATCAAGATGTCGGTCGTCGGCGAAGCCTTCCGCCACGCCTATCTGTCGGAGCCCGGTTCAGAGAACGCCTTCGAGGCGCGCGCCATCGTCTTCGAAGGCCCCGAGGACTACCACGCGCGCATCGAAGACCCCGCCCTGAACATCGACGAGCACTGCATCCTGGTGATCCGCGGCGCCGGCACCGTCGGCTACCCCGGCAGCGCGGAAGTGGTCAACATGGCGCCGCCCTCGCATCTGCTCAAGCGCGGCATAGACTCCCTGCCCTGCCTGGGCGACGGCCGCCAGAGCGGCACCTCGGCCAGCCCTTCGATCCTGAACATGTCGCCGGAAGCCGCGGTGGGCGGTGGCCTCGCGCTGTTGCGCACGGGCGACCGCATCCGCGTCGACCTGAACCAGCGCACGGTCACCGCCCTGGTGGATGAAACAGAAATGGAACGCCGCAAGCTGGAGCCGCCCTACCAGGCGCCGGAATCTCAGACGCCGTGGCAAGAGCTATACCGGCAACTGGTCGGCCAGCTTTCAACCGGCGGCTGCCTGGAGCCCGCCACCTTGTATCTGAAGGTCGTGGAAACACGGGGCGATCCCCGGCATTCGCATTGACGCCGGCGGCTACCGCGTTTGTCCGCTGCCGGCCTGCGGCCCCTGCGGCGCCGGCCGCGTGACGACGTAGGCCGCGCTAGCCAGGAAGAACACGGCGACGCCGGCGGCCAGCATCCACGACGGATGCGCGCCCCACCAGAACAGCACATAGCCCAGCGCCATGCCCAGGCAGGCGTAGGTCTTGCCCTTGCGCGATACGGCGCCCTGATCCCGCCAGGCGCGCAGGGCGGGACCGTAGGTCGGGCTATCCAGCAGCCATTTCTCGAGACGCGGCGAAGAGCGCGAAAAGCAGGCCACCGCCAGGATCAGGAAAATGGTCGTAGGCATGACGGGCAGAAACGCGCCGATCACACCCAATGCCAGCATCAGGCAACCCAGGCAGAGCCACAGTACTCTCATCATGATGGGCAGCAGGATATCCCAGGTTTTCCGCTCGCTTCAAACGCGCCGCGCAAAGCGCCGGTTTTCCGGCCGCCGGTATGGGGCGGATCACTTGGCCGCGTCGCGGCAACAGTAGAGAATAATTTGGAATATATATTCACAAATTGGAATTATTGAATAAAAATCGAACGTGCGCGGGTCCCCGCGCTTCCCGTAGCAAGGAACTGCCATGCGCAACGCAAGCGATTTGCTGGAAGACTCTTACCGCCGCACCGACCGGGCGATGCTGCCTCTGCTCTGGCTGCTGTTTGCCGTCGGACTGTGCTTGGCCCCTCAATACGGACGCTGGGGCGCCGCCATCGGCGTCGGCTTGGCCGCCGCAGGCATACCGTCGCTGTTGATACTCTGGCGGCCCGGCCGCTTGAGTACCCGCCTGGTCGTGGCCTGTAGCCTGATGGTGCTGGCCGCGCTCCATATCCATCTGATGTCCGGCATGGCCGAGATCCATTTCGGCATCTTCGTGCTGCTCTCGCTGCTGCTGGCCTATCGCGACTGGCGCACCATCCTGTGCGCGGCCGTCGTCATCGCGCTGCATCACCTGTCCTTCAACTTCCTGCAGCAATGGGGCTACGGAACAATTTGCTTCACCGAGCCGAGCCTGCCCATGGTGCTGTTGCACGCAGCCTATGTGGTGGTGCAGGCTGCCGCGCTAGGCTGGCTGGCCTGGAAAATGGAACGGGCCGCGGTGGCGGCCGAGGAACTGGCCCGACTCAGTGCGCATATCGGCCGTGAGGCTGGCGTGTTCGACCTGCGCTTTGGCGGCATGAGCATGGACAGCAGCCTGGGCCGCAGCTTCAAGGCCACGATGGACGCCGTGCACCGGACCCTGAGCGGCGTAAGGAACACCGCCACCGCTCTTTCCGCCGCCTCGCGCGACATCATGCAGGACAACCAGCAGCTCGAAGAACGCACCCGGACCCAGGCCGACTCCCTGGAGCGGACCGTTGCATCGATGCGCGACCTGGCCGCCAATGTCCATGACAACGCCGGCAACGCCTTGCAGGCCCGGCAGCTGAGCGACGAAGCGCGGCGCATCGCGGACACGGGCAGCGCCGCGGTAGCGGGCGTGGCGACGGTGATGGGAGAAATCCAGCAGGAAGCCAACAAGATCTCCGAAATCACCGGCTTGATCGACAGCATCGCATTCCAGACCAACATCCTCGCCTTGAACGCGGCGGTGGAAGCAGCCCGCGCCGGTGAAAGCGGGCGAGGCTTCGCGGTCGTCGCCACCGAGGTCCGCGCGCTGGCCCAACGCAGCGCCAGCGCCGCGCGCGAGATCCGCACCCTGATCGACGGCTCGCTGGAGAAGACCAGCAGCGGTTTCCGCCAGGCCGACCATGCCGCCGGCGTGATCCGCGAAGTCGTGGCCAGCATCGAGCGCGTGGCCGCCATCGTCGGTCAGATCGGCGACGCGGGCCGGGTCCAGGGTACGGACATCGACGAAGTCAACCAGGCCGTGACCCAGATGGACGAACTGACCCGGCAGAACGCGGCCCGGGTAGCCCAGGCCGCCGACGCCTCGGCGGCCCTCCAATCGCAGGCGACCGAGCTGCTGCAAGCCGTGGGCGTATTCCGCCTGCAGGATGAACGGCAGCCGCAAGCGCAGTCCGCCCCGAGGGCGGCCGCTCCAGGGCGCACCGCGCCGCTGGCGCTGGCGAGCGGCTGAGACCCGGATTTGCGCGAAACGCCTGCCGCCAGCAGGCGCTTCACCGTCCTTTGCAGGGCCGGACTTTCATGGAAGAATCATTGTCTCCCATGGCTCCAGCCCCCAACGACCATGACTCCCTTTGCTTCCATACTCGCTATCCTCGGTGCGCTGTGGCTCGGAGCCATGCTGCCGGGACCAAGCTTCATCATCGTCGCGCGCAAGGCCATCGGCCAGTCCCGCTGGGACGGCCTGGCCTCGGCCTTCGGCATGGGCGCAGGCGGCATGCTGTTTGCCGGCCTGGCGCTGGCGGGGCTGTATTCCCTGTTGCAAAGCGTGGAATGGCTGTACGTCGCGCTGAAAATCGCGGGCGGCGCCTATCTGCTTTACGTGGCTGCCGGCATCTGGCGCAACGCCAGGCAGCCTTTTGCCATGCCCGGCAGCAGCGCGCCAGCATCACGCAATGGACGTCGTTCCTTCTGGATCGGTCTCACGACCCAGTTGAGCAACCCCAAGACGGCCATCTGGTATGGCAGCATCTTCGCCGCGCTGCTGCCTCAGCATCCGCCGGCATGGACCTATTTCGCGCTGCCGCCCCTGGTGTTCCTGGTCGAATTCGGCTGGTATGCGATCGTGGCGCTCTGTTTTTCGACCAAGGGCCCGCGCGAGGTTTATCTACGGGCGAAGCAATGGATAGACCGGGCAGCGGCGGGCGTTATTGCGGCGCTGGGCTTGCGGCTGATTCTTAATGCGCCCAAAAACGGAATCTAGGAAAAGTCGGGTTTCCGATGCGCGACACGAGCAGCCGCAGCAGATAGAAGCCACGCCGCGGGTGGCGCTTCCCTGTAGACAGGCAAGAACTTACCGCAGCTTTTGCTGATAGAGCTCTTGCGCGCCTTCCAATGAGGCGCGCATTCCGTAAATCGTGCCTCCGCCGCCGCGGCTGAACCATAGTTCGTACTGCCACATCCCGTCCACGAAGACCCGGGAGATCGTCCAGCCCGCTGGCCCTTGCCAGTAATAGTCGTCCCGCTGCGTCCATTCCTCATCGATCATGCTTCGTCCCCTCTCGGCCGAAACCGGGCCGAATTGCGCTGCTGCCGACCTCAAATATACTGTATTTTTATACAGTATATTGGGCCGCAGCATGACGGCCTAGGGGGTATCGAGAAGGCTGGCGGATGCAGGTCTTCCCGGGCTCAGCCCGGCAGGCGGTTACGCAATCTGCATCTCACGCCGCGCCTGCTTGTCTGCATACATCAATTGATCTGCTTCCCTGAGGACGGCCTGCAGCGCGCTGGCCGATGGATCGGCATTCACAATGCCAAAGCTCGCGCCGGCATAGTGAAAACTGCAGTCGTCCAGGGTGTAGATGCCGCTGAGCAACGGGGCCAGGCGCGTGCGCATTGTTTCAACCACAGCATCAGCCGTCGGCCCTGACCTTGCGCCCAAGCCAACGACGACGAATTCGTCGCCCCCCCATCGACCCAGCACCTCTCCAGAACGCAGGCCTGCCGACAGACGTCGGCCAACCTCGATCAAGAATTTGTCGCCGATGTCGTGGCCGTAGGTATCGTTAATCGTCTTGAACCCATCCAGATCTATAAACGCGACTTGAACAGACCGCTGCGTCCGATTCGCCTCCGAGAAATACCGCTCCAACTCCGCCATGATCGCTCGCCGATTCGGCAAGCCGGTAAGCGCATCATGGTTGGCGGCATGCCGTTCATCCTGGCGGCGTCTCACCATTTGCGCGACCACATGGCTGGAGAGAAGGATCAGGACCAGACCGACCATCGCCACCAATCCCGTCGCCCACATATGCCGCTTGCGCATGGGCGCCAAAGATTCCAGCGAGGCCAGCGTGATCAAGTGGTATTGCCCATTAGCCAGCGCCTGCCGCCTCGCCAGATAGGGCCTGCCATCGATGAGCCAACGGCCGGATTGGATCGAGCCGGGTATGGCGCGAATATCCAGGGGTTCGCCGAGGTCTTCATCGCCATCGGAAGGCAGTACCGAATCGGCAGGCAAAAGCGCTGCGACATTACGCAGCATGAACGGCTCGGAAGAAGCCGTGGTTACCCTTCCCTGGCGATTCACAACCAACGCGATATGTCGCCCGGCCAGGTAAAGCGCCACATCCGGCGCATCGAACTTTACCGTCACTGAGCCCTGCGGCATGTCATTCGAGTCTTCGATGCGGCTGGCGACGAAATACGATGGACTCTTGTTCAACCGGGCAATGCCGAAGTAACTGCCATAGCCATCACGCAATGCGTCTTCGAGATAAGCCCGACCCGAGTAGATCATGCCGACGATGCTGTCGGGTTCCGCCCAGTTACTGGCCGTCACCGTATCGTCCGACATATTGTTCATATAAATGCGGGCGTATCGCAGATCGCTGGCCAGCTCATTCATGAAGTCGCCTACCCTGCGCACCAATGGATCCCGCGTGAACAGGGCCGCTCGCTGCTCTCGAGACAAGTCGGCTGCGCCGGGTGGATCCGTACGGTAACGGACGGCAAGCTGGATCACTTGGCCCTGGCGGGCCACCATGTTCGCTACGCTCACCATCTCGGTGAATAACCGATCCATGACGCGCGCAGTAATTCTTGCCTCGTATTCGGCGCTGGCGGCTAGGCTGTCCAGCCGCGATGCCTCCATTCCCTGCGACATCCAGCGTGCAATAGCTATCACCAACGCAAACCATGCCAGGGCCAGACCGAGCGTCACGCGACGCACGAGGGAATGGCCCTGCCGTTCACGTCTACCTTGTCGCGACAATTCTTCGCTCACAGGGTCCCCTGATTCAAACCAACGGCCTCAGGCAATCATCGGCCAATCCGCCAGTTGTACTGAAAGGAAATGTCTGGCGGCCGGTCAACGGAACGTGGCCAAAATGTTCGGCCACACGCTAATGAATCGCCATATTTCCATTATGCGTGGCTTACTTCAATATGATTCGGCGATTTACCGCGAACTGCGCAGAACGCACAGGCTTGAGTAAATGCAGGGCTAACGGCTGGCGTCGATAGCTGAAGAGTTTTCGCGCCTTTGCCATTGCCCCGCGAAAACCATGCTTGGTGGCATGGCGCGCGGCATGCAACGGACGAAACCCAAACAAAAAAGCCGCCAGATCATTGATCTAGCGGCTTTCTCTTTGCCGTGCTTGACAGCACTTTGCAGGAATTTGGTAGGCGGTATTGGAATCGAACCAACGACCTCCACGATGTCAACGTGGCGCTCTAACCAGCTGAGCTAACCGCCTGCAAAGAAGAAGAATTATATAGTGCTTTTTTAAACTATGCAAATCGTCTGGCAAGATTTTTTGCATTATTTATTGCGCTTCGAAGTTTGCGGCGTTTGCGAGGTTTACTTTCGCATGCCTTCAAGCTTGTCTGCGCAACGCGTTTGAAGTACCAGTTCCTGGGAACCTTGGACGCCGCTTTTCAGCCTTGCCCCACTACTTCAAACCGCCTGCACCGCACTACTAATTTCCCTTCAGCTTCGCGTCTGCCGCTTGCGCCGCAGCAACGAAGAACGAGATTCTATCAGAACTTTTAATTCCTTGCTCAAGCTCCACGCCGCTACTTACATCGACCGCCCAAGGCCTGACCAATTCCACGGCCTGCCCGACGTTTTCCGCGTTCAAGCCGCCCGACAGGATCAGGGGCCGAGACACCGGATCGGCCCTCACTTCGTCGAGCAACTCGTAGTCGAAACCATGACCGCTGCCACCGTAGCCCGCGCTGTAGCTGTCGAACAGCCAGCCTGCGGCTTCGCCATAGGCGCGGCATGTGGAGGCCAGGTTTTCCGCGGTGTCCAGGCCGGGCGCGCCGGCACGGAATGCCCGCAAAAAACGATGACCGTAGTGCGCGCAGTCCTGCGGCGTTTCATCGCCATGGAACTGCAGCAGCTCCGGCTTGACCTGGTCCAGCACGGCCTGCACCTCGGCCTCTTGCGCATTCACGAACAAGGCCACCACGTCGACAAAGGCGGGCACCATGCGCCGCAACTGGGCTGCGCGCGTCGGCGTCAGGCAACGCTTGCTCTTGGGGTAAAACACAAAGCCGATCGCATCGACGCCCGCCGCGACGGCGGCGTCGATATCCTGTTCCCGGGTCAATCCACAGATCTTGATGCGTGTGCGCATGAAACTCTTCGCTGGCTTGGCCGCCCTGCGCGGCCGGTCGAATCAGTATATCCGGCGTGCAGGCAGCACCTACGCGCCGGGCTGACCCACGGTGGCCACGAGATTGTCGAAGCTGCCCTCGGCCAGACGGAACCAGGGCGTTTCCTTGTCGCGAAACGCCGCCATGCTGTCGTAGAGCTTCTTGAACATGGGATCCTTGGCGCTCATTTCCTGGTAGGCGGCCAGCGAGGCTTCGTAGCTCGCCTGCAGGACCGGCTTGGGAAACGCTTTCAACTGCGCGCCGCGCGACACCAGTCGGCGCAGCGCGTCCGGATTGCCCGCGTCGTACTTGGCGATCATGTTGGCAGTCGCCATACGGCATGCCAGCGTCAAAGCGGACTGATACGGCTTGGGCAGTTCGTCGTAGGCGTCCTGGTTCACATACAAGGATAGCTGCAGCGTGCCCGCCCACCAGCCCGGAAAGTAGTAATTCCTGGCAACTTTATAGAGCGCCAGGTTTTCATCGTCGTAAGGGCCGATCCAAGCCACGGCGTCCACGACGCCCTGCTCCAGCGCGGCATAGGCTTCGGCCACCGGCACGTCCACGGGCGTGGCGCCCATCCGCGCCAGCACATGGCGGGCAAACCCGCCCGCCTTCACCTTGAGCCCGCGCAGGTCGTCCACGGTCTTGATTTCCCCGCGAAACCAGCCGCCCATCTGCGCGCCGGTATAACCGCAGGGAAAGTTCAGGATGTTGTACTTGTCGAACAGCACGCGCGTGAGCGCCAGGCCTTCCCCCTGCGTCATCCAGGCGTTCATCTGCCGCGTGTTCAGGCCGAACGGCACGCCGGCGTCAAAGCACAGCGCGGGGTCGACATCGAAGTAGCGGGTCGACGCCGTATGGCCACAATCGACGACGCGATGCTGCACGGCTTCCAGCACCTGCCCCGGCTGCACCAGGTCGCCGGCGGGAAAGATTTCGATGCTGAAGCGCCCGTCCGTCACCTCGTTCACGTAACGCGCCACGTCTTCGGCGCCGGCGAACAAGGTGGGAGACTCGTTGGGAAAACTGGAGGCCAGCCGCCAAGCGACCTTGGCTGGGGCTGCCACCACCGCCGGCGCTTCGGGCGCGGCGGCCGGAGCGGGCGGCGGGCTGGGCGGAGCCTCTTGCGGTCCCGCTGGCGGCGCCGACGGGGCCGGGATGGCGTTTTCCTCGGCCAACGGAACTTCCTGCGCGAACGCCGGAGCGACCAGAGCGGCGCCGCCCAGGGCGGTCTGCTTCAAAAACGCGCGGCGTTGCATGGCAAAAGCCTCCATCGGATACGGGCAGGCATCGCCGTTGCCGGCGGCATCCCTAATAGGTTTGAGTAAACGGCGACAGCAACTGCGATCCCCCGTCGAGCTCATCCAGGCCGAACTCTTCCGGATAATCGATGGCGGACAGGTACAGCCCATCGGGTGCGAAGGTCGGCGCGCCCCGCTTGCGGTCGCGCCAGGACAGCAACTGCGCCATCCAGTCCACCGATTCGCGCCCTTGCCCGATCTGCAACAGCGCGCCCATGATGTTGCGCACCATATGATGCAGGAAGGCATTGGCCTTCAGCGTGAACACCAGGAACGGCCCGCGCTCATCGATATCCAGCCGGTAGAGATGGCGCACAGGATGCTTGGCCTGGCACTGCGAGGAACGGAAGCTGGAAAAATCGTGCTCGCCCAGCAAGGCATTCGCTGCGGCCCGCATGGCATCGACGTCCAGCGGTTGAAAGCACCAGCCCGCCCGGCCCGCCCATAATGCCGGCCGCACCCGGCCGCGCCATAACAAATATACGTAGGTACGGGCGCGCGCGGAAAACCGCGCGTGGAATTCGTCCGATACCGGCTGCGCCCACTGGACTGAAATGCTGGGAGGCAGGAAAGCATTCACCCCCCGGACCCAGGACTCCATCCGGCGGTCGAGTTCAGTGTCCAGATGAATCACCTGCATCGCGCCGTGCACCCCGGTATCGGTGCGGCCGGCGCAGATCGTCGCCACCGGCCCTTCCACACCACAAAAACTGCCCAGGGCGGCCTCCAACGTGTCCTGCACCGTTTGCCGATGCGGCTGTGTCTGCCAACCCTGCCAAGCGGAGCCGTCGTACGCCAGCCCCAATGCAACTCTAGACATGTATCAAACCCGTGGCCCGCCGACACGGTGCGGTTCGTCAGTGGGCGGTTCGTCCAGGTCGAGATTGATGCTTCCGAGCTTGCGGTTCAGCGCCGCCGTATCCAGCGCTGGCTCGTTGAATTCGTAGGTTTCCTCGTCATCGTCCCCGCGCCGCGCACCGGCCCGGCGCAAGAGCCAGGCAATCGCGAATGCGATCAGCGCCAGCACTGCAGTGACGATAACGAGCAGATTGTCGGCCAGCCACCCGGGCATGTCCGAAGCGGAATCCTTGCCTGCCGGCGTGCCAGCGGCCTGATCTGGCGTAGATGCCCCAGAAGCGCCTGGGGCGTTCGAGGTGTTCGCAGGTCCTGCCGACCCTGTTGCACCGGGCGTACCCGCTGCGCCCGGTGCGCCCGGCGTACCCGACGCGCCTGTCGCGCCCGAAGCGCCTGTTGCACCAGAAGCGCCTGCCGCACCCGAAGTGCCCGCCGCGCCAGACGCGCCTGTTGCACCCGAAGCGCCTGTTGCACCCGAAGCGCCTGCTGCTCCCGAAGCGCCTGTTGCACCCGAAGCGCCTGTTGCACCCGGAGCGCCTGCCGCTCCCGAAGCGCCTGCCGCTCCCGAAGCGCCTGCTGCACCCGAAGCGCCTGCTGCACCCGAAGCGCCTGTTGCACCCGGAGCGCCTGTTGCACCCGAAGCGCCAGTTGCACCCGAAGCGCCAGTTGCACCCGAAGCGCCTGTTGCACCCGAAGCGCCTGTTGCACCCGAAGCGCCTGTTGCACCCGAAGCGCCAGTTGCACCCGCAGCGCCAGTTGCACCCGAAGTGCCTGCCGCGCCCGGCGACGCCGCAGTACCAGAAGCGCCACCAGCGGCGCCTTGCTGTGCCACCGCCTTGTTCAAATCGTCGACGTTGCTTTGCAACTGGCTCACGCGCCCCTGGACATCGGCCATGGCGCGCTCAGTCGACGTCTTGGCATCGGCCTGGGCCTCTGCTTGCGCCGATGCGCTGTCTTGCGCCTGCCCAGAGGACAGCCGTACGCGATCCTGCGGCGGCGATGCGCTGGCCGCCCCGGCATCAGCAGGAGGCGCGACGCTGCCCGAAGCCGCGCCCTGCCCCTGGACCACGGACGGATTCGCGCCGGCCGCCGCGCCGATGCGGGCGCGGTACTTCGCGAACGCCTCGGCATGTTCATTGAAGATGCGCCGCGCCTCGGCCGGATCCACCGCGCGCACGGTAGCCGCATCGGGAATCGTCAGCCTCTGGCCGGCTTTCACCAGATTCATATTGTTCTGGATGAAGGCCTCGGGATTGGCGCGCCACAAGGCCACCAGCATCTGATAGACCGATGCGTTGGGCACCGCATTGCGTTGCGCGATAGCGAACAGATTGTCGCCGGACTTCACGTTGACCGAACGCGATCCCGCCGCGCGCCCCGGCGTGCCGACCGCAGCCGGCGTCACGTCAGCCGTCGTGCCGCGCAGCGGCACCAGAATGCTGACCTGCACCTGGCGCTGCCCGGAACTGGAGTTGATATTCAGCAGCAGATCAACCGCGCCGCTGGCCGGCGGCTGCGAGGCCCGCACGCGCAGATTCTTGCGCGTGGCGTCCAGGCCGTCCTCGACCCGGACCACCATGCTTGCCAGCGGAACCGGCGGCTTCAGACCTGCGCGTTGCCAGGAGGCCTCGTCAGCCACCGACACCTTGAGCGATGCGATTTCCTCGGGCGTGAGCTCCTGCAATCCCACCACCGCCTGCAGCGGCGCGCCCGGCACGGAAACCACCCGCGAATGCCCCACGCGCATGGCCATGGCGGTACTGCACACGCTTGAGCCAATCGCCAGCGCAATCGCCCACTGCAGGGCTTTTAAACGGCGGGCATGCTTCACTTGGCGCGAACGCTGGGTCATAAGCTGGAATTCCGTCTTGTAGTCGACTTGCGGGCTGGAGCCGGCTCACGCCATATCGGTGAGAACAGGCATCAATTCACGGGAAAAGTGTAATGGATCATGCGCATTTCACAAACCTGAAAGGCCCGGCCGCGTTTGCTGGCGGGCCTGTCCGCCGATACAGCACAGACTCTGCGCAAACGGCAAGGGCACCCTGAGGTGCCCTTGCTTGCCTTGCGCGCCTGGTCAGGCGGCGCCGAACGCCGCCTGCGACGGCATCAGGCTTCGGCCAGCGCAATGCGCAGCATGCGGCGCAGCGGCTCGGCGGCGCCCCACAGCAACTGGTCGCCCACGGTGAAAGCGCCCAGGTATTGCGAGCCCATCGACAGCTTGCGCAGGCGACCCACCGGAATGTCCAGCGTGCCGGTAACGGCGACCGGAGTCAGCGCGGAAACCGTGGCATCCTTGGTGTTGGGCACGACCTTCGCCCACTGCGTGCCTTCGGCGATCAGCGCTTCGATCTCGTCCAGCGGCACATCGCGCTTGAGCTTGATGGTCAGCGCCTGGCTGTGGCAGCGCATCGCGCCGATGCGCACGCACAGGCCGTCGATCGGCGTGGCGGGCGTGCCGAAGGCTGCGCCGCGGCCCAGGATCTTGTTGGTCTCGACCTCGCCCTTCCACTCTTCCTTGGACATGCCGTTGCCCAGATCCTTGTCGATCCAGGGAATCAGGTTGCCGCCCAGCGGCACGCCGAAGTGCTCGTGGGGAAGCGCCGGGTCCTTTTGCTTGGCCAGCACGCCGCGGTCGATTTCCAGGATGGCCGACGCGGGATCGTCCAGCAGCGACTTGACCGATTGATTGATCTCGCCGAACTGGGTCAGCAGTTCGCGCATGTGTTGCGCGCCGCCGCCGGAAGCCGCCTGGTAGGTCATGGAAGTCATCCATTCGACCAGGTCGTTGTTGAACAGGCCGGCCAGGCCCATCAGCATGCAGCTGACCGTGCAGTTGCCGCCGATGAAGTTGCGCACGCCGCGCTTGAGCGCCGCGTCGATGACCGGACGGTTGACCGGATCCAGCACGATGATGGCGTCATCGGCCATGCGCAGGGTGCTGGCGGCATCGATCCAGATGCCGTTCCAGCCTGCGCCGCGCAGCTTGGGATAGACCTCGGAGGTGTAATCGCCGCCTTGCGCCGTCACGATGATCGGCAGTTTTTTCAGAGCGTCAATGTTGTAGGCGTCTTGCAGCGGGCCTGCGCCAGTGGCCCAAGTGGGCGCGGCGCCGCCAGCGTTGCTGGTGGAGAAAAACACCGGTTCGATCAGTGCGAAGTCGTTCTCGTCGCGCATGCGTTGCATGAGCACCGAGCCGACCATACCGCGCCAGCCGACAAGGCCTACTGCTTGATTCATTTCAATCGCTCTTTAAAGGTGTGGAGACTAGGGTCCAGGGGAAAAAGCCGTGCAATTCAACAATTTATCAGAATGCACGGCCGGATGTTGCGGCGCAGCTAGAAATAATAGGGGCCGCAATGGATACGGGGCGCTTTCGAGGCGACGCCACAACAGCAAAACAAGGGGCGGCCCAGCCGGGCCACCCCTTGTTTACGGTGCTTCAACCGCCACGCGCGCTAGCGCCCGGCGGCTCGATCCCGAGAAGATCAGGCCAGCGCCTTCAGCACCGCGTCGCCCATCTGCGCCGTGCCGACCTTGGTCGTGCCCGGTTCGAAGATGTCGGCGGTGCGCAGGCCGTCGGCCAGCACGCGGCGCACGGCGGCCTCGATGCGGTCGGCCTGCGGCGCCAGATTCAGCGAATAGCGCAGCAGCATGGCCGCGGACAGGATGGTCGCCAGCGGATTGGCGATGCCTTGGCCGGCGATATCGGGCGCGGAGCCATGGCTGGGTTCATACAAGCCTTGGCCGCCTGCGTTCAGCGAAGCAGAAGGCAGCATGCCGATCGAACCGGTCAGCATGGCGGCTTCGTCGGACAGGATGTCGCCGAACAGGTTGCCGGTCACGATCACGTCGAACTGGCGCGGGTTGCGCACCAGCTGCATCGCGGCGTTGTCGACATACATGTGCGACAGCTCCACGTCGGGATACTCCCGCGCGACTTCGATGACGATGTCGCGCCAGAACTGCGAGGTCTCCAGCACGTTGGCCTTGTCCACGCTGCACAGCTTCTTGTTGCGCTTGCGGGCCGATTCGAAACCGATGCGCGCAATGCGGCGCACTTCTGATTCCGCATAGCGCATGGTGTCGTAGCCTTCGCGTTCGCCGGCGAAGGCGCCGTCGGGTGAAGAACGTACGCCGCGCGGCGTGCCGAAATAGATGTCGCCAGTCAGCTCGCGGATGATCAGGATGTCCAGGCCGGACACGATCTCGGGCTTCAGCGACGAGGCGCTGGCCAGTTCCGGATACAGGATGGCAGGACGCAGGTTGGCAAACAGGCCCAGCGCCTTGCGCAGGCCCAGAATGGCCTGCTCGGGGCGGAACTCGCGCGGCAGGCTGTCGTACTTCCAGTCGCCCACGGCGCCGAACAGCACGGCGTCCGATTCCTTGGCCAGATTCAACGTGGCCGGCGGCAGCGGATGTTCGAACGCATCGAAGGCGGCGCCGCCCACGGGCGCTTGCTTGATATCGAAGGACACGTCCAGCGCCTTCAGGACGCGCACGGCCTGTTCGACGATTTCCGGGCCGATGCCGTCACCCGGCAGGACTGCGATGTTGTGAGTCATACGAAAACGATCCTGTAATCAGAAGAATGGTGGCGTCAGGCGATGGGACGGCTTTCCAGCCACGGATGGCGGGCCAGACGCTCGGCCTCGAAGGCGCGAATCTTGTCCGACTGGCGCAGGGTCAGCCCGATATCGTCAAAGCCGTTGAGCAGACAGTATTTGCGGAACGGTTCGATGTCGAAACCCATCTCGCGCCCATCCGCCGCCACCACGACCTGGCGGTCGAGGTCGACGCGCAGCTTGTAGCCGGGGAAAGCCTTCACTTCGTCGAACAGGCGCGCGACTTCCAGTTCCGACAGAACGATGGGCAAGAGGCCGTTCTTGAAGCTGTTGTTGAAGAAAATGTCGGCATAGGACGGCGCGATGATGGCGCGGAAACCGAACTGCGTCAGCGCCCAGGGCGCATGCTCGCGGCTGGAGCCGCAGCCGAAGTTCTTGCGCGCCAGCAGCACCGAAGCGCCCTGGTAACGCGGCTGGTTCAGCACGAAATCCGGATTCAGCGGACGCTTGCTGTTGTCCATGCCGGGTTCGCCATGGTCCAGGTAGCGCAGTTCATCGAACAGGTTCGGACCGAAGCCGGTGCGCTGGATGGATTTGAGGAACTGCTTGGGAATGATGAGGTCCGTATCGACGTTTTCGCGGTCGAGCGGAGCCACCAGGCCTTCGTGAGTGGTAAATGCTTGCATGATGTCGGTACTCGGTGCGTGACGCTTAACGGAAAGTGCGGACGTCGACAAAATGGCCGGCGACGGCGGCGGCGGCGGCCATGGCCGGGCTGACCAGATGGGTGCGCCCGCCCTGTCCTTGCCGGCCCTCGAAGTTGCGGTTCGAGGTGGAGGCGCAGCGTTCGCCCGGTTCCAGGCGGTCGGCGTTCATGGCCAGGCACATGGAGCAGCCCGGCTCGCGCCACTCAAAGCCCGCCTCGATGAAGATCTTGTCCAGGCCTTCGCGCTCGGCCTGCTGCTTGACCAGGCCCGAGCCCGGCACCACCATGGCCTGGCGCACATTGGAGGCCACATGCTTGCCGCGCGCGACCGCCGCAGCCGCGCGCAGGTCTTCGATGCGCGAATTCGTGCAAGAACCGATGAACACGCGATCCACACGGATATCGGTAAGCGGCGTGTTGGGCTTCAGGCCCATGTACTGCAAGGCCCGTTCCATGCCGCTGCGGCGCACGTCGTCTTTTTCGCGATCTGGGTCCGGCACGCGGGAATCCACCGGCAGCACCATTTCCGGGGACGTGCCCCAGGTGACCTGCGGCTTGATGTCGCGGGCGTTGACTTCCACCACGGCGTCGAACTTGGCGCCCTCATCGGTATGCAGGGTACGCCAGTAGCCCACCGCCTGATCCCAAAGCACGCCCGTGGGCGCGAAGGGACGGCCGCGGAAGTACTCGACGGTCTTGTCGTCCACCGCCACCATGCCCGAACGGGCGCCGGCTTCGATGGCCATGTTGCAGACGGTCATGCGGCCTTCCACGGACAGCGAGCGGATCGTGCTGCCGGCGAACTCGATGGCGTAGCCCGTGCCGCCGGCCGTGCCAATGATGCCGATGATGTGCAGGACCACATCCTTGGCCGTACAGCCGAAGGGCAATTCGCCGTCGACCTTGATCAGCATGCTCTTGGCTTTCTTCATGAGCAGCGTCTGGGTCGCCAGCACGTGCTCCACTTCGGAGGTGCCGATGCCGAAGGCCAGCGCGCCCAGCGCGCCGTGCGTGCTGGTGTGCGAGTCGCCGCAGACCACGGTCATGCCGGGCAGGGTCGCGCCCTGCTCCGGGCCGATCACGTGCACGATGCCCTGGCGCAGGTCATTCATGCGGAATTCGGTAATGCCGTACTTTTCGCAGTTGGCGTCCAGCGTGTCCACCTGCAGGCGCGAAATCGGATCGTCGATGCCCTGGGCGCGGTTCAGCGTCGGCACGTTGTGGTCCGCCACCGCCAGGTTGGCGCCCGTGCGCCACGGCTTGCGGCCGGCCATCGCCAGGCCTTCGAACGCCTGGGGGCTGGTGACTTCGTGCACCAGGTGGCGGTCGATATAGAGCAGACAGGTGCCGTCTGATTCCTGGTGGACGACGTGGGCGTCCCAGAGTTTGTCGTAAAGAGTTTGGGCCATGGATGCGCTCTGCAAATAGACAATCCGGCTCGTGCCGCGCGCGGTTCAAACAGTGATCCCCGGGCGCCAGCCACTGCGGCATGAGCGAATTATGCACAGGGTCTCAACCTAGTACAACTACACCTTATATACCAGTACTAACACTACCATGCTAGGACATGGCGAGGGTCACTTCGTCCTATTTCCATACTTCAATCGAACTGCAATCAAACAGTTACAGATACAAATTCGGGTATTTAAAACAGATACAAAATTATCAAACCGATATAATCGTTGTGCGCTGGATTCACCCAAACGACGAAATAAAGCGCAATAAACCGCATTTATCCTGCATTAAACCGGATCAAAAATCCGGGATATGGCGAAATTAGTGCAAATTCAAGCTAATTAAGAGATGATGCGCGAAGAAACTCAAACTGCCGACCGGAAAACTTCGTCAAGAATTAACAAATATTGACTCGTCAAATCTGACATTTCCACACAATATGGCGGCCATTAATTCCTAACTCGACTCGCGAATAATCACTATGGCTTCGTTTTTGCTCAAAAGCACGACTTCGGTCCTTGCCCTGGCATTCGTTCCTGCGGCATTTGCACAGTCAGCAGCTCCCGCCTCCGGGGCAGCTGGGGTCACACTGAACCAGGTCGTTGAGCAGACCCTGCTCAGCAACCCGGAAATCCAGGCCAAGTACCATGATTTCCAGGCTTCGCTGGAAGGCCAGGCCGTTGCTCGCGGCGCGTTCTTCCCGCAGATCAATGCGCAAGGCTATGTGGGTCGCGAGTACCGCAACAACGTGCCCGGAGTCGGGTCGCAAAGCTGGAGCCGTCCCGGCTACAGCGTGGAATTGCGTCAGCTGATTTTCGACGGCTTCCGTACGAGCAACGACGTCAAGCAAGCCGGCTTCGACAAGCTGGCGCGCTTCTATGACCTGTTGGCCACCAGCGACAACACCGCGTTCAGCGCAGTGCAGGCCTATATCGACCTGCAGCGCTACCGCGACATGGAACTGCTGGCCCGCCAGAACTACACCCTGCACGAAGAAACGCTCAAGCAGATCAACGAGCGCGCCGAATCGGGCGTGGGCCGCCGCGTCGACCTGGAACAGGCCGGCGGGCGCCTGGCGCTGGCCCAGACCAATCTGATGACCGAGACCGCCAACCTGCTGGACGTGCAGCAGCGTTTCCAGCGCGTCACCGGCGCCCTGCCCCCTGAAGCGATGCAGCCTACGCCCGATATCAGCGGCAAGCTGCCGGTCAAGCCCGCCGACTTCAACGAGTCGCTGCGCCGCAACCCCAGCTTCCTGTCCAAGCAGGCCGGGCTGCAGGCCGCGCAGGCGGGCGTCGCCTCGTCCAAGGGCGCCTTCTCGCCGAAGTTCGAATTCGTGGCCGCCACCGGCCGCGACCAGAACGATCCCACGCCGCAAAACCGCGACATCCAGAACTCCAGCGTCCAGGTTGTCATGAGCTACAACCTGTATCGCGGTGGCTCCGACTCCGCCCGCGTGCGCCAGACCTCCGCGCAGTCCTATGCTGCGCGCGACATCCGCGACTACACCTGCCGCAATGTGCAACAGGACCTGGCCGTGGCTTGGAACAACGTCGCCAGCCTGAACCAGAAGCTGCCCTTCCTGCGCGACCACGAAGTGGCCACCACCAAGGTGCGCGAAGCCTACCGCCAACAATTCCAGATCGGCCAGCGTTCGCTGCTGGACTTGCTGGACACCGAAAACGAATTGTTCGAATCGCGCCGGGCCCTGACCAACGCGCTGTATGACCTGCAGATCGCGCAATACCGCTGGCTGGCGCTGTCGCACGCACTGCTGCCGGCGCTGTCGCTGCAGCCCGCGCGCAACGAAATGCCCGAGGAAAACGGCAAGCTGGAAGTCTCCGACGAAGTCATCAAGCTCTGCAATTCGACGATCCCCGACTCGGCCCGCCTGGCGCCCGTGCGCGTGCAATACAACGAGGGCAATCTGCCGCCCACGTTCATCCCGGTAAACTCGCCCAAGGCCAAACCCTAGGTGACGCAAGCGCAAGGAGACCATATGCAGAAACAGGGCAACGACTTCTCACAACTGGATGCGGACTTCGTCCGCGTCCTGGAAGACCTGATCGACGCGCTGATAGCCAATGGCACCTTGCGTATGACCGACCTGCCTATCCAGGCTCAACAAAAGCTGACCCAGCGCAAGCAACAGCGCGCGCGCCTCTCCGAACACCTCGACCTGCTGGATGACGAAGATGGACAAGTTATCTGAAATGGCGGCCCGGGAGTGGCGCGCGGACGCGCGCGCGGCGCATGACGACCCGCTGCTCGATTGCCTGGTTGAAATCACCCGGCTCCATGGCGTGACGGCGACGGCCCAGGCGCTGTCGGCCGGCCTGCCGCTGGAAGAACACAAACTGACGCCGGCATTGCTGCCGCGCGCCGCCGCGCGCGCGCAGCTCTCCGCCCGCGTGGTCAAGCGCACGCTGGACAGCATTTCGCAGGACCTGCTGCCCGCGATCCTGCTGCTCAACGGCGAACGCGCCTGCCTGCTGCTGAAGAAAGACGGCGAAAACTACGTCGTCAGCCACCCCGAATTGGGCGGCAGCTCGATGGAAATGAGCGCCGCGGAACTGTCGGCGCAATACACCGGGCTGGTGTGCTTCGTGCGCCCGCAGTTCCGCTTCGACGCGCGCGCGCCCGAAGTCGCCAAGGTGCGCGAGCGCCATTGGTTCTGGGCCGCCATCATGGAAAACCGGCGCCTGTACCGCGACGCGCTGATCGCCGCCCTGCTGATCAACGTCTTCGCAATGGCGATGCCGCTGTTCACCATGAACGTGTATGACCGCGTCGTGCCGAACAACGCCGTCGAAACGCTCTGGGTGCTGGCCATCGGCATCACGTTGGTCGTGATCTTCAACATGATCCTGAGCACCGCCCGCTCCCACGTCGTGGACAGCGCCAGCAAACGGGTCGACGTGCGCCTGTCCGCGCAGATCATGGAACGCGTGCTGGACCTGCGCATGGAGGGCCGGCCGGTATCGGTGGGATCCTTCGCCGCCAACCTGCGTTCGTTCGAATCCATTCGCGATTTCATCGCGTCAGCCACCATTACCACCCTGGTGGACCTGCCCTTCATTCTGCTGTTCCTGCTGGCGCTGGTCTGGATTTCGCCCTGGATGGTGCTGCCGCCGCTGGTCGCGATCGTGTTGATCCTGCTGGTATCGCTGGCCGCGCAAGCCCGCATGGAATCCCTCACCATGGCCTCCTACCAAGCGTCGTCGCAGCGCAACGCGACCCTGGTCGAGGCCCTGACCGGCCTGGAGTCCGTCAAGACGCTCAACGCGCAGGGATCCATCCAGCGCAACTGGGAACGCGCCACCGAGTACATCGCCCTGACCGGCGGCAAACTGAAGCTGATTTCGTCCTCGACGGTCGGCTTCGTGCAGGCCGTCCAGCAACTGGTGTCGATCTCCGTCGTCATCATCGGCGTCTACCAGGCCCAGGAATCCGCCATTTCCATGGGCGGCATCATCGCCGCCTCCATGATCGCCGGGCGCTGCCTGGCCCCGCTCGGCCAGGTCGCCGGGTTGCTCATGCAGTACCAGAACGCTCGCACCTCGCTGGGCTCGATCGACAACTATATGAAGCTGCCGATCGAACGTCCGGCAGAAGCCGAATTCCTGCATCGTCCCGTCTTCCATGGCGGCATTGAATTCCGCGACGTGACCTTCAGCTATCCCGGCAGTAAGCAGCCGGTGCTGAAGAAAGTGTCCTTCAAGCTGAAGCCGGGCGAAAAGGTCGGCATCATTGGCCGCATCGGCTCCGGCAAGACCACGCTGGAGAAGCTGGCCCTCGCGCTGTACCAGCCCACCGAGGGCGCAGTCCTGCTGGACGGCGTGGACGTGCGGCAGATCGATCCGGCCGACGTGCGCCGCGCTATCGGCCACGTGCCGCAGGACCCGCTGCTGTTCTATGGCAGCCTGAAGCACAACCTGGCGATGGGCGCGCCCTACGCTGACGACGCCAGCATCCTGGCAGCCGCCAACATGGCGGGCGTCACCGATTTCGCCAACCTGCACCCCGACGGCTTCGACATGGTCATCGGCGAACGCGGCGAGTCCCTCTCCGGCGGCCAGCGCCAGTCGGTGGCAGTGGCCCGCGCCCTGATCAACGATCCGCCCATCCTGCTGCTGGACGAACCCAGCAGCAACATGGATCACCAGAGTGAAGCGCAGCTGCGCAAGCGGCTGGGTGAAGCCAGCGCCACGAAGACGATCCTGCTGGTCACGCACCGCACCGCCCTGCTGGACCTGGTCGACCGCCTGATCGTGATCGACAACGGCCATATCGTGGCTGACGGTCCCAAGGAGCAAGTGGTCGAGGCACTGCGTCAAGGACGCGTCGGACGCGGAAGCTGAGGAAACCATGCTGAACAATCCTGGCGAAACCCGGCACGGCCTGTTTGGAAGCCTGTGGCGCATGCTGCGCGGCGTCTTCGTGTTCTTCTTCGACCGCTTGCTGGACGGCGCCGAAAAAGGCAAGCCCCAGCAACGCTCCGACTACGTCGGCAACGCCGAATGGGTCATCCATGAATCGCAGGCGCGCGGTTCGCGCATCCTGTTGTGGGTCAGCCTGCTGGCCACCGGCGGCCTGCTGCTGTGGGCCGGCACCGGCAGCATTGACGAAGTCGTCCGCGGCGAAGGCAAGGTCGTGCCCTCGCGCCAGGTCCAGATCATCCAGAGTCTGGACGGCGGCATCGTCGAAGAAATCCTGGTGCGCCCGGGCCAGGAAGTCGAGGCGGGCGAGATCCTGCTGAAGATCGACTCCACCCGGTTCGCCTCGTCGCTGGGCGAGAACAACGCCGAATACCTTTCCCTGCTCGCCAAGGCCGCCCGCCTGCAGGCCCTGGCCACGGGCGAACCCTTCGTGGCTCCCGAGGAAGTGCTGACGCAGGCGCCCGGGCTGGTGGAAATGGAGCGCAATGCCTGGCAAGCGCGCACCACTGAATTGAACGCCACGGTCAACGTCGCGCGCGAACAACTCAAGCAACGCCAGGAAGATCTGCGCGAAACGATCGCCAAGCGCGACCAGGCCGCGGCCAGCTGCGGCCTGACCTCGCGCGAGCTGCAGGTGACCCGTCCCCTGCTCAAGAGCGGTGCCGTGTCCGAAGTCGACCTGTTGCGCCTGCAACGCGACGTGGCCCGCTACTGCGGCGAACAAAAAGGCGCCGAAGCCCAGATCGACCGCTTCCAGGCCTCCATCAAGGAAGCCGAAAGCAAGCTTCAGGAAGCTGAGCTGAACATCCGCAACCAGGCCCGCAACGAGCTGTCGGAAACCAACACCAAGCTGGCGACCCTGCGCCAAGGCAAGCTGGCGCTGGCCGACCGCGTGAAGCTGGCCGAGGTCCGCGCCCCGGTGCGCGGCACGGTCAAGACGCTGTTCAACAACACGGTCGGTGGCGTGGTCCAGCCCGGCAAGGACATCATCGAGATCGTGCCCAAGGACGACACGCTGCTGCTCGAGGTCCGCATCCAGCCGCGCGACATCGGCTTCCTGCATGCCGACCAGAAGGCAGAAGTGAAATTCACGGCCTACGACTTCGCCATTTACGGCGGCCTCGAAGGCAAGGTGGAACAGATCGGCGCGGACACCGTGACCGACGAGAAAGGCAATTCCTACTATGTGGTGCGGGTCCGCACGGATCGCAGCACGGTAGGCGACAAACTGTTGCCCATCATCCCCGGGATGGTGGCGGAGGTTCATATCCTGACTGGCAAGCGCACGGTGCTGCAGTACCTGCTCAAGCCCATACTGCGCGCCAAGGCGAATGCCTTTACCGAACGTTAAAGGAGGGCTGCAAGGCCTTATGAAACCCGTTCCTGTCCTGTTGATTACGCACGACGACCTGTTGTGGCAGCATTGGCGCGGCCTGAATCCGGCCCGCTGGCTGGCGGCCCGCGGGCGCGGCCTGGCCGACCTGCAACGCTGGCGCGAACAGGGCCGCACTCTGGCGGTATTGGATGCGGACCTGCCCCGGCTGCCGTCCTGGCAGGATCCCATCTGGGCCGCGACCCTGGCGGACCTGCACGTGGTGGTCGCCAGCCCCAGTCCTAACGACGAGCAAGGCACCCGGGTGCTGGGCGCCGGCGCACATGGCTATTGCCACGGCTATGCCTCGGCCGCCTCGCTGTCGCAGGCGCTGGAAGTCGTCGCCTCCGGCGGCATCTGGATGGGCCGTTCGCTGGTGTCGCGGCTGCTCAAGCTGGTCGCCGAGCGCGCCCAGGACGAGCACGCCTGGGATGGCGGCGTGCTGACCGAGCGTGAAATCACCGTGGCCCGCTATGCCTCCAGCGGCCAGGCCAATGCGCAGATCGCCGAAGCCCTGGGCATCACCGAACGCACGGTCAAGGCCCACCTGTCAGCCGTTTTCGAAAAGCTGGGCGTAACCGACCGCCTGCAGCTCGCCCTGCTCGTCCACGGCATATCTGCCCCCGCCGACGCCAAAATCAAAATTACTTCCTGATACTGTCCTTGAGGACAATATCCCGCGCCGGCGGCGCAATCTAGTATCTGGCCATCTTGGATAACTCCCTGAAACGGAACCAACATGGCCAACACCTCTCCCGCAGTCGTCAACGAAATCTCCGGTCGCGCGTGGATACGCAATAGCGACGGTTCCCTGACTGAACTGCATCAAGGCAGCAAGGTCCCCGCAGGCAGCGACGTGGTCACTGCCTCGGGCGCCACGGTTTCGCTTCAGGTCGAGAACGGCATGCCGATCGTCATCGGCGAAGGCCGCGAGGTTGCCGTGACCGGCGACATGACCGGCCCCTTGGCCGACCCGTCCGAAGCGGCTGTGGCTCCGCCCTCCGGCACCGACTCCGACCGCTTGCTGGCCGCCCTGCGCGACGGCCGCGACCCGTTCGATGAACTGGATCCCACCGCTGCCGTCGTGGCCGGCGGCGGCGATGCCGGCGGCAGCAGCTTCGTGCGCCTGGCCCGCATCCTGGAAACCACCACCCCGCTCGACCTGGCCTACCCGAACCCCAGCCGTGGCCAGGAGATCCTGCCCCGCCTGTCCGGCACCGGCGCCGGCGGCGACGATGAAGCCACTCCGGCCACCGTCAACACCCCGCCCAACGCGCTGAACGATACCGGCAGCGGCGAACAGAACAGCCTGGTGCGCGGCAACCTGCTGCTGAACGACTCGGATCCCGATGGCGACCCGCTGGCGATCGTCTCGGTCAGCGGCCGCCCCATGACCCCGGCCGGCATCACGGTCAACGGCAGCAACGGCGGCACCTTCACGGTCCTGCCCGACGGCAGCTACGTCTTCAACCCGGGTAACGAATACGGCCACCTGGCCGTGGGCGAAACGGCCACCAGTACCGTTTCGTACACCATCACGGATCCCAGCGGCGCCACCTCCACGGCGAACGTCGTCGTGACGATCACCGGCACCAACGACGGCCCGGTGTCCACCTCCATCGCCGACACCTCGGGCATCGACGCCCAGACCGGCGTGAGCTACAACGTCTCCAGCCATTTCTCGGACCCGGACACCAGCGACAAGCTCACCTTTACCGCCACCGGCCTGCCGCCAGGCCTGACCATCGACCCGAACACCGGCATCATCACCGGCACCATCGACCATTCCGCCTCGCAAGGCGGCAACAATGGCGTCTACACGGTGACGGTGACCGCCACCGACCCGTCCGGCGCCACGACTTCCCAGGACTTCAACTGGGACGTCACCAACCCTGCGCCGACGGCGGCCGATGATAACGGCACCACCGACGAAGACACCACGCTCAACGTCAGCGCCCAGAACGGCGTCCTGTCCAACGACGTGGACCCGGACGGCGACACCCTGACCGTGTCGCAAGTCAACGGCGCCACTGGCAACGTGGGCACGCCGACGGCCGGCTCCAACGGCGGCACGTTCACCCTGAATCCCGACGGCTCGTACTCGTTCAATCCCGGCAATGCCTTCCAGCACCTGGCCGCGGGCCAGACGGCGACCAGCTCGATCACCTATACCGTCACGGACGGCCAAGGCGGCACCAGCTCCGCCACGCTGACGGTCGAAATCACCGGCACCAACGACGCGCCGACCGCAGTTGCCCTGCAGAACCAGGACAACATGGACGGCGATGTCGTCAACTACAACCTGTCCGGCTTCTTCAGCGACCTCGACGACGGCGACTCCCTGGTCTACTCGGTCGACCACATCCCCGGCGGCCTGAAGTTCGACCCCACCACCGGCACCTTCACCGGCCAGTTCGCCAACTGGGCGTCCGATCACACCAACACGGGCGTCAAGGGCGAGTACCTCATCACCGTCACCGCCACCGACAAGTCGGGCGCAACCGTCTCCCAGACCTTCGTCTGGACCGTGGGCAACCCCGTCCCGGTCGCCACCAATGACGAAGGCACCACCGGTGAAGACAAGCCCCTGGTCGTTGACCACGTTACCGAAGGCGTGCTGGGCAACGACCGCGATCCGGACGGCGATACCATCCGTGTTTCGCAAGTCAATGGCGCCGACGCCGACGTCGGCAAGCCTGTCGTCGGTTCGAATGGCGGCACGTTCACGCTCAACGCCGACGGCACGTACACGTTCAACCCCGGCACGGCATTCCAGTATTTGAATGACGGCCAGACCGCAACGACGTCGATCACGTACACCGTGTCCGACGCGCAAGGCGCGACCAGCACTGCCACCCTGACCATTACGGTCACCGGCCAGACCGACGCTCCTCCGGTGATCACGCCTGAAGACAGCGACGGCGATGTGACGGCGGGTCATAACAATGTGGCCGAAGCGTCTGGCGCCACGGTCACCGGTTCCGTGACCGTCTCCGCCGAGGCCGGCGTCGACAAGGTCACGGTGGGCGGCAAGGACGTCAGCAACGCCAGCGCCGCCAACCCGGTAGTCATCGCCACCGACAAGGGGGTGCTGACCGTCACCAATTACGACGCCGCCACTGGCAAGATCACCTACTCCTACCAGGAAACTGGCGGAGCCGCCGATCACTCCAATGGCGACGATTCGGTCCGCGACCTCTTCCAGGTTTCCGTTACGGACTTTGCCGGCGAGACCCGCAGCAATGACCTGGTCATCCAGATCACCGACACGGCGCCCGAAGCCAAGCCCGACACCGCTTCCGTCACGGAAGACACCGCACTGACCGCCTCCGGCAACGTCATCAGCGGCACCGGTGCCGACACCCTCGGCGCGGACGTCACCAACGTCGTCGGCGTAGCCAAGGGCACGGTCCCCGCCGGCCAGAACGTCACCGGCAACGTCAACACCGCCGTCAACGGCGAGTACGGCAAGATCGTCCTCAAGGCCGACGGCACCTACACCTACGAGCTGAACAACAACGATCCGCGCGTGAACGCGCTGCTCGATGGACAGCAGCTCA
>NZ_JACVAD010000006.1:0-354503 GCF_014851665.1 Achromobacter sp. ACM03 | reverse complement strand
CTTTTGCCTAACTTGCTGCAATCCTTGCAATAACCGCGGGGCATTCATTTCTGACTGCTTTGCGGCAGACCTGGCTCGAATCCTCTTGCCCGACCTGTTGTGCTTGCTTGGCTTCGCGGTTCAAAACTGTCCGAACTGCGAAGGAGCGAGACTATAGCACAGTTTTTTCGCGTGGCGCAAAAAGGCCGATCCCCCTGCTTGTTCAGCGGCTGCCCCGGTCCCCCTCCCCTATATATAGTGGTGATTCCCGCGGTTGCCCCATATAGATAGTTGTCTTGTCCGCCTTGCCCTACGTTTACTATTCGCCTGTACGCCGCACCTTACTGGAGACGAACACGCTATGCCCCCAGCCATCGCCCTGAGCGAAGATATCCTGATCAATGTCACCCCCTTCGAAACCCGCGTTGCGCTGGTGGAACAAGGGTCGGTACAGGAGCTGCACGTAGAACGCAGCATCCAGCGGGGCCATGTCGGCAATATCTATCTGGGGCGGGTCGTCCGTGTACTGCCGGGCATGCAGAGCGCTTTCATCGATATCGGACTGGAGCGCGCGGCTTTCATCCACATCGCAGACCTGCGCGAGAACCGGGGCGAAAGAAGCCAGGGGCTGACTCCCACCCCGATCGAAAAGCTGCTGTTCGAGGGACAGACCATCATGGTTCAGGTGGTCAAGGATCCCCTGGGCACCAAGGGCGCACGACTTTCCACCCAGATCAGCATGGCGGGCCGGATGCTGGTTTACCTGCCGCACGATCCGCATATCGGCATTTCGCAGAAGATCGACGACGAATCCGAACGCATCCAGCTACGCGAACGCCTGCAAGCCTTGATGCCGGCAGAGGAAAAAGGCGGCTTCATCGTCCGCACGCAGGCCGAAGGCGCCAATGACGAGGAGCTGACGGCCGATCTGGAGTATCTGCGTAAATTGTGGACCAGCGTCCAGGCGGCGGCGCGCACCCAGCCCGCCCCCGCCCTGCTGCACCAGGATCTGACCCTGGCGCAGCGCGTGCTGCGCGACATGGTGGGCCCGAACACCGGAACCATTCTTGTGGATTCCCGCACGACCAGTGCCGCGATGCTGGAATGGGCGCGCATCTATACGCCCTCGGTCGTGGGCCGCATCCAGCACTACAGCGGGGAGCGCCCCCTGTTCGACACCGCCAATGTGGACGATGAGATTGCCCGGGCGCTCTCTCGACGAGTGGACCTGAAGTCGGGCGGCTATCTCATCATCGACCAGACCGAGGCGCTGACCACGGTCGACGTCAATACCGGCGGCTTCGTGGGCGGCCGCAATTTCGACGACACCATCTTCAAGACCAACCTGGAAGCGGCCCAGGCCATTGCGCGCCAGCTGCGGCTGCGCAACCTGGGCGGCATCGTCATCCTGGACTTCATCGACATGGAGGAACAGGAGCACCGCGAAACGGTGTTGGCCGAACTGAAGAAGGCGCTGTCGCGCGACCGCACCCGCATGACGGTCAACGGCTTTACACAACTGGGGCTGGTGGAAATGACGCGCAAGCGCACCCGCGACTCGCTGGCGCATCAGCTATGCGAGCCCTGCCCCATGTGCGAGGCGCGCGGCAACGTGCGTACGCCGCGTACCGTCTGCTATGAAATCCTGCGCGAGATCCTGCGCGAGGCGCGGCAATTCAATCCCAAGGAATTTCGCATCCTCGCCTCGCAAGAGGTGGTTGACCTGTTCCTGGAAGAAGAAAGCCAGCATCTGGCGATGCTGGGCGACTTCGTGGGCAAGCGCATTTCGCTGGAAGTGGAAGGCGCGTACTCTCAAGAGCAGTACGACATAATTCTTGTCTGATATTCCCGGCTTCTCACTACTTATCAGAATTCCCCGCAAAGCCGCGTAAATCCTCGCGGCTTTCTTTCTGGGCTTCTCACGGGCTATCCTCCCATCTCGCACAAAATGGGTAGCTAGGTGGGTAGCCAGACGCTCCAGCTACCCAAATCGAGGGAGTCATGGCGACAAAGCGCGTATTGCAGGGCCTGCTGGCCGACATCCATATAAAGAACTGGATCCGCGCCGGCGAGCCGGTGGCCAAGTCGGATGGCGGGGGGCTGACCTTTACCCTGTCGAAATCCGGGACGGCCGCCTGGGTGTTGCGGTACCGCATGCCTGGCCGCCGAGCCGAGGCCACGATCGGCAACTATCCCGACATCAGCCTGGCCGAGGCCCGCAAGGAGGCCAGCCGACTGCGCGCCATGATCGACGCTGGCAAAGACCCGGCGGCCGAGAAAAGGGAAGCCAAGCAGAAAGCCAGGGCCGCCAAGAATATAGGGTGGCTGGTCGACGACTATAAGGAAAAGGTCCTCAAGCATCTGTCGAGCTCCACGAACCGGAGCTACAAGCGTCAGCTCGTCCGGATAGAGGATGGATGGCGATCGCGGCCCGTGGAGGAAATCACCCACACTGACGTCATCGAGCTGATCAGCAAGACGAAATCAGGTTTCAAAACCCTCAAGTCTGGCTGGCGCGAGACGGAAACGCTGTATATCGTCATCCGGGAGATTTTCAAGCATGCCGCCGGCCAGCGCATTGTGGTGATCAATCCCGGCGTGGGCATCAGCTTGGAGGCGATCATCGGGAAGCGGCCGAAAGCCAAGGCGCGACTCATGCTCACCGATGACGAGATCGCCGAGTTCATGCAGGCCAAGATGAACCGCCAGAATCAGCTGAGCGTGTGGATTATTGCCGCGACCTGCGTGCGCGTGTCCGAGTTCACCAACGCCCAGCGACAGCACATCAGGACAGACGAGCTGACCATCAAGCGTCTCGGCGCCGGCCTATGGCACGTTCCGGAATCGAAGACCGGGGCGGCCATGGACATCCCGCTGGCGCCGCAGGTGGTGGAGTGGTTCCGCGAGCTGGATAGCCTGGCGCTGGATTCCCGGTACATCGTGCCGGCGCGGTCGGTGGCAAGGCTCAAAAAACACGGCGGGGATGCGCCCATTCAGAAAGACGGGGTGTGGGGTGCCATCAACTACTGGATCCAGAACTACCAGCCCAAGGTCCGACGCTTCACCCCGCACGATCTGCGCTCCACCGCGAAATCGCATATGCGCGCCCTCGGCGTCGGCCGCGATATCTCCGAGATGTGCCTTAACCACAAGCTCAAGAGCGTGGAGGGGATTTACGACCAGTACAGCTACTGGAAGGAACGGCACGAAGCTCTCGCGCTCTGGGCAGATCACTTGGTGAAGTGCCAGGGCCTCGACGGAGGCGCAGTGGGCCAGGCGAGGAATCCGCACGCGCGGCTGCGCTCCCTTGGGTAGGTGGTCCTATACTGGCCCTTCCCCTTCCTGCTGGAGGTGCGTATGTGTTGTGCCGCATTTCCCTGAATGCGAGCGATGGCGCCGAGCTCAATTTAACGAGCCTTGCCTCCCTCGCAAGAACATCGCGACCTTCCCCTTCAACAACGTAGCATCATACGTAGCGGTGCTGAGCGCGCCCTGCAACACCATTCTTCGAATGTCGGTCGGCACTTCGTGCCAGATGCTCAAAATAGCTGCCCCAAGGCACGCAATGACTCGCCGCTCGCCTTCGTCAAGCACCCCTGGATCCAGCAACTCCACGAATGTGGGAAATTGCACCCCTCCTTCATTGAGCCAGCGCTCAATCTCAGAGTCATCATGATCGTGGCTCATGTCTATCCCCTGAAAAAAAATCTCCCGCAGCAAGACGCGCAATCTTTACTTTTAGTACCGACTTGTCGAACGCTGCCTGAGCAATCTCACGATTTAGCATCCGCTGGCGCGCATCAACTGGAAGGTCGTCCCACAGGCTCAAAACGGACGCCCCCAGGAAGGCCAAAATCCGACACTCAGACGCCTCGAACTCCTCGATAGCAAACGAGTTGGCAAGAGAGGCAAGCTGCGATCCCCCCTCATCGTCCCACCGCTCCAGTGCTTTCACACCCATTGACTGTGACATGGCAGCCTCCAAGACGGTTGCATGAAGTCAGTGTAGAGCAGGTACCTCCACAGGTCTTACGCTTGTTTCAATTCAGTCGTAGGTCCTACGTGCCATTGAGCGTACTGTGAATACGTGGCACTCGCCACGACAACTAAAGAGGTACACATCATGACATTTCCCACCCGCTTCAGCGCAGCTGGCCCCCCCACTCAACCTGGTCAAGACGACCAGCCCAACAAGCAGCAAGAGCAGCAAAGTCAGGAGCAAAAAGAAGAAGCCGCGCGTAAACAAGCGCAAAATGATCCGCTAAAGCAGCGCACCCCTCAGTAGGCGTATCGCACGCATTCGGCCTAAATCCACGGAGTACGCAGCTGCCTAGCTGCGGATGGATGGCTGAAAGCTTGTGAGCAGGCGCTGACTCGTCGCACGATTGCGAGAGCCAGCGTTGTCGTGATTCGATCTCGACCCACGATATTTCTGCGCTATTCAAAGGCCACGATACAGGCCGACGGGTCCCCAAATTAGAACTTCGATTTGATCGACTGCTTCGCCATATCGCGACCGTATCGCGCTTCGATTCATTTAGGCCGATCCGATCATGAAGCTCTTCACTAAGTCATTTTTACGCGTCATTACTGCTTGCCGGAAATTCGTCTCACCCGGGACGTCGTTCAAGCATCTCGATCCCCCCCGAGCACAGCCCTCAACCCCAGACGCTGCAATTCTCTCGCCTTGGCGCGTATACAGGATCTACGCTCGCCCAGGACACCTGTTGCTTAGGAATGAGCAAGGCAGGATTTTTTACTTCGGCGTTATGAAAGGAGCCGAGCCCAATCTGGCCTATCGGCTGGTCGTGCGAGGTCTCACAGGCCGAGGGTTCGCTTCGCGAACTTTACTGCTCGACGACATCATTCATCGAATGGAGTCCGGTGAAGTTGCCGGTGAACTACTGGACCTCCCCGAGTGTACGGCCGATCCAGGAGTCGATTTGGATCGAGGTACGCACGCCGACGTCTCGATGAAATTGGCTGGATAGGCTTGGCCGCGTCGCCTTGATCGAGGTTGCTGCGGAGCGGTCGCGCATAAGCGGCCTCTGAATGAAAAATGACGACTCGGGGCGCCCTTAACCCTTCGGCGGTAGCGTCGTACTGAGGCGATAACCCTCCGCGCGCGCCAATGTGCGGTAAAAAGTCGCACCGACATCCAATAACTGCTCCACTTCCGCCGGCTCCAGTCTTTTGCTCACCAGCGAAAGACAGTCGGCGAACCTCCCCAAGACATCCACCCAATCGCCGAAACTACTCAGCTCAGCCGACCTACTCACCATCTGGGCCAAAAGTTCGTCGCGCTCCATTGCGCACCTCATAAGTAGCGGCCTCCGCTTCGCAGAGCCTACCGCCATGGGTCAGCACATACCATGCCCAAACCGTCCACATGGCAAGACCAGCCAATTCCCCCCTCAGCGTAAGCGCGCCTGGCATGCCTCGAGCTGCGCTGTTACTCGCTGGATTCCCGCCCGGAGGGCGAAATAATCCGATCGAGCAGCTGGATTAAGTTCGGCGCCGGCTCCATGACCCACGCCGGCGGCGGCTCCGGCTGGGGGCACTCCACCGCCGGCGGCGGAACAGGCGGCAGCGACGTGCAACCGCTTGCGCCCAGCATCAACATCAGCCCGAAGGCCGTCATCTTCGATTTGCGCACTGCGCAGCCCCCCATACGCGGCCCACTCGGCCCGCGCGTATCTTTCATTGATCTCGGTCACGGCGGCGTAACGCCGCTGCAGAATCTCTCGCGCCGCGCGCTGGGCATCGGCTACATGTTCAGCCTGGTCGCGCTCCCTCTCAGCCAACTCGCGGCCGTGGAAGGCATCCAAGATGAACCAGGCTGCGCCGGCGCCCAGCAACACAGCTGCCGCGTATCCTCGCCAGCCGGCCAAAGCCTTGACTGCGGCGGCGATCATGCCCGCCCCTTCCAGTCGCGCGGAATCTGGAAGTGAGGACCGTCCTTGAGCGTCTTCCAGTCGCCGCCCCACTCCACAGGCACGCCCAGCTCGGCAGCGCACGCCTTCACGACGTCCGCCAGCCGGCGGAATTCTTCCCACCGGTCCCAAGGAATCACGCCGCCCACCAGCGGCGCCAGGTCGACGGCGTGGCCGTAGCCATCCGGCTGTATCAGGTGCAGGCTGTTCTGCGTCTGGCTGACCCCCTTGGCGACCAGTTCGCGCTGGCGCTCGGCCGTACGCAGGCCTTCCACGACGGTGAAGTCGACGGGCGTGCGCCGAATCGCCAGTTTGACGATTTCGACAAGTTGGGGGTGTACCCCCTCCAGGCGCTGCAGGCTGCGCGCCGACAGGATGAATTCGGGCATTGGTGCTCCTCAAATGAAACGCGCGCCCGAAGGCGCGCGACAGGGTGAATCAGGTAGGTGGGGAGGATTAGCGGCGCGCGGCGCGGGCATGCTCGTCGGCCAGCATGGCCAGGCGCCCGCGCGCGCGGTAAAGCAGGTCCAGCTGCGCGCGCTTCTCCTCGGCCGGCAGGCTGGAACGCTCCAGGGCTTTGATCCTGGTGTTCACCTCACGCAGCTGGCCGTCGGCTGTCTTGAACAGAGAGCGCAGCCGCAGTTGATCATCCCCCGCCAGCGCACGCGCCCGCTCCAGGTCGCCCAGCTCACGCGCCTGGGAGTACGCCGCGTACACCTGGTTGATTTCGCGCTGCTCGTCGTAGAACCGCTGGATGTACTTGCTGCTGCGCGGATCTGCTTCCTTGACGAAGTCGCCCAGCACGAACCAGTTGTCCATGCGGCCTAGGTCGCGGCGCGGATTCTCCGGCAATCCCGACAGCGGTCTGGTCAGGTAGTCCGACGCGTTCAGCGCCTGCGTGCCCAGCCAGCCGAAGTAGCCCCGCACCAGGTGCTCCAGGCGCTGCGGTGACAGGCCCAAGGTGCGGCCCAGCGCCACAGCACCGGCAGACGTCGACGCCGTGAAGCGATCGCCGGCCGGCAGGCGCTGCTGCCCGACGCTGTCGATGTCACGCTCGCGGAACGAGTCATAGTTGAACGCGGCCTCCATGGCAGGTTTGACGATCTGCGGCACCGGGTTCATGGACAACTGCTCGCTCAGTATCGCGCCCACCGTGCGCCCGAAGTCACCCAGGCGGAAGTCGTCACCGCCGAACGCCAGCTCGGTGCCGCGTTCGACGACACTGCCCAGCGCCCCGATTTCGAAGGGCTTGGGAATGTAGACCAGCTGATTGGTGCCGGGCAGCTTCGTGATCCAGAACGAATTCCGCGCCCAGTCGGGCAGCTGCTTGTAGTCGTCGTCGTCCTTCATGCCCAGGTACAGCAGCGCCGACGCCATAGCCACAGCGCCCGACACCACCGCGAAGCGTGCGGGATCCGCGGCCGCGCCGCGCCCCAGCTTGTACATGCCCTGCAGCCTGGCGTTGAAGAACGGCACCACCTGGGAAAGCAGGCGCACCGCGGAAAACGTGCCGCCGGCCGTGAAGTCCATCAGGTCGCGCGCCGCGTAGCTCGCCTCCAGATGGCTGCGGCCGGCGTTGCGGGCCTGCTGATAGATGGCGGCGCGGTTGATCGTCTCCGCCCGGTCGCCCGTTTCCTGGTACCAGTCGAACGCCCTGCGCATGGCCCGGCTCATTCCGGCCGGCGACGTGATGACGTCGTCGGGATGCGCGCCCAGCTCGTCCACCAGCCGTTTCACGTTGCGGGCGTTGCCGTCGTTGAAGGATCCGAACCTGACGGCTCCGCCACCCGCCATCAGGCGGCGCCAGGTGTCGCTCTCCGACCCCGTCGCCTTCCACCCCTCGACCAGGTTGCGTAACGGGTTGGTGGACAGGTTGCTGTCGATGGACATGGCCTGGATGGTGTCGCGCAACAAGTTGCGCACGCGGAAGGTCGGGCTGATCGTCACGCCCACCGTCAGCGCGTGCTTGAACTTGCGCGCGGCCTTGGTGAACGGGTCATTGGAGCCCACGTAGTGCAGCGATGTCAGGGCATTCATCACGAGGGGATCGTCGACCAGGTAGTGGCGCTCCTGCCCGTCGAACATCGCCCGGACGCTGCCGCGTTCCGCCTGGCGCACGCGCGAGGCGATGCCCAGCCGTTCGGCCTCCTGCAGAGCGCCCTGTGCGGCGAGGTTCTTCATGCTCGCCGAAAGGAGGTGCGACCAGTTGGAAATCGTGTTCGCCACCAGGTCGCCCAGCTTGTCGGTGCCACCCTTGAGGCGCTTGTAGGCATGCTGGCCAACCAGGCCGCCGATCTGGCCCGGCCCCATGGCCCCGGTCGCATCGTCCTCCATGACGCGGTAGAACGGGACATAGAACTCGCTTTCCCAGAGCGCGCGCGAACTGGGATCGACCAGTCCCGCCTGCTGCGCCACGTCCATGACAGAGCGCTGCAGCTCGTTGAACTGGCGCAGGGCCTCGCGGTAGACCGTGGACCGCTCGCGACCGTCGGCCATTCTGCCGTCGGCCAGGCGCATGCCGGCCGCGATATCTTCGGGCGTGAAGAGCCGTTCGCGCGAGGCGGCTTCTGCCTTGGCGCCCGGCCAGCGCGCCGCTTCCGCCCGCGCCGCGGCCTCGTCGGCAAAGCGTTCCGTGACACCATTCTCGAATCGAACTTGCCATTCCGCTGCCAGCCGCTGCGCGCGGTTGGCAGCTATCCAGGCCATGAAGTGATCGTGCTCGCCATTCAGGCCCGCCAGGATCTCGGCCAGGCCAGCGCCGCCAGCCGTGTCTAGCGCGCCGTCCTGCAGCCTGACCGCGCCATGACGAACGAGATACTCCGCGGCACCGTCGGCCCCTTTCGACAGGCGGGCCTGCATATAGGCGGTCGCGCTGATACCCTTGAGCGGCGCAAACTGATCGAAAATGCCCTGCACCAGCTTGGCCTGCCAGCGGTCGGACACCTTCGCCATGCGTTCCTTGACGGGCTCCTGTTCGGCCCAGGCTCCGATCTTGCCCAGGAACTTGTTGCGCTGGCGCCGCTCGATGTCCGACAGGGTTTCTCCCGGCCGGGCGATCTTGGCGCCGCGCTTGGGCTCGCGGGCGGCGGCCGGCCCGTTCGGTGGCGCCCCGGCCGTCGCGGCGCCGGCGGCGCGCGATTCCATCGGGCCAGAAGTAGAAAGCCCCGCACTTGGCGGGGCTTCATCGTTGGCGTCGCGCCCTAGTGGGCGCGCGGCTTCTTCAGCAGCTCGCCCGCCAGCTTCATCGACTCGCGCATGTCTTTCAGCAAGGATTCGGTCTCGGACGGCGTCAGGCGCGTCATGCTTGGCGAGATAACGGCCTTCTGATTCCGTGAGCGCGTCGAAGCCGCGGCCAGTGGCTTCGCGGAAGGATTGTTCGACATCGCCATATCGGGCTCGCAGTTCAGAAAGGGTTTCGGGGGACAGCCGCAATGTAGCGCTGTAGAGTTTGCCAGTCAACGCGAACGACCCGACAACCCGGCCCCCGTTTTGCTGGATGTGCGACGCGAGCGCCGCGATGGTGCCGCCCTGGGTGAGGGTGTCATCCACCAGGAAGTACGCCTTCCCGGGCTCCACCTTTCCATCGAACTCCGGCTGCTGAAAAATCCTGCCCAGCCCGTCCAGCGCCGTGCGCTTGGCCTTCACGGACTGATATATGCCGGCTTCCACCGGCAACCCCAGCCGCTCCCCCAGCGCCGTCGCCGCTACCGCCGGGATCTTGTTGTGGCCGGTGGCTTCAACGGCCAGCACGGGGACAATTGCCGGACGCTCACCGCGGATCGCCTCGCGCACCTGCGCCACAGCCTCATCCGAAAGAACATCCTGGATCAAGCGCACGGCCGCCGCCGTGTCGCCCGCCTTGGCGGCGGCGTGGTCCGCGTGTTTGCCCGCCGCTCCCAGCCGCTGCCCTATCACCACCGGCGGCAGCTCGACCGGTTCCTGGCCGCGGCGCGATTCAGCAGCGAGCGATGCCGCGGCCTCCTGCATGCCGGCGCTCACGCGCGCGGCGGGCGCACGCTGCAGGAACCGGCCGGCATCGATCACCATCTGCTTGATATCGGTGTTGTTGAGCTGGAGGTTCAGACCGAGTCGGCGCAGCGCGGCCCGGATTTTTCCATACAGGCGTTCCAGGAACAGCGGGCGCTTTCCCTGTTCCGCCATCCGCGCCAGCACTTCGCGCGCGCGGTTCTCGGCCGAGTAATCCGGATAGCGCGCAGTCACTGCCTCGAAGGTGGCGTAATGCTGATGTTCCGGGCCGGCGTCGCGCGGGATGTGCGCACCGTCCGGCGCGCGGGCCAGGCGGCGCACGTCGGCCAGCACGTCGCGGAATCGGTCACCCAGCACGGCCTCCACGCCAAAATGGCCCACTACCTCATGCGCCAGCACCTGCTGCAGGCGCTCCGACGTCGGCAGGTTCTCCGCCACCAGGTAGATGCGGCCACCGTCGCCGGCCGGATAGTAAGCGCCCTCGGCCAGCGGCGACGGCTTCGCCCCTTCGGGGATCTGGTCCACCGTTTCGACGACCGACACGCGCAGGCCCGCCGCGCCCGGCAGCTTGCCCATGAATTCCTCGGCCTGACGCCGCGCCGCGGCGACCTCCACGCCGGGCATGCGGCTTCCGCGACTCTCGAGGGCAATGCGGCCATCCGCTCCCGGCACCTGCTCGATGGTCTGGAAGAGTCGGTCGAACGCGGCGCGCACCGGTGCAATCTCGGCGGCGGTCGGGTATGGATAGGACTGCTCATCCCGGAACGCCTTTTCCGTGACGACGTTGGCCAGGTAGTCGTTGGCTGCGCCCTGGTCGGCCAGCTTGGCGATCACATAACTTTCAAACGCGCGCGCGGACATCTCCCGGCCCGTCGTCCAGTAGTCTTTTGTCCGGCGCGCATCCAGCTTGCTGGCGCGCTCGCGCATGCCGATCAGGCCGATCGTCTGTTTCAGGGCGCCGAAGGCCTCGGCCATGGCTGGCCGGATCCCGGCAGCTTCCCGCCCCGACTCGGATGCATAGGCGATCGGCGCACCGCCGCGCCGCGAAAAGTAGTTGTCCAGGCCATGCCACCATTCATGAGCGAGCGAGCCCGCGCCTCGCGTCTTGGTCAGGTTGATCACGACCTGGACGGGCTCATAGTGCGCCAGCGCGGCATTCTTGCCGCCGCTGCCGCGCGCACCGAAGGCCAGGCCCAGCTCGCCGTTGAGCGACAGCGCGCGCGGCGGCACGCCAATGACGCCGGCCAGATCCATCAGGGCGTCATAGGCTTCATTCAGGTCCGCCTGCCGGCGGCCGCCCTCGACGTAGTTGCCGAACTGCACACCACGAAAGCCGAAGGAGTCAGCAAACTGCTCGGCCGACACATCGCCGCCGTCTCGATGGTCGACGCCGACGCGCGGCGAATTCGTCTCGCGGCGGTGGGCGGGCACCTCTTTGATCCTCTCCAACTGCTGGACCAGCGCGTCCTTGTTCTCAGCCAGGTAAGCGCGGGCGGCCTTCACGTCGTCGAAGCGCTGCAGGTCAACATGCACGCGCCCCACCTTCTTGCCGATGTAGAAGCCCGGCATGCGCGGCCGCGAATAGATGTCAAATCGGACTTCGCGCCCCGGCGCGGCGGTCCCGTCTTGCTCCGCCCAGGCACGCTCGAACGCCTCGATCGCTGCCGCAGGCGTGGCGCCGTGCCCCATGATGTCGGGCCAGTTTCCAAAGCCCGACGCTGCCTTGCGTTCCACGGTCCAGATCGTGCGTGGGCTATCGAACTTCTCGCCGTTGAACACGCTATAGCTGCCGGAGCGTAGGGACACGCCGCGCAACGAACTGTCATGCCCCACAGCCTCATACAGCTGCGCACGGCCGTACACCTTGCGCAGCTCGGGCGATTTCTCCAGACCCGCGCGCACGTCGGCCGCCTTGAGCGTGCCGTCCACCATCGAATTGGAGAAGTCACGCAGGGTCTGGACCTGGTCAGCCCAGCCCTTCACCTTCCAGCTGCTGCGCGGCTTGGCCGGGATCTCGTCACGGCTGGCGTGCGCCACCGCCACCAGGAACGCATCCGCGCCGTCCTCGATGAGCTTGGCATAGTTGGGTTCCGGCCAAGTTTCGGACAGCGAGTGCTTGGCGACCGGCAGCGTTTCCGCCAGGCGCATGCGCTCGGCGTACTGCTCGGCGTAGTGCTTCCGTGCCCCGTGCAGAGTCTCGCCGAAATCTTCGATGCGCCCGGTGGATGACGCGGGCGGCTCGGCGGCCGTGGGCGCTGCGTCGCCCTCTGCAACTGCGGACGGCGCCAGTTCCATCTGGCCGCGCGCCGCGCCCTGGTCGGCGGATCGATCGCTGCCCGTCAGTACGAAATCATCGCGCGCCGCATCGGCGGCGGCGCGCTGGTCAGCCTCTCGGGCCTGAGTGGCGGCGCCCTGCTCCGCGACAGCCGCCGCCTGAGCTGCATCACGCAGCCCGTCGGCCGTCGGGTTCTCCAGTGTCAGCGCTTGCGGGCCGCCCGCGCGATCACTTCCTGCGCCTGGCCCATCGCCTCGCGCTCCCGGTTGGCCTGCACCGCGCGAAGGATTGCCAGTGTCCCGTCGGCCATACGCCGCTGCTTGGGACTTAATGTCGGCCTCGTAGAGTCCGGCGTCGCCGTCGGCTCGGATTGAGGCGCGCTCGATGATGGCTTCTTGGGTTGGGACATCCGTAATTCCTTGTTCGCTCAGGTAGACGGCCGCGTCGAACTGCGCGGCCAGCTCCAGCGCTGTCGTACCGGCGGGCATGGCGTCGATGACGCCAAAAAGGTCCTCGGCCAGCTTCTGCTTGTCTTTCGTATCGCTGAACCGCTCGGCTTGGCGCTCAGCATACGCGCGGCGGGCAGCCTCGTCCATCTGGTCCAGGCTGTATACCGCCTCGCCCTCCATAGCCTCGCGGACTCTATCCATCGCCGTGCTGGAAAGGTCGACCGTGTCGCCGTCCATGGGCAGGTACCCGGCTTGCTGCATCGCCTCGACCAGCATGTCGGCGTCCATCCCGCCCTTGCGGAACAGGCCGGGCGCGCGGCGGTTGGCCAGGTGCGCGCGATCGCCATATATATCGGCCGCCAGCTCCGGTCGGATGCCTCCAGCCTTGCGCACCATCTGCAGGAAATCACGGCGCGCGGCCTGGCCGAACTCGGCCGCGGACGGCTGCGGCTCGACACCGGGCTGTTGACCGGTTCGCGGGCGGGCGACGAATCCACCGTCCACCGGCACGGCGTCGGCATTGCCGTGCGCCGTCGCCGCGCGCTGCGCGGCCCCGCGCGTCAGGAACGGCCTGCCGCCCTTGGCGGTCACGTCCGGCTCGGACACCAGGGCGCCAAGCCCAGACTCGGCCGCCGGCAGCGTGGTATCGCCGTCAGCCAGCCAGCGCTTGAACGTGGGCACGTCCATCTGGGTAACCTTGCCCATGCCGCGCCACTCCGGCGTGTAGCTGTCGCGGTAGGCGCGCTCGGCTTCCTCTCGTGTGTCGTAGCCCAGCATCACCTTGGACTCATCAAAGCCACGGTGCGCGGGGTTCACCTGGTCGATGACGAACACCGGCCCGCCGAAATCTGGCGCCGTGCCTGGACGGACGAACACGTCGACCTGATCGCCATCGGCGCCTTCGGTGCGGCGGATGTAGCCATAGTGCCCCGCCATGCGGTTTGCCCACTGGGTTCCGTCCGGCGAGGTGCCGCGGCGCTCCGAGCCCTCCGGATTCTCGATCGACAGTTCCAGGCCGGCCACGCGCGTGCGCCCGACCTTGTAGTTGCCGGCTGCCTTTTGCGCGTCCGACGGCTCCGGCAGGTTGTTGCTCGGCGAGGTGGCTGCTTCGTGTGCGGCGGTGTCGGTTGCCGCGCCGGGATGGCGAGCGCCCGCGGCGGCGACGTCCGGCGTCATGCCCATGGCCGCCTGGCGCACCAGCTCGGCATCGCGCTGCCCGCTGGTGGCGGCCACTCCCTCGCCATCCACCTGATACACCGGGGCCGGCAGCGCTGCGCGCGCCGGCGCACCGGACAGTGCTGCACCCACGCCCTCGCCAAGCTGTGCGGCGGTGTACGGCTGCATGCCGTTCTCGTGCTGGATGATCGCAGAGGTGAGCCGCTGCAGCGTATCGCGGTCGCCCAGGTCCAGCCGCTGGCCCGGCTCGACGCCCACGGCGCGCGCCACGTCGCGCACGTATGCGCCCGTATCGTTCTCAGACGGCGGTGCCCAGCGGTTGATGATCCCCTGGACCGTATCGAGACCGTGCTGGCGCTGGTAGCTCAGCAGGTTGACGGCTAGGCCACGGATACCGTCCTCCGGCTTCCTGAAAGTGGCAAAGCGCTGATCGTTGCCGTCGATCTCGCCATCGAAACCGACGCCCTTCTGGATGTTGCCCGGGTTGTTGTTGCGAATCCCGCGCGGCGCGTTGGCCAGCATGCTCCAGCTTTCGCGGGCGGTGAAGCCGTCGCCCGCGGCGTAGCCTTCGGGCGCCGCCAGCGCCTCACGCAGCGGCGGGGCGTCCAGCACCGGGAACGCCTGCGGGCCATCGAGCGCGGCCGGCCCATCCATCGCCTCGCGCAGAGCGTTGCCGGGCAGCGGGTCGGCGGCCAGCTCCGACAGGCGCACAAAGCGCCCGCGACCATCCGCCGTTCGGATCCGCGCCAACGGCTCCCCGCCAGGCCGGGCGGTCGCGGCGTTCCGCTCCACCCCCAGGAACTCGACGGGCAGCTCGCGGCCGTTCTGGCGCAGGTACACCTGCTGGCCGCGCGTGAACGAATCCGGCGTATTGGGGAGAGCCGGTTCCGATCCAGCAGAAGGCGGCGTACCACCGACCCGCATCGTGAATTCTCGATCTAGCTGGGCCATGGGCACGGTCTTTTCCTCGCCGTCTTCCGTGCGCACCCTAGCCATCGGCTCCCCACCAGCCTGCGTAGACGGCTCAATGTCCACTGCGCCCAGGAATTCCACGGGAACTTCCTGCCCATACCCACGATCGCGCAACCAAATACTCTCACCCGGCGAGTAGGACGGAGTTATCGGTGGCGTCGTCGTTCCAGACTCCTCGACCTGCCGTCCAGGCCGAACGATGAAGCCATTTTCGTGGCGCATGACCTGCGCACCTTCACCCAGCTCCGCGGCGCGCTGGCGCGCGGCGCTGGCCGTGACAAACGGCTTGCCGCTGGCGTGCGTCACGTCGGTCGCCTCCAGGCTGGGCGCCGTCGGCATGCCTCGGCTGCGCACACCATCCGCCGCCCCATGTACAGCGCCCGGCCCCATGCCCGCGACAAAGCCCAGAGCAGCATTGCCGAAGGACCCCTCGAGCGGATCCAAGCCCATGCCGGCGCCGGCATTGATACCCGTCTGCGTGGCGACGCCCTCGCCCACTTCCTGGACGGCTTCCTCCGTACCGGCCAGACCTGCGCGCCCGAGAGTCTGCGCGACCACGCCGCGATCGCCCAGGACTCGGCCCGCCGGCGAGAGAATGCGGCCAGTCGCGGCACCGCCCAGCGCGGACACAGGCAGTGTCCGCCCGAACGCAGCTTCCTCTGCATCCGCCCGAACACGCGCGCGGGCCTGTTCCGGGGTCGCCCCCTTCGCGACAAGGTCGCGGTAGGCGGACGAAGCCGCGGCCAGCTGCTCATCATCCATTCCGTCGATGGTTTCGCGCGCCTGCTCAATCGCGTTGCCACCACCTTGAGCGCCACCCGCCGCTGCGCCGGCCGCCATCCGCGCACCGATACCCAACGGGCCGGCCGCGGCGGCCGCCGCGATGGGGACTGCGCTGCTCCCCAGGGCATTCAGCCCCTGCAGGGCCAGACCTGACGCGGAGGGGTCGCGGCCGAAGGTCCATGTGTCAGGTTTGTCCAGATCGCCAGCAGGCTGCGAATCCGCCTCGCGGCGCTTCGCTTCGTCCGTCCGAGAGTCCAGGACGCGCTCACCCAGGCGATGCGTGGTATCCGCGGCCCCTTCGAGCGGGTTGGTGGGCACATCCAGGCCCGCGTCAAAGGCTTGATTGAGCGCCGTGACGCCCACACGGCCCAGGCCTTCTGCCACCTTCCCGACGCCTCGCACGGCGCTGCCCGCTCCCTTGATGGCGCCACCGGCTAGGGTCTTGGGATAGTCGGAGAACTCGGTCGATCCTTCCACCTCTGCCGGCTGCAAATAGTCCACCACTCGAAACGAGAACGGCGCGGGCGCCGCCATCGCGGCCGCCGATGCCTTTCCTTCAGAGAAGCGTATGCGCTGAGCCTCGCGCACCGCCGCACGGCGTGCCCCAGCGTCCTCTGCAAACTGACTATCTGCTCCGGTGTTTTCAAAGGCTTCCATTCATACCCCCTGCATTCGCCCGCCCCATTGCGGCCCGCGTGATTTCCGAACCTTCCGTAGCGCGCGCCCAGCCATCTGCTGCTGCTCGTTCCGCTACCTTCGCCAACTCCACGTCTCGCTCGGCCTGCTCCAGCTGTGCCGCGTGTTCGGCCCGGGCTTGCGCTCCTGCTTTTAGGCCAGGGGGGCTGGTACGAAGCTGTCTTACAGCAGTCTCCGCTTGACGCAGCTGTGCGCGGGCAGCGTCTAGTTGCGCGCCAGCGGGGTTATCCCTTTCAGACGAGTTGGCGCCGGCAACATCGCGCGTCTGCGCCGGTTGTCGACGAGAGGCTGCGCCACCTGATGCACTCGGCGCAGTCGTGCGCGCAGCACGCTGAGGCTGCGAAGCCCGCACAGGTTCACCGCCCTCTAGCCGCGCGGCAACCATCTGCTGCACCTGGTTAGGAACAGCCGACAGCGGCACTTGTATTCGGGCTCCCTCGTGTCGAACGGTGAAGCCGATACCCCCATCCTCAAGCGAGACCGGCTCAAACTCAGCGGTTCCCGCCCGAACCCGTTGGGACAGCTCTGCGAGGTTCGCCGGCGTCAGTACCTCGCCCCCAGGCATACCCGCGTTCATACGATTGATGTTCTCGCCAATCGCGATGACGTCACCAACGCGCTTGCGCTCGTCTTCGCCCAACCCCTCCATGCTGTCCACCTTGAACAGCCTCATAACGTGATTGGCGAAATCCTTGTCGGAAGTGACCATCGTCGGCTTGCCCGCCTCGCTGCCCTTGGCGCCCACTCGCATACCCCCTTTGCCGTCGGGCGTATACAAGGTCTGATCCTTGTTCAGGATGCGTGGCTTGCTCGCCTCTTCGTCCTTGCGCAGCTGGCTGGCCAGCAGCGCATCACGGCGTTTTTCCTCCGCCTGATACAGGAGCTTCGCCTGCTGCGCCACCATGGCCTGCTGGGCCTTCGGATCGCTGATGCTCTGCACAAAGCTCTGCAGCATATGTTCGGTAATGGGCTGCTGCACCGGCTTTCCCGTGGCGGTGTCTACGCCGACGAAGTCGTACAACGGAGCGCCGCCGGCCTGCTCCGCTCGCCGATTGATCGACGTCACCTCGATGCCGCCCGGCATAAAGCGGTTCACGAAAGGCACAAAGGAGTTCGGGTCACCAGTCAGCTGGTAACGGCTCTGTGCCGTTGCGAACGCCTGTTCCCGGTGCTGTCCGATGAATCGCTCACGGCCTGCTAGCAACTCCATCGCACGGCCTGGCTCGCCCAGCTCCAGGGCCTTGCGATAGGCGCGCGTCAGCCCGTCGGCGACCTGACCGAAGTCGCCGCCGCCTAGGAAATCAGCGGCTTGTGTGCTTTTTTTTTCCAGCGCACCAGCCAGCGGCGAGCCTCCGGGACGGACGGCAGTACCAGCCCCCCATTGCGCGCCGGGCAGGACGTCAGCCAAGCCTGCCGCTGCCGCACCCGGTTCCGCGCCCGCCGTGGGCGCCACAGGGGCATTGAGTGGCACACGCTGCAGGCCGCCCATCTCAGGCAATGCTGCCCCGTCGACGACAGCCTCGGGAACCTGGATACGCTCGAGGCCGGCCTGCGCCGGTTGCTGAGTATCGTCACCGGCCAGCGCGCCCGCGATCTTCTTGTCCGCCTCTCGCGCTCGCCGTTCTTCCGCGGCGCGGTTGTACGCACTCCCTATCGCCATTCCATTCCGCAGCCCATCGGCCAGGCCACCCGCGAAACTTCCGATTCCGGCCATCTCAGATCCTCTCCAGTCCAACCAACCCCGCCGACAAGTCGCCGGCCAATGCCGACGGCAGCCCGCCAGCCTCTTTGCCCAGTGCCACAGGTTCCAGCCCAAAGTCCTCCGCGCCCGCGGCGCCTCGGCGTCGCTCCAGCCGTGCCACCTTCTTAGCCAGCGCGCGGATGGCGGCGTGGTGCTGGCCACTGACACTGACCATGTCCAGGCCGACGCCGCCTGGCGCCACCCGATCACCGAACTGCGCCTGCATGTCTTCGGCGTAGGGGCCGACATGGCGCCCGCCATCCGCCACCCCGTCCTGGTACTTCCAGCTCTCCACAGGCACCTTCGTCAGGCCAGCCAGGGCTTCGTCGTCGTCCACCGGCGCGCCGTCCTCCTTCAGCTCCTTGGAGGAGAAGGCCATCGCCCCAGCCATCAAGCCAGTGCCGATCAACGACCCAAGCCCCGCCTGGCTGGACGAATTGGCCTGCTGCTGCATCTGCATCTGGCTCAAGCCCAGATTGCCCATGGAATTGAAGGCGCCGCCGGCCGTGCCCAGCAGCCCCTGCCCGGTGCCCGCCGCATTCCCCTGCGCAGTCTGGCTCCCCATGATTCCGGTGGCCGCATTTCCGCCGGCCAGCGCAGCCTGGGATGCAGCGATCCCGGTACCCGTCTGGTTCCGCCCGAACCGCGCCGCGTTCTCGCGCAGGCTCATGCCCAGCAGCTTCGTGTTGTTGCGCTCCTCCGTCACCGCGCCGGCCGTCGCCAGCGCGCGCGCATTGGCCTGGTCTGTCATTGCGTCAGCGCCCAGGCTGCTGGTGGGCGAGACGCCCATGCGCGCCATTTCGCGCGACGTCTGGGCCTGGGCGTTGTCGAACTGGCGACCGACAGTGGCGGCGGCCAGGCCTTCGCGCCGCGCGACCTCCTCCGGCGAGTCGTAGTTCATCGCCTCGTCCGCCATCTTGTTTTCGATGGGTTGAAAGACGTCCTTGTATTGCTGCCATTGGTCATCCCCGCGGGCGGCGTTCTTCTGACTCTCGGCCGCCGCAGAGTTCAGGAGCTGCTTGTAGGTCGGCGCGAACTCCTCCGTCAGCTTCTGGTTCCAGTCGAAATTCCGCTCAGCCAGGTCTTGGGCACGCATGCCCAGCTGGGCGTTCGCCTCCTGCGCCCGGCCGACGGCCGGATCCTGCTTCACTTCCGTGGACATGCAGCCCATGTCAGTCCCCTCGCGTGGCCATCTCGGCCTCCAGGTTGGTCAAGTATTCGGGATAGGGCTCGGCAAGCTGGCGCAGCTCGACGCCCACCTGACGCGCCCAGGCCTGGCCGCCCACCAGCAGCGCGCTGTGCGTCACCAGGTCGACGTAGGAGGCGCGCAGCACGTAGGCGGTGCGCTTGGCGGGTACACCGCCGCCGCGCTCCAGCTCGGTCGCTATCTGCCAGTTCGTGATGGCGTTCGCCAGAACGGCGTTCAGATCCGCGAAATGGGCGCGGTAGAACGCGTTGCGCGGCAGCAGGATCAGCGCCTGAAACATGGCGCCGTGCACGTCGGCATCGCTGATCACCCGGTCCCGGTCGACCAGGTCGTCGTAGAAGTGCGCCACTTGGAACATGCCGCGTAAGAACTCGACGGCCGCCTCGTTGCCGCGCATCCAGCGCAGCGCAGTGTCCTGGGAAAAAAAAGGCGCGCTCATGGGCGCGCCTTCTTGGGGGTGGTCGGCTTTCTGGCTCGCCGCGGTCTGGCGGGCGCCGCCGGCGCCTGGCCGTCCTGTCGGGCGTACCCCGGCGCTACAAACGAGGTTTCACCCAGCGAGCCGACCGGTGCTGCGGCGGGGGCCACCTGGATGCCGTCCGGAAGTTGCCCAGCACCAGGATCAGCCGGCGGCTCCGACGTCTCCGCGCGCGCCGCGTCCACTGCCTGACCCGCAACCTGCATGACCACCATCACCAGCCCGATGGCCAGTTCCTGCGTCAGCCTGTTCCCCACGTTGGAGAAAATGGCGCTCTCGATTTCCTTTTGCATTTGGTCCGCTCCGAAGGCGTGTTAGAGAATGCCCGCAACGTCGATGATCGACACCTGCACGTTGGGCATGAACGAATAGAACGTGTTTTGCCGGACGGGAGCCCAGCCATAGAAGCGCACGCCGAACTCTGGAAAGCTGGCAAAAAAGCCATTTGGCGTAGGCGCCAGCTGTTCGGCCATGAGATACGATTCCCACCCGCCCCCGGCCGCCGGGAAAATGTTGTATCCCTGGCGAATGAAACTCTGGTTGTAGGCGTACTTCCCCGAGACCAGGCCGCCGTAGGTCCAGCCGTCCTGGTAGGCCAGGCGATAGGCGTTGTAATAGGCCGGAATTTCTACGCTGCCGATGACGTTCATAGGCCTTTGCGCAGCCGTGAAAATCTGCACCCCCGCCCCATCGAACGTGTCCAGAAAGCTCGGTTCAACCGGCCGGTCAAAGACGTAGTACTCGCACGGGTTTCGGAATGTCAGCTGCAGCTGCCCGCCCGACAGGCTCGCGAAGGTCAGGTATGAGGGGGCACCCAGGGGGCGGAAATAGACGACGGGCGCGATAGCCGGCAAGGTCACGGAGTTGCTGGCAATCCCGGCATGCCGCAAGAACATCTTGATGTTGTTGGTGTCGACGAGAACCTCGCCAAGCCCCGACATCGTCTGAAAGCCAACTTCCATCACCGCACCCCGTATAAGACCGTCACGGCGACCCTGTCGCCCGGTACGCCATCCAGGAAACTCCAGCTAATCGTGGTGCCGCTCAGCGTCACGGCCGGCGCGCTCAGCTGACCAGGGGAACCCTGGGGTATGGTGGAAATCCAGGGGATCCCCGTTGCCAGGCGCGCGTCGCTGTAGCTCCCGCTCGACTTCCCGGTGTTCAACTCCCCAAAATGGGCCGGAATCTTCGCCGTGTACGACACCAGGACCGCGCCGCCCGGGCCATAGGTTTCCACGCCCACTGGCATTACCAGATCCCCAGGCGCACGCGCAGCACGTTGTTGGCATCGAACACCAGCAGCAGGTTGTCGCGGATTTCCAGGCGTGCGCCAGACGCCGCCGTGCGCAATAGGCCGATCGTGGCCGAGATGGCGGACAGCGCGGTCACGTTCAGCTTGTCGGCCGTGACCGATCCGCCCGCGAGCCGCGCGACGTTCAGGTAGCCGGCCGTGATCTTCTCCGCGCTGAGATTGGCGATGTGCCCATCCTGAATCGCCGCGTACTGGATATTGGCCGACTTCACGTAGGCGTCGGTGATGATCGCCAGACGCGCCGACAAGGTCGCCACCGTGAGCCGGTCGGCGTTCAGGCTGTTCACCGCGATGCGGTCGCCGCTCATCTCGCCGAAGGTGATCTTTCCCGCGGACAGGCTTGCCACCTTTGCGTCCGTGATGACGGCGTTGCCCAGCTGCAGCGTCCCGATCGAGCCGTTCGCGACGTACAGGTTCCGGATGTAGATGCCCGGCGGCACGGGCACGCCATTGATGACGGTGGGTTCGTGAATCTCGTACAGCAGCGCCTTGGGGTCGCCGGCGGCCGATAGCACGTCGATCAGATAGCTGGGGTCGAGTGAGACGGCGCCCTGCCCGCCACCAACAGCGTTGAACGGCCCGACCTTGCCACCGCTGGAGATGTACCGGATCCAGTAGAAGTAGGTCACGCCGCCGGCGCCGCCCACCGGATCCGCGTAGACCCAGCCCGTGGTCTGGCCGACGTTCACCGCCTGCGCGACATTGTTGGTGGTGCCGCGGAAAATCTCGGCATAGCCGAAATAGGCGAAGTTCGGCTTGTCCCACTCCAGGATGACCGTGCCCAGGCCGGGCGTCACCTTCAAGCCGGTTGGCGCGGGCGGGATTCCATCGACCACAGGGGGCAGAGAGGGCTGGAACTGGCCGCCCGGGTTCTTCACCAGGATGGGCTTGCCGGTGGCCCCCATCATCGTGACGATGCCATTCTCGACCAGGTCGCCCCAGGTTACGGCACGATCGACCGGCTGGCCTCCCTTGCCAAAGCGTGTCTGCAGGATCTGGCGCACCTGCTCCATCGCGCGCGTCGCGGCTGGGTTGTCCTGGAAGCGTGCGCTATCCACCGCGGGCAGCTCCGCGTAGCGAAGGCCCGTTACAGAGGAAGTCGCCATCGTCAGACCGCCGTCACGTTGCCCAAGGTGGACGCCACCGTCACCTCGGTGACCGCTGCAGTCCCGCTGACGGAGTACTCGAATTGCCGGGCCCGGTAGTTCCCTGGCAGACGGAATGGGCGACCGTTCATCACCTGCGCCGAAACGCGCACCTCTCGCGGCCCCGTCGATGACTCGATAACCGCCATCAGTTCAAACTGGATCGGGTAGGCGTCGGCGATGACTTGGACCGCGCCGATGTTTTGCGGCCGTTCGAGGATGTAGCGCTTGCTGAGGTGGCGCATGGCCAGGCGCGCGCCGGCGCCCTCCCACTTGTGCACGGTGGTGCCACCCAGCACCAGGAAAAGCTCGTCGCGGCGTCCATCCGAAAAGCTGGCCGTGGCATACACGTCTGTCCGCGTCAGGCTCATCGCGCCGCTGGTGAGGTCGAAGATCAGCCCACCGCGCACGGTCCCGGTGTCGTACCAGCAGAAATACCGGTTGTCGTGGACCGCAGCATGCATCGACTCGGGCCGGTACGCCTGCCACTGCTCGCGTGTCAGGAGCGCCTCCGTGACCAACGAAAGGCCGCCGGTCGGGTCCACCATGGCCAGGCCGTCAGGCGACGCATAGACCACGCCGCCCTTGAACGGCTTGATGGTGCGCTTCGCCACACAGGGCTGGTGGCCTTCCAGGCGCACCGGCGTCATCGTGACCGGATCCGCCTGGGTGGCGAGATAGGTGTCGCCCTTGGTGCAGATGACCGTTGCTTGTCCCATGATCGCGCCGCCCACGATTTCATCGGCCACGGGCGAAAAGTAGGGCCAGCCGTAGGGCTTGAATACCTCCGACCGGCACACACGCTTATCGGAGAATCCGACCATGAACCCGGCGGGGTGCGTCATCAGGCCGAACAAGTCCGCCGGCGGCGGCACCAGGGAGCGCTCTGGCAGCGCTTCGCCCAGCATGGTGAAGTCGACCTTGTCGCTGAAGGTCACGGCACCGGCCGGGATTTCCTTCCAGAAGCGCAGCACCGCCGTCCCTGCCGCGTCCGTAGTGGACAGGTACAGCCGTTTGAGCTGGATGTTGTATTCGCCGGTAGGCGGGCCCTGCATGTTCAACACGTTGATCGTGTCGGCCGTGGCCGCGTCGAACGCGTCGGTCACCAAGTTCGGCGGTCCTTCTTCGCCCCATGCGGACACAAACGTATAGGCCAACCGGCAGGATTGCCGCTCAAGGTTTGCCGGCGGATTCGGCTGGGGCGTGACGGTTACGGCAGCCGGCGCGGTAGCGGCGGGGATTCCAAGGCGATACCAAGCGGACGGCATCTGCGCGCCAGTGGTCGCCATGGTCGAATCCGTCACCCGTGGCGGCTGGCCGGCCTCGGTAAAGTAGGTGCGCTCCTGCGTGTCATCCGGGATCGGCCCGCGCGCCACGTCGGTGTCCTGCCGCCAGTGGAACCAAAACCGGGAATCGTCATCCAGGCTGCGGCCGAATCTGTAGATGGACAGGATCGGCGCGGCCTTCGCCAACGCCGCCACCTGGGCCGGCGCCCGGCGCGGCACCAGCGAGCCGCGCACAACGTTGACATTCAGCATGTCCTGGCTGGCGCCAGGCGGCAGCAGGTGCGGTTCCACCCTCGGCAGCATGCCGGAGAACGCCTTGATCGCCTCCCTCATGTCTACCTCGCACGCGCCGCCGGTTTGCCGATCGCCGCGACATTGCCGCGGGCCCGGAACACCAGGATCGCCAGCAAGACCGCCAGGCCCAGCTGCCAGGCCGACACCGTACCGTGGCGCACGGCGACGTCCAGGGCCTGCCCACCCGTGAAGACGAACATCAGGTAGGCGACCACCGCCATGCCCGGCCGGTAGCGCGCGCCGCGCCGGCGATAGCAGGCCAAGCGCAAGGCCGTGGCGAAATTGGCGACCACAAAAAGAAGGGCCACCAAATGGTGGCCCGTGATGGCGCTGCTCAGGTCCGCTGGTTGCATGTCAGCCTCCCCGCTTCCAGAACGTCAAATCGCCGGCTTTGATCTTCTCGATCAAGGTCAGGGCCAGGGTCACGGCCACCGCGGCCGCGCCAAACCCAGTCACAACGGTTTCTCGGATGCCTGTCAGGCTCCCCAGCTCAGGCGCGGCGAAGTAGCCGATCAGCCAGGACACCAGGCCATACACCAGGCGCTTTGCGACGCCCAGCTCGTTGTTGTGCAGGATGAATACTGCGGCGCCAGCAAACGCCCCTATGAGCGCTCCGCCATCCACCCCTGGAAGCATCGCCCCAAAGAGCAGCCCCGACGCGGTGGACACTGCCGCGCCGATTCCGCTGGTAGGTTCAGCCATAATTTCTCCGGTATGGTGGGCTCGGGCCCTTAGTTCATTGTTCGTTGAGCGCAGCCACCGCTACGCCCTGAGGGATGCACCGAAGAGGAACAGGGACACCCGATCCTCCTGCGTCAGGCCCAACTCGTCGGCGACAGCCACCAGCATCGGGCTGTCGAACTCGAAATCTTGAAGCTCATCCCAGGCCCGCATGTAGTACGGGGGAGTCTCCGGAAGGCTCAGACGGGCCACCGCGGCGTCGAAGAGGGACACGCCGTCCGCGGGGTTTCCGTAGGGCGTCAGGCGCATTGCTTCTCGACCTTGGTAACGCGAAACAACCCGAGGAATCACCCGACCTGGACCGGTCTGAATCCCTGAAACCTGCTTCCAGTCGATGTTCATTGCGGCAGCTCCAGCAGCCCATCCGGGGGGTTGACGATATCTCCGGGAAAGCGCGCGGCCTCGCTGGCGTCTGCAGCGTGGGGCATAAGCAGAGACACCGTCAGGGCACCTCCTTCGCGCGTCACGTCGCCGACGATGAACTCGCAATTGATGGCCGCATGCGGCAACTTACTGCCGTCCGGCAGCGGCGAAAAGTCGAACACCTCACCGTTGATGGTGAGCGCGTCCCCTGACTTGGCCACAGTCAGTTCCCTATCCCAGCAAATTGGTGACAGCTTGATGATCATTTCCAGCGCCCCACAATTACGAAACGGATGATCCCAGAGCTTGCAGCTCCCGGTGAAGGATTTGGGGAGACCAAATACATACCCGACAGACCTGTAGTGGTCGGTATTCCAGCGTTGCCCAGGTATGCCGCCCGACTGCCAATATCATTGTCTGAAAAAGTGGCCGAAACAATGATTGGAGTAGTAATGAAAGCGGCAGGAATAATGATGCTTCCGCCTATCGCGTAATAAGAAAATGCCCCGTTAGAGGTGAACACCGCTCCCGTCATATCCAACTGGCGGTGGATGAAACAAAACATCGTCCCATCACCGTACTTGATCCAAGTGCCATTGGAATTGGAGCCAAGCTCGATGATCGCGCCGTTCGCGGCTAGTCCGCCCAGGGCGACAAAAACCTGAGTGGCGGTATCCGTGCGCTCGTTGATCGATGAGCGCACCCGCGCGTACGCAGTGCTATCCCATCGGTGCAGGCCCTGCCCATCCACCTGGATATCTCCAATGTTCGTGGTGGGAATCTCGCCGGGGCTGAACAGCTGCATCGCTTGGCGCAGAAGCCGACCTTCAGAAATCCAACCAGTGTTCGCAGCGTTGCGCCGCTTCAACCAACCGGTTCCTGTATCAGCCCAGCGCATGTAGGGGAAGACGCTGGCGCCAGGCACGCCCGCGGGATCCGTCGCCCCGGCGAAGTCGGTCGCAACACTGAGGAAGTTGTCATCGACCTCGTCCGAGGTGAGGAGCCGCGAGAAAAGCCGGCGAAGGCTCAGAATCTGAGGCATATCAGCTCCGCACGTGTCGCAGGGTCCAGTTGATCGTGAACACGTCTTCCGGATCCTTCGTTTTCGCCCCGAACACCGTCCGGTTCGTCATGAGTCCGCTGGCGGCCGCGTTGAAAAGCCCCGCCTCGCGCCACGGCCCAGTCGCGACACCAGCGGGGAACACCGCCGAATACGTCCGCTCCGCACCAGTCCCGGAAATCGTGACGGCACGGCGTGCGCCCGCAATCTCTGCACCCAGCGCCACATCGGTGCCGGCGGCGCCTGTGGCGGACGTACCAGCCGACATGTGCGAGATGGGATTCACCGCCTCGCCAGCGCACCGCGCGGCAATGTAGCCAAGCCCGCCGTCGACCCATATGTTGTCGACGATGAAGCGCTCCACCAGACCGGTCTTGCCGCGTTGGGCAATGATTTCGAGGCGACCGAGCGCACCAGCCCTGCTCGCCAGCTGAGCCTGTTCTTTCATAGGTCTAGATTCCTAAAAGGTGATGAGTTCGCCGACATACGTGTTTTCGACGTAGCCCGCGGCATAGTTCTGCTTGTGGAGCGACCCGTTATCGGCTGCGGCCGCGACATCCAGGAAATTGCTGGAGAGCAGCAGCGCGAACGCATCCAGCGCTGTGGCTGGGTCGCGCAGCGCCGTCTCTATCCCTGTGGTGACAAAGTCCGTGCTCGCACCCGTATCGACTTGCGGATAGCCGAAGACGACACCATCCAGAGCTGTAGCCAAAGATGACACGGGAATGGTGGCTGCTAGCGCCAATGGATCCAGCGCCATGGTCGAATCCATCCAGGCCGCCACCTGGCGCAATATGACGGCGTCCACCGCAGATGCTTGGTCCGAAGCTAGAATCGTGCGGACCAGCGAAAAGACCTCTTGCGCCGTCGCCATGTCTAGCAACACTGGGTTCTGGCCGCGCGCGTCCAGCGCTGCATGGACCTGCACTGCGATCCAACTGGGCAGCGCCTTGATGAAGGCCCCAAGCAGATACGGTTCGCCCACGTAAAGCGGCTCAACATAGTTGTCGGCGTAGGACTGGCGGTAGTCGACACCAGGCACCTCCACCCGGACTGACGGCTGCACAATTTCCTGTTCGACGTGCACGCCACCAGGTGAATTCTTAGAACTGGTCACGGACCTGGAATTTCAGGATGCCGAAGGCGGTCTGAATGCGGCCGTCAGGAAACCGCGTCTCGACTTCCGCCTCGAACTCGCCGGCTGTATCCAGGGCGGTCTGCGACCACTGCATCACCACGCGCCCGCCCCGACCAGGTACCGTGTAAGGCGGCATGAATTCAATTTCCTGCGTCTCGGGGTTCTGGTACCCCGCGATGGGAAATGCGCTCATCGTCGCCTTCACCTGCTCGCCGCCAACTTCGCGGAACAGGACGCGCACTGCGGTACCCGCGCCGGACACGTCAATCGGCAGGCCGGTCCGCTCGTCCGTAAGCGACAGGATGAGGTCGGGCGCGGTGTCGCCCTGCACCAGTCGAATCTTGGTCGCGGCCATAGCTATTTCTGTTCGTTGGGGCTCGTCATTGCCTTCGCAGTGACGTCGCCTGTCAAGGTGGCCTGGCACGCAGCCAGGTGCTGCGCGGCGCGCTGGTGGAACGCGGGCACTGTGTCGGCCTCCTTCAGGAAGGCCCGATACAGGACGTAGTCGACCAGGGCCGGCGCATACTCGCCCTCTTCCACCAATTCGACTGTGCCCTGGTCCTGCGTAACAGCCGCGGGACGTTTCGCATAGGACACCTCGACCACGACGCCGGCGCGCGCGGGCGGATAGACGTCGAACTGCCCGGGGCTGCGCTCGTCATAGAGGAAGTGGCGGACTTCCGCCGCCTTGGCCTGGCTGCGCCAGTTCGGCCGCACACGTGCCAGCGCGCCGGCGTCCGCCACGGTTATTGCGCGCTGGCGCGGCGCCGACACGTTGCGGGGAACGTCGAACAACAACCGGGCGCCGCCCGGCAACTGCTGACGGTAGCCCTCCGCGCATGCGAAATGCTCCGTCACCTCATAGATGTCCGGCCGCAGGCGGTACGCTTCGAGCCGGCCATCGCTCAGCCACATGGGCAGCTCAGCCGCTTCCCAATACACGGCGGCGTTGTCCTGCAGGATGGTGCGCGCCCGGTCCAGCACTTCGGATACCTTCATCGGAACTCGTCTCCACCCGTGCGCATTTGCCGCTTGACGAAGCCGCGCGCGCCATCGTCGGCCAGGACGTTGCAGGCCCGGTCAAAGTCGGCCAGGTATCCTCCGGCCCTGCCGGCGTCCGCATACCCCGCCTTGTGCTGATGCAGGCGCGCCAGTGCACCGTTCGCCAGGTGTTCGGCGTAGAAATTCAGCAGCACGTCGGCCAGCTCCCTGGCGGTGCGCGTGGGCGCATAGGCCACCTCCAGACGCAGCGCCCGCGGCGCCTTGACGGTCAGGGATGGCACCAGCTGGATGATCCCTGGGAGGCGACAGTAGAACCGGGAGATTTCGGCCGTGGTGCCGACTTGGCGCCAGGCCCATCCGTCCGGGAACACTTCCTCCAGCTCCGGGCGTGTTGCGGAGGTCAGCACGCCCTCAGGCAGCCAGGCGGCCATCACGCCCACGATCTGCGTGTCGGCCTCGGGCGCGTCCAGCTCATACTCGGTCGTGCCGGGCACCAGCGTCACCGGGTCGAGGAAGGCCCGAAGCAGACGCGTGCGGGTGCAGAACTCGATGGCAGCGTCGACGATCGCGTCATCTACAGCAGGCGCTGGCGCGCCCTCGACGAACGGCACGACGAACCGCTCGAAATCTGCCAGGGTCGCCATTTAGTTCGGCTCGCCAGCCGCGCGCGAGTTGGCCAGGCTGACAATCCGCTGGATCATCTCGTCCTTCTTGAGGCCGTTGTCCAGCTGGTGATTGAACTGGCCGAGGGAAAACGCCACCAGGTCTTCCTTCTTCATGCCCTGCAGATTCGGCATGTTGAACGGTGGGATCTGGGACTGCTCGGTCCCTTGCCCGGCGGCCGTGCCGGTTTGCGGGTCGGTCACCACCAGGCCGACGCGGCCCGGGTCTTCTTCTGCTTCGTCCCAGGCTTCGCGCCAAACGTCGGGGTAACGGATCAACTTGCTGGCGATCAGCGGCGGGACGAAGTGGATTTCGTTGGCCCGCCACTCCAGGCCGGTGCCGGCCACGGTGTCCACCTTCCGTTCCTTCTTCCCGATGTACATGATCGGGATGAGATTGCTTTGCTCCATGGGAACTCCCAAAAAAAACGGGGCCAGGCGGTTGCCCACCCAGCCCCTGAACGCCGCACTAGGCGGCGAGACAGCCCCGAAAGGATCTAGGCGACGCCCACCATCTGGCCGTTCACCACGGCCGTCAGCTGCGGCGCGCCCGTGAAGTTGGCGCCGCTGATCGTGGCGACCAGTTTGACCGGACGTTTGAACAGGATGGGATGAGCCGCGGAGGAGACGACGCCAGCCGTGGCAATGTCACCGGCGGCCAGCCAGGCGTCCAGGTCCGCGACGGGACCATCGCTGGCGTCGTAAGGCTCGAAACCGAGGTCCACCTTGACGCCGGCACCGGCCGCGTCCGTGATCAGGCTCAGGGCCGTGACCAGGATGCCGCCAGGGATAACGCCGAGATAGAGCTTGTCAGCTGCCGTGGCGGCGCTGCGATAGCTGTAGGTTTCCACCCAGGCATTGCCGAAGGCCTGCGTGTGCAGGGGCTTCGAGTTGTAGTCGGGAGAGTAGCGATCCATGAATTTCTCCAGTTCCACCGAAAGCAGGCGGCCCGCGGCCGCCCGCCGCCGATCAGGTGTTGAGGTTGACGACGGTGTCCAGCACCATCACGCCGTGGTCCGTCGGGATCTTGTTGCCGCGCGCGTCCGGCACCGAGAAGCGGAGCTTCGCCTTGCCGCACATGACTTCGCCCGCGACCTCGAGATTGCGCTCGAAGTTGTAGCGGTTCTCCATCCAGTTGGCGTACGTTTCGGAGCCCTGGTTCTTGCCGTAGACGTGGGCCAGCGCCTGCGCGCCCAGCAGCATGCCGCGGTCGACGGCGAATCCCGGTTGCAGCGTCGGGATGGTGACGTCGGCCTGGGCCGCGGTGGCCTGGCCGGCCTGCGTGCAGTACTGGACCGAGTCGCCCGGGTTCAGGCGGATGGCGCGGTCCATCTTGCGCACCAGAATGTTGTGCCAGATACCGGCCTCCCCCGTGAACAACGGGTGCTTCTTCGGGCCAGTGAACGACGAGGCGCGGTTCCAGGCATTCTGGAGGAAGGTGCGCCACTGCAGGCTGTTGGCCGCCGTGTTGGTCAGGATGCTCTGCCACATGCGGTTCGTGACCAGCAGCAGGTACAGCGGCTCGTCATCGGCGGCGGCATCGCCCGCGATCTTGATCGGCTGGAGCTTGAACTCCATGTCGTCGATGATCGCGCCCAGGTGGTCCAGGTGTTCCAGCTTGAACGTGTCGGTGGTGTCGATCGCGTTCAGCGCCTGGCCGCCCTGAATCAGAGAAGTGCCGTCGGCGACCCAGTGGCGGTTGAAGGTCGGCGCCTTGACGGGGTTGATCATGATTTCGGCGAAATCGGGATCGGATGCCATGGGCACCACCCAGTCGGTGCCGACCTGGGAGCCGCGGGTGCCAGCCAGGTGCACGATGGTGGACTGGTCGTTGAAACGGCGGAACCAGCCCTGCAGGTTCGCCATCGCCAGGCCGCGCAGGTTGTGCACGGTGCGCTGCTGGGTCATCTTGCCGCCGGCGTCGACCACCTTGGTGGCCAGGTCGATTCGGATGTCCATGCTGGACATATCCAGGCGCTCGCCTTTGCCCTCGGCCTGCTTGTCGCCCATGATCGGCTTGCCGCCGGTCTGGTTGATGAGGTCGACGCTCACCTGATCGCCCTGAGACTTCGTCAGGTCGGTCACGCGGACCAGGGGCATATCCGGGCTGGTCTGGCCTTTCAGCTTCGCCTCGGCCGCCGACTGCTTCGGCGCCGCGCCGGTCAGGTTGTTCATCAGCGAGGGCTGACGTTGAGTGTTGGCGAACAGCGCCGCGCCAAAGACCTTGCGCGCGAGCGGCGAGCCAACGGGAACGGTAGTTTGGGACATATAGCCTCCAGTTCGTGAGGATTACGAAGAGAGGCGCGCCAGCTGCGCTTCGATTTCATCAGGCGACATATTCATGAAGTGGTCCGTCAGGGCACTGCCCGACAGCGCCGTCATGGCGTCAGCCTGAGAACCGGCGGCCGGTTGGCCGCCAGGGATATCGGAAAGCGTGGAAGGACCCGATGCGGTCGCCTGCGCCTTGGCGACGGCTTGCGCAACGCGCGCGGCTTGATCGGCTGGCTGCTGTCCGGCCGCGGCCTGGGCCTGGCCGGGCAGCTCGATCGTGCCGCGTTCGGCTTCGTACATTCGGAGGGCCGCATCGAACCGCTCGGCGAGCGGCTTGTCCTTCCAGGCCGCGCGGCTGCGCAGCATGGAGTCGATGTCGGCAACCTCGTTGAACGCGGCCGGGTCAGTGGTACGGAGGTGGGCGAGTTTCTGGTTTGCCTGGATGGTGTCCTCGACAGACACGATGGCCTGGACCTGCTGTTCGCGCCGCGCGGTCTCGGCCTCGTCGGCCGCCGGCCGTCCGGCTTCCACCTGGCCGCGCAGGTCATTCACCATGGCGATCAGGTTGTCCATCCGGGCGGCGACATCGGGGGCTTCTTCGCGCAGCTGTTCCAGCAGCTGCTCGTCGACGATCGTGGAAAGATCGGCCGACTTGGTGGCCTTACCCAGATGGGCTGCGGCCTGGTCCAGTTCCAGCTTGGACGTCAGCTCCCGAACCATCTGCTCAGCCCGGACCGCGCGTTCGCGTTCCTGCTGCAGCACCTGGTACGGAATGGCGTGCTTACCGTCCTTCGTCAGCACAACGGATTCGAGCTGCTCGCCTTGGGCGCCAACTGCTGGCGCCTGCGTCCCTTCCTCACCGGTGCCGGGCGCTGCACCGCTGGTATCGCCCTTGGGGTTGGCGCCGGCCGCGGCGTCCGCGGCGGCTCCTTCGGTCGTGGTGTCGTCGGCACCGATGGTGGCTTCTTGCCCACCGATCAGCGCGGCCAGAGCCTCGTCCGACATGCTGAGGGGGTCGCGCAAAACCTCATTGAGGTTGGCGATGGGGGATTCCGTCGTGTTCTCCGTGCTCATCTCTTCCTGCTCCTAGTTTTCGGATAGGTCCGTGGGTGGAAACGAAAAAAGCCCCCAGCGATTGCTCGATGGGGGCTTGCGAATTGCCCGTGTCCCTGGGCGGGGAATCTGTATGACGCTACGCGGCCGCTACCTGCCGGCCACCAAGGCGGGACAGGACGTGGTCGACCTCGTCGGTCAGTTGAGTGAATCGCTCCTGCAGCTGCGCGCCGCCGGTGGCCGCTTCGGCGCGGATGCGCGCCCGGACGGTCTCGGCCTCCTCGTGCATGGCGGTTTGCTGCAGGCGGGTCTGCCATTCGGTGGTGCGGTCGGCCGCTTGCTGGCGCAGCTTCTGCAGTTCTTCCTCATAACGCGCCATCGCGCCGTCGACTTGGCCGACGGTGTCAGCGTCGCCGGCCGCGCCGGCCTCGGCACGGATGCGCTCGGCCTCAGCCAGCAGCTTCTGTGTGCGTGCCTGGCGCTCCTCGATCTTGGACTGAGCATCCTGCATGGCGGCCTCGGCCTGCGCCGCGGCGGCCTGGCTGGCTTGCTGTTTCGCCTGCTGCGCCTCGGGGGAATTCGGGTCGGCCTGGATTCCCAGCTGCGACCGCAGGAACTCCGCCATTTCCTTGCGCTTGCCGAAGTCGGACATTTCCAGCGCGAATGGGATCAGCAGGCCCTGCATGTTGGGCGGCATGGATTTGAGGATTTCCGCGAAGGCGGCGAACTGCTGGGCGCGATAGGTAGGCGTGCTGGGCACGTCGGTCAGGGCAACCTTTACCGGCGCCGTCTGAACGTCGTTCTCCTTGTAGGCTTGCCCCGTGACCGGATCCTTGCGGGGAATGTTCACGATCACCCGGCGCTTGACCGTGCCGTTGTCGACCAGAATTTCCGCCTGGTCGGTCATGTCCTCTTTGATGAGGTCCAGCAGCGCATTGCCCACGCCGCGGCGCGCGATGCGGTAGTGATCGTTGATCTTGGCCAGGGTCGTGACGCCCTGCTCCACCAGCGACTGGATGGCCAGGCCGGAGCTGGCGTTCGACGTCTGTCCCATCATGGCGGCGTACACGCCGGCGGCCTCCTGAATGGCCTGCTTGCGCTCCTGCATGATTTGGAACTGCTGCTGGGACAGTTCGAAGTTGGTTTCTACCTTGATCTGCCCCCGCAGTGCTTTGGGGTTGGTGACGAGGAATGCATCTGCTTTGCCCAGCTCCCGCGATGCGTCGCTCATCGTGTTGTATTTCTCGTCCAGCGCGTCCGAATCCACAAAGGCTCGGCGGCTGTTGAGCAGCCACATCATGCGCGCTGCGCGGGCGTTCACCTCGTCCTGCGGCGAAATCATGGCGCGGATCAGGCCATAGGGCACGCCCGTCAGGTCTTCCCGGTACCCGAAGAACGGTACATACGGGAACCTACGCCGGTTGGTGCCGCGGTCCAGCACTCGAATGGGGCCGATGTAGAAAGCCGTGCGGATCTTGTCGTAGACCGCCAGCTTGGGCTGCACGACGCCCGACGCGACCAGCGCGCGGTGCACCTGGTTTTTGTCGTTGAACTCCAGTGTCCGGCCGCCGGGCAGCGACAGCACCAGGCCGCGCACCCAGACCCGGTACCAGACTTCGAAGCACGTCACGATGCGACGGTCGATGTCGCGCCAATCCAGGTCGTCCCAGGTCGTGCGGGTGCCTTGTAGCGCATCGTTGAAGAAGTCGGCGGAGGCCCGCGACTCGCTGGTCAGGTAGTCGGCCCAGTCCCGCCAGTTGGCCGCAGCCAGGATCATTTCCCGATGCTGAGGGAAGAAGGCAGCGATGTGGTCGGCGTCGTACCGCTTCTTGCGCACCACGTACCGCGCATCGCTCCAGTCCAGCGCCTTGCTGCGCCAGTCCCAGAACATCTCCGACCGGTGCACGTTGGTGACGCGGTACGGGTAGTGGAATGGATTGCTATCCCGGGACACCTCAACCACGCCCAGGCCCGCCTTGATCTGCCCAGCATATGCCTCAGACGTGGCGGTGTCCGCCTGCGTCTCGCGCTCGGTTTCGTGCATTTTGGCCGAAAGCGCCTCGGCGACGTCCTGGTACTTGTCGTCGTCTCCACCGACGCGCCAATCGGTGCGCGTCTTGGCCTCCATGCCCAGCACTGCGTTCACTGTGGGCTGGATCAGGTTCGTCACCAGCGCGCCCAGGCCCTTTTCCTCGAGCCGCGCAAGCGTGTCGGCGTCCAGCTGGTTGCCATCGTAGTAGTCGCAGGCCCTGTCAGCCTCGCGCCGCCAGGACGGCTGATCGCGGATCTCCTCGAGCCAGCGCTCCAGCTGGGTAACCGACAACGCGCCCGGCTCGGCCGGTGCCTGGTCGCGGGCGTGCGCGGTCGCGCCGTCGTCGCCATCGAGGAGGCGGAAGCCGGTAACGGAAGTGTTCATGCGCGCCAGGATTCCCGGTGTCGTTTGAAATTGATGGGCACGTTGTTGATTGCGTAGCGGAGGGACATCACGCCGTAGCGCGATGCGGAAATGACGTCGTCATCGATCTTGACGATGGCGCCGTCCTTGCGGTGATAGGTGCGGTATTCGGAAAGCCACAGCTCCAGGTGCGAAAAGACCTTGAACCGGCCGGTGACCATGCGGTTGAGGATGATCTGGATGCCGGCTTCAACGCCATTCGAGCCGTCCTCGAACTGCGTGCGCTCCGGCAGCATGGACACGCCCTCGGCCAGGTAGGCGTCCCGCATCGGCGTACCGGTGTCCTTCTGCGCCTGCAGGGCGTCGTGCGGCCAGGCCACCGGAATCCAGCTGCCGCGGCCCTTGATGGCGCTGGCGTGCACGGATACCGGCTGCTTCTTGGCGGCGTAGACGTCGTACACATAGACGATGTCGGCGTCCTGGTTGTGGGCCAGCCAGGCCGCGGCCGTCGGGTGATCCCAGCCCAGATCCAGGCCGCAGATGCGCGGCCAGCTGTCTGGGATGTTGAACGGCGGCACCACGATGCTGGATTCCGGCACCGGGAACACCGCGCCAGAGCCCAGCACAGGCCTGCCATACGCGCGAGCCTCGCGCTCATGCTCCGGGTAGCTGGCCAGGATGGCGTCGGCCTGTTCGCGGGTGTAGTGCTCGGCATCGTAGATGCCCATGAACACCACCACCGTGCCCGTGTGCTTGTCGATCAGGAAGCGCTTGACCGTCTCCGACATGCCCATCAGGGGCGTGAAGGTCATGTACACCGGGCCCAACGTCGTGTTGGTCCGGGTGATGGCCTCCATGTAAATGTCGTGTGGCGGCTCTTCGTCCAGCCAGACGAAGTCCAGGGTCTCAGCCTGGAACTTGGCCCGGCCCTGCTCGTAGTTCCGGAAGCCCAGGACACTCTCGCCAGCCTGAACGTCTCCGCCGCCACCGTGTCGCACCACGATGATGGACACCGCGCCAGGAACACCGGACAGCGGCGCCACTTCCTTGATGGCGTCGGCCGGGATAGCGGCGGTGCCTCGGTCGCTATCCACGCCGGGCCGGCCCAGCAGAAGGCGCTGCATGCCGTCCCGGGTCAGCGCCGCGGACACCGAGGCCGCCCAGCCCGCGGTCGGCCTCTGGAATACCTTGCCTTCCCACCAGTCCGGGTAGCGCCCGGTCAGGTGCATGGCCGTCTCGTAGGCGCCCGAATAGGTCTTGCCCAACTGGTTGCCGGCAGAAAAAAGGCGCTCGCGGTAGTCGGCGCCCTGTGCGTGGAATTCCCGCTGTTTCTCGTACGGCCGGTAGTACTTCAACCGGTTGCGCTTGGCGCGCCAGGCACGCTCCTGCAGCGCCCTGGCCAGCATCAAACGCGGATTGGACATCAGTGCATCGTGTTCCCGCCGCCGGCCGCACGCAGCTGGGCGAGAATGGATTCGACGGGCACGCCCTCGGCCGCAGCGATTTCGCCAGCGGCCTGGACGATGGCCTGGTCCAGTTCGACGTCTGATTTCTTGTCCAGCTCGCCCAGCCGCAATTCCTTGCGCTCGATGAACATGCCCAAGTAGCGCCCGATCAGCTCCAGATTGGGCGTCTTGGGCGCCAGCTTGAGCGTGAAGTTGCCATTGCGGTCCCAGCTCCAGCCGATGATGCAGCGGCGGACCTGCTCCGGCAGCAGCTTCAGATCCCGCGGGCTGGTGATATCGCGCACCTCGCCCGTCTTCGGATCGGTGACCACCAGGTCGGCCGGGTCGTAGAAGCCCATCGCCACCCACTCGGCCAGGACGCGCTCCGCCTTCACCTCCAGCTTTTCCGACAGCTTGTCGCGCATGGCCTGGACCGCCGCAGCGACATTAGCCTGGGTCAGCAGGCGCGACGCGCCACTGACCGCTGCCGCGCCTTTCGCCTTGTAGGCCGCCTCATACGCCTTGGTCTGGTTCTGGAAGCCGCCCGCAGCGAACTCATCCACGAACCGACGCTGCTGCGGCGACAAGGGGCTATCCGCAGACACCACACGGCGGGCAGCGGTCGACAGCGTGCGTTTCGAGCGCGCAGGTGTCTTCCGCGCCGCCTTGAGCGCAGTAGCTTTGGATCGAGACATAGGAGGGTATGTAACAGGTTGAAATACAATCGCGGACACTACGCGCGGCCGCAGATCAATTTTTCAGGGAGAGGAGATGGAGCTGGACGACGTTGCCGAAAAAGCCAGACGGAACCTGATGCTGGTCTCGACCGGCATCCTTGCCGTTTGGGCGCTTGGTATTCCGCTCGATGGAAAGCTAGTTGGAGCTGTAAATCTCAACGAAGTGCAGCCATGGCGCGCATGGACATGCGCCACAATCGTACTGATCTACTTCTATCTGCGCTTTCGTCTCTCGCCTTCGGTCGTATCCGCACGAAGGGAGTACTTCGCCGTGAAGAAAACCCAATCACGCCTGCGCAACGAGAAATATGCTTGTGACCAGTTCGACACGCTTGTAGCCAAAAAACGGCCCCGCCTCGAATTTCAGGTTGCGACGCCGCCGAGGGATGGATTAGTTCCCGACCACGCGATTAGGGGCTTTGAAATTATCTGGCAACCACCAACTCTCGCTGGACAGAGAGGGACGCTTACCTACGGATGGCAGTTTCCGGAATCTGCAGGGGGGTCTCACCAGTTTTACGGGCATGCGGAGTTCTTCATTCCCCGATGGTGGCTCACGCAGCGGACCATCCGTGAGCACATGACGCGGCTCACTGATCTAACTTGGGCCGGCTTAGAAGTCACACTGCCGACGCTGCTGGCGATAGCAGCCCTGACGGTAAGTCTCGTCAAAACTGCCTTGGCCCTGTACTACGAATTCCCCTTCGTCCGCCAATTGCTACCGGCATAAAAAAACCCGCTCGGTTTCCCGGCGGGGTTCTCAGACGCACTGATGACCAGTGACAGAATAGGGCCGATTTTGCGGGTTCAATTCTCAGAAGTCAAGCAACGGCCTCCAACTCCCCCACAATCCCGGCGCCACGCAGCACCGATTCGATCAGCTCCATGGCACGGGCTTCCTCGCCCTTCTTCCCGTCTTCCACGACACTGGAGCCCTTGCGCACGATTCGCGCACCGCGCAACCAGATCGTGATTTTTCCGTTCTGATCGGTCACCGTGCGTTCGCTGATGCCGGCGTGGATGGCCAGGTCTTTCAGAAGCACGCGACTGCGGTTGCCTTTCTCGGCGAAGTAGCGGGCGACGATGCCGTCGCGCACCGCACGGTTCACGACGTGGCCGGACAGAACGCCGCTTCCCATGACGCCATCCGATACCGCACGCACTGCGGCGAACCAGTCCTGATCCCAGACGGAGCTGCGGCAGCACGGGCAAGGCGTGGTCTGCGGCAAGAATCGCGCCTCCAGGATGCGCTGGTGCAGCGGCGTGAGCGCCTGCAGCTCGCGCAGGATGAATCCGGCCTGTGCGGCGCCATCAACGCCGGCCAGGCCGCGACCAGTACGCGGCGTGCGGTCTGCCATCTTCACCATGGCGGGCCTGTCCAGCGTGCCGTTGGAGTAGTTGAAGGCGTAGGTGAGCGCCTGGTGGGCACCCTTGAAAAGCGGTTCGGACACTGTGCGCTCCTGACAATCGAGAAAATTCTGGGCACCGGCCAGGCCGGCGGGCTGGTCATTCCTGGTCATGGAATCCACCGATGCGCGCGCGGCTGCCGCCGTGCATCGAGTGCATGGGCGGCTGGGCGCCGATGCGTTCGGCGTTCAGGCCTAGTGTCGCGGCCATGCGCAGAGGCTTGCGGCTGGTGACGCCGGGCAGCACCTGCACCTGGCCAGCGTGCACCGGCGTGAGGGTGGGCGCGGCAGGAACGACTGGCGCCGGGACAGACTTCGGGACCGTCGCAGAGCCTGCGCCCGCGGTGCTGGCGGTGCTGGCGCTGGTGGCGCTGGTGGTGCTGAGCCCCGCAGATTGCCAGCGCGCATAGGCTTCCAGCTTTGTCGCGCCCACGCCCATGCGGCCGGCGCCGACGCATTCGTACCACTCCGAGCCGGCCGGGCGATCGGACCACAGGCGCAGCCGCGGGCGAATTGCCGGATGGACGGGGGCCTGGTCTGGGCCCATGTTTCGCCGGCGCGATTTCGGCGCTTCCCCGCGCTGGTGGCGCTGCTCCGCCTGCACGATCTGCCAGACGCGTTCCGGTGACACACCGAACTCCTTGGCCAGGTCCGTGGGGCGTTCGCCGGCCTGGCGCCGGCGCGTGATTTCGGCGTTGCGTTCGCTGGTGCTCATCCCGTTGCCTCCGTGCCAAACAGGACCGATTGCGGGTCGTAGGTCAGCAGGGCCGTCACAGTGACCTCGAGCCGGGCGCCCTGCTCATCCGGCTCTGCCCGCCGGGCGTGAATCTCGCGTACCCAAACGTCGTCTTCGAACACCACGTCCTTGAGGCTGTCCATCACCACTTTCTGCGTGTTGTCCAGGTCCAGGCATTGCACGGAGTCATCCCAGGCGGTGCCCAGCTTGCGCTGGCGAGTTTTCCAGTCCTGCGGCCGATGGGGGTACAGCACGAAGTCGACGCGCACGCGGCCGGCGATCGGCTTGCGGATGCCGTTGGCCTTCGCCAGCTGCGCGACCTCTTCCCGGTAGGCGATTGCCTCCTTGGTGACGTAGGTTGTCGTGAAAGGCTTGCCGCCGCCACGCGGGGCGACTGTGCGGCTCTGCCAGTAGCGGTTGGCGCTGATCGGGTACGGCAGCACCAGGCTGTGGGATTGGGTGGGCATCAGGCTCCCTCGCTGCGCAGGTCGCGCAGCCATTCGATGCGCGCCGTGGCCTTGGCCTCCGGCGCAGGTTGGAAGGTTGCGCAGCAGCGCTGCCAGAGCGGGCTGACGAAAGTGCCGGGACGGTCGGCCATGAGCGCGCAGCGCCCCAGGCCGACAGCCGCGAACTTGGCGTTGTCGCGCAGCGTGAAGCGATCGCAGTAGACGCACTGCACGGCCGCGATCACAGGTTCACCCCGTAATCCGCGCGCAGCCGGGCTTTGTCCTGGTCGGTGAGGCCCGCCGCGTCGATGACCCGGGCCTTGAACCGCCAGAACTCCTCGCCCTCGGCTTGAAAAATCCCCAGCTCCGCGCCGCGGTCGGTGATGCCCTGCGCGCTGGTGACCCATGCCTGCTGGTCGGCCGCCTTGGCTGCCGCCGCGCGCTTGGCGTCGACCTTGCTGCCCGCCGTGGGCGGATTCAGCACCTTGGCGACGAAGATGTCCAGAAATCCAGCCGTGATTGGCCCGGCGTCGCCGGTCGCAGCGCGATCGGCCACGGCCAGGGCGTAGGCCTCGGCCAGCTGTTCGCCGGACACGCCAGCAGCGATCCAGGCGGTAATGCGCGGGTCGTTGCTCTGCGTGCCGCGTGGCTGCTTGCCGCGGGCCATTTCCAGGCGCCGGATCCAGACCGCGATCGCCATGGCCTGTTCCTCGGCAGTCTTCCCGGCCAGCTGCGGCGGCGGGGCCTCACCCTCGCGTACGTGCGCGCCCGCGAGAGACGCCGCCGCAGAAGGAGTTTGTTTTATCTGTTCTTGCTCTTGTTCTTGTTCTTGCTCCTGCTCTTGGCTTCGGAGGGGCTTACAAGGGGCTTCAAAGGGGCTTACTTCCGGACGGTCGCTAAACCGCTTCGAAACCATGTGAAATGCCACCCCGTATTTCTCGTAGAACGGCTCCAGATAAGGGTTTTCGGGCAGTCCGTCGTACTCGCGCTGAATGCCCTTGCAGCGGTTGTCCTTGGCCTCCAGTTGCGCGGCAACCTGGTAGCGAGCCATCTCGATGACCCACACCACCATGCTGTCCTCGTCAAACCGGCAAAACCCCGCTTCGCAGGCGCTTCGAAGCCCCTTCAAAGCCCCTTCCAAGGGGAGCCCAGTATCGGCCGTGATGTAGGCCGGATTCAGGTGATACAGGCCCAGCATGTTGGCGTGCTGGCACGTCATCAGGTACATGGCCACGATGACCGCCTCGGCGCCCTTTTGCTTCAAGGCCCGGCCTGTGCGCCCGCTCCAGAACTGCGGGCCGACCTTCGCGTATTCGCGCATGTGCCCCCCCCTCACCAGCCGTGACGGGAGCGACTACGCCCGCGCCACCCCTCTATCAGCGACTTCGCCATAGCACGCGCTATTCGAGGCGTCAGGGCCGCTTCGAGATGTTCTTGGCTCATGGATGCCAGCGCGTGAGTGGAGATGACGTAGGCGGCTTCCTCGCGTCCCAGGCGCACCCCAAGGTGCATTTGCCCACGCAGCGCGCTGAATTCGGTGCTTTCCAGCAGCGCAACCATTTCGGCGAACAGGACATCGGTGTCCATCGTCATCGCAGAAACAGAGCCGCCAACAGGTATAGAGCTGCGTGTGGGGCGAGACAAGGGCACGCGGACGCTGCCCCCCGCTCGCAATTCACCTGCCATGCACGACAGGTCCAGCTCCCGCTTATCAAGTGGCAGCAAGGGGTGGTGGGGCAGCTCCACCCGCACCAGGTCGATAATCTCGGCCAGGGCACGGTTGCGCTCGCTCATGCTGGCCAGCAACCCCCGATCCATGGCGCGCGCCTGGTTGAGATTGACGGCGTCCAGCTCCAGCTCGGCGATGCGCTCGCGGGCACGGCGCCGCTGGTTTCGTCCGTAGCGACGGCTCATCAGAAATTCTCCATATCTAAAGCCCGCCCGCACCGCGCTTTCGATGCACTCGGGCGCGTGCTACAACTCTCGCAAGTTCGCCACCGGATGCCGTGCGCCATGAGTTTCACCACCGAAGAAGAAATTGAAGCCTGGATAGGCACCAACGGGATCGAGGCATTCAGGCGCAATACCCTGAATGGCACCTTCTCAGGGCAGCGTGCTGTAAATGCGCGGGCGTACTTGCACCTGATCGATGCGGAAAACGCCGACGCTCGGGACGCACGCCTGGTGAGGGCGGCAGAAGATGCGGCCCGGGCGGCCCTCGACCAGGCCGACAGTGCCAAGAAGGCCGTCAAGCTTTCGCGATGGGCGCTCGGTATTGCGATCGCAGCCGCGTTCTTCACCTTCTGCCAATGGTGGTTCCCCCGAACTTGACTCATGCCCCCTCCCCGCCGCGCACGGCCAGCGCGGTGGCGATCGGCCGCACCCAGATGGGCATCGACGACAACTGGAACGAGTCGCCGGCGCGCGACAGCAGGATGGCGATCATGCGACCTCCGCAAGCAGTACGTTGACCTCGGCCAGCCTGGAGGCTTGTCCCCGGACGATCTGGCTAATCCGCGTGCGGTCACAGTCGAATTCATCCGCCAATTGCTGCTGCGTAACCCCACCGGCCGTATAACGGCGAAGAATGGCGGCCATCTGCTCAATCGTGAGGCGCTGATGCACAGCGTGTTCTTGCCGGGCATGGCAATGACGTGAACAAGTCTTGGCGCGCTCCCGTTTAGTCGCGTGCGGCGTAAATGTCTTGCCGCAAACCACGCAATCTTTCGATATTGGATGCTTTTGGTTGTGATGCTGACTGTGGCATTTCGGGCACCACCAGCGGACCTGTAGCGGCTTGCTGTAATCGTCATGGTGGGCCTGCGCCTTCGATGCGCCGCACTTCTCGCAGGGTTGCGGCGTGACCTTGCCCGCGGCGACGGCATGGTTCAGCGTCTTGCGGGCACGCACCTTGTCGGCCGGCGTTGGGCCCGGAATTTCCGGCCGAGCGTCCTGCATGCCCGCCGCGCCGACGCCTGCCCCTGAAAACAGGTGAAAGTGGTTGATGTAGGAGACGGTCATAGCATCAACCCACCGGATTTGCGCGTGCGCGCACGTAGCCCAGCGCGCCGAACGCGTGCTGCTCCAGCACGGCGCGGGCATATTCGGCCTTGGTCTTGCCGCTCATCGTCGCGAGCGCTGCGATGGCGTCGTACAGGTCGCTGGTGCACGGAATGTCCAGGCGCTCAGTGCACTTGCCGGCAGCGGACGTTTCGGAGGGACGGGACTCAAGGGAGTGCAGGACGGGGTTGCTCATGGGATTCCTATCGGATGTTGCTCGGCTGGGCCCGGCTCGGCGGGTTGGGCACAATGCGGGCATGGAAATTTGTTCAGGGGGCTGCGGCCTAGCGAGAACTCCCAGCGGCCGTAGAATCGAAGGCGACCAAGCTCATCGAAACTACGCCGAGGGAGTTCATGACGACGAAGCAACAGGACAAGGCACAGGCACTCATAGATTTGTGGAACCAGCGCCCGCCGGAAAAACGAACACGACTGGATCTATTCCCGTTTCGCCAAGAGGTTCAGGAAAGGCGTCCGTCGCTGCTGATGGGGTGGCCGGGCCCGGACGACTACCAAGCCCTGGCGTCGATCCTGTTGCCATACATTCACGAGCCGCGCTGATAGCTGCGCGGCACATTGCTGTCGCAGTCAGCACCGTCAGGACTGCAAAGTGGGACCGGTCGCCAGGCGGCAACCACTGGTCGAGTTCGTCGGCGAGCGCTTGCTGCAGTCGCGTCGGCCCATCCGGCAACGCGTGCGCGCGCGTCAGCGCCAGGCCGGCGGCATGGCGGTCAGTGGAAAAGCGCGGCAACTGGAATGGCCAGACGTCCAGAGCCGCAGCGGGAACGCCGAATACAACTTCGGCAACCGTGCGATCGAGCGCGAGCGCGGCGTCGTTCGGGCCCAGTTGCACCGGCGCATCAGGGCGGGCAACCTCTCGCGTCGTTGGCAGATTAGCCATGGCGGCCTCCCCTCTCGGGGTTCCCACGCAACATAGAATCGGAGGCTCCTACACCGCCCTTTCCTACGTTGGGGGAACTCTCTGTGAGCAAAGAAATACTCGTCATGCTTCACCCGGATTCAGTGACGCACCGAATGCTCGCGGCAGCGGCGACGCTGCTTGGCAAAAACCCATTGCAGCTGTATCCGGAAACGCCGGACCGGCCTGCGGCGCTACAGGTGAAGTGCACACAGGTCGGGGCCACGGACTATGGTCTGGTCCGCCTTGTGCTGGGAGAGGACGGCCAATCGCCTGCGATATCGGTGCGACCGGAATTGCTGATCGCAGTGTTCGATTCGGAAGACCGGCTGCCAGTTGGCTTCCTGTCGGACTGAGTGCCCGCCTGCGCCGCTCTTCCGCGATCGCTACCTCGACTTTCCCGATGAGGCGTGCAAACGTGGCCTCGTCGTATTGGCTCATCGCGCGGATGAATCGAATGGCGGCGCTAGACATGGCTCGCCTCCTGCTGATCCCGTCACGCATGCCCCGCCCTCCCCGTTGGTTCATTCCCAGCAATGGCGATTGCGAGCGTGGCAACGCTCGCTGGCGGGAGACCGTCAGTCGGGTTGGGGTACAGGGACGGACAAAGCTGGTGAGGTGTCTTACGCCATCCCGTGAGTTCGGCCAGGAACAAAACTCGCCCCGGCGGAAGGCTATGCAACCATTTGGAGACCGCCCAGGCCGTGAGCTTCTTCGGCTGTGCGCGCTTTGCCACGGCGCTAAGGCCGCCGGCCAGATTGATTGCTTCAGCGATATGTGCTTTTTCGTCCATGGGCGCAATCGTACTACTTAAAGTAGAAGTTTCCAACTACTCAAAATAGAAATGACTGCGCATACCCTGGCTGTTAGATTTCTACCTATGGTAGAAAGCAACAAATTGCCGGTCAGATACCCTGAGTTCGCTGAGCGCGTGAAAGCCGCTATGGTGAATGGCAAATGGGAAGTTCAAGGCATCGTCGATGCGCTAAAGCGCGCGGGTGTGCGGATTACCTATGAAATGGTCCGGCGCTACACGCTGGGGCAGGCTATGCCTCGGCAGGACAAGATGGCGGAAATTGCTCAGATCCTGGGCGTCAGCGCTAGCTATCTCCAATACGGCACCGACGGCGGTCCGGCCCCAAAGGCCGAATCAACCGGTTTGGCCGGCCCAAGCACCCGCGGAGCTTGCTACCCGTTTTTGCGCATAAATCCAGAGGACTACGCCGCTCTTGACGATGACGTCAAGGATGACATTGAGAGCATTATCGAGCTGCGACTGAGTAAGTCTGCTCGTCGCTCAAGTGCTGGCCGCCGACCTGGAGCGCGAACAGGCACGGAGGGGGCGTAGCGCAAGCGGTCGTGCCTACCATCCTATCAATAGTCGATAATGTGGTGTACGCACGGTTTGGGCGAAAATTTTGCCCCCGATGTAACTAAAAGAGATTTGTGTAGCTATTATTTCGCGGCGCGAGCCGACTTGCCTTGCCGATAATTCAAACGAAATGGGACCCAAGATCCACACGCACTATGACAATCTGAAAGTTGCTCGCAATGCACCAGATTTCGTCATTCGGGCGGCCTATAGAGCGCTTTCCCAGCAGTACCACCCCGACAAGCACGGTGGCTCTCCATCTGCCGCCAACGCCATGCGGCTCATCAATGAGGCGTACGCGGAGCTGTCAGATCCAGCCCGGCGCGCCGCGCACGATGCTTGGATTGGCCAACAAGAAGCGCGCGATAGGGCAAAAGCTCAAGCCGATCATCAGGCGAAGGTTCGAGAGGCCCCCTCCTCTCCGCCCCCTCCGAACAAGCCCGCTACCGCGCCGAATCCCTCACCTCCTCCTCGTGCTACGACGCCGTCAGGTCAGTCGAATTTATGGGCGTATGGTGGCGGTCTACTAATTCTGGTCCTTGTCGTAGCGCTGATGAATTCGGAGGGTACCCGGACGAGCGCACCCACGTCATCGGCCGGATATGAGAGGACTTCGAACCTCAACCAAGGCAGCAGTCCCCACGGAGCCAATTTGCCTCAAGCAAGTCCGCCACCGAGGAATGCCGCTGCCGTCCCGGTCACGACCAGGCCGTTGAACGTGACCCCCACCCCCGCCCCGATTCCGGTAACCAGTCTTCTGCCACGAGGCCGCGTAAATGCACCAGAACTGAATGTCCGCGCTGGACCTGGCGCCAACCACGACGTGGTCGCGAGATTACGCTTTCTCGATACGGTCTCGATCGAGGGGCCCGTGAGTAACGGCTGGATGCCGGTTTCTCATCAAGCGGGCTTTGGCTATGTGAACGGCATTTATATTCAGCCTGGGCCGGATGTCGACACTCTGAGGACGCTGTGCCAAGAAGATAGCCCCGGTCCAAAATCCGGCACCATTCTCAAGCGGTCGAGCACGGTTGGGGATCATGAGCTACGTATCAACGCAACGATTGATCATGATGCACTCGTCAAGCTCAAGGATCCCCAAGGACGCACGGTGCTTAGCGGCTTCGTCCGACGTGGAGAAATGTATACCTTCCAGGGCATTCCATCGGGCGTGTACACAACTTGGTTTGCCACTGGTGGAGCATTCAGTTCACGTTGTGGGCGCTTCCTTCAGGACATGAGCGTTACCTATGATCCAAAGCCGCATCAGTACAGGGCTACCCAGAACGGCAATTTGATCTATTCCACTGTCATGGAGTATTCACTGCAACGACAGCTGAACGGTAACTTCTCGCCGACGGCCGGCGACTCCTCGGCTTTTATCGCCGACTGATCACCATGCAGCCCCGCAAGGGGCTTTTTTTCGTGCCGACTTCCTAGCTGCCTCCCCGATAGAGACCGAAGCATAGGTTCTACTTTTAGTTGTTGACTAAAATTCTACTTTACGTAGAATTGTCTCCAATTCTTCTACTTTAAGTATTGGAGATCAACATGCTTCGGCCGTTGTTCGCACTAGCCGTTCTGGCGCCCGCCCCCGCGCTCGACGATAACCGCCCCATCGTAGGCATCTCAGCCCCCGAGCCGACCGACGCCGACATCCTCAGCGTCTTGAGCGACTTGTTCGCCGGCCGCACCGCCGCCGCGTTCGGCGAAGAGCTGGACTGGTGGATCGAAACCCTCCAGTGCGATCTGAGCCCGAAGGCGGCGGCCGGCGTCGCGCTGTCGGTCATCAGCAAATGGCACTTCGACCAACGCGACGGCGCCGAAGGCGTTCAGCAATTCAAGGACGAGCTGGTCACGCGTGCGCGCCGCCTCCTCGGCGAGCAGTCGTTGCGCAACAAGGGAAAGGCCGCGTGATGGGCTTCCTCATCGTCGGCGCGCTCTCGCTGTACCTCGAAATCCGCGGCTGGCTCCAGTCGCGCCGCCAGAGGTCACGCAAATGATCAACGCCGCCCTCTTCTTCCTGCCCCTTGCCTTCGTCATGGCCCGCGCCATCGACGCATTCGCGGCGCATCGCCGCCGCACCGATCCCTGGAGCGAACAATGAGCGTTTCCCCCCTCCCTTTCTCGGCTCTGCCGGTGATCCTGCGGGCGCCCGAACTGCGCCCCGGCCAACTGCGCGCCAGCGTGCTGCAGGCCCAGATTACCGACCTGGCCGACGCGGCCCACTTGGGCTGGAATGCGGCCGTCCTCGCGATCGAGCAAGACCTGGCCGGCAACCGCCTGTATTCCGAGCGTGCCGTCGTCGACGTGCACGAAGCGGCCCAGCGGTCCAGCGCGTCCCAGGTGGCGCAGCTGATCGACGACCTCAGCACGGCGATCGCCGAGCTGCAGGGCGCGATCCAGGCCAAGGATCTGGCGGCTGCAAGCACCGCGCACGCAAGCCTTGCCGCAGCCCTCGCCACCTATCGGCTGGGCACGCCGCGGAGCGCCGCATGACCGCCGCCACGCTCTGGGTGCTGCTTGCCTTCTTGCCGCCCGGCGAAGACGGCCAGCCCGTCATGGTGATCGAGCGCTTCACCACCCAGGCCGAGTGCCTCGACGTCCTGGACGTCTTCCCGCTGACAACCCGCGCCACCTTCGACTGCCTGCCGAGCGAGCAGATCCGCACGGGCGCGGCCACCTTGGAGAACCGCCCGCTATGAACACCCACGACCTCCAGCGCGACGCGCTGGATCACATCATGCGCACGGCGCGCGCCAGCACGTCGCAGACGCGCCGCCTGCGCTGGATCGCCAGCCGCGCCGAGGCTGCGCTGGACGGCCGGCCCTACGTCGCGACCGAGCATGACCAGCCCAAGATGGTGACCGAAGCCGTCATGCAATCGAAGAATTCGGCGCTGCAAAGGAACAACCTGCAGTTGCGCGTGGCGAACAGCCGGCTTCGCGGCGCGCTCGCGCAGATCGCCGGCGGTTCCACCGGCATCCTGGACCGCGACACCGAACTGGCGCAGATGGCCCAGGCAGCGCTCGACGCCGAACGGGAGGCCCACGCATGAAGCCCGTTCGCAAACTGATTCGCGCCGACGGCGCCGAAACCGTGCTGCATGGCCCGCACGCCATCCAGGACGTCTGCCAGATGATCGGTGCCGACGCGCTGGATACCGTCAGCCTCGCCGACCGCGTGCACGTGATGCTGGTCGATGACGACGGCATCAGCAAGGGCCTGCCCGTCAATCCGGCCGCGACGCGCCTGTACCAGGACGCCCGCGGCATTCCCCACCAGATCCGCGGCGACGTCGTGATCGTGCCCGACTCCGACTATGCGAGGCACGCATGAGCGCGCGCCGCATCGTCACCCTCTGGCGCCGCGCTCGCCGTGCAGGCCGCGATCTGGACCTGGCCGGTTACGCAGCGTTCGCCGTCGGCGCACTGATGCTGGCCGCCACGGCCGTGGTTGGCCCGACCCTGGACGCCGCGCAGGAGCAGCAAACCAGCACCGTCCACCACGCCGCTCGCTGATGGGGACCGCCATGCAACCCAACGTTTTCACCGTGCGGGCCTCCAGCTGGGGCCGCCTATTCGACTGCGCGCACGCCTGGGAGGGAACGCACATCCTGGGCATGAAGAAGCCCGCCGGCATGCGCGCGCTGCTGGGCACGGCCGTCCACGCCGGCACCGCCGTCTACGATCAGGCCCGGTTGGACGGCAACCCGTGCACGCCCGACGAAGCCGCCGACGTGCTGGTGGACGAGCTGCGCAACCCAGCCTATGAGGTCGACCATGCCCAGGATGGTCTGACGCTGGCGAAGGCGGAAGCGATCGCGCTGACCATCCTGGTGAAGTACTGCGCCGACGTCGCCCCACAGTTCACGTACATCGATGTCGAAACAGTGCTCGATCCGCTGGACATCGATTGCGGCGGCGGCATGACCGTGCGCCTGACCGGCACCATGGACCGCGCCCGCGTGGCCGAAACCGAGGGCGGCATCGTCGTGCCCGACGTCAAGACCGGCGCGCGCGTCGTCCAGGACGGCAAGGCCGTCACGCAAGGCCGCGCCGCGCAGACCGGCACCTACCAGCTCATGTACGAACACACCAAGAAGGTGCGTACGGTCGGCTCCCAAATCATCGCCCTGTCTACCAGCGGCAGCGCGGCCACGGCAGTCAGCCCTGTTTTCGACGCCCGGCGCGTGATGGTCGGCGAGCCCGACCAGCCCGGCCTGCTCGAGCACGCGGCCGCCATGTTCCGCACCGGCCTTTTCCCCCCGAACCCCTCCAGTGTGCTTTGCAGTCAGAAGTACTGCGCGCGCTGGTCCTCCTGCCTTTTCCGATAACCAGAGGAGCCCCGCATGTCCCTCCATCCCGTCAGCCGCGACGTGTTCGTCCGGCGCACCGACCAGGTCGGCAAATCGGTCGTGACCCAGCACCTGGCCTGGGATCCCGCCCTGTTCTTGGTCAGCCAGGTGAAGCAGTACGACAAGGACGCCAAGCCCGAAGAACGCCAGCGGGTCGGCATGGCTACCGCCTCCGAATACCGCGCCTACCGCGCTCAGCAAAAAGGAAATTGATCATGACGCAGAACACCACCGTTCAGAGCCTGCGCGCCGCACCCGAATCGCAGATGCCCATCGTGGCGCCTGGCTTCGGCAGCCTCCAAGGCTTCGAACTCATGCAGCGCGCCGCGCGCCTGCTGTCGAGCAGCACCCTGGTGCCCGTCGCCTACCGCCAGACGATCGAAAAGCTGGACCGCTACGGCAACGTCAAGGAATCGCGCGAGAACCCCAACGCACTGGCCAACTCCGTGGTCGCGCTGAACATGGCGCAGCGCATGGGTGCCGACCCGCTGATGGTCATGCAGAACCTCTACATCGTCGAGGGCCGGCCCTCCTGGTCGTCGCAGTGGATCATCGCAGCGATCAACGGCTGCGGCCGTTTTTCGCCCCTGCGCTTTCGCATCGAAAGCCGCGGCGAGCGCGAGGTCGAATACAAGTCGACCTATTGGGACAACAACCAGCGGCACACCAAGGTCGAGAAGGTCAAGATCAACGACAAGGTGTGCGTGGCCTGGGCGATCGAGAAGGAAACCGGAGAGGTGATCGAGTCACCCGCCGTGTCGATCGAAATGGCGGTGCTGGAAGGCTGGTACACGAAGAACGGCAGCAAATGGCAGACCATGGACGAGGTCATGCTCCGGTACCGCACGGCGTCGTTCTTCGGCAAGCTCTACGCTCCGGAGTTGCTGATGGGCCTGCAGACGGTCGAAGAGGCTCAGGACATCATCGAGGCGACCGCAGGCCCGGACGGCACCATCAGCGTCAACGTGGATGAGTTGCGCTCCGCCGCACATCCCGCACACCGCCAATCCGCGGCACCTCCAGCCGACACGACGGACCTGGAAGCGCGCGAGCCTGCCGCAAGCCCCGACACCTCCCCCGCGAAGGCGCAAGCCGAGGCCGGTAACCCGGCGCAGGGCGCGGCAGCGGCCGCCCCTGCCACTCAGGCGGAGCCGGCCGGCGCCCAGCAGACTGGCGCCGGAGCAGAGGATCCCGGACTGGATCCGGCAGCCGTCGAACACCAGATCGCTAATGCCAAGACCCTGGACGTGCTGGACCTGGCCAGCGACTCCATCGACGGCGTCGACGACCTGGGCGAGCGCGCACGGCTACTCGAGCTGTACCAAGCCCGCCGCCTGTCCATGACGGCGCAGCAGCAGCAGCAGCAGCAGCAGCAGCAGCAGCAGCAGCGCCCCACGGGCCGCCCTGCTCGCCGCATGGCCGCGCCCGAATAAGGCATAGGGGACCGAAATGGTTTTTTTCCGCAACCTCTCGGTCTACCGCCTGCCCGCCGGGTGGGTGGTGACCCTCGAGCAGCTGACAAGCATGCTCGAGCGCTTCCCGTTCGTGCCCACCACGGACCTGGAGGCTGAGTCCACCGGCTGGGCACCGGTCCATGAGGGGTATGGCGTGGTGCATGCCGTTCAGGGTCATCTGCTGCTGCGCTTGCGCAAGGAATCTCGCGTGATGCCCGCCAAGGCAATCGAGCTGCAGGTGCACGAGGTCGCTACGAAGGTCGAGCAATCCCAAGGGTTCAAACCCGGCAAGAAGCAGCGCAAGGAAATCCGTGACCAGGTCATCACGCAAATGCTGCCCGCGGCCTTCCGGCAGCAGGATGACGTGCTGGTATGGATCGACACGCATGCGGGCCGCCTGGCCATCGATAGCGCCGCCAGCGGCCCGCGCGATACCGCCATCAGCCTGCTGTGCAAGAGCATCGACCACTTCGTCCTGGAGCGTTTGACCGTCAACACCGCAGCGGCCGGCGCCATGACGGGCTGGGTGGCCGATGACGAGGCGCCGGACGGCTTCACCATCGACACCACGGCAGAGCTGCGCGCCACGGGCGCAGGCGCGGGCGCCGTTCAGTACGTGAACCGTCCGCTGGAGCCCGACGAAATCCGCCGCCACCTCCAAAGCGGAATGCAATGCACGCGCTTGGGCCTCACCTGGGACGACAAGGTTTCCTTCGTGCTGGACGACGAGCTGGTCCTAAAGCGCGTCATGCCCTGCGAGGCACTGCACAAGGACGTGGAGCGCGTAGCCAAGAACGACGCCGAGACATTCGAAGCGGATTTCTACCTGATGGCCAGCACGCTGCGCCCGCTGATCGCCGACCTGGTCGACGTCCTGGGTGGTGAATGCGTGGACGATCGCCAGGCCGACATGTTCCGCCCTGCCACCGGCCCTGCGCTCGTCGCCGGCGAAGACGGCGATCACCCCGTCGACCCTCTCCTGCCGGAAGCGCGCCGCATCGTCATCCAACACCGCCGCGCCTCCATTTCTCTCATCCAACGCCACTTGCGCATTGGCTACAACCGCGCCGCGTCGCTCCTTGAATCCCTGGAGCAATTCGGCTTGGTCACCGCCATGCGCCCCGATGGCACCCGCGAAGTGGTTTACCCCCTTTAAGGAGCAGTCATGCGAATCAACCGTATCACTATCGAGAATTTCCAGGGCGTGCGCGCCGTGGATCTGGACCTGCGCACGCCGGTGGCGCTCATCGCTGGCGCGAACGGCGCCGGCAAGTCCAGCGTCGCCGAGGCGGTACGCCTGGCAATGCTGGGATCGCCGGAGCGCGTCGGCCTAAAAAAGGAGTACGGCGCTCTGGTCACCGATGGCGCCAAGGGCGGCGCGATCGTGCTGGACTTGGCCGAGGGCACTGTCGGCATCAGCCTGCCCAAGGGCACGCAGTCGGGCGAAGGTCTGGTGCCGCAATCCAGCGCCCTGCCCTTTGTCCTGGATCCCCAGCGATTCGCCGCGGCCAAGCCTGATGATCGCCGCACCTTGCTGTTCGCCCTGACGGGCACGAAGGTCAAGCCGGACGACATCGAACGCCGCCTGCTGGAACGCGGTTGCAACGCCGTGCTAGTGACGCAGATCAAACCGATCCTGCGCAGCGGGTTCGCCGCCGGCGCAGACCACGCCAAGCAGGAGGCCACGCAGGCCAAAGGATCCTGGAAGACTACGACGGGCGAACAGTGGGGCAGCCAGAAAGCGGAAGGCTGGGCCGCGGATATTCCGCCGTTCGACCAGGCCGCCCTGGCAGGCGATCGCACTGCGCTGGCCGGCGTCGACGCCAAACTGGAGCAGAACACCAAGGCTCTGGGTGCACTGGAACAGAAGGCTGTGGCCTATGCCGCCGCACGCGACCAGGTCGCGGCGCGCCAAGCCAAGGCGGCCCAGCTGCCGGCGTTGCGCCAGAAACTGGAGTTCGACCAAGGAGAGCACTCCAAGCTGGCCGAGCGCGTCGCCGCGCTGCAAGCGAGGGCGGGAACCGGGCCGCGCGAAGGAGTAGTACACGATCTGGCCCGCTGCCTGGATGACGCCTACAACGACGAGAAGGTGAACGCGGTGCTGCCCGGCCCGCTGGATATGCGAATCCTCAAGGCGCTGGACGCCTATGAAGCGCAGTACGGCAAGCTGGATGCCACCCGCGACGCCGAGGCCTCCGCCGCACTGCCCAAGGCCATCGAAGCGCGCGACCTTATGGCGCGCAGCGTCGAGAACGACCGCCGCGATATCGCTGCTGCCGAAGCGGCTGCAGCCCAGCTGCAAGGCGAGGCCGCACCGGAGGAAATCCAACCCGCCGACGTCGAAGCTGCCCGCGCCAAGGTGACCGCACTGCGCGCCGAACGCAAGGCGATCGACGATCGCGTCCAGACCCTGATGAACGCCAAGCAGGCGGCGACCAGCGCCACCGAGCGCACGGCGAACGCCACGCGCTACCACACGGAAATCAACGACTGGCTGGCGATTGGCGACGCCCTGTCGCCCGACGGTATCCCGGGCGAAATCCTGGCCGAGGCCCTGCAGCCCGTCAACGACAAGCTGGCCGGCTTGGCCGATCTGGCGAACTGGCGCGCCCCGGCTATCGACGCTGACATGGGAATCACCTGGGGCGGCCGCGCGTACCGCCTGCTGTCGGAGTCCGAGCGCTGGCGCGTGGACGCGCTGATCGGCGCCGCCCTGGCCGAAATCTCCCGCCTGCGCCTGCTCGTCCTGGACCGCTTCGATTGCCTGGACATGGCCGGCCGCGCCGACGCGCTGGGCCTGGTCGACGCGCTGGCCGCCGACGGCCACATGGACACCATCCTGGTGCTGGGCACGCTCAAGTCCGCGCCGCCTGCCCCCTCGGATTCGTTCACCACCTTCTGGATCGAAAACGGCACCACCGAGCGGCCGCAGCTGCGCGCCGCCGCCTAAAAAAGAGAGCCCCGACATGAAAAACCTGAAACTGTTCTTCGACACCGAAACCACCGGCTTGCCGCTCTTCAAAGAGCCGTCCGAACACCCCGGCCAGCCGCACATCGTCCAGCTGGCGGCGGCACTGGTGGACATGGACACCCGCGAGGAAATCGCCAGCATGGACGTCATCGTCCGCCCGGACGGCTGGGTCATCCCGGATGAGGTTGCCGCCGTCCATGGCATCACCACGGAACACGCTGCAGCCGTCGGCGTGCCCGAGTCGCTGGCCCTGTCGATGTTCCTGGAGCTGTGGGCCGGGCGTCCTCGTATCGCCCACAACGAACAATTCGACGCCCGGATCATCCGTATTGCCCAGCACCGGGCCGGCGAACTCGAGCAGGACCTGGTGCGCTGGAAGGACGGAGCCACGGAGTGCACCGCCCGCCTGGCCACGCCTATCGTCAAGTGCCCGCCCACCGCCAAGATGCTGGCGGCCGGTCGCACGCACTACAAGACGGCCAATCTGGCCGAGGCCGTGCAGTTCTTCACCGGTAAGCCCCTGGAGAACGCGCACAGCGCCATGGCCGACGTGCGCGGCTGCATGGCCGTCTATTTCGGCATCCAAGACATGCGCAACGGCGTGCCCGGCGCGTTGGTTGACGCCGACATGCTGGCGGATTGAGGGGATAGCCATGCATGCCTACCTCAACCGAAAGGATCGCCGCCTGGCCGCGCGCACCGCAGGGCGCCGGCCGGCGCGTCAGCGTCGCTTGCCGCCGCGCCTGACTCCTCTGCTCATCGGCGCTCATATGCTCCTGAGCCCGATAGAACAGGTCATCGTGCAGATTGAATGCGGCGGCCAGCTGCAGGTCAACGCCGACGGCCAGCCGCAGATCCATACCGCCGATGGGCAATGGCACGAAGCCGCGCCGGCCATCCAGGGTCTGATCTGGCATTTCGAGATGTGGTGCATCCGTCACGGCCGCGACCTGCCCCTGCAGCCGCTGCGTGACCTGCACACCGCTCTGCTCTACCTCGTGCCCGTGCACGAGTCCACCCTGGAAGGCCTGCACGTCACGCTGCCGGCCCTGCGCCGCGTCATGGCGCTGGCCGATCGCGAGGACCAGACCGACCTGATGCAGCAGGCTCTGATCAAGGGCGCCATGGAGGGCCGCGCATGAACACCACCACCGTCTGGAAGTTGGTCCCCGCCGCCCCCAACCAGGACTGGACCAACGCCTTTGCCGCACGCGGGCCACGGATCGGCACGTTCGACACCACCATCCGCGACGTGCTGACGACCGCTCCAGCGCCGGCGTTCAACCTGCAGGATGCACTGCAAGGGGTGCGCGCCGCGCTGGCGTTCCTGCCGCCCGGAGATGCCGCGATCGCGGGGTTGGATCGAATCATCGCCATTTTCGGCGCTGCCCCCGGCGGCGCGGAGGACGACACCCCGGCGCGTACTGGCAACACGGCCAAGGAACAGGATATGTTTGCCGCTGGCCTGGAGGCAGGAGAGGCCAACGCGAAGGACAATGCGGCCATCCGCGCTGCCGCATCCGCCCCTTCATCGCCTGGGGATGCGCAGGACGAGCGCGGAATCTGTCAGGTCGATGTGCTCGACATCGCCCGCGAAACCGGCTTGCGCAGCTACCTCCATGGCGTCAACGCAATGGAAGCGCGCATGGTCCTGCAACGCTTCGTTGACGCGCTGCCCGCTGCTGGCGATGCGCTGGCGCTGCCGGAACTCAATGCCGACCTGATCGACATTCTCGGCCGTCCGAACTTCACTTGCATCCGGATTGCGCAGCTGCTGCGCCTGTCAGGCGTCGAAATCAAAAAGAAGGCGGAAGCCGAACAAGCCACCGTCATCCACTATCTCCTGGGCTTCTATCTGAAGCACGGCAGCCAGTGGGCCGAGAAGGCGGGTGAAGACATTGAAAGGCTGCGCCTGGCCGCCATTGCCGCCCAGCAGGGCAAAGGGGGTGAGGCATGAAAAACGGCATCGATGTCCTCAACGAGTTCACGAAGGAAGAAATCATCGCCTACGTGCGTGAAAAGGGGTTCTTCCTGCGCATCAGTCGCCGAGACCTGCTTTACATACGCTGGAAGACTGCTAGCGAGAAGCTGATGGCCGACTTTGACGCGGAGCTTGCCCGCTGGGATGCGGAAAAGCCCGATTTCAAAAAGCGGGATGCCTTGGCTATCCAATGCAATGCCAGCAAAGACATCCACGAAAGGCTTCGTCTACTGCGCGAGATCGAACCCTACGACAAAGCCATGCACGACCACCTGATGCGCTCCAAAAAGCTGGACGCCCGGCAGAAGGTGGTGGACCGCATGTATCGCGACATCAAAAGGGAGGCAGCATGACCAATCGGAAAAACGCCGCCCAGGTCCCGCAGCAGGGAGAGGCGTGATGGACTGCAATGACGGTTGCCACTACGGCCCGGCGCCGCACGTCTGCTTCTACAAGATCCCCGGCGCCAACATGGGGCAGAGCAAGACGCTGCCCGAACCTGAATGGCCGGATAGCTACGAGCCGGACCCGGACGTGCCGGGGCTGGGCATTCACCACGCATGCGGCTGGAGCCGTGCCGCCCGGCCCACCACCAAGGAATGACATGACCGAGAACAACGCCGCCCAGCCTGGGCTGACGGACGACGAAATTAATGACCTCTGCGGCTGGCGGGCGTCCAACACTACGATGCGCGCGGAAAACGACCGCGCCCTGGCCAGAGCGGTCGAATCCGCCCTGCTGTCCAAGCTGCGCGCGGAGGGCGTGCAGGCGGGCGATGAGCGTGAGACGTTTCTAGCCTGGGCCAATAAAGAATACGGAATAACCGAAGGGTACGAACTGAACGAAAGCCAGCGTGACGTACTTGAAAATAAAAAGGGCTGGATGGCCCGCGCCGCCCTGGCAAGCGCCCCTGTAGCCGAGCCGGAATGGATCGATGATCCGCACGACATCGAACAGGGCATGATGCGCAATCCGAAGTACGTCGCCCCTGTAGCCGGGGAGGCGCAGCCGGTCGCTGGATCGAGAAAGACGTGCTGGAGAGCGTGCGCGACGAAGGTAGCGACGCCTGGGTGTACTGGCGCCCGGCCGGCCATGTCGCGGAGCCTGACGAAATGCCGCTCTATGCCGCGCCCCAGGCCAGCGAGGCGGTGCGCGTCCAGCAACTGGAAGCGGCCCGCATCGCATATGCCCGCGAGTTCCCGCCCGATGAAAATGGCGATCCCGACGTGGGCAGCATCCACGCGAACATCCGCAAGCTCAAATCCCAGGTCGCCGCCCTGTCCGCGCAACCGGGAGCGCAGAAGAAACGGGAGGCACCTTATGCGTAGCGTGCCTCCCAGAATGCGATTAGCAGTTGCCCTTCTTGGCCTGCCCCGGCGGACAGAACCCGCCGCGGCCACCACCGCCGCCATGCGGATCAACGATCACGGCGCCATCCGGCGTGTAAACGGCACAGCCAGCCAACAGACTGGCCACGATGGCCAAGCTACAGAGGATTTTCATATGAAAGACTCAGGGTTGAAGATGCGCGCAGTTTATTGCCCTTCGCTGAAACAAGGCCAAAGCGGCGGTTACAGGCTGTATGTCTCCCTCCCCTGGTCCGGCGCCGCCCTGTCCGCGCAATTGGGAACGCAGAAGGAGCAAAGCGATGAAGCCTGATCTGCAACGCCTGGACGCGGCCATCAGCGCAATGAAGCACCTACGTGCCGCCCAGGTTGACTACCAGCGCAAGCGCGACCGCGCCGGCAGCGTAAGCACGGACGGCATGTGGCGACGCCGCGACAGTCTCAGCGCGTCGATGCATGTCGCCGCGATGGACGTTGAACGCCAGTGGGACACCCTACACGCCGCCCTGGTCGATCTGGGCATCTGCCCACCGAAGGACGCTGCGGCATACGACGCCCGCGCGCAGCACCTCAGCGGCTTCCACGACCACGCCTATCAGCCGGCAGTCCCGGCAACTATTCAAGATTCCTTAATGGTTGGCGCCCAGGCCCACCCCAAGCAGCACAACGACGGAGGCGCGGATGCGCATTGAGCAGATCGGTACCGCGACGCTGTACTGCGGCGACTGCCGCGATCTGCTGGACGACTTCCCGGCATCGCACGCCCTGATTACGGACCCGCCCTATGGCATCAATCTGGCCAAGCTGACGGGCACGTCCCGCAACCGCTGGAACATGGCGCGCCGCACCGTCGCCTACGACTTCAACATCGTCGGCGATGATAGACCGTTCGATCCGGTACCGTTGCTGCGGTTCCAGACCGCCGTCATCTTCGGCGGCAACCACTTCGGCAGCCGGCTCCCTGATGCATCCTGCTGGCTGGTCTGGGACAAGCGCGACGGCGGCACCAGCGACCACCAAGCCGACTGTGAACTGGCCTGGACCAACCTGCGCGGGCCTGCACGGCTGTTCTCGCACAAGTGGCGAGGCATGGTGCGCGCTGGCGAAGAGAACGTATCCCGCGGGCAGTTCCGCGTGCACCCGACCCAGAAACCCGTAGCTCTCATGGATTGGGTGCTGAAGCAATGCCGCTTGGCGCCCGGTACCCCTGTCCTGGATCCGTACATGGGAAGCGGCACGACGGGCATTGCGGCCGCGCGGCTGGGCCTACCTTTCATCGGGTTCGAAATCGATCCGACCCACTTTGAGCGAGCATGCGATCGCCTCCGCACCGAACTGCAGGCGCTTCCGCTGTTCGCCGACCACAACGACGGAGGCGCGGATGAGTGAACCAAGCAAAGCCGCTTGCATTGGCGCTGTGCTGGGCATAGTCGCCGCAGCAGCCATCTGGGCTTTCGTCTTGCTCGCTGGGCTCACCTTTGGCCAGCGCTGCATGATCGAGGCGCTGCCCAATGAATCCGTCCAGGCCTGCGTGCAGCGCCTGATCGACGCCACCGACAACAAGGAGCAGTAATGGACGACCGCAAATTGCTGGAACTGGCTGCCAAGGCGGTGGGTCTGGTGACCTATGTCGACTACGACGACAACATGTGGGCGCACAAGGCGGACCAGCACCCCGATGAAGCGTGCCGCTGGAACCCGATGATCGACGACGGGGACGCCATGCGCCTGGCCGTGACGCTTCGCCTCTGGATCCACATTGACAAGTACGGCAGATCTGCGCGCCGGCCCGGCGATGCGTGGCTAGGATGCGAGGCCCGCAAGTACGGCGGCATCGAAGCCGCCACCCGCCGCGCGATCGTTCGCGTTGCGGCAGCAATGGCAAAGGAGCAGTAATGGCACACGCAGCCCAACACCAAGCACCGGCCGCGGCGCCGAAGCTGCTGTATCGAGTGCACGAAGCGACCCAGGCCTTGGGCGTGTCGGTCGCCACGATCTACCGGATGTGCGATCGTGGCGAGCTGGTCAAGGGGAAGATCGGCGGCACCAGGATGGTCGGCATCACCGCCGCATCGGTGAATGCTATGCTGGCCCGCATGGTCCCGTCAGAAGATGCCGACGAAGCCAGCACCCCTCAGATGGGTAGCTAAGTGGGTAGCTAGGGGCAGAACCAAGAAGAAGAACGCCCCGCTAACCCGCATGAATAAAGGCCCTAGCCTTTTATTCCCGGACAATACGACATCATCCTGGTCTGATTTCAGGAAATCCTGTCCGTGGTCCCGACGAATTCCAGGGGGCAATAAAAGCCCCCGTGGAACTGAGCCGCGATGGGGTCCTCGGGGATGTTCTGAGCCAGGATTTCCGGGGCGAACACTTCGGAATCGTCCTGCGGCGCGTAGCCCAGGAATTTCGCGTTGGAATTGTCCCAGCGGTTGCGCAGGTTGTTCGACACCCCGTAGACCACCGTGAAATGGTAGGACGCATGCTCGACGCAGCGCGCTGCCAGTTGCGCCATGTCGCGGTGGCTGATCCAGGTCAACAGCTGGCGGGCCTCGCTCGGGCGGTCGGGCGTACGGAACGTCCCGATCCGCAGGCAGGCGACAGACATGCCGTACTTGTCGGCATACATCCGGCCCAGGCCCTCGCCGAACACCTTCGAGACGCCATACAGCGAGTCGGGCCGAGGCTGTACGGTGTCATCGAGGAATTTTTCCCGGCGGTGATAGCCGATAGCGTGGTTCGAGCTGGCGAACACCACCCGGCGCACGTTCTGGCGCCGAGCCGCCTCGAATACGTTGTAGCAGCCCTCGATATTCATCGGCAGGATTTTTTCCCAGACATCGGCGCCGGGTATGCCGGCCAGATGGATGACGCAATCAATACCCTCCATGCAGCGTTCCAGGGACTCGATGTCCCGGACGTCCATCGTGCAGATTTCCTCGCCGGCTTGCGCCGGTTCCTGCGGCGCAATGTCAGCCAGGCGCAGCAAGGCATAGCGGCCGCGCAAGTGAGTACGCAGGCAAAGGCCGATGTTGCCGGCCGCTCCGGTAATCAGCACGCGCAGGTTTTCGGGTTGGTTGAAGGGTGTCATCAATCTGTCCAGTTTTTCTTGAATATGAAAGCGCCGGGGCCGATGTCGTTTGCGCCGGTTACTGTTTCTGCTTGGCGGCGATCACGGCGTCGTAGAGCGCCTGGCCGTTGGGGGCTTCGCCGACGAGCTTTTTCACGACCGGCCGCGTGGCCTGCACCAGCGAATCGAGATTGCTGGGATAGACAATGGACACGCCCCTTGCCTGCATCGTTTTCATACCCTCGTCGTAGACCTTCTTGTAATAGTCGCGCGCGTAGGCCATGGCCTCGTCCGCCGACTCCTTGATCATTTTCTGTTCCGCGGGCGAGAAGCGGTCCCAGCGGTCCTTGGACATGAGCAGCAGCGCCGGATGGATGTTCACGTGCGTCATGTTGAAGTACTTGGAGACTTCGATGAATTTATCCGAGACGAACTGGTCCGGCGTCGTCTCGCCGCCATCGAGCACTTTCTGTTGCAGGGCCAGATACAGCTCCGAGTACGCCATGGGAGTGGCTTGCGCCCCCAGGGCCTTGTAGCTTTCCACGTAACCCGGCGACTGGATGACGCGGATCTTCATGCCTTTCAGGTCTTCGGCCGAATTGACGGGCCGGTTGCCGAAGACGTTGCGTTCGATCGCTGAAAACCAGCCCAAGCCAACCAGGCCGTATTTGGGCAGGACTTCCATGAATTTGTCGCCGGCCGGCCCGTTGAGGATCTGATTGGCCTGCTCGACGCTGTCGAACAGGAACGGCGAATCAAAGACCAGGAATTCCTTGACGATGCCATTCAGTGTCGGCTGGCCCGTGATGACCAGGTCGGTAGCACCCGCTACCGCGCCCTGGATCATGGTCAGTTCGCCGCCCAGCTGCGAATGCGGGAACACGGAAATCGTGATCTTCCCGTTCGATTTCGCCTTCAGCACTTCGGCGAATTTCTGCGCTCCCACGTGAAAAGGGCTGTCCGTCGTGAGCGTATGCCCGACGTCCATGTTCAACGCGTGCGACGGCGCAGAAAACATGAGGGCGCTCAGGACGCCGGCGCCAAACATCTTCTTGAATAGCTTCACTTCCATCTCCTCGGTTTTCCAGCCGCCCGGAAGACACTGTCCTCGGGCAGCCGATCTAGTTTTTATAAGAAAAAGGTACTAATGGCGGGCACGTAAGAAATAATCAGGACGTCGAGCACCAGGACGGCGAGGAAGATGACCAGATACTTCGCCAACTGGTGCATTTTCAATTGGGCGACTTCACACACCACGAACAGGTTCACACCGACCGGAGGCGTCACCATGCCGACCGCCAGGTTGGTGATGACGATCATGCCGAAGTGGATGGGATCGATGCCGAAAGCCACGCTGATGGGCGCCAGGATGGGCACGATAATCAGGATCGCCGCCAGCGCCTCGATGAACATGCCGACCAGGAACAGCATGACGTTCACCAGCAACAGGAACACGATCGGATTAGTCGTCACCGAGCCGAGCATCGCAGCGACCTGCTGCGGCACCTGATTGATCGTCAGCAGGTAGGCGAACACGGCCGCGAACGCCACGATCAGCAGGATGATGGAGGACATCACCGCGGAGCGCGCGAAAATGCCGAGCAGATCCTTGACCGTAATTTCCTTGTAGACGAACAGCCCGAGCGCAAGCCCGTACAGCACGGCGATGCAGGAGGCCTCGGTCGCGGTAAACAAGCCGCCGTAGATCCCGCCCAGGATGATTACCGGCATCATCAGCGCCAGCGTCGCGTCCTTCAGGGCGACCAGCACACCCTTCAGCCATGCGGTGAAGCTCACCGCAGTGACTTCGTCAAAGCCCTGGAAACGGGCAACCAGGCAGACCGTGAGGATCAGCGACACGGTGATCAGCAGACCCGGCAGGATGCCCGCGAGAAACAGCGAGCCGACCGACACGTTCGCCGTCAGGGCATACACGATCATGGGAATCGAGGGCGGGATGATCGCCCCCAGCTCGCCGGAGGATGCGGCAATGGAAGCCGCGAACGACCTGGGGTAGCCCTTCTTTTCCATTTCCGGGATCAGCACGGAGCCGATCGCGGCGGTCGTTGCGGACGAGGAGCCGGAAACCGTCGCAAACAGCAGCGAGGTCAGCACCGCGACCGCGCCCAGCCCGCCGCGGATCCAGCCGACGAAGGCATTGGCCAGTTGCACCAGCCTGGCAGCGACGCCGCCCGAGGACATCAGATGCCCGGCCAGGATGAAGAATGGCACGGCCATCAGGCTGAACGAATCGAGCGACTGGAACGCCATCTGCGCCACGATCAGCAGCGAACGGTCGCCCGCCTGCAGGGCGAACGCGGCGGACATGCCCAGCGCGGTGACGATGGGCGCGCCGATTATCAGGATCGCCGTAAACGATAAAAACAGGACCGGGATCACAGCGCCCCTCCTTCACTATTTTGCATGGCGGCGGCGGCTCTTTCCGTCTCGCCGCCCTGCTGCGATGCTTCAACGCTCATCAATTCCTTGATGACGTGCGCGAAGGTATTCAGGCTCATCAGCACGCAACCGATGAACATGAACACATAGATGTACGCCATGGGCATTTCCATCGCGGGCGAGGTCTGCCTCATGCCGAGTTCGATCAATCTGATCGACTTCCAGGCCAGCAGCACGGCCAGCATCAAGGTCAGGATATGGGCAACAACACGCAGCCAGCGCGCGACCGACTCCGGCACCATGCCGATGAAGGCGTCGACGCCGATCAGGCGCAGGCGGTAAGTCGCGACCGCGCCGCCAATGAAGACGCTGCCGACCATCATGAAACGGCCCAGTTCTTCCGCCCAGGGCGTGGAAAATGGAATGCCGGTGTAGGTGTAAAGCAGCCGTACAAATACAGAAATTGAAATAGCCAGGACCATTCCTATAAGAAACAGTCCGGCGCACTTTTCAGCCGCAGCATTTATCGAATCCATTATTCGCTGCAGCGATTGAAGCCTCTGGTGTGAGGCACAATACCCGGCCATGCGGAGCCCTCCCTCTTTGTCTCATTTATTTATTTGCCGCCTTTTTGAGCCAGGCGTTCGATAGGAAATATACTCAGCGGCATGCGATTCGTAAAATTCAAATAACGGAACATTCTTTTCAAAAAAAACGATCGCCGAGCCCTCGCGCCTTGAACCGGAGTTTCGATAATGTTGAGTGATCTCAAGCAGTTACGCGCTTTCCTCACGATCGCGCGTTTAGGCAACTTCACCAGGACGGCTCACGAACTGAATATTTCCCAGTCGGCGCTGACCATACAGATCCAGCAGCTCGAGTCCCATCTGCGTACGCGGCTGTTCGACCGCAACCACCGCAGCGTCAGCCTGACGCCACGGGGCCAGGAGCTCTATCCGCGCATCGAGAAACTGGTGGCTGAAATCGAAGACCTGGTGACCCAGGCCCGCGACACCAGCGATCGTGAACGCGGCACGGTGACCGTTGCCGTGCTGCCCTCCCTGGCCGCCGGCCTGTTGCCGCAAGCGATCCACAGGCTGAACCGCGACTACCCGCGGATCACCGTCTGCGTGCGGGACACCGTGGCCTCGCGCGTCAACGACATGACCCGCAGCGGCGAGGTCGATTTTGGGATCGGCAGTCCGATCAAGCGCGATCAGGAGCTGGTCTGGGAGCAACTGGTGACCGACCGCTTTTGCGCCTACATGGCGCATGACTATCCCTGGGCTGCGCCGGACACCGTGACGCTCAAGGATCTGGCCGAGCATCCGTTGATATTGCCGGTGCGGGAGAGCAGCATCCGCACGCACATCGAGGCGGCGGCCGACAAGTTGAAGATCTCGCTGCCGGCGGCCTATGAGGTCGTCTACAACTCGACCGTGCTGGCGATGGCGGCACAGGGACTGGGCGTCGCCATTCTTTCTGAATTGGCTGCCCGCGAAGGCGATACCAACCGCCTGCGTTGCGTTTCGATCAGCAGCCCGCCGTTATATCGGCACATCGGGATCCTGCGGCGCGCGGGCCGCTCGCTGTCGAGGTCCGCGGAACTGCTGACTGCGGCATTGCGGGAAATCGCCGTCCAGGAATAGCGGAAACACGGAAACGCGCGCGCACGCGTAACAGGTGGCGGACGCAACTTCACTTCATTATGTGTGAATTTTGTGTCTTAAAGATTCGATTGCAAACAATTCTGAAAGCGATGGCGGCAACGAGGACGACCCGATAAGCTGCGGGCGCCTTCAGGGTATACCCTGAAAATTTCTTTCTTTCGCTTTTAGGAGTTCGATGCGATGAAGTCCCTTTTCCGTCCGTTCCTGGTATTGGCCGCAGCGCTGCCGTTGATGCTGGCCGCTTGCGGCAACAAGGAACCCGAACAGCGTGCCGCGTTCACGCAGTTCCTGCAGACCCGCATCGTCGACAAGCCCGGCGTGCGCGTCCCGCAGTTGACGGATGAAGAGAAGAAGTCCTTCGGCGACTACGCCGCGCAATATGCGGTGATCACCGACTTCAATGCGGGCATGGATGCTTCGGTGAAGCCTTTGTCGGGCATCATGCAGAAGGGCTCCATGCGTTCGCTGAACGATATCGTGACGCGTCGCGACGACCTCAAGGCCGTGCAAGCCTCGCTCAATGAAATGGGCGTGGCGCTGAAGGAACAGCAGGCCAAGGCTGACGCCGCGCGCGCTCAGCTCAAGCAGCCGGAAGACCTGAAGGCGGTGTACGACAAGGCCTACGAGAAGACCGTGAGCCTGCCGGCCGACACCTTTCGCGACGTGCTGCCGCAGCTGAACGCGACCTTCGACAGCAGCCTGAAGATCGCCGATTACGTCGCCGCGCACGCCGCGCAGATCGATATTTCCGGTCCCATCGTCAAGGTCCAGGATCCCGCCGTGCAGACCGAGCTGAACAAGCTGCTGCAGGACCTGAACGCGCAAGCCAAGAACGTGCAGCAGGCGCAAACGCGCATGCAGGCCGTCATGGTCGGCCGCTAAGCCACGCAGCGCTTAAAAAAAGCCCCGCCGCGCGATGAGCGCGGCGGGGTTTTTTAATGCGGCGCCAGCTCAGGTCCCGGCCACTGCCACGCGATTGCGGCCGGACTCCTTGGCCTGGTAGACGGCCGCATCGGCCGCCTCTACCAGGCTGGCGACCGCGTCGTCGGCCTGCGGCACCGCCGTCGCGACCCCGACGCTGATGGTGACGATACCGGCGGCGGCGTCTGCATGCGGCACCTTCAGGGCGGCAATCGCCCGCCTGATGCCTTCCGCGATCTCCGCGGCGCGTTGGCGGCTGGTATTGGGCAGCAACACGACGAATTCCTCGCCGCCATAGCGCGCCGCCAGATCGCGGGGTCGCCGGGCCTTTTTCTTGAGCACTCGCGCCAGCGCCGCCAGCAGTTGATCTCCCTGCTGATGGCCGTAGCGGTCGTTGTAGCGCTTGAAATGGTCGGCATCCAGGAACAGCAGCGACAGCGGCACGCGCTCGCGGCGCGCATTCTGCCATTCGCGTTCCAGCGCTTCGTCGAACGCGCGCCGGTTGGCCAGGCCAGTGAGCCCATCCGTGCGCGCCTGTATAGCCAGCTGCGTCTCGACCGCCTTGCGCAGGGTCATCTCGCGCCTGAACAGCACGATCAGCGCCACGACCGACAGCAGCAGCGCCGTGGTCACGGGGATGATGAAGAACGCGCGGCGGTCCCAGGGCTCCATCAGCTCATCCACGTCCATGGCCACGTCGATGATGAGCGGCGTGTCCTCGATGCTGGCGAAGGTGTAGTAGCGGTTCACGCCGTCCGGCGACAGCTCCCCAACGAACGAGCCTTCGCGGCGGATCAGGAACTGCTGGAAATCCAGCGCCATGCCGATGTCGCTGCCCAGGTCGCTCCGGGAATATGGGGCGCGCAGCAGCACCAGACCGTCGTTGCGGAAGACGCTGATCTCGTCGCGCTCGCCGATCGACAGCTCGGCAAAGCGGTCGCGGAAATACGCCAGGCGCAGCGAACCGCCCACCACGCCGGCGAAGCTGCCGTCCGGATTGGAAAGGCGCCGGCTGACGGCGATGCTCTCGTCGCCACCGCGCAGGCGGCTGCGATAGGGCTTGCTGACATACATGCCGACGTCATCGGCATCGCGGTGCACCTGGAAGAAATCCCGGTCGGCGAAACTCACATCCGGCGTGTCCAGGTCCCCGGAGTGGTAACGGATATCGCCGTTCTTATCCAGCACCACGACGGCGCCCAGGTATTCGGCGGTGGATGGCCGGTCGAACAGGAAACGGCGCTGGGTTTCAGGAGCCAGCTGAGCCAGGCCCGGTTCGCGCAGGCGTTCGGCCATGCCCTGTAGCGACAGGTCGTAGACATGCAGGGTGCGGCTGATGTCCGCGGAAAGCACGCCGGTAATGTTGCGCGCCGAAGCGTGGGCGGCCTCCCAGGTGGCGCGGCGGTCGATCCAGAGCAGCGCGACCGCGGCCGCGCAGATGCCGATTGCGACGAGCACCCCCAACGCATACAGGGCGCGTTGCACAAACCCGCGAGACTTCAATACGGCGCTCCTACGCCGGGGACGTCCGGGGGACGCGGATCACTCCGGCAGAGATTTACGCCGCAGATGATGCCGCCGCCGGACATGCCGCGCAAGATCCGCCCCTAAAAAAACCCGAGCAACGCCCGCATGGCGCCTTCTGCGCGACGGCTTCCTCAAGTCGCCGCGACCGCCGCAATGCGGAAGGGAAAGGCCTTGGCGCCTCTGGCCCTGTCGGCTTCGCGGTGCGCGCCGATGGACCATGCCGGGCCCGCTCCGCCCGTATGCGACACCAACTGGCGCATCGAGCCCGCCGAAAATCCGCAGCGCAGGGTCCGGGCCTGCCGCCGGGCCAGTTCTACTCCAACAGCGTGCGGCGTCGTGGAAATCCGATCCGATTGCAGCATGGCAGCCCCCTGGCAAATGCTCGTCGTGGATGAAGAGTCAGTGCGGATAAATCTACCTCAGCCGCCAGCGCCTGCGCATGACATGATGCGAAAAGTAATGCAACGATGTGGAAATAGTCGGTTACGCGATCGGGCTGGCCGCCCTCTCGGTTTCCCGGTCGGGCTGGTCGTTGCGGCCGTCCGGGGCGCTGGTCATATTGCCGTAAAGCAACGAGCGGCCGGCGAACAGGCCGCCCGCCACCTCCAGGTCGAAACGCTCGGTGTCGCGCCGGCGCACATCCTGCACCACCTCGGCGGCTTCATCAGGAGGCACTCCGATCACGCGCAGCGCGGCCTCGCCGAAGGCCAGCGCCGACTCCAGGGTTTCGCGCACCTGATAGTCGACCCCTTCCTTGGCCAGCGCCAACGAATGGATGCGGTCATAGGCGCGCACCACCACCCGCACCAGCGGGAATTCGGCCTTGATCAGCTTGACCATGTGGTTGACCGCCTTCGGATCGTCGATGCAGATCAGGATGGCGCAGGCATTTTCCGCGCCGGCGGTACGCAGCATGTCGATGCGCGTGCCGTCGCCGTAATAGACCTTGACGCCCCATTTGGCCGCTGCCCGGATCGCGTCGGTGTCGGTATCCAGGATGGAGACCGTCAGCTCGCGGGCCAGCATCGCCTGGGTCACGATCTGGCCGAAACGGCCAAAGCCCACGATGAGCGCACAGCCCTCCAGATCCTTGGCCACATCCACGTCTTCCATTGAGGGCTGCGGCTTGGGCAGGAGCCAGCGCAACGCCAGCACGCACAAGGGCGTGAGCGCCATGGAAATGATGACGACCGCAGCCAGCACGGCGCCGGTGTGGGCATCGAAGATGCCGGCGGCGGCGGCCGCCCCGTACAGCACGAAGGCGAATTCACCGCCCTGCGCCAACAGGGCCGCGCGCGTCATGGCCTCGGCGTGGGTCGCGCGCAGCACTCGCGCCACCACGTACACGCCCACCGATTTCACCAGCATGAACACCACCACCGCGGCCAGGATCAGCGGCCATTCGCGCGCCACCGCCGACAGGTCCAGCGACATGCCCACGCCCAGGAAGAACAGGCCCAGCAATATGCCGCGGAACGGCTCGACTTCGGCTTCCAACTGATGGCGGAAGGTAGACTCGGACAGCAGCACGCCCGCGAGGAAAGCGCCCATCGCCATGGACAGGCCGCCCAGTTCCATCAGCAGCGCCGCGCCCAGCACCACCAGCAATGCGGCGGCCGTCATGACCTCGCGCGCATGCGCGGCGGCCAATAACCGGAACAGCGGATTGAGCAGCCAACGGCCGGCGGCCAGCAATGCGAGGATGCAGGCCACCGCGATGGCCGACTGAATCCACGGATCGCCACGGCTGGAAGTGTCGGCCGGCGCCAGCAGGGTGGCCAGGGCCAGCAGCGGCACGATGGCCAGGTCTTCCAGCAGCAGGATCGAGACGATGCGCTGGCCCTGCGCACTGGCGGTGTCGCCGCGCTCGCCCAGTATCTGCATGACGATGGCCGTGGACGACAGCACGAAGCCCATCGCGGCCATGAAAGCCGCCGGGCCCGACAGCCCCGCCAGCAGGCCCACCGCCGTCAGCAGCCCGCCGCAGGCCAGCACCTGCGCGACGCCCAGGCCGAAGATCTCGCCGCGCAGCTTCCACAACCGGGAGGGCTGCATTTCCAGGCCGATGATGAACAGGAACATCACCACGCCCAATTCGGCTACGTGCAGGATGGATTTGGGATCGGAGAACAAGCCGAGGCCGAAGGGCCCGATCACCAGGCCGGCGGCCAGGTATCCCAGGACGGACCCCAACCCCAGGCGCTTGAACAGCGGAACCGCGACGACCGCAGCCCCCAGCAGGACGACGACATTGACTAGCTGATTGCCTTCGGCAGGCAGGGACATGGGACGCTCCAGATGCACGGCGGACCAAAGCGCCTCGGGGCGCCGCTCCGCCCGCAGCGGGCGGGAGCCGGGCCTGCCGGCAGGCCCGGCTCCATTTTCCGGCAATCCGGGCGCTTGGCAATCCGGAAATGCGACAGGAACGAACAACCGCCCGGGACAGGCGGTTGACCGGATCAATCGTCGCGGAATTGCATCTTGTAGAGCGAGGCGTACAGGCCGTTGGCGGCCAGCAGCTCGGCGTGCGGGCCTTGCTCGACGATCTTGCCGGCATCCAGCACGATGATGCGGTCGGCGTTCTGCACGGTGGACAGGCGGTGGGCGATGACCAGCGTGGTCCGGCCCTTCATCAGGCGCTCCAGCGAGGCCTGGACCTGACGCTCGGATTCGTTGTCGAGTGCGGAAGTGGCTTCGTCCAGGATCAGGATGGGCGCGTTCTTGATCAGCGCGCGGGCGATCGCAAGGCGCTGGCGCTGGCCGCCGGACAGGCGGGCGGCGTTTTCGCCCACCGGCGTATTGAGCCCTTGCGGCAAGCCTTCGACGAACTCCAGCAGATTGGCGGCCGCCAGCGCATCGCGCACCTTCTGTTCGCTCGACTTGCCCAGCGCGCCGTAGCCGACGTTGGCTGCGATGGTGTCGTCGAACAGCACCACGTCCTGACTCACCAGCGACAGGTGCGAGCGCAGGCTGCGCAGCGTCAGCTCGTCGATCGGCGTGTCGTCCACCAGGATGGAGCCGCTATCGGCCAGCACGAATCGCGGCAGCATGTTGACCAGAGTGGTCTTGCCGCTGCCCGAGCGTCCTACCAGGGCCACGGTCTGGCCGGGTTCCACGGTGAAGGAAATGCCATTGACGGTATCGCGGTCGGCATCGGGGAACCGGTGCGAGACGCTGCGGAATTCCACCTTGCCGCGCACGGGCTCGGCCAGTTCCTTGGTGCCGGTATCGTTTTCGGGTACCTGGTCGATCAGCGTGAACACGCTTTCGGCCGACACCAGCATCTTCTGCATGCGGGCGGCGACGTTGGTCAGGCGCTTGATGGGGTCGAAAATCTGGGCAAGCGCCGCCATGAAGGACGCGAAGCTGCCCACGGTCAAGGCGCCGTGGTTGGCCTGGCTGAGCGCCACGGCGATGACCGCGCCCACCGAGATGGAAATGCAGACCTGGGTCAGCGGCGTCAGGGCGGCGTCCGCCGTGGCCGTGCGCATGGCGAAGCGGCGCAGGCGGCGGCTGACGAAATCGAAACGGCCGCGTTCGACTTCATAGCCGTCGAACAGCTTGATGACGCGCTGGCCGTCGATGCCTTCGCCGACCACGCGGGTCAGTTCGGCGTTCATGTTGACGGTTTCGCGATTGATGCGGCGCAGGCGCTTGATGAAGAAGCGCGAGATCAGCACCGACACCGGCAGCATGATCAGGATGATCAGCGTCAGCACCCAGGACATGTACAGCAGCACGCAGATCAGCGCGACGACGACCAGGGTTTCGCGCACCAGCACGGTGATGACGTCGGTGGCGTAGCCGGTGACGTTGCCGGCATCGATGGTGAAGCGATTGAGCAGGCGGCCGGTGTCGCCCTGCTTGAAGTCGGCGTCGGGCAGGCCCAGAAGGCGCTCGAACATATCCATGCGCATGCCCAGCAGGACGTTGTTGGCGACCCAGGCCAGCAGGTAATCGCTGAAGAAGTTGCAGATGCCGCGCAGCAGGATCAGGCCGACCACCGCCAGCGGCAGCGCCCAGACGTAGTATGGCTTGGCGCCCGAAAAGCCGCCGTCCAGCAAGGGCTTCATGATGACTGCCAGGACGGGCTGCGTGGCGGCCGCGCCGGCCATCAGCAGGACGGCAAGCAACAATCCCTTCCAGTAGGAGCCCACGCGGCTGTAGATCCGACTCCAGAGTTCGGCTTTGACAGGTTGGGAACTCGCGGGCGCGTTGCGTGCGGCAGAATTCAAAGGAATCACTCGCTTTTATACAATTGTGGCCAGAATTGTACCGGCTGCGCGACAAGTCGCCGCCCGGGCCATGTCCCCTTCAGCCTTAACGCGCCCAGCGCCCTTCCATGTCCGATATCAGCTGCTTGTACGTCCGGTTACCCAATTGGGTGGGCGATGTTTGCATGAGCCTGCCCAGCCTGCGCGCCTTGCACGCCAGCGGCCTGCCCCTGGTGATCTGCGCCCGCCCCTGGGCCCGCGACCTGCTGGACGGCGTGGCCAAGCAGGATTTCATCCCCATGCGCGGCAAGGTCGGCCCGGACCGGGCCGCGGTCAGCGCCCACCGGCGCAGCCTGGGCGCCCAGGGGCGCCGCGCCCGCGGATTGCTGCTGCCGGACTCGCTGTCCAGCGCGCTGGTATTCCGTCTGGCCGGACTGCCGTCGGCCGGCTATCGCGACGACGGCCGCAGCTTCCTGTTGCGCTGGCCCTTTGCCAAACCCAGCGACACGCTGCACGCGGTCCAGTCCTGGCATCACCTGACCCGCGAAGCCCTGACCCGCTGGGGCCTGCCCAGCGGCCCGGCCGAACCCGGTCCCACCCTGGACCTGCCGCTGACGTCCGCCCACCAGAGCGCCGCCGATCTGGCGCTGGAAGCCGCCGGGCTGGCAGGCCAACGTTTCGTGCTGATCGCGCCGACGGCCACGGGCCTGCACAAGGGCAAGATCAAGGTGTGGCCGGGATTCGATACACTAACCCGGGCCTTGCAGGCCCGCGGTCATACCGTGGTAATGTGCCCTCCTCCGGCCGAAACCGAGGAGGCGCGGCGCAATGCCCCTACGGCGCTGCTGCTGCCTCCCCTGTCCCTGGGCGCATTCGCAGCGTTGACGGCGCGGGCGGCGCTGGTGATTTGTAACGATTCTGGTGTCTCGCACGTCGCCGCAGCCGCCAACGCCAGCGAACTGACGCTGTTCGGCGTCACGCGTCCGGGACGCACCGGCCCGTGGTCGCCACGCGCCGTCTGCGTAGGCACGGAGCATGCATGGCCGTCCGGCGATGAGGTGGAACAGCAAGCCCGCCTCCTGCTGGACGAGACGTAGTAATCAGGATTTTTTTCAAGATGCCCTTGTCCAGCTATCTCACAAATCTGATCATTCCTTACAACTTGAGCCTGACCCTGGTAGCCATCGGACTGGTGTTGGGTCTGTTCCGGTTCCGCAAGACCGGCGGTTCGCTCATCGTCGCCGGTCTTTTGTGGTCGCTGGCCTGGTCTCTACCCGCGACGTCGATCTGGGCCGGCGGCGCGTTGGAACACCGTTATCCGCATCTGCCGCCAGCCGAATCCCCGACCGCCGACGCCATCGTGGTGCTGGGCGGCAACACCGCCAACGGGCGCGCCAACTGGTTCCTGCCGTATGACAAGGAAACCGCCGTGGTTCGGATCGACACGGCGGCGCAGCTTTATCTGGCCGGACGCGCTCCCAAGGTGCTGCTGTCGGGCGGCGCGCTGGAAGGCGACGTCAGCGAAGCCCGCGGCATGGCGCACGCCATCCGGCAGCAGGGCGTGCCGGACACGGCGCTCATCCTGGAAAACTCCAGCCGCACCACGTATGAGAACGCGGCCTTGACCGAGGATCAACTCAAGGCGCGCGGCATCGGCAAGGTGCTGCTGGTGACTTCCGCGTTGCATATGCCGCGCGCGATGGCGGCCTTTTCCAAGCAGGGCGTGGAGGCGATCGCCGCCCCGGCGCCACCGCAGATCGTGGAGCCCGCCGACGGCTCCGTGCCCCTGTGGATCCCGAATCAGCGTGCCTATGACGCCAGCCGTTCCATCCTCAAGGAATACGCCGGCCTGTTCATCTATTGGCTGCGCGGATGGGTCTGAATCCGCAGGCGCCCGCCGCGCTGGAATGCCGGCCCGGCTGCGGCGCCTGTTGCATCGCGCCGTCAATCACCCGGCCTATACCCGGCATGCCGCAGGGCAAACCCGCCGGCGTACCCTGTATCCAGCTGCTGCCTGACATGCGCTGCGCGATTTTCGGCCAGCCGTCGCGCCCGGATTTCTGCGGCGGGCTGCAGCCTCAGGCCGAGATGTGCGGCGCCGACCGCGACCACGCGATCCGCTGGCTGGGTGAACTCGAACAGGCGACGGCGCCCGGCCATTGAACCGGGCCATGCGCCAGCTCGACCCAGCTCTCAGCTGCGTTCTTGCAGCACCTGGCGGTACAGCGCCTCGTAGCGCGCCGCCACCGTTTCCCAGCTTTGCTCGCGCGCGATCTCAAGGCCGCGTTCGGCCAGTGCCGCCCGCAACACGGGTTCGGAGCCCAGCCGCTCCAGCGCCTGCGCCAGTTGGGCGCCGTCGCGCGGATCCTGCAGGATGAGCGCGTCCTTGCCCGCCGACAGGTACTGCGCGAAGCCGCAGTAAGCGGGCGAACTCACCACGACCGGCAGTCCGTGCGACATGGCTTCCAGCGGCGCCATGCCGTAGCTGTCGTTCAGCGTCGGATGCGCGTAGATGTCGGCGGCGCTGAAGTAGCGGGCGACATCGGGGGTGGGATCGATCAGGGTGACGCGGCTGGCGATGGCGCCTGCCGCGCGCACGCGTTCGCGGGTAGGTTCGTCCGCGCCCACGACCAGCAGCCGGTACTGCGGCGGCAGTTGCGCCAGCGCGTCCAATAGCGCCGGCAATCCCTTGCGCAAGGGATTGCGGGCGACCAGCAGACAGCCGATGGTATCCGCGCCCCAGCCCAGGCTGGCGCGGGTGGCCTCGCGGCCTTCCATTTGCGCCGCGGTCGGCAGCTTGACCCCGGGCGCGATGATGTCCACCGGCAGCTGCGGACCGTAGCTGCGGTGCAGCTGGTCCATGATCAGTCCTGACACCGCCACCACGCGCCTTGCGGGCGCCTGGCGCACGCGCAGCTTTTCCAGCAGCAGATAGGTGGCCAGCCGTGGGGAGAGCCAAGCGGTCAGGCGCTGCAACGGCTTGACGCGGGTCAGCCGGTTGTAGCGCACCGGCGTCACGTGCATGACCTGGATTTCGCCGGCCCAGCCATTCATGTGGGAATGCACGATGTCATAGCGGCCGCGGGTCAGCCGGTCGGCGCGCCAGGCGAAGTACAGCACGCGCATCCAGCTGGGCAGCCAGCCCGGAAAACGCACGGGCAGGAAGGGAAACGGCAGGTCGCTGTCAAAGTCGCGCGCCACGATGGATACGTCATGGCGCTGTCCGAGCACCCGCATCAGTTCCACGCCATAGGCTTCGGCGCCGCCAAAGCGATTGCCGAAGCGGTCGACCAGCAGCGCGATGCGCAGCCGCCGTTCAACCGCGCCGGCGGGAGTCTTCATACCGGGTCAGGCACTTCTGCAGGAAGCGGATGATGTTGGTGGAGCGCGACACCGTGACCCGCGGCAGCCCGTAGGGATCATCCGAGGCCGCGGCCAGGCCGCGCTGGGTCAGCGTGGCGTTGTCGTAGCCGGCTTCGCGCGCCATGGCGCGGTGTTCGGGACCGTGGTCGCCATAGGGATAGCAGAAGGCGGTGACCGGCGCCCCCAGCGCCTGTTCCAGCTCGTCCTTGGACTGGACGATCTGGCGGCGGGCCTCGTCGGGCGACATCTGGGGCAGGTGCACATGGTCCAGCGTGTGCGAGCCGACTTCGTGGCCGGCCTGCGCCCATTCCCGCATTTCGTTCACGGTCATCAATGCCGAAAACGGAATACCCTTTTCCAGATCCCACACATTGCCGCCATCGAACTGGTGCGCCACGAAATAGTTGGTGGCGGTAAAACCCAGTTCGTTCAGCACCGGCATGGCGTTGTGGTGCACGTTGCGATAGCCGTCGTCGAACGTAATGCCGAATACCTTGCCCTGGCGTTCGCCACGGACATAGGGCATGACGTCGCGCATGGACAGGCCGCGATAGCCCAGCCTGCGCATCCAGCGCATCTGCCGGGCAAAGCTGTCGGGGTGCACCGTCAGCCCGCGAAACGGCGTGCCCTTGGGATTGGGCTCGCCGATCTGGTGGTACATGAGTATGGGGATAGACATAGGGACAGATTATAAAGCCCGGTCTTATCCCAGCGCGCGTCGGTATACGTCCAGTGTGGCGGCGGCGAAACGTTCCAGATTGAAGTCCCGCAGGCTGGTTTCCCGTGCCTGGGCGCCCATGGCGCGCACGGCATCGGGATGGTCCAGCATGAAACGCAGCTTGGCCGTGATGGCGGGCACGTCGCGCGCGGGCACGATCCAGCCGTCGACGCCATCGGTGACGTTCTCGGGCAGTCCGCCCGCGTCGCTGACCAGGGCGGGCAATCCCAAACCCATGATCTCGCGGCAGGCGAACGACAGGGCTTCGCGGTAGGACAGCACGAAACCCGCATGGCAGGACGCCAGCGCCGCCCGCACGTCATCCAGCAAGCCGGGGAAACGGACCTGGTCGATCATGCCCAACTCGCGCACCCGGGCAAGCTTGGCTTCGTTGGGCGGATCGCCCGCCACCATCAGCAGCACGCGCGAGCGGTCCTCGGGCGGCAAGGCGGCGACCGCTGCCACCAGGTCCAGCCAGCCCTTGTCGTAGTCGGTGCCGCCCGCGCTGCCCAGCAGCAGCTTGCCCTGCCAGTCGGGCCCGAAGAAGATGGCGCGCAGCTTGTCCAGGCTTTCCGGCGGCGGCGGCGCGAAGAAATTGGTGTCGATGCCGTGGCGGATGGTGGTGATGGGACGCTTGCCATACGGCGATTGCTGCATCAGGCCATGGACGTAGTCGCTGACCGCGATGGCATGGTCGGTGGCCAGCGCCACCCGCAACTTGTGGCCGAGGCTCGCCAGCGGATGGTCGTTGTGCTTGGTGAAGACGATGCGCGGGCGGCGGCGCATGCCCAGCGTGGCCAGCATGACCTGCTTGTGGTCGGCCGAGCCGTTGGCGTGGATGATGTCGAAACCGCCGGCCTTGATCAGCCGGCGCAACTGCGCGCGGTCCTTGAACCAGGACGAAGGCCGCGTGGTGTACTGCATGTCCTCCACCGTCACGCCCGGAATCGCCTTGGCGTAGCGGTACAGGCGGCTGGTGGCCGGCGCCGCGATCGTGATCTGGTGGTCCTTGGACAGGGCCTTGGCCAGATTGATGATGTAGGTGACGTGTCCGCCGCCGTTACCGCCGTGGAAGTTGGTGTAGAGGATCTTCACTTCTTCTTCTCGGCCAGGAACATCAGCTTCGAATAGCGGAAGAAGCTGCCGGCCGAGGCGACGACGGCCAGCACCAGGCCGTGCTTGCCGTCCAGGAAGCCGCGCCGGATCAGGTAGATCCGCACAAAGGTCCAGAAGCCATGGCCCAGCGCGCCGAAGACCGAGGTGCGCCGGCCCTTGGCGTACATCATGGCGGCGGCATCGGACGAATAGCGGTTGACCTTGGTGATCAGCGCATCCAGGTTGTCGTAGGGATAGTGGTGGAAATAACCGCGCATCTGCAGCGGCTTGCCGTTGGCCGGCACCACGCGTTCATGCACGGCCACGTCGTTGAACCGCGCCGTGCCGCGCTTGAACAGGCGCAGCACGTAATCGGGCCACCAGCCGCTGTGACGGATGTCGCGGCCGCAGAAATTCGACAGGCGCGCGATCTCGTAGGCATCGGCGCGCGGCGCGCGCAGCGCTTCCTGGATTTCCTGGGCCAGTTCCGGCGTGACGCGCTCGTCGGCGTCGATGGACAGCACCCAGTCGCCCGTGGCCAGATCCAGCGCTCGGTTCTTCTGCGGCCCGAAGCCGGGCCAGTCCGGGGTGACTTCAACCCTCGCGCCCAGGGCGCGCGCGACTTCGACGGTGCCGTCGGTGCTGCCCGAGTCCACCACGATGAATTCATCGGCGAACGCCACAGACTTGAGGCAGGCGGCGATGTTGGCCGCCTCGTTCTTGGTGATGATGATGACAGATAGCTTCATCCGCGATTCCTGAGACGCTTTTTCCAGGCTTTCCAGGCATGAAAGCGCGGCCCCCAGAAGGGATCGCGCGACAGCCAGATGCGCCGGTTCAGCCAGGAGCCGCCCTGGTTGCGCACCGCGAAACGATAGATGTGTTCGGGGTCCGCGCCGGAGGTGTTCTGGCCGAAAGGGTCGGTAGTGTACAAGTGCCGGAACCCGGCGGCCCGCGCCGCGGCCACGTAGTCCGCGTCGAAATAGCCTTGCGGCCAGCAGAGGTGGTCGCTGACCGAGCCGAGGCGGCTTGTCAGCGTCTCGCGGGAATCCTGCAATTCCTGGGCGATGCGGGCGCGCTTGGCGTCGACGTCCGTGCCGCAGACCTTGTCCCAGCGGGTATGGGTATGTGTGTGGGAATGGAATTCGAACGTGCCTGCCGCCTGCATGGCCTCGATCTCGCTCCAGCGCAACATGGCTTCGTCGGTCCGGCCTGCCGCCACCAGTTGCTTGCAAGCGTCGTGGTCGGGCGTGGCGGGCAAGGGGACGCCCTGGCCCGCATGCGGGCGCACCGGCCCGTCGCCGATCCAGCCGGTGATCGTGAACAGCACCGCGCGCATGCCGTGGCGCGCCAGCACCGGGTGCGCATGCACCCAGTTGTTCAGGTAGCCGTCGTCGAAGGTGATCAGCACCGAGCGTTCGGGCGCGGCGGCGCCGGCGAGGTAGGCCGCGAACTGATCGGCCGACAAGGACTGGTAGCCGGCGCGGGCCAGGCGCGAGATCTGCGCCTCGAACACATCGGGCGTGGCGGCGATCATGCCGCCGGCCGGCGTGACGTGGTGATACATCAGCACCGGAACGTTGGGTGCATTCATCCCGCGCGCTCCGCCAGCCATTTGGCATAGACGGCTTCGGTGGTTTCCGCCAGGCGGGCGGGCGAGAACACGCCCTCGTCCCAGACCATCTTGCGGCCGGCCTCGCCCATGCTCCGCCGCAAACCGGCGTCGTCAATCAGGCGCACCAGGGCGGCGGTGAGCGCCTCGGGGTTCTTGGGCGGCACCAGGATGCCGGTTTCGCCGTCGCGGAACATTTCCGACACGCCGCCCACGTCCGTGCCGATGACGGGCAGGCCGCTGGCCTGCGCCTCGACGTAGACGGTGCCGGACGCTTCCTGCTGCGTGGCCAGCGCGAAGAGATCGAAGCCGGCCAGCAGGTTGGGCACGTCGCGCCGCATGCCCATCAGATGGATGCGGTCCTGCAGGCCCAGTTCGGCCACATAGGCCTGGGTCTGCTCGAACACCGGCGAACCGCCGCCGACGAACACCAGGTGCAGCTTGGGCCGGCTGGCCATCAGCGGCGCGATCGCGTCGATCAGGTCCTTGTGGCCCTTGGTGGCGCGCATGACGGCCACGCAGCCGACCACGATGTCGTCATCGGCCAGGCCGAGTTCTTCGCGCAACGTGGAGCGTTCCACGGGCGGCGGCAACACGATGGGGGAATAGACGGTGGCTACCTTGCCAGCAGGCACGCCGCGGTCGATGAGGTGTTGGCGCACATGATCACTGACCGTCGTGACCCTGTGCGGCAGACAGGTGTAGGACCATAGCGACCCCACCTTGTTGGACAGGTGCCGGGTCCGCACGATGAGCGGCGTCCCCGCCAGACGGCCGGCGGCGGCCGCGATGACCGTGTCGCGCCGGCTGTGGGTATTGAGCACGTCGAAGCGTCCTTCGCGCAGGATGCCACGGATGGTGGCGATGCCCTTCAGGTAATTCACCGCGCCATCCATTTCCAGGGTGTGCACGGGAAAACCGGCATCCGACAGGCGTTCAGCCAAGAGCGCCTTGGGTTGGCAGATGGCTTCCATGTGATGGCCGCGCGCGCGCATGGCGGTCATCTCCTTGAAAATCCGGCCTTCCTGGCCGCCAAAGCTGGTTGCGGCTTCCGAGTGAACGATACGCATCGGCATCAATAGGTGACCTCCACGCCATCCGGCTTGGTCCATTCATTCAGGTTGGCGAGCAGCGTGTCGGCCATGCGGACGCGCCACTCCTCGCCCAGGCGGACCGTGCACAGGAAATTATTCTTGGTATAGACGATATCGACCGGCACGCCGGGAATGCCGTTTTCGGGTTCGGCCCGGAACGGATTCAGCATCTGCCTCAGGCGCGCCGCGTCGGCGCTGCCATTGAGCTTGACGCGCAGGGACTTGGCCCGGGCTTCGCGCGCCAGCTGCAGGTCGTAGAGCTGTTCCGCGACGATGCGCATGCCGCCGGAGTAGTCGTCATTGCTGACCTTGCCCTGGACGATAACGAGCTGGTCCTCGCGCAGGCGGTTGCGGTGCTTTTCGTAGAGCTCGTTGAAGACCGAGATTTCCACCTGCGCGGTGCCGTCGTCCAGCACCGCGAAAACCATCTTGCCGCGGCGGGTCATCATGACGCGCACGCTGGCCAGCACGCCGCACATCCATTGCAGGTCGCGCTGCGGTTCGACCCGCACCAGCTGCATGGGCACGATGCGGCGCACTTCGTCGCGCCAAGCGTCGAACAAGTGGCCGCTGTAGTAATAGCCCAGCGCGGACTTTTCTTCCGTCAGCTTCTTGTGCAGGTCCCAGGGCGCGACCTTGGCCAGTTCGCCCGCCACCACGTCGCCGCTGTCGTCGCCGAAGAGCGAGGCCTGGTTGGCGCTGCGGGCCGCCTGCTCGGCGGCTTCCATGGCGGTGGGCACCGAAGCCAGCATCGCGGCCCGGTTGGGCTCGATGGTATCGAACGCGCCGGCCTTGATCAGGGCTTCGATGGTGCGCCGGTTGACGGCGTGCTTATTGACGCGGCGGCAGAAGTCGAACAGGTTCTGGAACGGGCCGGCTTCCTTGCGCGCGCGCAGGATTTCCTCGACCGCGCCCTGCCCCGTGCCTTTGACGGCGCCCAGGCCATAGCGCATGGTGCGCGGCGGCCTGCCTTTTTCAGTGTGCTTGTCGGCGACCGGCTCGAAGCGGTAGCCCGAGAAATTGACGTCAGGCGGCAGCACTTCGACGCCGTTGTCCTGGGCGTCGCGGCAGAAGATCTGGACCTTGTCGGTGTCGTCCATGTCCGAGGACATGGTCGCGGCCAGGAACTCGGTCGGATGGTAGGCCTTGAGCCAGGCCGTCTGGTACGAGATCAGCGCGTACGCAGCCGAGTGCGACTTGTTGAAGCCGTAGCCCGCGAACTTCTCCATCAGGTCGAACAGCTTGACCGCCAGGTCCGGATCGTGGCCCTTTTCCTTGGCGCCCTGCTCGAACAATTCGCGGTGCTTGGCCATTTCCTCGGGCTTTTTCTTGCCCATGGCGCGCCGCAGCAGGTCGGCGCCGCCCAGCGAGTAGCCGCCGATGATCTGCGAGATCAGCATCACCTGTTCCTGGTAGACGATGACCCCGTAGGTGCTCTTGAGGGTGTTCTCCAGGTCGTCGTGGAAATAATCCACTGCGGCGCGGCCGTGCTTGCGATTGACGAAGTCGTCCACCATGCCCGATTCCAGCGGCCCCGGTCGATACAGGGCCAGCATGGCGATGATGTCTTCGAAGGTGTTGGGCCGCAGCTTCTTCAGCAGTTCCTTCATGCCGCGCGATTCCAGCTGGAACACGGCGGTCGTGTTGGCGTCGCACAGGATCTTGTAGGCGGCCGGATCGTCCAGCGCCAGGGCCATGACGTCGAAGTCGCGCTTGTCCTCGTTGAACTGGCGCACGTAGCGCACGGCCCAATCCAGGATGGTCAGGTTGCGCAGGCCCAGGAAGTCGAACTTCACCAGGCCGGCGGCCTCGACGTCGTCCTTGTCGAACTGCGAAACCGCGCTGTTTTCCTGGCCGGGCTGGCAATACAGCGGGCAGAAGTCAGTGAGCTTGCCCGGCGCGATGAGCACGCCGCCGGCGTGCATGCCGATGTTGCGGGTCAGGCCTTCCAGCGGCTGCGCCAGGTCCACCAGCGCGCGCACTTCCTCTTCCTGCTCGTAGCGGTCCTTGAAGGCGGGCTCGTCCTTCAGGGTGCGTTCGAGCGACCAGGGATCCATCGGATTGAACGGGATCAGCTTGGACAGGCCGTCGCAGAACATGTACGGCATGTCCAGCACCCGGCCGGCGTCGCGCACCACGGCCTTGGCGCCCAGCGTGCCGAAGGTCGCGATCTGGCTCACGGCGGCTCGGCCGTACTTTTCCTTGACGTAGTCGATGACCCGTTCGCGGTTGTCCTGGCAGAAGTCGATATCGAAGTCGGGCATGGAGACCCGCTCGGGATTCAGGAAGCGCTCGAACAGCAAGTCGTAGCGGATCGGATCCAGGTCGGTAATGCCCAGGGCATAGGCCACCAGCGAGCCCGCGCCTGAACCCCGGCCCGGACCCACCGGCACGCCGTTGTTCTTACCCCAGTTGATGAAGTCCTGCACGATCAGGAAGTAGCCGGGGAAGCCCATCTGGATGATGGTCTTGCATTCCCAGCGCAGGCGTTCGTAGTACTGCTCGCGCTTGGACTGGCGTTCGGCCTCGTCCGGGAACAGGAACGCCATGCGCTTTTCCAGGCCCTCCTCCGACAGCTGGACCAGGTAGTCGTCCAGGCTCACGCCGTCCGGCGTGGGGAAATTGGGCAGGCGCGGCTTGCCCAGCACCAGGCTGAGGTTGCAGCGTTTGGCGATTTCCACCGTGTTGGCCAGCGCCGAGGGCACGTCGGCGAAGCGCCGCGCCATTTCCTCGGAGCTGAGCAGGTATTGCTCCTTGCTGAACCGGCGCACGCGGCGCGGGTTGGCCAGGATTTCGCCTTCGGCGATGCAGACGCGGGCCTCATGCGCCTGGAATTCGAATTCGTCCAGGAATTGCACCGGATGCGTCGCCACCACCGGCAGGCCGGCCTCGCTCGCCAGGCGCATGGCGGCCTGGGTGTAGGCTTCGTCGCCGTCCATGCCGGCGCGCTGCAACTCGATGTAGTAGCTGCCCGGGAACAGGTGCGCCCACTGGCGTGCCAGCGCCAGCGCCGACACGGCATTGCCCGCGTCCAGCGCCTGGCCCACGTCGCCGCCGCGCCCGCCCGACAGGGCAATCAGGCCCTCCTGCCCCTGCAGCCATTCGCGGCGGATCTCGGCGCGGCCCTTGCCCTGGTTCGTCAGGAAGGCTTTGGTCAGCAGTTCGCAAAGATTGAGGTAGCCCTGGTGGTTGCGCACCAGCAGCAGCAAGCGGAAAGGCTTGGCGGGGTCGTCGTCGTTGGACAGCCAGACATCGCAGCCGGCAATCGGCTTGATGCCGGCGCCGCGCGCGCCCTTGTAGAACTTGATCAGGCCGAACAGGTTCGACAGATCCGTCAAGGCGACGGCGGGCTGGCCCAGCTTGGCCACGCGCTTGATGAGGTCGGGGATGCGCACGATGCCGTCCACGACCGAAAATTCGGAGTGTACGCGCAGGTGAACAAATGGGGACGGGGTCGTTACGGCTTCTTCGGACATAAAGGGAATTGTACCTAGTCAATGCGGTCCAAGCCGAGGCCTGTGCGCTCGCGCAAAGGACTACGCAAGCGCCTGTGTAACAATACACGTTGCACGTCATCTTCCATTGTTGACATGAGATTTACGCACGAGATTCACCTATGAAATGGCTAATTCCCGGGATCTGGCTGAGCGCCATCCTGTTTGCGCACTTCCGCGGCCGCGTCAAGCTGCCGCTGGGCCGCCAATTGCTGGACCATTCCGTACTGCTAGCCCCCGTCAACGCCTTCATGGTGCTGACCTCGCGGGTTCCCACCACGCCCTACCTGACGACCAGCGAAATCGCCGAACTCAAGGTGCTGGACGACAACTGGGAAACGATCCGCGAAGAAGCCCAACAGATGGCCGAGCTGCGCCGCATCAAGGCCGCCGACACGCATAACGACATCGGCTTCAATTCTTTCTTCAAGTACGGCTGGAAGCGTTTCTACCTGAAGTGGTACGACGCGCGCCACCCGTCCGCCGAAGAACTCTGCCCCAAGACCGTCGCCATCCTGAAGACCCTGCCCAAGGTCAAGGCCGCGATGTTCGCCGAACTGCCGCCGGGCGGCCAGTTGAACCCGCACCGCGACCCGTTCGCCGGGTCCCTGCGCTACCACCTGGGCCTGGTCACCCCGAACGACGACGGCTGCCACATCATCGTCGACGGCGAACACTACAGCTGGCGCGACGGCGAAAGCGTGGTATTTGACGAAACCTACGTGCACGAAGCCTACAACCACACCGACCAGAACCGCATCATCCTGTTCTGCGACGTGGAGCGCCCGCTGAAGTGGCGCTGGGCCGAAGCCTTCAACCGCTGGTTCGGCCGCGTCGTCATGTCCGCCGCCAGCTCGCCCAACGACGGCGGCGACCAGACCGGCGCCATCAACAAGCTGACCCACGCCCACTGGGTCATCGACCAGAAGCGCAAGGCCTTCAAGGCCTGGAACCGCAATGTCTACAAGGCCACCAAGTACGGCCTGATCGCCCTGGTGGTCGTGGGCTTCCTGGCCCTGTAAGAAAAGGCGCCCGGACATCCGGGCGTCTACCCCCCCCTGTTTCCTACAGCTTCTCTGCCCCCTACCCAGTCACATCGCGCGAGCGTTCATAGCTGCGACGCAAGACAGCGCGTAGGCCGCATTTGGCCGCCCGGGCGGCCAAATGCGGCGGGCCTCGCTAGACTCCCCCCACCCACGGCTTCGACATCGCGACGTCCCGAGACGCTCGTAGCCCGTCGGCGCGGGCGGCGTGGCGGCGAGCAACCTCGATGCGCCCGAGGGAATCTGAAGGAAAGGCCGCAGGCCTTGACGAAGATGACGAAGGGGCAGTCCGGAGCGAACGCTCCGGACCGCAATCGTGGGCGCGAGCCGCCACGCCGTCCGCGCCGACGGGCGGCCTACGAAGACCCCGCCCGACGATCAATCACAATAGAAATAAAACAAACCACAAAAGCAATCAACGCTTAAGCGACTCCCAGCTCTTCATCAACCGTTTCACAGAAACCGGCATAGGCGTCCGCAACTCCTGCGCAAACAATGCCACCCGCAGCTCCTCCAGCAGCCACCGGAACTCATCCAGCCGCGGATCCGGCGCCCCTTTCAGCGCCGACCGCGCCCGCTGATACTGCGTCAGCAAAGGCGCCATCTCCGCCACCAGCTTGGCATCCCTGGCCGGATCCGCCCGCAGCTTGTCGATGCGAGCCAGAACCGCCTTCAGATACCGCGGAAAATGCGCAAGCTGCGCATACGGCGTATCGCGGATGAACCATTTGGGCATCAACGCCCCCAGCTGCGCCTGCAAGTCCGCGTAGGCCGCAGCATGCGGCTTGGCCTGCGGCAACTTGCGCTGCACTGCCGCCCATTCCGTCAGCACCGCCCCCGCCAGCCGCGCCACTTCCTGCGCCAAAAGACCCAGCCGGCCCTTGCCCTCGGCCCGCCGGGCCTCGAACTGCTGCTCGTTGACCGGCCAGGGATCGGCCAGGCAAGCCTGCCCCAGCGCGCAGTCGATGATCTGGTCGCGCAGCTCTTCCTGCGTCCCCAGCGTCATGTAGAGCATGCTGATCTTGGTCAGGTCCGCCAGGTTCTTTTCCAGGAACTTCACCTGCTCGCGCAAGCCCAGCCGGAACAGCCTGAGCAAGCCCGCGCGGTGGTGCTTGCGCGCTTCGTCCGGATCGTCGAACACGTCCAGGTCGCAATGCGCGCCGCGGTCCACCAGCGCCGGATAGCCGATCACCGACTGCCCGCGCCGCTTGATCTCCATGATCTCCGGCAAGGGGCCGAAGGACCAGGAGGTCAGGTTCTCGTGCGCCAGCGCCTGGGCGACCTGGGTGTCGCTGGCCGCCAGTTGCTGGAACGTGGCCTGCGCCTGCTTGCCGAATTCGGCCCGCAGCTGCGCCAGGTTGCGTCCGGCCGCCAGCATGCGGCCGTGCTCATCCACCACCCGGAAATTCATGAACAGGTGGGCCGGCAGGGTCTCCAGTTTGAAGTCCGCCGCGGCTGGGCGGATCTGCACCTGGTCCCACATGTCGGCGATGATGGCATCGACCAACCCCTGCTGCGGGTCGGCCTGGCGCTCGAACCAGCGGTCGTAGAAGCCTGCGGCATAGTCCGGCAGCGGCACGCAGTGGCGGCGCAGCTTCTGCGGCAGCGACTTCAGGAGCAGGTGCACCTTTTCCTTCAGCATCCCGGGCACCAGCCATTCGCAGCGCGCCGGATCGATCTGGTTGAGCGCGAACAGCGGCACCGACAGGGTCACACCGTCACGCGGCGAACCGGGTTCGAAGTGGTAATCCAGCGCCATCGACACGCCCTGCCATTCCACCTTCTTGGGAAAGACATCGGTCGTGACGCCCGCGGCCTCGTGGCGCATCAGTTCGTCGCGCGTCAGCAGCAGCTTGGCGGCGGCAGCCTTGTCCAGCCCCGACACCCACTTTTCCAGCGTCGCCGTCTGCGAAATGTCGGCCGGCAGTTGCCGGTCGTAGAAGGCGTGGATCAGCTCGTCGTCGACCAGGATGTCCGGGCGGCGGGTCTGATGTTCCAGCTTTTCGATGCCTGCGATCAGCTTGCGGTTGTGCGCCACGAACGCCAGCCGCGTGTCGATCTCGCCCGGCACCAATGCCTGACGGATGAACAGCTCGCGCGCCTGGGTCGGATTGACCCGGCCGTACTGGATGCGCCGGCCGGTGTAGATGGTCAGCCCGTAAAGCGTGGCCCGTTCATTGGCCACCACCTGCCCGGCCTTCTTTTCCCAACGCGGATCGGACCAGTTCTTGCGGATCAGGTGCGCGCCGACTTTTTCCAGCCACACCGGATCGATGCGCGCCACGCAACGCGCATACAGCCGCGTGGTCTCGACCAGTTCGGCCGCCACGATCCAGCGCCCCGCCTTCTTCACCAGCCGCGAACCGGGGTGGATATGGAAGCGGATCTCGCGCGCGCCCTGGTAATGACCGCCTTCGTCGCTCTTGAAGCCGATATTGCCCAACAGGCCCGACAGCAGCGCCATGTGCAGCTGCTCGTAGGTGGCCTCGGTCTGGTTCAGGCGCCAGCCCTGCTCGCCCACCAGCGCGGCCAGCTGCGTGTGCACGTCGTGCCATTCGCGCAGCCGGATCGGCGACAGGAAGTTCTGGCGCAGCAGGGCCACCAGCTTGCGCTGCGAGGCCTTGTGCTGCACCTGCTCGCCGTACCAGCGCCACAGCTTCAGGAAGGAGATGAACTCGGACTTGTCGTCGGCGAACTTGGCGTGCGCGGCTTCAGCCGCCTCGCGTTCCTGCATGGGGCGATCGCGCGCGTCCTGCACCGACAGGGCCGAGGCGATGATCAGCATCTCGGCCAGGCACTGGTGTTCGCGCGCGGCCAGGATCATGCGGCCGATGCGCGGGTCCACCGGCAGCTTGGCCAGTTCATGTCCCGTGCGCGTCAGCACGAAGGACGAGCCGGTACGGGAAGCGTCCGTGTCGTCGTCCGAGGCCGACGCCAGTTCGATCGCGCCCAGTTCCTGCAGCAGATGGTAGCCGTCGGCCACCGCGCGCCCGGGCGGCGCCTCGACGAAGGGGAACTGCTCGATGTCGTCCAGCTTCAGGGACTTCATCCGCAGGATGACCGAGGCCAGCGACGAGCGCAGGACTTCCGGGTCCGTGAACGGCGCCCGGTTGTTGAAGTCCAGCTCGTCGTAGAGCCGAATGCAGACGCCCGGCCCGACCCGGCCGCAACGGCCGGCGCGCTGGTTGGCCGAAGCGCGGCTGATCGGCTCGATGCGCAGCTGCTCGACCTTGTTGCGCCAGGAATAGCGCTTGATGCGCGCCAGCCCGCTGTCGACCACGAAGCGGATGCCCGGCACGGTCAGCGAGGTTTCCGCCACGTTGGTGGCCAGCACGATGCGCCGCGCATTGGTGCGCGGATGGAAGATCTGCTCCTGCTCGGCCTGCGACAGGCGCGCGTACAGCGGCAAGACTTCGGTGCCGGCCGGATGGCGCTTGCGAAGCGCCTCGGCGGATTCGCGGATCTCGCGCTCGCCAGGCAGGAACACCAGCACGTCGCCCGGCCCATGGCGCGCGCACTCGTCCACCGCGTCCACGATGGCGTCGATCAGGTCGCGCTCCTCGTCGCCCGACATCCGTTCGCGGTCCCGGCCGGGCTTGGCCGGGGCGGCCTCGTCTTCCGGGAGCTCCTCGCGCACGGGACGGTAGCGGACCTCGACGGGGTACAGGCGGCCGGACACCTCGATGACGGGCGCGGGCCGGTCCTCGGAAGCGCCGAAGTGCCGGGCGAAGCGCTCGGCGTCGATGGTCGCCGAGGTGATGATGATCTTCAGATCCGGGCGGCGGGGCAGCAGCTGCTTCAGGTAGCCCAGCAGGAAATCGATGTTCAGGCTGCGCTCGTGCGCCTCGTCGATGATGATGGTGTCGTAGCGGCGCAAGAGCGGATCGCGCTGCGATTCGGCCAGCAGGATGCCGTCCGTCATCAGCTTGATGGACGCGTTGGGGCCGGTGCGGTCGTTGAAACGCACCTGGTAGCCCACGACCTCGCCCATGGGGGTGTTCAGCTCTTCGGCGATGCGCTTGGCCACCGACGTCGCGGCCAGGCGGCGCGGCTGGGTGTGGCCGATCATCTTCTGGCGGCCGCGGCCCAGCTCCAGGCAGATTTTGGGCAGCTGGGTGGTCTTGCCCGACCCGGTTTCGCCGCTGACGATCACCACCTGGTGGCTGGCGATGGCGCGCGCGATCTCCTGGCGCCGCGCGCTGACGGGCAGGTCTTCGGGGTAGCTCACCACGGGTATGGGCCGCTCGGGGCGCGGCGCGCGGCGCGCGTTCTGCGCGTCTGCCGCTGCCGCCGGAGCCGCCGCGTCCGCGGCCTTGGGCGCACGCGGGCTGGAGGATTCAGGCATGTACGATTAGTCCGGTTAGCCCGGCATTATAAATTTCCGCGAGCCCGCTGCTGGCGCCGCGGGCGCAAACCGGCAAATCCGGCACCAAATTGGCACTCTTTTCCGCCTGCGCCGGGGCGCGACGGTCATATAATTTCGCCACGCCGTCGTCCGACGGCGCTATGGCGCGGCACGGCGCCGCGTTTTTGCTTACTCTCAGGAATCCTTCCGCCCATCATGCCCGACCTGGAACCAGACACCGTCTCCGCCCTTGAAGCCCCAGAATTCGCACCCGCCCAATTCGTCCGATGGTTCCGAGAAGTGGCGCCTTATGTGCATGCGTTCCGAGGCAAGACGTTCGTGGTGGCTTTCGGCGGTGAACTGGTGCAGGCCGGCGCGCTGAACGCGCTGGTGCAGGACTTGTCGCTGCTGTCCTCGCTGGGCATCCGCCTGGTGCTGGTGCACGGCTCGCGTCCGCAGGTCAATGAGCAGCTGCGCCTGAAGGGCTTTACCCAGCAATTCGACCGCGGCCTGTCGCCCACCGACGCCGCCGCGCTGGAATGCGCCAAGGAAGCCGCCGGCGAAATCCGCCTGGACATCGAGGCCGCCTTCAGCCAGGGGCTGCCGAACACGCCCATGTCGCACGCCCATATCCGTGTCATCTCCGGCAACTTCGTCACCGCCCGCCCGACCGGCGTGCTGGACGGGGTGGACTACAAGCACACCGGCCAGGTGCGCAAGATCGACATCGACGCGCTCAAGTTCGCCATCGAAAAGGGCTCGTCCGTGGTGCTGTTGTCGCCGCTGGGCTTCTCGCCCACCGGCGACGCGTTCAACCTGGCCATGGAAGACCTGGCCACCAGCGTCGCGGTGGCGCTGCGCGCTGAAAAACTCATCTTCCTGTCCAGCTCGCAGGGCGTGCTGAACGACGACGGCACGCTGGACACTGAACTCGCCCGCGTGGACGCCGACGCCCTGCTGGCCGGCGGTGAACTCGACGAAGAGACCCATGCCTTCCTGCAGTACGCCTCGCTCGCGGTCAAGCGCGGCGTGGCCCGCGCCCACCTGCTGCCGTTCGCGCTGGACGGCAGCGTGCTGCTGGAAATCTTCACCCACGACGGCGTCGGCACCATGGTGGTGGAAGACACGCTGGACGACCTGCGCGCCGCCACGATCGACGACGTCGGCGCCATCCTCAGCCTGATCGAACCGCTGGAAGCCGACGGCACGCTGGTGCCGCGTCCACGCAGCGTGGTCGAGCGCGACGTGGAAAACTTCACCGTGCTGGAGCACGACGGCGTCATCTACGGCTGCGCGGCCCTGCACAGTTTCCCCGAAGAGCAGATGGCCGAAATGGCCTGCCTGATCGTGCATCCGGAATGGCAGGGTTCGGGCGAAGGCGAAATCCTGCTGCGCCACATGGAATCACGCGCGCGCGCCGTCGGCGCCAAGCGCCTGTTCGTACTGACGACGCGCACCTCGCACTGGTTCATGAAGCGCGGTTTCGTGCAGGGCGGCATCGCCGACCTGCCGCGTGAGAAACAGCACAATTACAACCGTTCGCGCAACAGCCTGGTCTTCATCAAGAAGCTGTAACACCCGGGCTACCCGCAGGGTCCGCAGGGGCTTGGCGCCATCAGGTCGCCAAGCCCGTTAAAATGCAGGATTACTCATTTCTTCCGGCAGCGAACCATGGCCCGTATCGTCAACTGTGTAAAACTGAAGCGTGAAGCCGAAGGGCTGGATTTCCCCCCCTACCCCGGCGAACTCGGCACCAAGATCTGGCAGAGCATTTCCAAGGAAGCTTGGGAAGAATGGAAGGCCATCCAGACGCGCCTGGTCAATGAAAACCGCCTGAACCTTGCGGACGCCCGCGCCCGCAAGTACCTGAAGGAACAGATGGAGCGCTTCCTGTTCGAAGACGGCACCGTCGAAGCGCAGGGCTACGTTCCGCCCTCGGCCTGATCCGGCCGCGCCTTTTCCGGCCGCAAGCTGATGGCGGCCCACCCGATGCAGCCCCTCGCCCGCGAGGGGCTGTTCATTTCCGGCGCCAGCGTCCGCCTTGGCGCCGGCCTTAAGATTCAAGTACTGCTGGCCGTATCATCGCTGTCATGAAAGAAGAATCGCGCCTGTCCCCCTCCTCGCCCATCGAACGCGCGCTCGGCATCGCGCCCGACCGCCGCGCGGGCACGCTGCAGGACGTGCAGCACGTGGTGATCCTGATGCAGGAAAACCGCTCTTTCGACCACTATTTCGGCACCTTGCCCGGCGTGCGCGGCTTCGCCGATCCGCATCCCGCCCCCACGCTGACGGGCAATGTGCTGACGCAGGCGGATGGTGCGGCGCAGGTCCGCCCCTATGCCCTGCAGGCCGAATACGCCAGCGATGCACAGGTGGGCTACATCACGCCGCACACCTGGGACGACGCGCAGCGCGCCTGGAACGACGGCCGCATGGACCAATGGCTGCCCGCCAAGAGCCGCCTGGGCATGGGCGCCTACCGTGGCGAGGAGGTGCCGTTCCAGACCGCGCTGGCAAACGCCTTCACCCTGTGCGACGCCTATCATTGTTCGATCCATGCCGGCACCAATCCCAACCGGCTGTTCCTCTGGACCGGCACCAATGATCCGCAAGGCCTGGCGGGCGGCCCAGCCCTGGTGAATACCTTCGACCGCCTGGGGCCCGCCAGCGAAGGCTATGCCTGGACCACCTATCCCGAACGCCTGCAGGACGCCGGCGTGGACTGGCGCATCTACCAGGACATGGCGGACAACTATCACGACAATCCGCTGGCCGGCTTCCAGCAGTACCGCCGGCAGCATGCGGGCGCGGCCGGCGACGCGCCCCTGCGCGACCGCGGCCTGTCCACATGCACGCTGGACCAGTTGGCCCGCGACGTCGCCGCTGGCACGATGCCGCAGGTGTCCTGGATCATTGCGCCCACGGCCGATTCCGAACACCCCGAGGTCTCGTCGCCGGCAAGGGGCGGTGCCTACACGGAGCGCGTGCTGGACATCCTGACCCGCAATCCCGAGGTCTGGAGCCGCTGCGTGTTCTTCGTCACCTACGACGAGAACGACTGCTTCTTTGACCACATGCCGCCGCCTGCGCCGCCTGCCCGCGCGGCCGACGGCCTATCGGGCGGCCTCTCCACGGTCGAGCTGGACGGCGAATACCACGACACGCGCCATGGGCCCAGCGCCGCCACGCCCGACGACCCTGCCGGACTGCATGGGCGCGGGTTCGGGCTGGGGCCGCGCGTGCCGATGCTGGTGGTCTCGCCCTGGAGCCGTGGCGGCTGGGTCAATTCCCAGGTGTTCGACCACACGTCGGTGATCCGTTTCCTGGAAGCGCGATTTGGCGTGCTGGAACCCAATATCAGCGCCTGGCGGCGCGAGATCGCCGGCGACCTGACCTCGGCCTTCGACTTCGCTGCCGCCCGCGGCGCGCACGCCGAAGGCCTGCGCCAGGCTTGCGCCCTGCCGTACGCGCTGGACGTCCAAGGCCGCATGGCTGCCGACGGCGGACATTACCGGCTGACCCTGCGCAATCCCGGCGCCGCAGGCGCGGTGCTGCATGTCTACGACCGCCACGCGCTGGAACACGCGCCGCGCCGCTATACCGCGAGCGCAGGCGCGCGGCTGGACGACGGCTGGCGCCTGCACGCCGATGGCGCCTATGACTTGTGGCTGCTGGGCCCCGACGGCCTGCACCGGCACTTCCGCGGCGATGCGCGCGATGCCGGCACGCTGGAGGCGCAAGTGATGCCGGCGGCGACCGGCCTGAGCCTGCGTCTCGTCAATCGCGGCGAAACGCCGCAGGCGGTAAAAGTGGAGTCGCGCATGGGCGACGGCTGGTGCGCCATGGCGCACGTGCAAGCGGACGGCTCGCTGGATCTTGCCTACGGCGGTTGCCAGGGATGGTACGACCTGGAGATCACCGCGCTTGCCTTGCCGGCATTCGGCCGCAGGCTGGCGGGCCGCATCGACGCCGGCAAAGCCGGCCTGCCGGACCCGCGCCTGCAGGCAGGGGCGACGCTGCCCCTGGACTGACGCTTACTCTTCCGTGTCTTCTTCTTCACCGCGCGCCAGGCGCTCGGTGTTCTTCACGCCGGTGTGGCGCACGTCGGCGCCCTTGACCATGTAGATCACGCGCTCGGACATGTTCTTGGCGTGGTCGCCGATGCGTTCCAGCGCGCGCGCGATGAAGATCATGTCGATGGCGCGCGAGATGGTGCGCGGATCTTCGATCATGTACGTGATCAGGTGGCGCAGCGCGCCCTTCCATTCCTTGTCCACTTCCTTGTCGCTGCGCACGACGGCGGCGGCCTGGATGGGATCGAGGCGGGCGAACGCGTCCAGCGCCTGATGCAGCATGGTGCGCACATTGGCAGCCATGTGGCGCAGTTCGATCACCGGGATGTGGCGCAGTTCGGCTTCGTGGATGCGGCGCGCGACGGTGGCGACCTTCTCGGCTTCATCGCCGGAACGCTCCATGTCGGTCAGCATCTTGGACACGGCCATCAGCATGCGCAGGTCGATGGCGGTGGGCTGGTGGCGCGCCAGGATGCGGCTGATGCTCTCGTCGATTTCGACTTCGTGGCGGTTGACTTCCTTTTCACGCTCACGGACTTTCTCGACCAGCGAAATGTCGCCGCTGGCGAGCGCGTCGATGGCCTCCTGGATCATGGCTTCCACAAGGCCGCCCATTTGCAGGAACTGCGAACGGACGCTTTCGAGGTCCGCATCGAACTGCTTGTTTGTATGCTCCGACATCCGGGCTCCCTGCGTGTTTGGTCTCATTGCACTGCCCTGAAAAAAGGATATTACGAGATGGGCCTGCACAACCCGCAAGGTTATGACCCAAGTGTGACAGGATTATGAACACGGACCCCGGCGGCCACAAGGCGGGCCGGCCGGGGCAACGCCGGGAGGCGTCGGCAAGCGGACTCAGGCGCGGCGGTCCAGCCGGCGGATGCCGTTTTGCGTGGCCAGCAGGGCCACGTCGGCGCCCGCGATCGCGAACAGGCCGCAGGTCACTACGCCCGCCAGATTGTTGACCCGGGCTTCCAGGCCCGGCGCGTCGGTGATGGACAGGCCGGACACGTCCAGGATGACGTTGCCGTTATCGGTGACGAATCCCTCGCGCAGCTTGGGCTGACCGCCCAGCGCCGCCAGGGCGCGCGCCACGGATGCGCGCGCCATGGGGATGACTTCGACGGGCAGCGGGAACTTGCCCATGGTCTGCACCAGCTTGGACTCGTCGGCGATGCAGATGAAGCGCTCGGCCACCGAAGCCACGATCTTCTCGCGCGTCAGCGCGCCGCCGCCGCCCTTGATCATGTGCAGGTTGGCGTCGATTTCATCGGCGCCGTCGACGTAGATCGGCATCGTCGTGATGTCGTTCAGGTCCAGCACCTTCAGCCCGTGTCCGGCAAGCCGGGCGGCGCTGCGCTCGGAACTGGCCACCGTGCCGCCGATCCGGCCCTTGAAACGGGCCAGGCCGTCGATGAAGAGATCCGCCGTGGAGCCCGTGCCCACGCCGATGATGGCGTCGGGTCCTGCGACCTGTTCAACGAATTCCAGGGCCGCGTCGGCGGCTTGCTGCTTGAGTTCTTGCTGGGAAAGCATGGCGAAAAATGCGGGAAGGTTGGTCAAGCCAGGAAATTTAGCATGCGGCAGCAGGCCACGCCCGCGCCAGGATGGCCTGCACATCCGCGCCCGCCGCCAGTTCGCCGAACACGCCGCCGCCCGCGTTCAGGCGGCTGGCGACGAAAGCCTGCGCCACCGGCGCAGGCGAATGCTGGATCAGCAAGGCAGCCTGCCACAAGCGCGCCAGGCCGGCGGCGATGCGGCGAGCCTGGAACTCGGCCTGGACGCCATCAGCCAGCAAGGTCCGCCAGCGCGCCAGCGCGTCGTCGAAGTCCTGGTACTGCCCCGCCGCCTGCGCGAACTCGCGCTCCAGCGCGGGCAGCGCTCCGGCCTCGCGCTGCAAGGCGCGCAATACGTCCAGCGCCATGACGTTGCCGGAGCCTTCCCAGATGGAATTGACCGGGGTTTCGCGGTAAAGCCGGGGCATAGGGCCGTCGTCCACGTAGCCGTTGCCGCCCCAGACCTCCATGCATTCGGCCACCGCGGCGATCGCGCGCTTGCAGACCCAGAGCTTGGCGGCCGGCGTACCCACGCGGACCAGGGCCCGCGCCGCGGCGTCGGCGCGCTCGTCCACGGCGCGCGCCAGCCGCAGGCCCAGCATCATGGCCGCCTCGCTTTCAAGCGCCAGGTCGGCCAGCACGTTGCGCATCAGCGGCTGCTCGATCAAGGGCTTGCCGAAGGCGTGACGGTAGCGCGCATGATGCGCCGACTGCACCAGCGCCTGCCGCAGCAGCGCCGCGCTGCCCAGCACGCAATCCAGCCGGGTGGTGGCGGCCATCTCCAGCAGCACGGCCAGGCCGCGGCCCGGTTCGCCCACCATGACGCCCCAGGCTTCCTCGAATTCGACCTCGGCGCTGGCGTTGCTGCGGTTGCCCAGTTTGTCCTTCAGCCGGCGCACGCGCACGGCATTGCGCGGTCCGTCCGGTATCCAGCGCGGCACGAAAAAGCAACTGAGTCCTTCGTCGGTCTGCGCCAGCACCAGATGCGCGTCGGCCTGCGGCACCGAGAAAAACCATTTGTGGCCGACCAGCAAATAGGCGCGGCCGCGGCCGGGCGCGCCTACTGGCGTGGCGCGCGTGGTGACGGCGCGCAGGTCGGAGCCGCCCTGCTTCTCCGTCAGGCCCATGCCGATCAGGGCCGAGCGCTTCGCGGCCAGCGGCGCGTCGGCGCCGTCGAACTCCCGCGAATACAGGGCGTTCAGCCATTGCCCGCCGAAATCCACGACGCCCGCAGGTTCACGCTGCAACAGCGGCACCGCGGCAAACGTCATGGTGGTGGGACACAGGCTGCCCGCCTCGACCTGCCCCTGCATGACATAGGCCGCGGCCCGCGCCACCTGCGCGCCCGGCTCGGGCTGCGCCCAGGCGCGGCTGTGCAGGCCGCGCGCCATGATGCCGCCCATCAGCAGATTCCAGGACGGATGGAATTCGACGCGGTCGATGCGGTGGCCGCCGCGGTCGTAGCTGACCAGGCGCGGCGTGCAGTGGTTGGCCTGCGCGCCGGCTTCCAGCGTCTGCGCGCGGCCCAGCCAGGCGCCATGCGCCGCCAGGTCCGGCTCCCAGGCTTGCGCGCCTTCGCGCCGCACCGCCTCGCGCAAGGCCGGGTCGGTTTCGTACAAGGAGTAGTCCTCCAGGGGCGGCACCTGGTTGGATACGGTATGTGTCGCGAACGATGACATGGCTGCTCCCTGGATCGGTCCACTGATGTGCCGCCAGCCCGCGGCGCGGTCAGCCCCTTCGGGCCTATCTGGCCATCGGCGCCACCAGGGCCCAGGGCCGCAGCGCCTCGACCTGCGCCGCCAGCTCCAGCAGCAGCGCCTCGCTGCCCAGCGGCCCCATCAGCTGGATGCCGATGGGCAGGCCGTCGGACGACATGCCGAAGGGGATGGAGATGGCGGGCATGCCGGTCAGATTGGCCAAGGGCGCAAACGGCGAATAGCCGATGACGCCCTTCTTGCCCAAACGGTAGGCCAGGTAGTCGGCGTTGTCCATGGCGTAGCGGCCGATGGGCGCCGGCGGCTGCGCCAGCACCGGGCTCAGGAACAGGTCGTAGCCTTGCGCGCCGTCGCGTTCCAGGAAGCGGCCGACCCGGCGCGTGATCTCGTGGCAGGTATCGACGCAGGCCACGTACTGCGCGCCGGAGATGGCGCGGGCGTATTCGCGCGCGCCCAGCGTTGTCGGTTGCAATTCATCGGCGGCCAGGCGGCGGCCGCGCGCGGCCACGAAGGCGTCAATGGCGTTGGCCGCCGCACTCGCGATCAGCGGCAGCATCGGCGACAGCACCTCCTCGGATCCCACCGGCGGCGCGGCAGGCACGAGTTCATGGCCCAGCGACGCGAAAAGCTGCGCGGCCTCGTCCACGGCGGCCGCCACTTCAGGATGGATGGCCTCGCCCTCGTAGGTCGTGTTGACGAAGGCAATGCGGCGCCGTGCGGCCGATTGCGGATCAGCAGCGACGCGCGCCACCACGGCGCGGTAGGAGTCAGCCGGCAGTGCCGGCGCGGCGTAAGGCGCACCCACGTCGGCGCCGGCGCTGATGTCCAGCGACGCGGCGCAGTCGCGCACCGACAGGGTCATCATGTGTTCGGTGGCCAGGCCGCCCCAGCCTTCACCCTTCAGCGGGCCCAGCGGCATCAAGCCGCGCGAAGGCTTCAGGCCCAGCACGCCGCAGCAGGACGAAGGAATGCGGATCGACCCGCCGCCGTCACTGCCATGGGCGATGCGCACCATGCCGCTGGCCAGCGCAGCGCCTGCGCCGCCGCTGGACCCGCCCGCGCTATGGCCCGCCTTCCAGGGGTTCTGGGTGGCCGGCCCGTAGACCGGCGATTCGGTGGTGGGGCTCAGGCCCAATTCGGCGCTGGTCGTGCGGCCGAACGGAATCAGGCCCGCGCGGCGGTAGCGCTTGACGATCTCGGCGTCGACGTTCCATTCCACCTGGCCGTACAGCACCGAACCCATGGCGCTGGGCAGGCCCAGCGCCGCCGTGCCCAGGTCCTTGAGCAAGGTGGGTACGCCCAGGAACGGCCGTTTCTGCAATTGCGCCAACCGCTGTTCCTGCGACAGGCCGCCCAGCTCCTCGTCCAATGACTGCGCCAGGCGCAGGCCGATTTCCGCCTGCAGGCCGCAGGCGGCGTTGATCGAGGGATTGCGGGCCGCCACCCGGTCCACCGCCTGCTGCATCGCAGCAAGCGCAGTGGTGACCCCTTGTGCGATATCAGCGCCCAGCGCCGTCGCGTCCAGGGTGGAGGAATCATGGCGTTCAGCGATGCTCATGCTTGCAATGCTCCAGGTGACTGACGGCGGATTGCCGCTGACGCCAGGATATCGGCAGTCGCTGCGGGCAACAAGCTCACGCCCCTGCGATGCCGCCGCGGCCGGATCAGTTCTGGCCTGCGGCCTGGTCTTCGTCGTCGTCCCCGGCGTCGCCCTCGTCCGCAGTGCCGAGCAGGAGCCGGGCGTCGGCTTCGGGTAGCGCCTCGACGGCTTTCAGGTTCTTGAGCATGGCGCGGGTGCGCACTTCCGTCTGGCCGATCTTGTTGCTGGCGGTGTCCAGCGTCTTCTTGACGCTGGCCAGGGATTCGCCGAACTTGCCGAACTCCGTCTTGACCGCGCGCAGCACCTGCCAGACCTCGGACGAGCGCTGTTCGATCGCCAGCGTGCGAAACCCCATCTGCAGGCTGTTCAACAATGCCGCCAGGTTGCTGGGGCCGGCCACGTTGACGCGCAGGTCATGCAGCTTATCGAGCAGGCCCGGGCGGCGCAGCACCTCCGCGTACAGGCTCTCGGTAGGCAGGAACATGATGGCGAAGTCGGTGGTGTGCGGCGGCGCCACGTACTTGCCGGCGATCAGGCGCGCCTGCAGTTCCACCGCGCGGCCCAGCGCGGCGCCGGCGTTCTTCACGCCTTCGGTGTCGGCGGCTTCCTGCGCGTCCATGAGGCGCTCATACTCTTCCTTGGGAAACTTGGCGTCGATCGGCAGCCAGACGGGTTCGCCGCCATCGCCGCGCCCCGGCAGGCGGATGGCGAACTCCACCACGGCATCGCTGCCCGGCACGGGCTTGATGTTGCTGGCGTATTGGTCCGGCGTCATGTTGTCCTCGATCAGCCTGGCCAGTTGCACCTCGCCCCAGGTGCCGCGCGACTTGACGTTGGTCAGCACCCGCTTCAGGTCGCCCACGCCCGCCGCCAGGGCCTGCATTTCGCCCAGGCCCTTGTGCACGGCCTCCAGGCGGTCCGACACCAGCTTGAAGGACTCGCCCAGGCGCTGCTCCAGCGTGGCGTGGAGCTTTTCGTCCACGGTGCGGCGCATTTCGTCGAGCTTGGCGCTGTTGTCGGTTTGCAACGATTGCAGCCGCTGGTCGACCGTGGCGCGCACTTCCATTAGGCGCCGCTCGTTGATCTGGATGAGGCCCTGCAGCTGCTCGGAGAAACCCGCCGCAAATCGCGCCAGCGATTCCGCCGACTCCGCGCGCGCGGCCTGGGCGTCACGCGACAACCCGGCGCGCAAATCGCCATGCGACTGCGACAGCTCCACCCTCAGGGCGCGGGTGGAGTCCGCGAATTCGCTGCGCAGGCCGCGCTGCCCTTCCGCGATGTCGGCGCGCAGCGCGCGCTCGGTGCGTTCCAGGCTTTCCAGCAGCGCGTCGAGCCGGGCATCCTGCGCGGGCGGGCGCAGCCATGCCAGCAAGGTCGCCAAAAAAGCCAGAACGGCGCCGCCCGCGGCGATCCAAAGCAGATGTATGTCGTTCAAAAGATGCGTCTCCAAAGCCGGGATTGTAGGACTCCGGCCACGCCTTCCCTGGTAAATCCGGCCGAGATTCGGCATCTGGCGGACTCATGCTCCAGCTCAAGGATTAAACTCGGGAGCATCCAAACAGGCTTGATCTCCCCTTGAACCCCGCAGATCCTTCTCTCTGTACGCCCGCGGCGTCTTTCCAGTCCATCTTCGGGCCGCTGGACCTGAACGCCGCCACGCCGGTCGCCTCCGGCCATGACCGGCACATCTTCCAGCACCCCAACATGCCGTCCTTGCTCGTCAAGGTCATGGACATGCGCGCCCGCGCGATTTATCTGGAGGCCCGCCCGTTCAAGCGCTGGTACAAGCAATACCAGCGCGAAAGCGCGTACCGCGTCTACCTGACCGAAATCTACGAATACGTCACCACCACCACCCGCCCCTCGGGCGTATGGCAGGTGCCCATGGCGCGCATACTCGGCGTGGCCCAAACCACGCTGGGCTTGGGCCTGGTCGTCGAGAAAATCCGCGACGCCGACGGCAACATCGCCCCCACCGTGACGGACCTGGCCAGGCAGGGCAAGCTCGACGACGCCCTCAGCGCGCAGCTGGACGAATTCTTCCAGGATCTGGCCGATGCCCACGTGGTTCTGCACGATGTCTCCGCCAGCAACATCGCCTGTGGCCTGAATGCCGACGGCAAGCAGGGCTTGTACCTGATCGACGGCTTCGGCGGCCTGCCGCTGATCCCGATCTATGCCTGGAGCAAGCGCCTGAACAGCCGGCGCATCCACCGCAAGTACGTGCGCATGCGCGCGGCCCTGGCCGAACGCATTGCCACCGGCGGGTTCTGACGCGCCCTGCGCAGACGCGGCCGGGGCGCGGGCCGGTCGGTTACGCCTGCGGCGCCTCTGGCAACACCACGCCCTGGCGGTCCACCCATACGTAGTCGTGGCCGGCGCGCTGTCCGCGGCGCAAGGGATTGCGCGTGCAAAAGGCCGCGTAAGCAGGGTCCACAAAACGGTAGTGCAGGTGTTCGTCCCGGCCCAGCGGAATGCCCAGGCGCGTGGTGCAGATCAGGGCTTCGGGCGACTCCCCCACATCCTCCACATACAGCGCCTGCGGGTCGAAACCGCGTGCGTCCCAGTCCGGCACTTTCAGGCCCAGCGCCCGGCACAGCAGGGTCTGGCCGGCGCACAGGCCGGAGACCGGTCGCGGCCGCCCCTGTGCATCGGGGTTCAACTCCAGCATGCGGGCCAGCGCTTGCGGTCCGGACAGCGCGTCCGTCCAGGGATAGGCGGATTTGATCAGCACGGCATTGCCCGGCCCTCCCGCGCTGAAATTCAGCGAATCCCCGCCGCGGGCGTAATACATGTAGACCGTACCGCCGTCCATGAACAGCGCGCGCCGCTTATGGGTGTACCCCAGCGACGCATGGCTGCCCTTCTCTTCCAGGTAATAGGCTTCGGTCTCGATGATGCGGGCCGACAGCCACAGGTCGCCCACGCGGTGGCGGATGACCTTGCCCGGCAGCTCGCGCGCCAGCTGGGCGGCGTCGCGGTCGAAAAAGGCGTCAGGCAAGGCCCGGCCGGGCGCGCCCGGCGCCAGGCCGGCCTGGGCCGGCGCCTCAGGCGAAACGTTCGCCGTAGCGCTTTTCGCTGAAGCCAACGCTCACCTCGCCATCGGGCGTGACCGTGACCGGGCGGCGCACCAATGCCGGATACTCGGCGATCAACTGGGTCCACTGCGCATCGGTGTGCGCCGTCTTGCGCTCTTCGGGCAGGTTGCGCCAGGTCATGGACGTGCGGTTGACCAGTTTTTCCCAGCCGCCGACCTGGTCAGCCCAGGCTTTCAGCGTGGCGGCCGGCACCGGGTTGTCGCGGTAGTCCACGAACGCGTGGGCGACGCCATGCGCCGTCAGCCAGTCGCGCGCCTTGACGCAGGTGCTGCACTTGGTCAGGCCATACAGGGTGGTTTGCTTCATTTGGGTTCGGACTCCTTGCGCCATTGCATGCGGTTGGCCAGGATCACGCAAGTGCCGACCGCCAGGATGAAGAGGGTCGCCAGCGCGTTGATCTCGGGTTTCAGCCCCAGGCGCACGCGCGAGAAAACTTCCATGGGCAACGTGCTGGAGCTGGGGCCGGACAGGAACGAGGCCAGCACCACGTCGTCCAGCGACAGGGTGAAGGACAGCAGCCAGGCCGAGGCCAGCGCCGGCGCGATCAGCGGCAGCGTGATCTTGAAGAACACGGTCATGGGCGTGGCGCCCAGGTCCAGCGCGGCTTCTTCCAGCGAACGGTCCAGGTCGCGGATGCGGGTCTGGATGACCACCGCGACAAAGGCCATGCACAGGGTCACGTGGCCGACCCAGATCGTGAAGATGCCGTTTTCGGCGGGCCAGCCCAGGCTGCCGCGCAGTTCCACGAACATCAGCAGTAGCGAGATGCCCAGCACCACTTCGGGGATGACCAGCGGCGCGCTGAGCATGCCCACGTACAAGGCGAAGCCGCGGAAGCGCCCCATGCGCCCCAGCACGTAGCCGGCCCAGGTGCCGATGATGACGGCGGCGGTGGCAGTCATGGCGGCAATGCGGAACGACAGCCAGGCCGCGCGCAGCAGCGCGTCGTCGTTGAACAGCGAGTGATACCAGCGGAACGAGAAACCGGTCCAGGACGTGACGGTGGGCGACTCGTTGAACGAGAACACCATCAGGCTGATGATGGGCACGTACAGGAAAAAGTACCCCAGTCCCAGCACGACGGCGCGCAAAGTCTTGTTGGGCCCGTTCATTTGCGGCCTCCGTTCGCCTGTTCCTGCTGCTTGACCTGGTTGTATTGGAAGTACACCAGCGGCACCAGCAGCAACAGCACCATCACGCAGGTCACGGCCGAAGCCATGGGCCAGTCGGCGTTGTTGAAGAACTCATTCCACATCACGCGGCCCATCATGAGCGTGTTGGCGCCGCCCAGCATTTCGGGGATCACGTACTCGCCCACCGCCGGGATGAACACCAGCATGGCGCCGGCAATCACGCCCTGGCGCGACAGCGGCACCGTGATCTGCCAGAACGCCTGCCAGGGCTTGGCGCCCAGATCGTAGGCGGCTTCCAGCAGGCGCAGGTCCATCTTCACCAGCGTGGCGTATAGCGGCAGGATGAAGAATGGCAGGTAGGCGTAAACCATGCCGATGTAGACGGCGACGTCGGTGCGGTAGATTTCCAGCGGACTGGAAATGATGCCCAGGCCCTGCAGCAGGTTGTTGAGCAGCCCGTCGTTGCGCAGGATGCCGACCCAGGCGTACACGCGCAGGAGCAGCGAAGTCCAGAACGGCAGGATCACACCCAAAAGCAGCAGGTTGCGCACCGCCGGCGACGAACGCGCGATGTAATAGGCGATGGGATAGCCGATCAGCACGCAGAAGAGCGTGGTGATGGCGGCGATCTTCACCGAATTCAGATACGTGGCGAAGTACAGGCTGTCCGTGAACAGCAGGATGTAGCCGCGCAGGTGCAGGCTGAACTGCACCGCCTCGTCCTTGAATTCCGCCAGGGATGTATACGGCGGAATGCCGAACTTCAGCTCGGCGAAACTGATCTTCAGGACCAGCAGGAACGGCACCAGCAGGAACAGCACCAGCCAGGCGAACGGCGGCACCACCGCCAGCGCCCGGCCCGACGGCAACCAGTCGCGGGGCGAAAAGCGGATCATGACGCCAGCACCGTGGCGCTGTCGGCGTCCCAGCTGACGAAGATCTCTTCATCGATGCCGGGCGCGTCCATCTGGGCCAGCAACTGGCTGGGCACGCTGGCCTCGACCGTCTTGCCGGAATCCAGGCGGATCTGATAGAGCGCGTAGCTGCCCATCCAGGCCATGTGGCTGACCATGCCATGGGCCCAGTTGTATTCGGCTTCGGGCTGCTCGCGCGACACCACCAACCGTTCAGGGCGGATGGAGACGTGCACTTCCATGCCCAGAGGCTCGCTCACGCCGTGGTTGACGAAGAGCGGACGGGTCAGCTCGCCGCACTCGATGGCGACGTGGTCCGGTTCATCGACCACGATGGTGCCGGTGAACATGTTGGTCGACCCGATGAAGCTGGCGACGAAGCGGGAATTCGGAAAGGCGTAGACGTCCTGCGGCGTGCCGCATTGGACGATCTGGCCTTCGGTCATGACGGCCAGGCGGTGGGCCATGGTCATGGCTTCTTCCTGGTCGTGCGTGACCATGATGCAGGTCACGCCGACCTGCTCCAGGATCTTCACGAGTTCGATCTGGGTCTTCTGGCGGATCTGCTTGTCCAAGGCGGACATGGGCTCGTCCAGCAGCAGCAGCTTGGGCCGCTTGACCAGGCTGCGTGCCAGCGCCACGCGCTGCTGCTGGCCGCCCGACAGCTGGTTGGGCTTGCGCCGCGAATAACCGGCCATCTGGACCAGGTCCAGGGCTTCGAACACGCGGTCATGGATCTCGGCCCGGTCCACGCCTTCCTGCTTCAGGCCGAAGGCCACGTTGGCCTCGACCGTCATGTGCGGGAACAGCGCGTAGGACTGGAACATCATGTTCACGGGCCGGCGGTACGGCGGCACGTGCGTGATGTCTTCGCCGTCCAGGAATATCTGGCCCGAGGTGGCTTCCTCGAAGCCCGCCAGCATGCGCAGCAAGGTGGACTTGCCGCTGCCCGAACTGCCGAGCAGGGCGAAGATCTCGTTGCGCTTGACCGAGAGATTGACGGAACGGACGGCGACCACATCGCCGAAGATCTTTACGACATCGGAAATCCGGACGAACTCGTCCGGATCGGCCGAATGCTGCGCCGAGTAACGGCTATCGCTCATGATGACTTATCTTCCAGACTTCAGCTCGGACCACATCCGGTTTTGCAGGCGTTGGATGTTCAAGGGCAGCGCCTTGATCACATACAGGGTCTTGGAGACGTCCGCCGGCGGGTAGATCATGGGGTTGTCGGCCACGTCCTTGACCACGAACTGCCGCGCCTCTTTGTTGGCGTTGGGATAGAACATGGTGTTGGTGATGGCCGCATGCACCTTGGGCGTTTCGATGTAGTTGATGAAGGCCAGCGCCTCTTCGGGATGCGGAGCATCCTTGGGGATGACCATCAGGTCGAACCACGCGGGCGCGCCGCCCTTCGGAATGAAGTAGTTCACTTCATAGGACTTCTTGGCGTCCTGGGCGCGCTTGCGAGCGATCATCACGTCGCCGGAAAAGCCGTAGACCATGCACAGGTCTCCCACGGCGAGCTCGTCGATATAGCCCGACGAGCTGAACTGGCGGATGTACGGGCGGATCTTCATCAACACGTCCAGCGCGGCCTTGTAGTCGTCGGCGTTGGTGCTGTTGGGATCCTTGCCCAGGTACTTCAGCACGGCCGGGAACACCTGGGCGGCTTCGTCCAGCATGGAGATGCCGCACTCTTTCAGCTTGGCGGCGTTCTCGGGCTTGAAGATCATGTCCCAGTTGGCCAGGTCCACGCCGTCGCCCATGATCTGCTTGACCTTGGTGACGTTGTAGCCCAGGCCATTGGTGCCGTAGCCCCAGGGAATGGCGTATTCGTTGCCGGGATCGACGGTGGCGACCAGCGCCATGATTTCGGGATCCAGGTACTTCCAGTTCGGGATCTTGGACTTGTCCAGCTTTTGGAACAGGCCGGCTTCGATCTGGCGCGAGGCGTAATGCGTGGACGGGACAACGACGTCATAACCCGACTTGCCGGCCAACAACTTGGCCTGCAGGGTGTCGTTGCTGTCGTAGACGTCATAGCGGACCTTGATGCCGGTTTCCTTTTCAAAACCGGGAATTGTGTCCGGAGCCGTGTATTCGGCCCAGTTGTAGACGTTGACGACCTTGTTCTGCGCCACCGCCGCCGACGAGGCCGCCATGACCAGCATCGCCCCAAGCGCCAAGCGCATACCCGCCCGTAGTTTCATCACCAGCCCCCTTGCGTTATGCCGTATGTGACAGGAGTACCAAAAGGCGAAATGATAAAGCTTTTTAGCGAGGACCTGCCCAACTTTGCCGGGTGATTGGCGCGATTTGGGCCAGATGGCGGCATTTGGCCGCCCCCGCCGGGATCAGGGCTGGATCCCCACGCCCCAGGCCGTCCAGTAGCTGTCGCGCAGGCGCAGCCAGAAGCGCTCGCCCTCTTCCCCGGCGACCTTGCGCAGCGAACGGCGCAGGCGTTCCAGGTTGGCCTCGCGCTGGCGGTCGGACAGGGAACCTTGCGTGCCGCGGTCGAAATCGATCAGCCAAATGCGACCGTCGCTGCCCACCAGGATGTTGAAGGCATTGAGGTCGGCATGCCACACGCCCGCCCGGTGCATGCGCACGATGGCCTCGGCCGCCGCCTGCCAGACCGGCTCGGCCAGCACGTGGGCCAGCGGCCGCACGCCGGGAATGCGCTCGACCACGATGGCGGCGCGGTAGATCGGGCCTTGCCGCCAATAGGCGGCGGCCAGCGGCGCAGGCACCGCCAGGCCCTGGGCACGCATGGCGGCCAGCAGGCGGTATTCGCGAAAGCTGCGGGTGCGGGCCTCGCCGTTCCAGAGATAGGCGTCGCGGCTGATGCGCGCGATCATCCCGCCGCGGCGGTAGCGGCGCAGCACGCCCTGCCAGCCCGCCCCCTGCACGAACCAGGCGGCCTGGCGTCCGCCGGCATCCACCAGCCGCGCCCGATCGCCATAGTGCGCCGGGTTGAACAGGTCCGGGCCGGCTTCTGTCAGGCGCGAGGGATCGCTCAGCATGGCTCCGCCCAGGGGGCCGGACCAGGCCTGGCGCCGTTCGCCGGATCGAGAATCGCCTTCAGCCTTCACGATTGCGCATCCAGTCGGCTACGCCGTAGAAGGACTGCAGCAGGCGTTCGACCAGGGCCGGTTCGATCCCCTGGTCTTCCATGGCCCGACCGATGCAGGTCACCCACTGGTCGCGCTCGACCTCACCGATCGAGAACGGCAGGTGGCGGGCGCGCAGCCGGGGATGGCCGAAGCGTTCTATATAGTGGTCCGGGCCGCCAAAGTAGCCGCAAAGAAACCAGAACAGCTTGTCGCGCGCCTGGTCCAGGCTGGGACCATGGGCCGCCCGCAGCTCCTTCAGGTCGGGCTCCATGTCCATCAGGTCATAGAAGCGGTCCACCAGGGCGCGCACGCCCGGCTCGCCGCCAAGTAGGTCAAAAATGCTGCTGGAGTTTTCCACGGGTTCGGTAATCGTATGGACGCGCGTCGGCATCAGGTTTCTCGTAGGGTGACCAGGGGCGGCGTGCGCAACACGCCGCGCAGGGCCAGGGCGCCGCCGGCCCAGGCGCCCAACATGCCCGCGGCGATGCCCGCCAGCCACGGCCAAAGGCTAAGAGTAATAGTGAAATCAAAGACCTGCGTTGACAAAGCCCAAGCGATTGCGGTGGCGCCGGCCGCTGCCAGCAGACCAGCCAGGCCACCCACGGCCCACAGCTCGATGCGCTGGGAGCGCGCCAGCTGGCTACGGGTGGCGCCCAGAGCGCGCAGCACGGCGGCTTCGCGCATGCGCTCGTCGCGCGTGGCCGTCAGCGCCGCGGACAGCACCAGCACGCCGGCGGCCAGCGTGAACAGGAACAGCAATTGAACGGCCTTCCCCACTTCGTTCAGTACTGATTGCAGCTGTTGCAGGATGGCGCCTACGTCGAACACCGTCAGGTTCGGGAACTCGCGCACCAGCGCGGGCAGGACCGAGGCCTTTTCGGGCGGCAGGTAGAAGGACGTGATCCAGCTCTGGGGCATGTCGGCCAACGCGGCGGGCGTCAGGATGGCGAAAAAATTGACGCGCATCGTATCCCAATCGACCCGTCGGGTGCTGGTGACTGCCGCCTCGACCTGCTGCCCCGCCACATCGAAGGTCATCTTGTCGCCCAGCGCCAGGCCCAGGCTCTTGGCCAGGCCTGACTCCAGCGACACCTCGGACGCGCCCGGCTGCAGCCAGCGGCCCTGCTCGATACGGTTGGAAGACGGCAATTCGTCGCCATAGGACAGGTTGAACTCCCGGTCCACCAGCCGCTTGGCGCGGGGTTCCTCGTAGTCGTCCGGCCCCACGGGCTTGCCGTTGATGGCGATCAGCCGCCCGCGCACCATCGGCGCCAGCGTGATGCGGCCCAGGCCTTCGCGGGTGAGCGCGTCGGTCACGGCCTGGCGCTGGTCCGGCTGCACATTGATGAGGAAACGGTTGGGTGCGTCCGGCGGCAAGGTCCGCTGCCAGCCCTGGATCAGGTCGGTGCGCGTCATGGTCAGCAACAACAGCGCCATCAGGCCCACCGCCAAAGCGCACACCTGGGTGATGGTGGCGGCGCGCCGGCGCACTACGCCAGCCAGCGCGAAACGCAGCGCCGGCAGGCCGGCGGCCAGCCGGCGTACGCGTGCCAGGCCCAGGATGCAGAGCCAGGCCACCAGCGCGAACACGGCGAAGGCTCCCAAGAAGCCGCCCGCCACCACGCCGCCCAGCTTGGCGTCGCCGGCAAACCACCAGATCAGCAGTGCGAAGCCCGCGGCCCCCAGGACATAGCCCAGGGCGCTGCGCGCGCTGAGCGCGTCGGCGTCGCGGCGCAGCACCCGGGCCGGCGGCACGTGGCGCAGCTGGGCCAGCGCCGGCAAGGCAAAACCCAGCAACAGCAAAAGGCCGGTCAACAGCCCCTGCAAGGCCGGGATGGCCGAGGGCGCAGGCAAGCTGGTATCGATCAGCGAACCCAGCAGCATGACCAGCACCTGATGCACCGCATAACCCAGCAGGCAGCCCGCGGCCGACGAGAACAGGCCGACCAGGGTGAACTCCAGCGTCAGCATGCGCGACACTTGCGACTGCACCGCCCCCAGGCAGCGCATGACCGCGATGCCGTCGCGGTGGCGCGTCATGTAGCGGCCGGCGGCCAGGGCCACGGCCACGGCCGATATCAGCACCGCCAGCAGCGCGACCAGCGACAGGAAGCGCTGCGCCCGGTCCAGCGTGCGGCGCACTTCGGGCCGGCCGGACTCCAGGGTGGCAACCTTCTGGCCGCGCTTCAGATTCTGCTTGAGCCACGTCGAGTAGCCCGCCACGGCGTCGGGCTGGCCCGCAACCAGCATGGCGTAGCCGATGCGGCTGCCCGGCGCGATCAGGCCGGTGGCGGGCAGATCGCTGGCGCGCAGCAGCACCCGGGGCGCCACGTTGACGAATTGCATGCCGCGGTCCGGCTCATAGGTAATGACGCGGTCCACCCGCAGATGGGCGTCACCCACGTTCAGCGTGTCGCCCACCTTCAGGTTCAGCAGGGACAGCAATTGGGCGTCCACCCAGACCGCCCCTTCAGGCGGAATATCGCGCGTCGGGGCGTCGGGTTCGAACGGTGCGCCCGCCACGCGCAGGGCGCCGCGCAGCGGATAGCCCGGCTCCACCGCCTTCAGCGCAGCCAGTTGGGCGCCGTCTCCGGCTCCGACCATGGAGGGAAACTGCCAGGTGCTGGAGACGGCCAAACCGCGTTCGCGGGCCTGATCCATGAAGACCGCTGGCACCGGCTCGTCGGCGTCCAGCACCAGGTCGGCGCCCAGCATCTGCCCGGCGTCGCGCTCCAGCGCCCGGCCGACCCGGTCCGCCAGGAAGCCGACGCTGGTCACCGCGGCAACCGCCACGACCAGCGCCAGCACCAGCAGCCGCAGTTCTCCGGCGCGGGCGTCGCGCATCATCATCCTGGCGCCCTGGCGCAAGGTGGACCAAAAACCTGGGCGCCTGGCCCGTGACGTATCAGGGAAATCCATCATTCCACAATGTTAACCAACGGCCTAGATCGGGGCCGAATCCCGATATCATCCCGGGGCGGGAGGCTAAGCCACCCATAAAGATACTCAAAACCTGGAGAAGACGATGCGTAAATCCTGGCTTGCCGCCACGATACTGGCCGCCTGCACGGCCGCAACCGCCCTGCCCGCCGTGGCGCAGAACACCCTGAAGATGGCCTACGCGCTGTCCACGTCCTCGCACTATGGCGCCGGCGCCGACGCGCTGGCCAAGTCCATCGAAGCCTCCACGGGCGGGAAGTACAAGGTACAGCAATTCGCCAACAGCGCGCTGGGCGGCGAACGCGAAGTGATCGAAGGCCTGCAGATCGGCACCATCGACCTGGCCATCGTGTCCACCGGCGCCACGCTGAACTTCGTTCCCGAAACCGGCGTGTTCGACATCCCCTTCCTGCTGCGCGACCTGCCGCACGCCCGCAACGTGCTCGACAGCAAGATCGGACAAGATATGCTGGCAAAGTTCCCCAGCCGCGGCATCATCGCCCTGGCCTGGGGCGAACAGGGCTTCCGCCACCTGACCAACAACGTCCGCCCGGTCAAGACGCCGGCCGACGCCAAGGGCCTGAAGATCCGGACCACGGAAAACCCGATCCACATCACGGCCTTCCGCCAGATCGGCATCCTGCCGACCCCCATGGCCTGGCCTGAAGTCGCCACCGCCCTGCAGCAAGGCACCATTGATGGCCAGGAGAACCCGCTGTCGGTGATCACCTCGGCCAAGCTGTCGCAGATGCAGAAATACCTGTCCTTGACCGGCCACGTCTACGGCCCGGCCCTGGTGCTGATGTCGGCCAACGTGTACGAGGGCCTGTCGGCCGCGGACAAGGCCAACTTCGACAAGGCTGGCAAGGAATCCGCCCAGGCCATGCGCGCCTACGTGGACAACATCGAGAAGACGGGCGTCGAACAACTGAAGAAGGAAGGCATGCAGGTGACCGAAGTGGACCGCGCCGCCTTCGCCGCCGCCGTCGAGCCTGCCTACCCCGAGTACTACAAGAAGTTCGACAAGAAGCTGATCGACGCGATCCGCGACACCAAGTAAGCAGGGGTCGCCCCGATCCGGGGCGCATCCCCTTGGCGGCGGGATCCCGGTCCCGCCGCTTTTGTTCCCATCCTTTGCGTACAACGCCAACGGGATTCATCATGCGTTTGCTCTGCGCCTTCGACCGCGGCCTGTTCAAACTGGTCTCGGTCCTTGCCCAACTGCTGCTGGTGGCCGCCGCGGCCGCCGCCTTCTACCAAGTCATCGCGCGCTTCGTGCTGCACTCCCCGGCCGACTGGAGCGAGGTGCTGACCCGCGCCCTCCTGATCTGGACCGTGCTGCTGGGCGTGGCCCTGGCCTTTCGCCACGGCGCCATGATCAGCGTGGAACTGCTGCGCAACCTGCTGGGCGGCACGCGCCGCCGCGTGCTCGAAGCCGTGATCGGCCTGATCTGCGCCGGATTCCTCGGCTTTCTGGCCTGGATTGGCGGCAACATGACCTACCGCGTGCGCTTCCAGACCGTGCCGAGCCTGGACATTTCGATTTCCTGGATCTATCTGGCCATCCCCGTGGGCGCCACCCTGGCCGCCATCGCCGTGCTGGCCCGCTGGTGCGCCGGCGAAGAAGACGACGTGCCTGTGCGCAACGACGCGCAAGGCTGAGCCGCCCCCCCACAGAACATAAGCAGCAGATATCGCCATGTCCCAATTAATGATTGTCTCGATGCTGATTTTCTTCGGGCTGTCCGTGCCGGTCGCCGTGTCGATCGGCCTGGCCAGCCTGGCGGGAGTCGGCGCCGCCGGCCTACCCTGGGTGGTGGTGGCCCAGCAACTCTTCGCCGCGCTGGACAAGTACCCGCTGGTCGCCATCCCCTTCTTCATCCTGGCCGGCAACCTGATGGAAGCCGGCGGCATCTCCGAACGCATGGTGGAGTTCGCCAAGAGCGTGGTGGGCGGCATCCAGGGCGGCCTGGCCTGCACCTGCGTGCTGACCTGCATGATCTTCGCCGCCGTGGCTGGCTCCAGCGTGGCCACCACCTTCGCGGTGGGCGCGATCCTGATTCCCGCCATGATCCGGCACGGCTACCCCGCGCCCTTCGCGGCGTCATTGCAGGCCAGCGCGGCGGAACTGGGCGTGATCATCCCGCCGTCCATCCCGATGATCCTGTTCGCGGTGTCCACCGACACCTCGACCGGCGAACTGTTCATCGCCGGCGTCATGCCGGGCATCCTGATCGGCGTGGCGCTGATGCTCTACGTCTGGCTCTACGCCAAGCGCAACAACCTGGGCAAGCGCGACGGCGAAGGCCGCCTGCCGCTGTGGCCTGCGTTCAAGAACGCCTGGCTGGCGCTGATGATGCCGGTCATCATCCTGGGCGGCATCTACGGCGGCATCTTCACGCCAACCGAAGCCTCGGTCGTGGCAGTGATGTACGCCGTGGTGGTGGGCAAGTTCATCTACCGCCGCCTGAGCTTCAAGCAGCTGTCCGCCACGCTGCACAAGTCGGTGGTGTCGACGGCGGTGATCATGTTCGTGATCGCCAATGCCGGCATCTTCAGCTTCCTGCTCAACCGCGCGGGCATCCCGGACGCGCTGGGCGTGTGGCTGGCGCAGATCTTCGACACCAAGTTCACCTTCCTGATGGGCGTGAACGCGGCGCTGTTCGTGATCGGCATGTTCATCGAAACCTCGGCATCCATCGTGGTGCTGGCGCCCTTGCTGCTGCCGGTGGCGCTGAAATTCGGCGTGGAGCCGGTGCACTTCGGGATCATCATGGTGGTGAACCTGGCGCTGGGGATGATTACGCCGCCGTTCGGCGTGAATCTTTTCGCGGCTTGCGCAGTGGCCAAGTTGCCGTTGGAGAGGTTGATCAAGCCGTTGATTCCGTTTGTGGGGGTGGTGATTGTTTGCCTGATGGTCATTACTTATTGGCCGGGGTTGTCGCTGGGGTTGCGGGACCTGGTCTACGCTAAGTAGGTCTGTTTGCAGGTTCTGTTGTAGTGGCGGGCGTCAGGGCTTCTTCGTAGGCCGCTCGCCGGCGCGGGCGCCTTGGCGGCGAGCGCCCACGATTGCGGTCCGGAGCCTTCGCTCCGGACTGCCCCTTCGTCATCTTCGTCCGGGCCTGCGGCCCTCCCTTCAGATTCCCTCGGGCGCATCGAGGTTGCTCGCCGCCAAGGCGCCCGCGCCGGCGAGCTACCGAATTCTTGGCCTGTTGCGCTGCTAGACCTGTGGTTGGTGGCGAGTCTTGCGTTGCCCGCTGCTTGCGGCCGCGCGGGCGGCCGCAAGCAGCATACGCATTGGTGGTCGTCGTTGCTATCTGCGCTTGCGCAAATGCGGGGAGCTGCTTGCTAGTGGCTTCGGCAGTTGGGGGGATGTGGGCGGTGATGGGTGGCGCGCGGCGAGCAGCCGTTTACACATCGAGATCCGTTCGCGCGCGCCACCCATCCGGCGGAAGCAACTCGTTGACCCCGCGCCGCGTCTCGGCCGCTGCCCCTCAGGCCCTGCGTCGTGATTGCCTCGGACCACAATGTTGTCCACGCACCAGGGCGGATTCAAGCTCGCGTACGGATCTCGGAAGATCGTCTGCGGATTGCAGCCCCCCGCAGCACGTGTAGCTGTCGCACGTTTCTTTGCTGACGGATTGTCACGTCATTAGGCCTGTAAGCGAAACGGCTCTATCTGGGCTCTGACGCACGACATCGCCATTCATGCACCTAGTCTTTTGTAGAGATGTGCAGCTGATGCCTATCAGATAGCCTGCGTTCGCCATGTCATTTTTCGCGCGAGGAGGAATTCACGAATTGACATGGTCGGATTACGCGAGGGATTCGTCCAGATCTGCTCGCACCTGTTCCATCAACTCAATATCACGCACTGGAGTCGTCTTATGACATTCAAGAAACGTGCTGTGCTAGCTGTCGCCTCCCTGACACTCGCGGCGTTCGCCCAGAACGCCATGGCTGAGGGCGCCTACTCGAGTTCCGCGGTCATGCCGACCATCTACAGCAAGAATCACTGGTACACCGTGGCACCGCCCGTGCTCGGGAGTCCCCCGAGCACTGCAACCATCACCACGGTGTACTACAGCTACGGCTATCGCTTTCCGCGCCCGGCAGGCTTCCAAGTGCTGCTGTGCGACAACAGCGGCACCAACTGCACCGACGTGACCTCCAGGGGCTCGGGCTCGGTCAGTTTCAAAGGCAAAGGTGTCAAGGCCAACACGCCTGTCCGCTTCCAAGCACGCGTCGCTGGCAATGGCACGATGTCGCCCCTGGTGGGTGATGGCACCGCCAACGTGTCGGTGAACTACGACGACTGATCCGGCATTCGGCGAGCGGGCAATGGGTCTCACCCCGGCTCGCCGTGAATGATGAATCTGCAACTACGCGGCCTTTCAGCCCGCCGGTGCGAGCCAGCCACTGGCCTCAAGGTAGTCTTCGGATTGCGAGTTCGTATGGTCAAAGAGCTTGGCAAGAATCTGATCTGCAGGAGTACCCTTTGCCTTCTCGGAGTCGTATATCGCCTTGCGCTGCGCGTCAATCACGGCGGCCTCCTTGGAAAACCTTTCCTTGAAGGCTTCGTCGATGATGCGCCCGGAAGAGAGCTTATTCAACGGCTCCCCTCCCCTTCCCGGTGCAAGCTGGTCGCGAATGTCGTACCAGATCGTGCTGGGTATGTTCACCATGTCAGACGCGAACTGTTCAGCGTATTGCGGGTCGGAAGCTGCGGAATTCAACCACTTTTCCTGAATCGCCGTGCGGCCCTGCGTCGCGGTCCCCGCCTGGTTCGAGCGCTTGCGCGCCGCATCGGAAATGCTCACTTGTGTGTTCGAAGAATCGAATCCCCCCAACCCCGCCACGTCCATCGACGTCGATTTCGCCGTAGTCGAACTCGGTCTCGAAAAGCCCACTCGATCTGCGCCTTGGAACGAAAGAACGCTATAGCCAGACTGAATATTCACTTGCATCTCCAATCAATATAGGAAGTGCCGCCCCTTGAAGCATTTTTGCTCAATGTTCTTGGCACCTACGCCCCGGAAAGCTACGTTGATAGAACTGCGTCCTAACTTGTCGCCTGATACTAGATTGAAGGATTGCGAGCCTTACGTCCAAAAAGCGAGCGAAAAATGGGACTTTTCTGACTTTTTTCATGCCACGCACACGCATTCTCAGCGCAAGACACATAACCCTCAGCGCTACCTCCCGGCCGCGCTGACCGGATTGTTTCTTTTGACGTGCGACGCCGTGTTCGGTGCCGATGTTCTCTATTCCGAGTACCAAGCCAAACAGCAGCAAAGTGCGTTCGCGTTTCCCCTGGAAGAAGCCATCGCGCTGGCGGTGAGGGACAACAGGTTGGTGAAAAGCGCCTACGTCCAGCGCATCAGCCAGAAATTCGATCTCTACGTCAGCGAAGGGAAGTTCTACCCGAAACTGCTGCTCACAACGTCCGCATTGACGAGCAAAGTCAACGGTACCTCCAGCAACGCGAAAGACCTGAACACCAACGCGTCGGTCACCTTGCCGACCGGGGCGACCGTATCTATCGCCAATGTCCAGGGCAGGAGCACCGCAGGCAAATCTTCGTCTACATCGGTCACGCTGAGCCAGCCCCTGCTGAAAAATGCTGGCATCGATGCGAACACGGCCTCAGTCCGCATCGCGCGCCTCGATGATGAAATCAGCCGGCTAGCACTCAAGGCAACGCTATCCCAAACCGTCGCGCAGGTGATCTACGCCTACCGCGAGCTCCTGCGCGCCCAGGAACAGAAGGTGATCGCCGAGGCAGCCCTGGCACGCAACAAAGATCTGTACGAGGTCAACCGCTCGCTGATTGCGGCAGGACGCATGGCCAAGGTGGAGATTCTGCAAACGCAGGCCGAAGTCGCGAATCGGGAAGTGGCGCTGGAAGAAGCGGAGAACCAGATCGACGCGGCCCGACTGGCCCTTGTAGCGTTGCTTGCTCTGGAGCCGCGCACACCTCTATACGCGACCGCTCCAACCAGCGTGGACTGGCGTCCTACCGACCCGACGCGCGCCCTGGAAACGGCGCTCACGCTTCAGCCCGACTACCTCTCCATGAAAATCCTGGTCGAACGGGCCAAGATCAGTCTGGACTATGCCAAGAACCAGCAGCTATGGGATTTGTCGCTGGTGGCCACCAGAACCCAGGCCCGGAGCGGCGGCGCGTCGCCGGGAGCCATGGACATTCAGGCGTCCGGCGCCCGGACCGGCGGCAGCTACGCGGGCCTGCAGCTCACCATCCCCTTCGGGGACCGCTCCATCAAGCGACCCGAGGTGCGCGCCTCCGTAGATCTGCACACCCAAGAACTCAAGTTGCTTGAAACGCGTCAAACGGTGGAGCACCGAATCCGCGATGCCACGCGCAATGTCCAAACCCGATGGCGCCAACTGGAACTCTCGATCAAGGCCCGCGACTTGTCCCGGCAGAAGCTTGAGGCGGAGAAGGAAAAGCTACAGGTCGGCCAATCGTCGAACTTCCAGGTGCTGTCCTTCGAGAACGACCTGCGCAATGCCGAGAACGCCCGCCTCAATGCGCAGATCACGTACCTGAACACGCTCACTGAACTGGACGAACGCATGGGCAAGACCCTCGACGTCTGGAGCATCCCCATCATCCAGACCAATGGCTATGAGAACTGAAGAGTCCATGCCGTCAGCCCGGCAGGTCGGCCTCGTGGTCGTGAGCGCCGTCGGCATCATCGAATCACTCAACATCGAGGCGGAGGTGCTTCTGCGGCTACCGAGTGTATCGCTCATCGGCCAGCCGGCCATCGCGACATTGCTCGATATCGCTGACGCAACGTCCGCGAGCACGTTGATCTCACGGTTCGGCACACCGCCGCGCGGCGGCAGTGCTCGAGAAAGACACCATCACGCCACACGGCTGTTCGTGCACTGCGAACGGCTTCCCGGCGCCGAAGCTGATGGCCGTTGGTTGATTCTGCTCGATACCCCGCTCCCCTCGGTCGCACCAGCAGCCGCAGCGCGGCGCGCGGGGCACACCAAAATTCCCACGCTGGCCGCCGGTAGCTCGGCGGCCCTCTTGATCGCTGTGCTGCTTGGAAAAACGTTTGGCCCCGACGCGGCTCCGCCGACGGCCTCATCTGGAGCGAGTGCAGCCGCATCGGCTTCGATGACGCCAATCATGGCACCCACCACCCCGGCCTACATTTCCGTCATCGGCACCATCGAGGCCAACGAAACGCTCGGCGTTTCGGCCCCTTTCGATGGCGTCATCAAAGAAAGGCACTTCTCGTTCGACACGGAAGTCAAGCAAGATCAGTTGCTGCTGATACTGGACCCAACGGACTTGAACCAACGCGTCCAGGAAGCCAGGGTGGCGATGCTCAAGGCCGCCAAGACCATGCAGGAACTTGAGCGCTGGGACAGTGGCGCCGAAGTCTCGCGGGCGAGACGCACATTCGTGCTGGCCCGCCAGCAGGTCGAACAAACTGAGCGCAAAGTGCGGGAAACCGACGGGCTGGTCAAGAAGGGCATTCTCGCCCGGAACGAGTACGACATCGTGGCGGAACAGCTCACCGGTTTCAAGGCCCAGTTGGCGGCGGCAGCGGATGACCTGAAGGCCACCCAGGAAAAAGCCGACAAGAGCAGCATGGAAATCGCCAAAATCGAGTATGAGCAGGCCAGGGCGAAGCACGAGGACTTGGCCAGGAGCGCGCTGCTGGCACGCATCGCCGCGCCGCGTTCCGGCATTCTGTCGAAGGCTCCAGCATCCTCTGGACAGGCACCGGCGACACTTGATGCGGGAAGCCGGATCACGAAGGGTCAGCTACTGTTCAACGTCGCGCTTACCGGCAAGCTGCGCGTGTCGGCCCGGGTCGACGAAGCGGACGTCGTCAGCCTCGCCACAGGCATGCCTGTGGAAATGTGGATCGATTCACAGGAGATCGCCCCCCTCCTAGGACACCTTGCCAGTATCTCGGCACAGGCCATCCAAAGCGGCAACGGCGTCCGCAGCGCCCTGTTCGACGTGAGCGTCGATCTGCCGGCATTGAGCGAGGAGCAGCGAGGGAAGCTGCGCGTCGGAATGACCTGCAACCTTCGCATAGAAACCCGGAGCGCCGCGAATCCCGAGTCAGGCGGCCCAGCGCGTATCGGCAGGGCGCCTGTGCAGACAAGAAACTGAAATGCTGAAACTGGATCGGATCAGCAAGGCCTACCACAATGGCAGCGGTACAGTACCTGTGCTGCAAGACGTTTGCCTCGAGGTCGGCGCTGGCGAAATGTGCGCCATCATCGGAGCTTCCGGGTCGGGCAAGAGCACGTTGCTCAACATCATGGGGTTGCTCGACGCGCCGGATAGCGGCGCCGTGCTCTACCGGGGGAAGCCCGTGCATGATGCGGACTTGAAGACGCGAGCCAACCTGCGCAATCGCCACATCGGATTCGTATTCCAAGCCTTCAATCTGCTGCCACGCATGAGCGCACTCGACAACGTCGGCCTTCCCCTGCTCTACCGCGGCATCGGCAAGTCCGAGCGCCGCCGACGGGCACAGCGCTGGCTGGAGCGCGTCGGGTTGGCCGATCGCGCGGAGCACCTGCCGGACTCGCTATCCGGCGGACAGAAGCAGCGAGTCGCCATTGCGCGGGCCCTGGTCGGAGCGCCGCAGCTCGTGCTCGCCGATGAACCCACCGGCAACCTTGATCAGAAGGCGGCGCAGGACATTCTCAGCCTACTGGGCGAACTGAGCCGGGAGTCCGGCGTCGCGGTCGTCATCGTGACCCACGACCCTGCCATCAGCGTCAAGTGTCAGCGGGAAATCGTGGTCAGTCACGGGCGGGTCGTTGTTCGCGAGAGTGCGCCATGGCGTGGATGAATTTCCCGCGCGCAACCGGCTCCTTGCGCGCCATTGTCGAGGATGCCATCGACAATATGCGCGCGGTTCGGCAACGCACCCTGCTTTCCCTGATCGGCATAGCCATCGGCGCTGCGGCCGTCGTGGCGCTCTTGAACATCGGAGAGAACACCTCGGACGAGGCTGCGCGCCAATTCAAGTCGATGGGGACGGACCTCATCATTGTTCAGGACAGCCCCACCCTCGGCGGACAGCGCAAAGCCCCTCCACTCAGGAGCGAAGACGCACAAGAAATGGCAAAGAGTATCGCTGGGGTTTCCCTGGCCGCTCCGCTATCGACGACGCCAGTCAAGACCGGCACAGGAGGAAAGTTGCTCGACGCGACGGCCATTGGCACCACGGAACACCTGATGACCGCAGCTCGGCTGGAACTCGCCCGCGGCCGATTCATTTCCCACCGGGATGGATTGAACACCGTGGTGGTGGTCGGAGGGAATCTGGCTACGCAACTCGTCGGCGGCGGCACAGAGCTGGCGCTGGGCGATGAGATCCGCATGGACAACTACCGCTATACGGTCGTGGGAGTCCTGCGTAGTGCTCCACGCAACCCACTACTGCCGTTCGATCTCGACAACGCCCTGATTCTGCCGATCAAGGCGGATCGCCGCGCGAACTCCGCGACCGGAGCGTTATCCAACATCCTGCTGCGCGTTGCCGAGGGCCACGACCCTCTGCATGCGCTCACCGAGGTCTCCTCGTTTCTTCAGCGCAAGGGCAGCAACGCCCAGGCGCAGGGAGCGCTGCTGCTGCTCGACGGCATGCGGCAGCAAGGGCAGATGTTCAAATGGATGCTGGGTGGAGTGGCCTGCATCTCGCTGCTTGTTGGCGGCATTGGCATCATGAACGTCATGCTGGCCGGTATCGCCGAACGACGCCGCGAGATCGGGCTGCGCATGGCCATCGGCGCCGACCAGTGGGGCGTCATGACAATGATCGTCACGGAGGCAGTCAGCCTCTCGTTCGTGGGAGGCGGAGCAGGCACCCTGCTCGGCATGTTCGCCTCCGTGCTCTACGCGTGGTTCACAGGCTGGGAGCCTACGCTATCGGCTCTGGCGGCACTTCTCGGGTTCGGCATGTCGCTTTTGACCGGATTTTTCTTCGGTATCTACCCCGCCTTTGCAGCCTCGAAATTGAGTCCGATTGAAGCACTCAGATCCGACTGAAACCGGCTCATCCACGGCGCGGTTGGCGCCCTAAGAACCGATCTTCGACCAGATCACGCGGCGCGCACTACATCCCACGTCACGGCATGACACCGTAACTGCCGCCCGCCCACCCCGACAACCACCGGCGCCTCCACCTTGCACAGCTCCCGCGCCATCGAACACCGAGGATGAAACGTACACCCCGACGGCGGCAAGATGGGATTAGGCACCTCACCCCCCATCGGCTCCCGATCCCGCCGCGGATCATCCAGGTCCGGAATCGTATCCAGCAGCATCCGCGTATACGGATGCTGTGGCGAGTCGAACAGCTGATCCGCAGGCGCCTGCTCCACGATGCGCCCCAGATACATCACCGCCACGCTGTCCGACACGTGCCGCACCACCGACAGGTTGTGGCTGATGAACACATAAGTCAGCCCGAACTCCTTCTGCAGATCCCCCATCAGGTTCAGGATCTGCGCCTGCACCGACACATCCAACGCCGAGGTCGGTTCATCGCACACCAGGAATTCCGCCTCCGTCGCCAGCGCCCGCGCGATCGAAATCCGCTGGCGCTGGCCGCCCGAAAACTCGTGCGGAAAGCGGCCGGCGTCGCTGGCGGACAGGCCAACCAGTTCCAGCAACTCGTCCACCCTCCGTCGCGTTTCCGCCGGCGTGGCTCGCAAGCCCAGCGTCGTGATCGGTTCGGCCACGATATTGCCCACCCGCCAGCGCGGATTCAGGCTGGCGTAGGGGTCCTGGAAGATCATCTGCGGATGCAGCACGCCGCCCTTGCGGTTGCGCCCGTAGCGCAGCGTTCCGCGCGTCGGCGCCACCAGCCCAACCAGCAGCTTCGCCAGCGTGGACTTGCCGCAGCCCGATTCGCCCACAATGCTCAAAGTTGTACCGCGCGGCACGGATAGCGACACCCCGTCCACCGCCTTCAAGGTCTGCTCGGGCTGACGCGACAACGTGCGTTCCAGCCAGGGCGGCGACACGTCGAACCAACAGGCCAGGTCATCGGCCCGCAACAACACATCATCGTTAAGCGGCATGGGCGACTCCTCCTTGATGCAGCCAGCAGGCGCTGACGGTGGCGCCGGCCGGAGATGCGGCCAGCGGCGGGCGCTGCTGGCCGCAACGCGGCCCCGCCATCGAGCAACGCGGGTGGAAAGCACAGCCGTCGGGCATGGCGTGCAGGCGCGGCATGGCGCCGTCGATCTGGTTCAGCCGGGCAGCGCGTTGGCGCAGGCCGGGAATCGCATTCATCAGGCCCTGCGTGTACGGATGGCCCGGGCGGCGCAGCACGTCCAGCACCGGTCCGATCTCGACGATGCGCCCCGCATACATCACCGCCACGCGGTCCGCGGTCTCGGCGATCACGCCCATGTCGTGCGTCACCAATAGCACCGAAGTGCCCTGCTCGCGACACAAGCGCCGCAACAGCGCCGTGATCTGCGCCTGCACCGACACGTCCAGCGCCGTGGTGGGCTCGTCGGCGATGATGAGCGCCGGCCGCGCCGCCAGGGCCAGCGCAATCACCACGCGCTGGCGCATGCCGCCGGAGAACTGATGCGGATAGTGATCGATGCGCTTGTCCGCCGCCGGGATGCCCACGGCCAGCAGCAGCTCCAGCGCCCGCTGGCGCGCGGCCTGGGCGCTCACCTTGTCATGGTGGCGGATCGTCTCGACCAACTGGTCGCCCACCGTGAACAGAGGATGCAGGCTGGTCAGCGGATCCTGGAAGATCGCGCCGATTTCCTTGCCGCGCAAACGCTGGCGCGCCTTGGGCGGCAGGTTGTCGATGCGCCTGCCCGCCAGGTGGATCTCGCCGCCGCCCAGCCGCCCGGGCGGCTCCAGCAGGCCGATCACCGCCATGCCGGTCAGCGACTTGCCGGCGCCGGATTCGCCGACCATGCCCAGGATCTCGCCCGGCTGGATGTCGAAACTGATGTCGCGTGTGGCAACCAGGACGCCGTGGCGCGTCGGGAACTCGACCGACAGGCCGCGCACCGACAGGGTCGGCGCGGTGTTGGCCGCGGCCGGCGGCTGCGTGGAGTTGGGAACGAGGGCCATCATGACGGACTCCTTGCGGGACGCGGATAGCTGGAGGAAAAAATCTGCTCGGCCGGCGGATGCCCCCAGGTGCGGTCAGGGTAGCGGGCCACCAGCCCGTCGAACTGCGTCTGCGCCTGCTCTTGCGCCAGGCGCGCATCGAAGCCGGGGATCCGCCCGTCCACCATGACGAAGCGGCCGTCGATCACGACCTGCGATACGTCGCGCCCGCTGCCGCTCACCATCAGCGTCTGGATGGGATCGATCAGCTGGCCGTTGCGGTCGTGCGAAAAATCGAACACCACGATGTCGGCCTTGGCGCCCACGGCCAGCCGGCCCAGGTCCGGACGGCCCAGGGCGTCAGCCCCGCCCACGGTGGCGGCGTCGTAGTAGTCCTCGGAGCGGACCGCCTCGGTCGAGCCGTCGGCCACCCGGCACAGCATCATGCCCACCTGCATGTTCAGGACCATGTCGGGCGGCCAGGTGTCCGTGCCCATGCCGATGTTCACGCCCAGCTTGCGGTAGCGCGCGAACGATTCCAGCGTGGCGCCATGTCGCCCCGACACCAGCGGGCAATGCACAATGCTGGCGCCGGCGTCGCGGATGATCTCCAGGTCGCGCCCGGGCCGCTCGATATGGCGCGAACCCGACACATAAGTGCCATGCGGCAGCAAAGCGCGCTCGGACAGGAAGTCCAGGCTTTGCAGCCATTCCGGCGGGCTCATGCCATGCTGCTCCAGCACCAGGTCGTACTCCAGGCGTGACTGGCAGCAATGCAGCCGGATCGGGATATTCCGCTCGCGCGCCGCCGCAGCCGATGCGCGCAACAGCGCAGGCGTGCAGGTTTCGATGCGGTCGGGCGACAGCATGGCGCGCACGCGGCCGTTGTGACGGCCTTCGATTTCGTCGCAGAAGGCCAGGGCCGCCTCCAGTCCCGCCAAGCCGCGCGCCTCGTCGTAATGACAGCGGATCGTGCCGCCGGCGTCCACATATGTATGGCCGCTGCGATAGGCCGGTCCCAGGTAGACGCGCAGGCCCAGCTCGCCGGCGGCATTGGCCGCAGACAGGAATTCATCGCGGGTCTCGCCCCACACGCGGTAGAACAGCGACGCGATCGGCAGCGCCGTCGTGATGCCGTTGCGTATCAGCTGGGCAAACGCGTAGCGCTTCTGGAATGCGAGTTCGGCCGCCGTGTACATCTCGTACGGCCCCCGCTTCATGTAGGTCTCGGGCCAGATGCGGCCCTTCTTCCAGGCGGGCGAGTTGTCGAAGCCCAGGATGGTCGTGTCCAGGTCGGACAGCGCATCCAGGTCCACGAAACCCGGGCCGATCAGCGCCCGGCCATAGTCGCGACGCTGCGCGACCTGCCCCGGGTAGCGGTGGCCGACGTAGACGATGCGGTCGCCCTCGAACACCACCTCGCCGTTCTCGTACAGGCAATGGCGGCCGTTCTCGTGGCCCACCACCCAGCGGGCGGTCAGCAGGATGGGGCCTTGCGGCGCGCTCATCACGGCGCCTCCGCCAGCGCCCGGCCGTTGCGCGCGACCACGCGCCCGCCCTTGACGACCAGCTTGCGTTGCGGGCGCGATACGATCGCTTCGGCCACCGTCTCGGCGTCCACCAGCACGAAGTCGGCGTGGCAGCCTGGCGCCAAACCGTAGTCGGACAGGCCCATGACCTGCGCATTGCCGTAGGTCGCCACGTGCAGCGCCAGATCCAGCTCGTCGTCGCGACGGAAGTTGTTGCGCAGGCCCACCAGCATGGTCCGTTCCAGCATGTCGGGCTTGCCGTAGGGACCCCAGGTATCGCGCATGCCGTCGTTGCCCGTGCAGACCGTGACGCCGGCCGCGTGCAGCTTCGCCACGTTGGGCACCGGCCGCGAGGCCGAGCCCGTGGTCATGATGTGCACGCCCGCCTTCAGCAAACCTTCCGTCAGGGCCTGCACCGCCTGCGTGTCGGGCATGCCCAGACAGAAGGAATGCGACAGCGTGACCTTGCCCTGCATGCCCAGCGCCAGCACCCGGTCTATGGTCATCTGCATCGAGAACGCGCCGAGTTCGCCCGCTTCGTGCAGATGGATGTCGATGGGCTTTCCATGCCGCTGCGCAAGCCCGAAGATGGCGTCCAGATGGCCCTTGGGATCGCGGTCCATGCCGGCCGGGTCCAGCCCGCCCACCACTTCCGCGCCCATGCGCAAGGCCTCGTCCATCAGTTCCAGCGTGCCCGGGCGGATCAGCAGCCCGCTCTGCGGGAAAGCGACGATCTCCACGTCGATCTGGTCACGGTACTGTTCGCGCGCGCGCATCACGCCTTCGATCGCGCCCAGTCCGATGTCCGTGTCCACGTCCACATGGCTGCGGATATGGCTGGTGCCGTCGCCGATCGACATCACCAGCTGGCGCGCCGACTGGCGGTACGGATCGATGCCCAGGCGCTTCTTCTCGGCGCGCTCGTTCTCGATCTTGTCGATCAGGCGCGGGCCGACCTCGTTGCGGTACCAGGGCATGCCGTACATGGTCTTGTCCAGGTGCGCGTGGGCGTCGATCAGGCCCGGCAGCATCAGCGCGCCGCCCCCGTCCACCACCGGCACGCCGGCGGGCGCCGGCCCGCCCAGCGCCTGGATGCGGCCGTCGCGCACCAACACCGAGGTCATCTCGCCGCCGGCCGGGCGGACTTGGGTATACAGCGTTGCGTTTTCCATGGTTCTACTCTTGTCGGTTTGCGTTCAGCGCAGGCGGGGGTTCAGGGCGTCGCGCAGCCAGTCGCCCAGCAGGTTCACCACCAGCACGATCAGGCTCAGGTACAGCGCGGGAAACACCACCACCCACCACTGCCCCGAAAACAGGAACTGGTTGCCCAGGCGGATCAGCGTGCCCAGCGACGGTTCGGTGGGCGGCATGCCCACGCCCAGGAAGCTGAGCGTGGCCTCGATCAGGATCGCCAGGCCCAGGTTCAGGGTGGCCGTCACCATGACCGGCGTCAGCGTGTTGGGCAGGATGTGCGTCAGCATGATGCGCAGCGAACTCACGCGGATCAGGCGCGCCGCCTGCACGTATTCCTTGCCGCGCTCCACCAGGGCCGAAGCCCGCACCGTACGCGCGTATTGCACCCAGTTGGTCATGGAGATGGCCAGGATCAGGATCACGGCCGACAACGTTTCACGCATGCCGGGCGGCAACAGCTGGCGGAATACCGCCGTCACCAAAATCGCGACCAGGATCGTCGGGATGCTCAGCAGCGTGTCACCCAGGCGCATCAGCGCGTTGTCGACCCAGCCGCCGAAATAGCCCGCCGCCAGCCCCACCAGCAGGCCGATGGCCAGCGACAGCACCACCGTGGCCAACCCGATCACCAGCGACATGCGCGAGCCGTACAGGATGGCGGACCAGACATCGCGGCCCTGCGTGTCCGTGCCCAGCAGGAACTGCGGGTCCGAGCCGGCCTCCCACACAGGCGGCAGCTCCGCGTTCAACAGGTCCAGCTGCGCCAGGTCGTAGGGATTCTGCGGCGCGATCCAGGGCGCGAACACGGCCAGCAGCACCACCGCCAGCAGCACGATGCCCGCGCCCATGGCCACATAGTCCTGCCTCAAACTCCACCAGAGGTCGCTCTGCAGGAAGCGGGCAAGCCGGCCCTGCCCCGTTGCGGAAAATGGCTTAGTGAGCATTGGCGCCTCCCTTGACGTGCTGGCTGCGCAGGCGCGGGTCGACCACGCCGTACATCATGTCCACCAGCGTGTTCAGCGCCACGAAAATGAAGGACACGATCACCAGATAGGCGGCCATGACGGGGATGTCCACGAACATGACCGATTGGATGAACAGCAGCCCCATGCCGGGCCACTGGAAGACCGTTTCGGTAATCAGCGCGAAGGCGATCAGGTTGCCGATCTGCATGCCGGTCACGGTGATCACCGGCATCAGGCAGTTGCGCAGAGCCAGCCGGAAATGCACGATGCGATCCGGCAGGCCGCGCGCGCGGGCGAACTTGATGAACTCGGTGCGCAGCGTCTCCAGCATCTCGGCCCGCACCAGGCGCATGATGAGCGTGATCTGGAACAGCGCCAGCGTGATGGACGGCAGCACCAGCGCGGCGCGGCCCGAGGGCGTGAGCAGGCCGGTGGTCCACCAGCCGATCTTCACCGTGTCGCCGCGCCCAAAGCCCGGCAGCCAGCCCAGCTGCACCGAGAAGATCAGGATCAGCATGATCCCGACCACGAAGCTGGGCAGCGATATGCCCAGGATGGAAACGAACTGCAGCGCCTGCGCCAGGCGCGACTTGCGGTAGATGGCGGTCAGCACGCCCAGCGGCACGCCGATGACCAGCGACAGCAGGGTTGCCATCAGGACCAGTTCGAACGTGGCGGGGAAGCGTTCGGCCACCAGCGCAAATACGTCCTGCTGGTTGCGGTAGGAAATGCCGAACTCGCCCTGCGCCGCGTTGGTCACGAAGTGCACGAACTGCATGCCCACCGAGGCGTTCAGACCCAGGCGTTCGCGCAATTCATCGCGCTGCGTCTGCGAGGCCTGCTCGTTGAGCATCATGTCGACGGGGTCGCCGACGAACCGGAAAATCACGAAGGCCATCAGCGCCACCGCCAGCATGACGCCGACCGCGTTGAAGACCCGTCTAACTATGAATGCCAGCATGTGCGGCTCCCCTTCAGACCCTAGTCATACGCAGGACCGCCGGCGGGCGGCGGTCCGCGGCGTTACTGCATGCGCACGGTCCACAGGCGCGCCTTGTTGTCCGGCATCTGCAGCACCTCGCCCACGTTCTTGCCCACGGCCCAGGCCATCGGCTGCTGGTGCAGCGGCAGGAAGCGCGCGTCGTCATGCAGCGTCTGCAGCACGTCGGCCATCATCTGCACCCGCTTGGGACGGTCCATCTCGGCCGCGGCCGCGTCGATCCTGGCGTCCAGCGCCGGATCGCCCCACTGGCCCCAGTTGAAGACGCCGGCCGGGCCGCTGCGGCTATGCATCACCTGCAAAAGGATGGACAGCGCGTCGATCTGCGGCTCGTTGGCCCAGCCGTGGATGGTGATGTCGAACTCGCCGCGCGAACGCTTGGGGTTCTGCAGGGAACGCGGCCCGCTGGCCAGCGAGGCCTTCACGCCGATGCGCGCCCACATGGAGGCGGCGGCCTGGCAGATTTCCTCCTCGTTGACGAACATGTCGTTCGAACAGAGCAACGACACCGTGAAGCCGTCCGGGTAGCCGGCCTCGGCCAGCAGCTTCTTGGCGCGCGCGGCGTCGAACGGCAGGCGCTCTTCCTGCTTGGGCTCGTAGCCCGGGATGGACGGCGCCACCAGTGCGCCCGTGGTACGCGACAGGCCGCGCATCACGCGTTTCTGGATCAGCTCCGGCGACAGCGCCATGTACAGCGCCTGGCGCACCTTCAGGTCCTTCAGCGGATTCTTGTCGGTGATGTTGGAGCCGACCAGCTTGTCGCCCAGGTTGAAGCCAAAGTACAAGGTGCGCAGCTCGGTCGAGGCCAGCACCTTGACGTTGGACGCCGCGCGCAGCCGGTCCAGGTCCTGCAGCGGCGCGTTCTCGGTGAAATTGATGTCGCCCGACAGCAACGCCGCCACTCGCGTGGGCGCGGACGCAATGGGCGTGAATTCGATGCGGTCCAGGTTGTGGCGCGGCTTGTCCCACCAGGCGGGGTTGACCACCAGCACGGTGCGCGTGTCCGGGCGGTACGACTCCACCTTGAAGGGGCCGGTGCCGTTGGCGTTATGTGTGGCATAGCCTTCGATCTTCTTGGCGGCGTCGGTGGGCTTCAGGCTGTTGTTGTCCACCAGCCATTGGCGGTTGAAGATGAAGATGTTGGTCAGGTCGTTGAGCATCAGCGGATACGGATGCGTCATTTCGATGTCGACGGTGTAGTCATCGACCTTGCGCACCGCCTTGAAGGCCGGCAGGTTGCCCTTCAGGGGCGAGGCTTCGTCCGAAACCCGCGTCATCGACGCCACCACATCGTCCGCCGAGAACGGCGCGCCATTGTGGAACTTCACCCCCTTGCGCAAATGAAAGCGCAGCACCGTGGGCGACGGCGTCTCCCAGGACTCCGCCAGCGCGGGCGTGATGTTGAACTTGTCGTCATAGCGGATCAGCGCTTCATACACATGGTTCAGGAACGCCAGGTTGAAGGTGCTGCCGTAGGAATACGGATCCAGCGAATCCAGGTCCCGCGCCGCGCCCCACTTCAGCGTGTTGGCGGCGCTGGCCCCCGTGATGGCCGACAGCGCGATCACGGCGCCCGCGGTCCACTTGAGCAAAGTCTTCATGGCTGCAACTCTCCCTTGTGTATCGGTCTGAACTCGCCGGGGTCGGGCCCGGCGCGGTGGGTAAGGCGAAAAGACTAGGAATGCGCGCCCGGACGGATCAGCGACAACCGCTGCGCGCGCTCCAGGGACGCCAGCGCCAGCACCTGGGCCAGGGCGGCGCGATAGGAATCGATGATGGGCACGGCCGGCAGGCGCGGCAGGCTGGGCAGGTAGCCGGCCAGCGCGGCGCCCGCCACGATCACCACGTCCGCCCCCTGCGCCACTGCGGCGTCCAGCGCACGGCTGACGTGCAAGGCCGACTCGGCCGAACGCGACACGTAGTCCAGGGCATTGCCCGGCAGGGCCAGGATGCCGGCGCAGCGGGACTCCAGCCCCAACTGGCGGATCTGTTCGCGCAGCATGCCGGGCCAGCGCTGGCCCACCGTCACGATGGCGTAGCGGTCGCCGCGCTGCATGGCGCTCAGGATGGAGGCCTCGGCCATGCCCACCACGGGCACGTCCAGGCGTTCGCGCACCGCGCCGATGCCGGGTTCGCCAAAGCAGGCCAGCAGGCAGGCGTCGAATCCGCCGTCAGGCGCCTCGCCTGTCGCGCGCTCCACGACGTCCAGCACGGCATGGGCGGCAACGGCCGCCTCCGCGCGGCTGGCGATGTAGGCGGGGCCGAACCCGGCGGTGACCGCATGGATGCGGACCATGTCCCCGTAAAAGGCCTCGGCCTGGCTGGCCAGGCTGGTCGTCAGTTCGGACGTGGTGTTGCCATTGACCACCAGCAGGCGGTAAGGCGCGGAAAGGGACGGCTCGGTTGCGGCGGCCTGCGGTACAGCGGACATGGATCAGCCTTTGTGAACTTGTATACAAACAATCGAACCATTAAAGAACAATAGGATCCGTTTTGTATAAAAATTTGTATACGATTTATGTCGCCAATGTACTCCGCACAATCTCGCAGACAAGCTATCGCTAACCCTTAGCCCCGGGTGTAGTATGCTTTCCAGCACAGAGAAAAATCGCCTGCCGGACCATTCCAACACCCAGAAAAGCGCGCAGGCATAGGAGCCAACAAGAAGATGAAGTCCCTCGCGCCGGCGGCCGACGAGTCTGCCAAGAAAGACATCAGCCGCAACGAAATCGTATACAAAAATTTGCGCAGAGCCATCATCGAGCAGGCTCTGCTGCCCGGCGACAAGCTGCCCGAGGACATCATCGGCGAACGTTTCGGCGTCAGCCGGACCATCGTCCGCAGCGTCCTGACGCGCCTGTTCAGCGAAGGATTGGTGGATTTGCGGCCGAACCGCGGCGCCGCGGTGGCCCGCCCCAGCCTGGAAGAAGCGCACGACATCTTCGAGGCGCGCCGCTGCCTGGAACGCGACGTGGCGCGCCGGCTGTTGCAGCACATCACCGAGGCTGGACTGGCCAGGTTGGAACAGCACGTGGCACAGGAGGAGGAAGCCCGCAAGCGCAACAGCGCCAACGAGTCCATCCGGCTGTCAGGCGAGTTCCATATCCTGATGGCGGAGCTGTCGGGCAATGCGGTGTATGCGCGCTACGTGAACGAGATCGTGTCGCGCTGCTCGCTGATCCTGGCGCTTTACGGCCGGCCGCACTCGAGCGAATGCGCGGTCAGCGAGCACATGGAGATCGTGGCGGGCCTGCGCGCGCGCGACGAGAAGCACGTGCTGCATCTGCTGGAGCACCACCTGGAATCGGTGACCGCGCGCGCGCTGCTGACCGCGGACGGCCAGGGCGTGCGCGATATCCGCAAGATCCTGGACCGCTACGGCACCTAGGGGCGTGCGGCGTCCCCCAACGAAAAAGCGCCCGGTGAGGGCGCTTTTTTGGTTGGGGAGGCTAGATTTCGCGCTCTTCCGTCTTGAGGTTATTGTCGCGAGCGAAATCCACCACGAACTTGTACGCCAGCGGTTCCAGATCGCGCAAACGCAGATCGACCACGATCCCGCGCACGCCGTCGATCACGACGGGCAGCACATAGGGCGAATAGGTGAGGTGGTTACCGGCACAGCCGGCGGGCCGGAATTGTGCCATTACGCCGGCGAGCCGTTCCGCCCAATCGCTGGGGCGAAAGCGGCTACCGCTTTCGGTAACGCCATGAATTACGAATTGTCTGACGCGAGTTGCCATGAGTTCTTCACTACAGCGCGCCCTTCACGAAAGCCGGATCTTCGGCGTGATCAAACATGCGCCCTGCGCCGCGAATTGTATATGATTGATCCTTTGCCCTCTTTCAAAAAGCGATTCGCCTGGGAAAACGAGCTGCCGGCGCTGCCAAACCCGGCGGCATCCCACGGGGACTCCGGCTGAGTCCCGGCGCAATCCGCTTCATCCACGGGAGGATCCGCGATGACTTCGCCTCTGGCCAATATCTACGCCCGGCTGCCGGTATCGTTCACGCACGGCCAGGGCGTCTGGCTGTGGGACGCCGAAGGCCGCAAGTACCTGGACGCGCTGGCCGGCATCGGGGTGTCCTGCCTGGGCCACGCCCATCCGAAACTGGTGGCCGCCATCAGCGAGCAGGCCGCCCGCGTCATCCATACCTCGAACATCTACGAAGTGCCGCAGCAGACTGCGTTGGCCGCTCGTCTGACGCAACTGTCGGGCATGCAGGAGGTCGCATTCAACAACAGCGGCTCCGAGGCCAACGAAGCCGCGATCAAGCTGGCGCGTTATTACGCGTACCAGCGCGGCAACAAGCACGCCCACATCATCACGATGGATTCGTCCTGGCATGGCCGCACGCTGGCCACGCTGGCGGCCACGGGCAGCGAAAAGGCGCGCAAGGGCTTCGAGCCCCTGCCCTCGGGCTTCATCCAGGTGCCCTACAACAGCGTGGACGCGGTGCGCGCCGCCGGCGACGCCGAGCCGCGCGTAGCCGCGGTGCTGCTGGAAGTGCTGCAGGGCGAAGGCGGGATCCGCCCCTCCGACATCGCCTATCTGCAGGAAGTGCGCCGGCTGTGCACCGAGCGCGGCTGGCTGCTGATGATCGACGAAGTCCAGTCCGGCATCGGCCGCACCGGCAAATGGTTCGCCCACCAGTGGGCCGATATCGTCCCCGACGTCATGACGCTGGCCAAGGGCCTGGCGGGCGGCGTGCCCATCGGCGCCATGCTGGCCGCCGGCCCGGCCGCGGGCGTATTCACGCCAGGCAGTCATGGCACCACCTTCGGCGGCGGCCCGCTGGTCTGTGCGGCCGGGCTGGCCGTGCTGGATGCGCTGGAATCCGAAAACCTGCTCGCCAACGCCCACGATGTAGGCAATCACCTGAAAGCCGCCCTGGCCGATGCGCTGGCCGGCGTCGCGGGCGTCACCGACATCCGCGGCCGCGGCCTGATGCTGGGCATCGAGCTGGCGCGCCCCTGCGGCGTGCTGGCCCTGCGCGCCATGCAGGCCGGCCTGCTCATCAATGTCACGCGCGACCGCGTGATCCGCATGCTGCCGCCACTGATCCTCAACCGCGACGAAGCCGACCGCATCGTCGCCATCCTGGTTCCGCTCATCCAGGAATTCCTGGCCGAAACACCATAAAATCAACGTCCCGCCCGGGCCATGAGCCTGGCCGGGCCCCATGACCTGCGACATCACCATGACACCTCCCACGACTCAAAACGGCCCGCTGCGGCACTTCCTGCAGTTCAAGGACTTCTCGTCCGCCGAGATCGCCTACGTGCTGGACCGCGCGCGCCTGATCAAGGACAAGTTCAAACGCTACGAACCCCACATGCCGCTGCACGACCGCACGCTGGCAATGGTGTTTGAAAAGGCCAGCACGCGCACCCGCGTGTCGTTCGAGGCCGGCATGTACCAGATGGGAGGTTCGGTCATCAACCTGACCTCCAACGATTCGCAGCTGGGCCGTTCCGAGCCCATCGAAGACACCGCGCGCGTCATCTCGCGCATGGTCGACATCGTCATGATCCGCACGTTCGAGCAGACCCGCATCGAGCGCTTCGCCTCGCACTCGCGCGTGCCGGTGATCAACGGCCTGACCAACGAATTCCACCCCTGCCAGATCCTGGCGGACATCTTCACCTACATCGAGCACCGCGGCCCCATCGCCGGCAAGACGGTGGCCTGGGTGGGCGATGCCAACAACATGGCCTACACCTGGCTGCAAGCCGCGGAAATGCTGGGCTTCACGCTGCACGTGTCCACCCCGGCCGGGTACGAGCTCGAAGCCTCGCGCATCGGCACGCCGCCCGCCACGGTGCTGCGCCAGTTCAAGGATCCCATGGAAGCCTGCAAGGGCGCGCACCTGGTCACCACCGACGTCTGGACCAGCATGGGCTATGAAGCCGAAAACGAAGAGCGCCGCGCCGCTTTCGCCGACTGGTGCGTGGACGCCGAAATGATGGCCGCCGCCGATCCCCAGGCCGTGTTCATGCACTGCCTGCCCGCTCACCGCGGCGAGGAAGTCACCGGCGAAGTCATCGACGGCCCGCAAAGCGTGGTCTGGGACGAAGCCGAAAACCGCCTGCACGTGCAGAAGGCGCTGATGGAGTTCCTGCTGCTGGGCCAGATCAAGTAAAAGGCCACCGCATGCAAGAAAGGCCTGCGCACCGACGGATGCGCAGGCCTTTCTTGCGTTCAAGGCAGGCTGGCAGATGGGAAGAGCCCCCCCATCCACCATCGGGACAACGGCAACAATTGGCGCCTGGACAATTAAAGAACCTTGCGCAAGAAGTCCCGAGTACGTTCATGGCGCGGCTCACCCAGCACTTGCTGCGGCGGCCCCTCTTCCATGATTACGCCCTGATCGATGAACAACACTCGATCTGACACTTCCTGCGCAAAGCCCATCTCATGCGTCACCACAACCATGGTCATGCCCTCTTGCGCCAACGCCTTCATCACCGTCAGCACCTCACCGACGAGTTCGGGATCGAGCGCCGAGGTCGGCTCATCAAACAGCATGACTTTCGGCTCCATCGCCAACGCGCGCGCAATGGCCACACGCTGCTGCTGACCGCCCGACAACTGATTTGGAAAAGCGTCGATCTTTTCCAGCAGACCGACTTTCTGCAGCAGCCTTTCGGCCAACAGCACGGCTTCTCGACGGGATGCTCTCTTGACTTCAACCGGCGCCATGATCAGGTTTTCCAGCACTGACATGTGCGGGAACAGATTGAATCGCTGAAACACCATGCCCATGGTGGAACGCAGCGCGTTCAGATCGACCTTGGAGTCATTGACCTTGACGCCGTCGACGATAATCTCGCCATCGTTCGCTTCTTCCAGGCCGTTGAGGCACCGCAGAAACGTGCTCTTGCCGGAACCGGACGGACCGATCATACAGACCACTTCACCCTCTTTGATATCGCAGTCGATACCACGCAGGATATGAGCCTGGCCAAATTGCTTTTGCAGGTTTCTGACGTGTATCACCGTGCATCCCCTTTGCCATAGCGGGTTTCAAGATGCCGGACGAGCGCCGACAACAGCAGCGTAATACCCCAGTAGATCAGCGAAATCGTCAGATACGGTTCCCAGTAGCGGGCATAGGCGCCGGACACCGTGCGTGCCGCATACGCCAGTTCCGCCAGGCCGATCGCCGACGCCAACGAGGAATCCTTGACTATGGCAATGGCGTTATTGCCCAGCGGCGGCAACATGCGGCGGAAAGCCTGCGGCAGCACCACCTTGCGCAACGTCTTCATGTAGCTCATGCCGAGTGAGCGCGACGCTTCACTTTGGCCACGATCGATCGACTGGATGCCGGCGCGAAAAATCTCCGACACATAAGCGCCTGAATTGAGCGTGATCGCCAGCACCGCCGATGTGAACGCGCCGTATTGCGAGCGAACTTCACGCGCGATATCGCCGCTCAGGATCAAACCGTCGCTGGGATTGATAAGCAGCGGCATCAGCGCGAAGTGAATCAGCAGAATCTGCACGAACAGCGGCGTGCCACGCACGAAACTGACGTAGATGCGTACGGGCCACTGCACCATATGACGCAGGAAGTATTTCCAGAAACCGTGGCGCGCTTGCGCCAGGCGGCCTACGCCCAAAGCCAGGCCCCAGCACGTCCCCGTGATCACACAGATCAGCGCGACCTTGATGGTCATCCACGTGCCCTCGACAAACAAGGGCAGATACTCGCCGATGATTTCCCATTGAAAGAGAGAATTCATGAATGGAATCCGGATATGAATTCGCTCACGGTCCGCGGCGAGACCGTGGGCATGAAAAGGTCCGTACGTGGCTTACAGCGGCAGCGCCGGCACGTTGAGGTCGAACCATTCCTTGTAGATCTTGGCGTAGGTGCCGTCGGCAACTATCTTCTTCAAACCGGTATTGATCTTGCCTTGCAGTTCGCTGTTGCCCTTCTTGACGGCGATACCGAAGTACTGGCGCGTGAACTTGGCGTCGTTGACCACCTTGAATTGCTTTTCAGGATGGCTCTTGATGTAGAACTTGATCACGCCGACATCGCCGATCGCGGCATCGATACCGCCTCGATACAGCTCTTCCAGCATCAGCGGCGTATTGTCGAAACGGTGAATGGCCGTATTGGACTTGCCGATCTCTTCAGAGATGACGATGTCGCCTGCTGTTGAGTTGACCACGCCGACTTGCAAGGTCTTCAGGTCAGCCAGTGCGGCAACCTTATTGTCGGCGCCAGTGATGATGACTTGCTCCGCCGGGAAATAGGGCAGCGAAAAGTCGACCATCTTGGCGCGCTTTTCAGTGATGGTAATGCCGGAGATGATGATGTCGCGGTCGCCCTGGCCCAGGGTGGCGAAGATGCCTTCCCATGGCGTGCTGACCAGCTTGATCTTGAAGCCGGATGCGTAGGCGATGGCCTTGATGATATCGATGTCGAAGCCGACCAGTTCCTTGCTCGGCGTTTCGAACTCAAAGGGCCGGTAGGTGCCCCCTGCACCGACGACGTAAGTCTGATCGGCAGCAGTGACATTGGTAACGGACAACGTCACTGCTAGGGCACAGCTCGCGAGCGCGAAAAAATTCTTGAACGACATGGTTTTCTCCCTGGGATGAAGGCGGTGACGAACACCAACCTGCTCTTGACGGCCGACAAGCAAAGGACGCGCGGACTTCGCCGCGCTCAGACCCTGCTTCGTTGCGGGACTCGCATTTGCACGAACCGCCGGGATACTCCCGGCTGCGCGGAACTCGGCATGTTCCGGCGCTCGTTTCTATGCGTCAACTTATAAATTATTGATTTTTATAGAAAAAAAATAGATTTACCAAACAGATTTTGCACCGAATCGACAACCGGCTCGGCGCTCTCGTTACGCGGGCCGGGCAGTGCCTGCCCAGCCATTCTGCATCCGGCCTACAGAATCCGTTTGAACATGGTCCGGCGCGTATTGCGGAACGACGGACGCACACGGCCGCTCCAGTCGCTGGCGCGCACCGCCAGCCAGGGCGGGCTGCCAAAGGTTTCGCGCGTGTGCAGGTCGTAGCAGGCCAGATAGCGCGGCGACTCGTCGCGGCACTCATAGCGCATGGCGCGCACCGTGCCAGGCACCGATGCCAGGCCCGGCAGGTGCTCCTGGTCGTACCAGGCATTCAGGTCGGCGTCGGCCTCGGGCAGCACGTCGGTTTCGACGATGTAATGCCACGGCGCGTCCTGCCCCGCCGAAGCGCCTGCCAGGTCCAGCGTCAGGTGCAGCACGCGGCTGTGCGCGCCCGGGAAGCTCTCGGCCAGGCGCGCCTGCGCTTCGGGCAGAGCCGCCGCCGATCCGCGCAGATAGACGTAGGTTTCGTCCTCTTCCACGGCGGCGTACGCGGCGGCGCACAATCCTTCCAATCCCTGGGTCAAGGTCTGTTCAAGTTCGCGTGCGCGCGGCTCGTCGAAGCGCTCGCCCAGCGACACCAGCAATACGGTTTCCTGCACTCCAGTCTCCTTTAATGTCCTACGCGCAAGGCCACCAGGAAGCGCGACACCATGTTGTACGCGCCCACGGTCGCCGCCAGTTCCACCAACTGCGTGTCATCGTAGCGCGCGCGCAGCGGCGCGAACACGGCGTCCGGCACCTCGATGTCGCGCGTCATGGCGTCCGTCAACGCCAGCACTTCGGCCTCGCCGGCTTCCAGGCCTTGCAGTTCCGACGGCGCCGGACCGCCGCGCAACGCGTCCACCAGCGCCTGCGGCATGCCGGCAGCCAGCGCGTGCGGCACATGCGCCTCGAACTCGTACGGTGCGTTGTTCAAGGTCGCCACGCGCAGGATGATCAGCTCGCGCAGACGCGGCGGCACCGCCGTGTTCAGGCGGATCGCGGTCAGCATGGCTTCCCAGCCCTGGACCACGGCCGGACTGTTCAACAGCACCTGGTACAGCGGCGAGATGCGCCCCCGCGCAGCCGATATCCGCGCCTCGATCGCGGCCAGTTCCGGGCGGCTGCCCGGCGTCACCAGCCCTACTCTGCATGCGTTCATCTTCACTCCGGACGGATGTTCTTGCGCTGGATCAGCGAGGTCCACTTTTCGCGGTCGGACGCGATCAGGGCAGCCAGTTCCTGCGGGCTGCCGGGCGCGGCCTGGGCGCCGAACTTCTCCAGGCGGGCGCGCACGCTCTCCGTGTTCAGCGCGGCGCGCACGGCCTGGTTGAGCTTGTCGATCGTGGCCGGCGGCGTGGCGGCCGGCGCGACGATGCCGTACCAGTTGTTGGACTCCACGCCGGCGATGCCCTGCTCCGCCAGGGTCTTGACCTCGGGCAGCAGCGGATGGCGGGTCGGCGCGGCGATGCCCAGGGGCTTCAACTTGCCGCCCTGGATATGGCCGATCAGGCCCGGCACGTCGCCGAAGAAGCCGGACACCTGGTTGCCCATCACGTCATTGATGACCGGCGCCGCGCCCTTGTATGGCACGTGCATCACGTTCGCCTTGCTGGAATCGGCGAACATTTCCAGGGTCAGGTGGGGAATGCTGCCGATGCCCGACGAGCCGATCGCGACCGATTGCGAGGCGGCCTGCGACTTCTTGACGAAGTCCGCCGCGTCGACCGCCGGATTGGACGGATTGACCACGAACACCGTGGCGTTGTTGACCACCTTGGACACCGGCGCGAAATCGCGCACGGGGTCATACGGCAGATCCTTGTACAGCGCCGGGCTGATCGCGACCGCGCCCACGCTGGTCAGGAATAGCACCGAGCCGTCGGCGGGCGCCTTGGCCACGTAGGCCGCGGCGATGTTGCCGTTGGCGCCGGCCTTGTTCTCCACGATGACCTGCTGCTTGAGCTCCTTGCCCAATTGCTCGGCCAGCACCCGGCCGACCAGATCCACCGGCCCGCCAGGCGGGAAGGCAATGATGAGGCGCACCGGCCCATCGGCATGGGCGGATCCCAGGGCGGCCAGGCTCAGCAGGCCGGCGGACAGTATTTTCTTGAACATGGTGTCTCCTGATTGAATGGAATTTTCTTGTCGTTCGCGCGCCGCCTGATGGCGGTGGCGTTTGCCGCGCCTACTCGAATCCGTACAGCCGCGCCGGGTTGTCCACCAGGATGCGCTGGCGCAAGGCCGCATCGGGACAAGCTTCAAAAAACAGGTCGACCAGCTCGCCGTCGTCGGGCATATCGCCCGCCACGTTCGGATGCGGCCAGTCCGTGCCCCACAGGCAGCGATCGGGCAACGCCTCGGCCAGCGCGCGCACAAAGGGCAGGCCCTCCGCGAACGGCCGCTTGCCCGATGCGATGCGGTCGATGCCCGACACCTTGACCCAGGCCTGCGGCACCTGCGCCAATCCCAGCAGCGCCTGCATCGCAGGCGACGCCAAGCCATCGCCCGCCTTCAACCGCCCCATGTGGTCGACCACGAAGGGCAGCGGCAGCGCGGCCAGGCGCGGCAGCAGCTCCGGCAGCATCGCGCCGTCCAGATGCAGGCACAGATGCCAGCCCAACGGCGCGATCAGCGCCACGACCCGGTCGAAGACCGCCGGATCCGGCGCGCCGCCCAAATGCGGCACGAAGTTGAAACGGGCCGCGCGCACGCCGCCCTCATGCAATTGCCTGACGCCGGCCTCGGTCGCATCCGCTCCCAGCAGCGCCACGCCGCGATAGCGGCCGCCGCTTTGGGCCAGCGCGTCCAGCAAGGCGCGGTGATCCGAGCCATGGCAATTGGCCTGAACCACCACCGCGCGCTCCACACCCAGGCGACTGTGCAGCGCCGCCATGGCTTGGTAAGGCGCATCCGGCGGCGTGTACGAGCGCCCCTCGGCGTACGGAAACACGTCGGCCGGCCCGAACACGTGGCAATGCGCATCGCAGGCGCCCGGCGGCAAGGCGTGGCGGGGACGGGACGGCGCGGCTAGCGGAGGACGGCAATCGGGCACGGGCGGGTTCCTGCGTTGAAAACGCCATGGTCCCGGATTGCCCGCCGCCCAACAATGCTATATCTTTGATTTCAGATATAGATTTTCCAAATATCCGATGGACCTCAAGCAGATCGAATACTTCCTGCGCGTGGCCGAGAGGCGCAGCTTCTCGCGCGCGGCCGAAATGCTGGACGTGGCGCAACCCACGCTCAGCCGCCAGGTCCGCCTGCTGGAACTGGAACTCGGCCAGCATCTGCTCTACCGTAACGGCCGCGGCGCCGAACCCACCGAAGCCGGCCTGCGCTTCCTGGAGCATGCCCGCGCCCTGCTGACCCTGGCCGAACGCGCCAAGGAGGACCTGCAGACCCTGCGCGAGACGCCCACGGGCAAGGTCGTGGTGGGCCTGCCGCCCCGCATCGCGCGCGTGCTCACGCCCCCGCTGGTGCAGGCCTTCCGCCGCAGCTTCCCCGAGGCCTCCATCGCCGTTGCTGAAGGCCTCAGCGCCCAGGTGCGCGAATGGCTGCTGGCCGGCCGCGTCGACCTGGCCCTGCTCTACGACCCCGCGCCCTCGCCCCAGTTGGCCTACGAATCGCTGTTCCGCGAGGACCTGGTGCTGGTGGCCGCGGCCGGCCACCAGCCCGCGCTGCCCCCGCGCGTCACCGTGGCCCAACTGGGCGACTACCCGCTGGTGGTGCCCAGCCTGCCCAACGCCATCCGCACCCTGGTCGAAAGCGTGTGCCGCGCCCAGGGCGTACGTCTGACCATCGCCGTCGAGGTGGACGCCGTCCAGACCATCGTCGAACTGGCCGCCCAGGGCGACGCCTACGCCATCCTGCCGCGCTCGGCCGCACGCGGCCCGGCGGCGGAACATGAGCTGTCGTTGTGCGACATCGTCGACCCGACCATCACCAATGATCTGGTGCTGGCCAGCGCCCGCCACCGCCCCGCCACCCGGCTGGCCGCCGCCACCGCGCTCCTGATCCGCCAGCTGGAGCTGCCGGCCCTGTTCGCCCCGGCGGCCCGACCGCGGCAAAAGAGTTAAAATAGCGTCCGTTTCTCTTGTTTGGCGGCTAGCAGCTGTCAAAGTCTGCTGTCCAAGTCCTGTTGGCGTCTCACTTCAAACAATGACCACTATCCTCCCGAACCTTCCCACCGGCCAGAAGGTCGGCATCGCCTTCTCCGGCGGCCTCGACACCAGCGCAGCGCTCCTCTGGATGCGCAACAACGGCGCCATCCCCTACGCCTACACCGCGAACCTGGGCCAGCCCGACGAGTCCGACTACGACGAGATCCCGCGCAAGGCCATGGCCTACGGCGCTGAAAAGGCCCGCCTCATCGACTGCCGCGCGCAGATGGTGGCCGAAGGCATCGCCGCCCTGCAATCGGGCGCGTTCCACATCTCGACCGCCGGCATCACCTACTTCAACACCACCCCCATCGGCCGCGCAGTGACCGGCACGATGCTGGTGGCCGCCATGAAGGAAGACGACGTCAACATCTGGGGCGACGGCAGCACCTTCAAGGGCAACGACATCGAGCGCTTCTACCGCTACGGCCTGCTGACCAACCCGGACCTGAAGATCTACAAGCCCTGGCTGGACCAGCGCTTCATCGACGAGCTCGGCGGCCGTTCGGAAATGTCCGAGTACATGCGCCAGGCCGGCTTCGACTACAAGATGTCGGCTGAAAAGGCCTACTCCACCGACTCCAACCTGCTGGGTGCCACCCACGAAGCCAAGGACCTGGAGCACCTGAACTCCGGCATCCGCATCGTCAAGCCCATCATGGGCGTCGCCTTCTGGCGCGACGACGTCGCCGTCAAGGCCGAGGAAGTCACCGTCCGCTTCGAGGAAGGCCACCCGGTCGCCCTGAACGGTGTGGAATACAGCGACCCCGTCGAACTGATGCTCGAAGCCAACCGCATCGGCGGCCGCCACGGCCTGGGCATGAGCGACCAGATCGAAAACCGCATCATCGAAGCCAAGAGCCGCGGCATCTACGAAGCCCCGGGCCTGGCCCTGCTGTTCATCGCCTACGAGCGCCTGGTCACCGGCATCCACAACGAAGACACCATCGAGCAGTACCGCGAAAGCGGCCGCAAGCTCGGCCGCCTGCTGTACCAGGGCCGTTGGTTCGACCCGCAAGCCATCATGCTGCGCGAAGCCGCCCAACGCTGGGTCGCCCGCGCCGTCACCGGCGAAGTCACCATCGAACTGCGCCGCGGCAACGACTACTCGCTGCTGAACACGGAATCGCCCAACCTGACCTACGCCCCCGAGCGCCTGTCCATGGAAAAGGTCGAAAACGCCCCGTTCACGCCCGCGGACCGCATTGGCCAGCTCACCATGCGCAACCTCGACATCGTCGACACCCGCGGCAAGCTCTTCACCTACGTGAAGACCGGCCTGCTCGCCTCCTCCGGCAGCTCGCTGCCGCAGCTGAGCGACGAAGGCAAGAAGAAGTAATTCTTCAACGCCATAAACCAGAAAGCCCTTCGGCACGCCGAAGGGCTTTTTGTTTGGCGAAGAGCGATCGGGCGCCAACCTCGATGAGAGCGAGCCCACTAAAGACAGTCACGACCAGCGCGCAGCGTCATCACCTACCGCAAGACACCGCGTAAGCCCCCAAAGGCCGCCTGCGCGGCCGGCCGGGGGCGAGCCCCGCAAGATCGTCCACCACACCCCACCCTAGGCGAGAACGCCAAGCACACCGCCCTCCCCAGCAACGGGACACATTCAGCCCCCGCCGCCCCAGGCGTCAACAGAATGCAAATCACCACCAAGGAGCAAGCAAGAGCCTAAAGCTCCACCTGCATCCCCATCTCCACCACCCGATTAGCCGGAATCTTGAAGAACTTGGTACTCCGAGTAGAGTTCCGCGCCATGAACGAAAACACCGCCCGCCGCCAGCGCCACAGCGCCGGCTTCTTCGCCGCCACCACCGTCTGCCGCGACAGGAAGTAGGAAGTCCGCATCGGCTCCAGATCGATCTCCGGATACGCCTCAGCCACCAGCCGCAGCGCCTCCGGCACATCCGGATCTTCCTTGAAGCCGTAGTTGATCGTCGCCTGCCAACTGGACGCCGACAGCTTGGTCACGGAGAAGCGCTCCTCGGGCGAAACATAGGGCACGTCCGCCACCAGAATGGTCAGGAACAGCACATGGTCATGCAGCACCTTGTTGTGCTTCAGGTTGTGCAGCAGCGCCGGCGGCACATTGCCCGAGTTCATCGTCATGAAGATGGCCGTGCCCGGCACGCGCGACGGCGGGTACTCTTCGAGCTGCGCCATGAATTCCTTGAGCGGCTGGCGGTCCCGCTGCTGCATCTCCGACAGCAGCCGGCGGCCGCGGCGCCACGTCATCATCAGCGTGAACACCACTATCGCCACCAGCAGCGGCAGCCAGCCGCCCTCGTGGATCTTGAACACGTTGGCCGAGAACAGCAGCACATCGAACAACAGCAACAGGCCCAGCGCCACCATCCACAGCACACGCTTGATGCCGGTCGAACCGCGCGGCAACACCGCGAAAGCCAGCACCGACGTCGTGAACATCGTCCCCGTGACCGCGAAGCCATAAGCGGCAGCCAGGTTGTCCGAATTGCGGAACAGCAGGACCAGGATCAGCACCGCGCACAGCAGCAGCGCATTGACCTGCGGCAGATAGATCTGGCCCTTCTCGATGGCCGACGTATGCAGGATCTGCATGCGCGGCCAGAAGCCCAGCTGCACCGCCTGGCGCGTGACCGAATAAGCGCCCGAAATCACCGCCTGCGACGCCACGATGGTCGCAATGGTGGCCAAGGCCACCAGCGGGGCCAGCCCCCATTCCGGCGCCATCATGAAGAACGGATTGCGGATCGCGGTCGGATCGCGCAACAACAGCGCGCCCTGGCCGAAATAGCACAGCGTCAGGGCCGGCAGCACCATGCTGAACCAGGCGCGGCGGATCGCCGGACGGCCGAAGTGGCCCATGTCGGCATACAGCGCCTCGGCGCCGGTCAAGGCCAGCACCACCGCCCCCAGCAGCACGAAACTGATCCACGGAAACTCGACGATGAAACGCAAACCCCACATCGGATTCAAGGCTCGCAGCACTTCCGGCGTCTGCCAGATCTGCCAGCCGCCCAGCGCCGCCAGCGTGCCGAACCACAACAGCATCACCGGACCGAACAGCTTGCCCATGGCGCCCGTGCCGTGCGACTGGATCGCGAACAGCGCAATCAGCACCACCAGGGACAGCGGCACGACCCAGGCATCCAGCTGATGCGACACGATGCCTATCCCTTCGAGCGCCGACAGCACTGAAATGGCTGGCGTGATCATGCTGTCGCCGTAGAACAGCGCCGCGCCGAAAATTCCCAGCACGATCAGCACCCAGCGCAGCTTGCCTTCACGCCCGCGCACCGCCAGTTCCAGCAAGGCCAGCGTGCCGCCCTCGCCGCGGTTGTCGGCGCGCAGCACCAGCGTCACGTACTTGAACGACACCACCACCATCAGCATCCAGAACAGGATGGACAGCACGCCCAGCAGGTGGGCAGGCTCCAGGTCGGTGTGCACGCTCAGTCCCGTCAGACAGGCCCGCAGCGTATACAAGGGACTGGTGCCGATATCGCCGTACACCACGCCCAGCGCCCCCATGATGAGGGCGGCCCGCGACGATGGCGCGTGCCCGCCGAGTGTTTGCCCGTTGGACGACGAAGGAACGCTGGCCGAACCTTGGCTCATGATGTAGGTTCTTGACGAGTAAGTTGGGCGCCCTTGCGGGGGCCGGGAAACACGACGGACAGCCGTGTTCCTGAAAAGTCCGGACGGCTGGTGAGTTTCCACCAGGCACCATGCGCGTGCGCGATTTCCCGCACGATGGCAAGTCCCAGGCCCGACCCGCCCGCGGTCGCGGTGGGAGAACGGTAGAAGGCCTCGAACACCCGTTCGCGCTCATCGGGAGAAATGCCCGGCCCATCGTCCTCCACGGTCAGCGAAGGCGGATTGGCGCCGACGATCAGCGTGATGCGGCCGGTCTTGTTGCCATAGCGCAGCGCGTTGTCGATGAGATTGCCCAGCAGTTCGGCCAGCAGCAAGGGATCGGCGTCGATCCAGATGGGCGCGTCCGGCGCGACCAGATCCAGCTCGTAGTGCGCCTCGCGCACCCGCGGAAACCATTCCGCGCCGTTCGCCCGCACCCATTCGCAAAGGTCGATGCGCACGAAGCTGTCCTGCGGACGGGCGTTAGGATCGGCGCGCGCCAGAACCAGCAACTGCTGCCCCAGGCGGATCATGCGGTCGCTCACCGCCTTGATGCGTTCGGCCCGCGCGCGCACGTCGTCGGGCAAGGGGCGCGCCAGCATCAATTCCGACTCCAGGCGCAACCCCGACAAAGGCGTGCGCAGCTGGTGCGCCGCATGGCCGATGAAGCGGCGCTGCGCCGCCAGCGAGGCATCCAGGCGCAGCAGCAGATCATTGGTGTGCGTGACCAGTGGCTCGATTTCGACCGGCACGCCGGCCACTTCCAGCGGCTGCATGTCGTCGATGGAGCGTTGCCGGATCTCTTCGGACAGGTGGTTGACCGACCGCAGCCCCGAACGCACGCCCTGCATCACCACCCAGGTGAACAGCGCGATCAACGCGACCTGCCCCACCACCATCAGCCAGAAGAAATCTTCCAGCATCCAGAGCGACATGTCGATCTTGTGCGTGATGACCCAGGTGGCCGCCAGGTCCAACAGGACCAGCAGGAGGATCGGCGGCATCAGGCGGATGACCAGATGCCGCGCCAGCGAACGGGAGGGAAGCAAGGGGCGGGAAACCGGAGTAGCGGTAGGAGTGCGTTCCTGCATCATGACGCAATGCCCTCGCCTAGGCGTATGGATGCGCGCGGCCGGTGCGACGCGGCCGCAGCCGGCCCGTCAGGCCGTTTCCACATCCAGCATGTAGCCAAAGCCGCGCACCGTTTGAATGCTGGCACCAGTGCCTTCCAGGCGCTTGCGCAGGCGGTACACGTAGACTTCGACGGCGTTTTCGCTGAAATCGGCATCCCAGGCCGACAGCGAGTTCACGATCTGGCGCTTGGTCACGACGCGACCGACACGGGCCATCAGCATTTCCAGCACGGAAAGCTCGCGCACCGACAGCGACAGGCGCTGGCCATTGGCGCGGACTTCGCGGCCAACGGTGTCGAACACCAGCGGGCCGACTTCAATCAGGGGCTGCGCCTGGCCGGCGCGGCGCCGGCCGAAGGCGCGCACGCGCGCCGCCAGCTCGGGCAGTTCGAAAGGTTTGGTGACGTAGTCATCCGCCCCGGCGTCCAGGCCGGCGACGCGGTCCTCGATGCCATCGCGGGCGGTGAGGATCAACACGGGAACTTGGTTGCCGTCCTGGCGCAATTGCCGCAGCACGTCCAGCCCGCTCATGCCCGGAAGGTTGAGGTCGAGCAGCATGAGGTCGTAAGGCTGCCCCGCCAAGGCGCCCAGAACCCGGTCGCCCTCGGTCAGCCAGTCGACCGCATAGCCTTGGTCGGCCAGAAATTCCTGGAGCGCGTGGCCCAGGGTGGTGTCGTCTTCGATTACCAGAACTCGCATGCGGCGATTCTAGCGCGATCCCGGCCGGAACGGGGCGCGAAATGCGCCCCGGGGCCGGGAAGCGTTCAAGGTGCGGACGGAGCCGGGGCGGCCCCGGCCGCAGCGGGCGCTGCTGAGCCGGCGACGCCGCCGGACGGAGGCGTGGTCACGAACCCGATGCGCGTCATGCCCGAACGGCGGGCCGAAGCCATGACCTTGGCCAGGGTCTCGTAACGCGTGTTCTGGTCCGCGCGGATGCGGATCTCGGGTTGCGGCTTGGTGCCGGCGATCGACTTGAAGCGGTTGGGCAGGTCATCGATATTGACCGGCTTCTCGTCCCAGAACAGCGCCCCGCTGGCATCGATGGCCAGGTCGACGGTCTTGGGTTCTTCCTCGATCTGCTCGGCGGCCACCTGGGGCATGTTGATCTTGATCGAATGCGCCAGCAGCGGCGCGGTGATGATGAAGATCACCAGCAGCACCAGCATCACGTCGATCAGGGGCACCATATTGATCTCGGAAACCGTATGGCTTCCGGATCCCTTGCCCTCGAAGCTGCCAAAGGCCATTATTCGCTCCCGCGTTGAGCCGCAGCGCCGTTGCCGTTCTGGCGGCGCAGGGCGCGCACCTTGCCGTCGGACAGAGCGACCTGCTGGCCGGTGGTCAGGAACGCGAACAAGTCATGCGCAAAGGCATCCAGGCGCGACAGGAACACGCGGTTGTTGCGCACGAAGGTGTTGTAGGCCAGCACCGCGGGAATGGCGACCGCCAGGCCCAGGCCCGTCATGATCAGCGCTTCGCCCACCGGACCGGCGATGCGGTTGATGGTCACGCCGTCGGACAGGCCGATGCCGACCAGAGCATGGTACACGCCCCACACCGTGCCGAACAGGCCCACGAACGGCGCCGTCGAACCCACCGAAGCCAGCACGGTCAGGCCGTTTTCCAGCTTCGCGGTTTCTTCATCGATGACCTTGCGCATGGTGCGCGTGACGAAATCGGAGTTGCTGCCCGACTCTTCAAGCTTGGTCGCGCCGAACTTGTTGTGATGCGCCTGCGCATGCATGGCGTGACTGGCCAGGTGCGAGAACGGATCGCGCGCGCCATGCGTGACGATTTCGTTTTCGACCTGTTCGAGCGAGCTGGCGTTCCAGAACTTGTTCAGGAAGTCCGCGGAGCGCTTGCGCATGCTGACGTTGCTCGCGACCTTGACCAGGATCAGGTACCAGGTCACAAGCGACATCAGGATCAGGATGATGAACAGGCCTTTGCCGACGAAGTCGCTTTGCGCGATGAAGTGCATGAAGCCCATGTCGGGGACCGCGGCGGGGGCCGGCGCGGCAGGCAGCGCCGAGGGCAGCGCGGCGGCGGCGCCGTGCAGCGCGTCGGCCGATTGCTGGACAGCGCCGGCGGCTTGCTGAGCCGTGGCACCGACCGCCGAGGCGGCTTGTTGAGCTGCGGGCGCGGCCGCAGCCGCGGCAGGCGCAGCGGCGGCGGCAGCCGGCGCTGCCGGGCTGGTGGTCGCCTGCGCCACCAGGGTGGCGCTATGCAGTGCGTTGGACATCTCAGTTCCTCATTACGAAATCGAACGGAATTTTGGCTTTGGCGGGATAGGCCACGCCGTTACGGGTATACGGTTTGAAACGACCCTTGCGGGCGGCTGCCAGCGCCGATTCGTCCAGGCGCGGAAAGCCCGAGGACGCATCGATGGTTGCCCGCTCGACCAGCCCCTGGGTGTTGATCTCGACCAGCACCACCACGCGGCCCTCTTCCCGCATGCGGCGCGATGCCATCGGGTAATTGGGCATGGGGCGCGCCCCCTGGAATTCGATGCTGGATACCAGCACCGGCTGATCCGGCGGCGGCCCTTGCTGCGGCCCTTGCGGCGCCTGCGTGCCTTCGGGCGCGCCACTGGGCGGCGCCTTTGGCGCTTCCGGCTTGGGCTCGACCTTGACGTCCTGCTTGGGCTCGGGTTTGGGTTTAGGCTTGGGTGGCGGCTTGGGCTTGGGTTTGGGCGCCGGCATCGGCGGCTTTTCAACCACCGGTTCCGGTTCGGGTTCAGGTTCCGGCTCGGGCTTGAGTTCAGGCTCCGGTTCGGGCTCGACCTCGGGCTGCGGCGGCTCGGGCGGCGTTTCCGTCACCGGCTGCGGCTCCTCGGGAGTGGGCTCGGCCTTGGCGATCTGGGGAATGGGCGCATCCACCACGCTCACCATGATGGCTTCGGGTTCTTCGAGTTCAGGACGATTCTCGGGTGCCATGAAGATGGCGCCTACCACTGCCGCATGCAGCGCCAGGACCGTCAGGCCAGCGCCTGCGCGTATACCGAATGAAGAGCGCGAAGAAGAATTCCAACCGCGTTGAAAACTAGGCATGAATCAGCCAGGGTGCATTGACTTATCCGGCCAGCCAGGAAAGACGCACACGCGATGGCGACGCCGGCTGACCGGTACAAGCCCACAATAATATCTTAAATGCGAATGATTCGCACGTCCTATTTCATCTGATCCCGTCCTACATTTCTGAGCGAGATCAACTGGCACGAGCGATGCGGCGCGCGCAAAACAAAAAACCCGCCACCATGACGTGTGCGGGTTTTGTGTGGAGCGCATATCGGAGCTTTTGGTGGGTGCTACAGGGGTCGAACCTGTGACCTACGCCTTGTAAGGGCGCCGCTCTACCAACTGAGCTAAGCACCCATTTTGATGCAGCCTCAAGACGAAATTCGCGAAAAATCCGTACAAGCAACTGCCAACCGGGGCACTCAAAAGCAATACGCGGGCCGGAGTATACCGGACCGCGCAGTTGTGGGCAAATCGCCAGGCCTGAATGCCTGCGACCCGCCCGCCGTCCATTAGTTGACGGCGTCCTTCAGGGCCTTGCCCGGACGGAACTTCGGCACCTTGGCCTTCTTGATCTTGATGGTTTCGCCAGTGCGCGGATTACGGCCGGTGCGCGCGGCGCGAGCCGACACAGCGAACGTGCCAAAGCCAACCAACGTAACCGTACCGCCCTTCTTCAGGGTGGTCTTGACGGCACCGATCAGGGCGTCGAGCGAGCGACCAGCGGCGGCCTTGGAGATGTCGGCCTTGCTGGCGATGTGATCGATGAGTTCGGTTTTGTTCATTCAGGTGTACCCCTCACAAGGTATGGAGTCTGCCGGAGTGCAGTTCATGGCCGTCATGATGGACGCCGCAGAAGACGCAAAACCGACAAACGACGAACAGACAGTGGATAAACTTTTTTCTTGCGCTGCGAAGCACAACTTTTAAACTGCTGCGCCGCCTGGATTCAATGGCAAATTGCCTTCAAATCACCAGCGACGCAGACGTGTATTAGGCCTTGGCGTGGCGCGGCTGTCAAGCGAAAACCTCACCACAACCCGCGTCAATACTAGCTTTTAGACCGTTTCGCAATAAACAGAAACACGCATTTCGGGGTTTGCGCGACACCCTCGAACGCGATCGTTAACTTGCGTCAGACATCGGCCCATCGACGCAGCAAATTGTGATAAATGCCGGTGAGTTGCACGATGGAGGGATGCCCCGCGGCATCCTGATTCAAGCGCTGTATGGCCACATCCATGTCCAGCAGCAGTGCGCGCTGGCTGTCTTCGCGCACCAGGCTCTGCATCCAGAAAAACGACGATACGCGCGCGCCCCGCGTCACCGGATTGACCTTATGCAGGCTGGTGCCCGGGTACAGCACCATATGCCCTGCGGGCAGCTTCACTGCGCGCGGACCATAGGTGTCGTCGATGACCAGCTCGCCGCCATCGTAGGAATCGGGCTCGGAAAAGAACAGCGTGGCCGAGAGGTCCGTGCGCACGCGCTCAGCCGTGCCGGCGATGCCGCGCACCGCATTGTCCACGTGATAGCCGAACGCTTCCCCGCCCTCATAGCGATTGAACAAGGGCGGAAAGATCTTGCGCGGCAGCGCGGCCGACATGAACAGGTTGTTGGCCGCCAGGCGCTGCAGGATCAGGTTGCCCAGCTCCTGCGCCAGGGGATGCTGCTCCGGCAGCTGGCGGTTGCGCTTGACCTCGGCCGACTGATAGCCGGCGGTGACCTTGCCGTCGACCCAATCGGCGGCGTCCAGGCGGCGCCGGATCTCGGCCGCCTCTTCTGGCGTGAAGACTTCTGCGATCTGTATGAGCATGGGCGCTATCCCGATTGCGTTGCAGGCGCGCCCGGCCACCGGTCGCGCGCGTGCCGCATTATCCCTGCAGGCAGCCGTTGAGCGCCTGATCGAAATCAAACAGCAGATCGGCCTCGTCTTCGATGCCCACGGACACGCGGATGAGACTGTCCGCGATGCCCATCTGCTTGCGGCGCTCGGCGCCCATCTCGTAATAGATGGTGTGGGCGGCAGGCAGCGCCAGGCTGCGCGTATCGCCCAGGTGAGTCGCCATCAGCACGATGCGCAGGCGGTTCAGGAAATCAAAGCAGTCCACCCCGTCCGCCAGTTCGACGCCCAACAGGCCGCCGAAGCGCGAGCCGAACAACGCCGCCGCGCGCGCATGCTGCGGGTGGCTGGCCAGCCCGGGGTAATGCACCTTGGCCACGCCCGGATGATCCTCAAGGAAGCGCGCCAGCGCCAACGCGTTGGCGCAGTGCTTGGCCATGCGCAGGGCCAGGGTCTCGGCGCCTACCGCGATGCGGTGCGCAGGCTCGGCAGCCAGGGTGCCGCCCATGTCGCGCAGGCCCTTCTTCTTGACCTGCGTGAGCCCCCAACTGGTGGACGGTCCCTTGCGATAGGCCTCGTAGATGTTCGCGTAATTCGACCAGTCATACAGCCCCGTGTCCGTGACGGCGCCGCCCAACGCATTGCCATGGCCGCCGATGTACTTGGACAGCGAGTTCATCACCAGGGACGCCCCGACCGAGACAGGCCGGAACATCCAGGGCGAGGTCAGCGTATTGTCGACCACGTAGACCAGGCCCTTCTCGCGGCAGATTTCTCCAATCACGGCCAGGTCAGCAACCTGCGTGCCCGGATTGGCGATGGTCTCGGTGAAAACCATGCGGGTGTTGGGCTGGATCGCCGCACGCACCTGCGCCGAATCCGTCGCGTCCACGAAGGTGATTTCCACCCCCAGTTCCAGCAGCGTGCCCAGCAGGCTGTTGGTGTTGCCAAACACGAACTGGCTGGACACCAGATGGTCGCCTCGGCGCAGCAGCGTGGTGAAGATGGCGGCCAGCGCCGCCATGCCGGTCGCGAAGCTGACCGTGCCCTTGCCGCCTTCCATCTGGTTGACCTTGGCCTCCAGCGCGGTGGTGGTGGGCGTGCCTTGGCGGGCGTAGGTAAAGCCGGCCTTGCCCTGAAAGACCGCGGCCAGCTCACGGGCGTCTTCGTAGGCGAACTCCGAGGACGGATGCATGGGCTTGTGCACCGCTCCGTGCTCGACGGATTGCTTGCGGTCGGAATGGAGGATCGTGGTGGTAAAGCCGTTCTGGTGCATGATGGGCTGACGCGAAGAGGATATGGTCTACAAGATAGGTAAGACGGATGAATCAGGAACGGCGCTGGCGCACGGTTTCATAGAGGCAGACGGCGCTGGCCACGCTGACGTTCAGGCTTTCCACCGAACCCAGCATGGGGATGTTCACCAGTTGATCGCAGGTTTCCCGCGTCAGGCGGCGCATGCCCTCGCCTTCCGCCCCCATGACCCAGGCCATGGGCTGGCGCGCATCGATCTGATGCATGCTGTCGGTGGCCTGGTCGTCGGTGCCCACCAGCCACACGCCACGGTCCTTCAGGCTGCGCATGGTGCGCGCCAGGTTGGTCACCATCAGATAGGGCACGGTATCGGCCGCGCCGCAAGCCACGCGCTGCACGGTTGCGTTCAGGCCGACGGCCCGGTCGCGCGGCGCGATGACGGCGTGCACGCCGGCGGCATCCGCGGTACGCAGGCAGGCGCCCAGGTTGTGGGGATCGGTCACGCCATCCAGGATCAACAGCAGCGGCGGGCCTTCGATGACATCGAGTACCTCATCCACGTCCACCGCCAGTTGGCGCTCTTCGGCCAGCGCCACCACGCCCTGATGGCGGGTGCCGCGGGACAGGCCGTCCAGGCGCTCCATGGGGACCGGATGCAGGCGGCAGCCCGCTTTTTCGGCCTGCTCGATGAACGTCTGCATCCGCTTGTCGCGGCGCGACGCCTCTACATAGATTTCCTTGATCGAGTCGGGCGCGTGGCGCAGCCGCGCAACAACCGCGTGAAACCCGGCCAGGACTTGGGTCGACGCCATAAATGCAATACCTTTAGATAAACGAATACCCGCCCCAGAGCGGGGCGGGCCACCGGACCAAGCCGGCCATAGATGCAATGTTACCCCTTATGGCGCAGCCGCCATACGACGGCCTCGCCATAAGGAAGTGTCAGTGGCGCTTGTGCGCGGCCTTCTTGGCCGGCGCTGCGCGCTTGGATGCCTTGGGCGCCCGCGGCGGCTTGCTGGCCTTCTTGGCCTCGGCGCGGCGCTCCTTGGCGGTCTGGCCCTTCAGGGCGGCGGGCTTGGGCGACGCGGCCTTCTTGACACGGCGCGAGGGCTCGTCCGGGCTGCGGGCCGACGCCTTGCGCAAGGCGTCGAAGCTCGTGCCCTGCACCAGGCGGAACTCGATACGGCGGGCTTCGAGGTCCACGCGCGACACCTGCACCTGCACCTTGTCGGTCAGGCGGTAGCGCATGCCCGTGCGTTCGCCGCGCAACTCGTGCAGGGCGTCGTTGAACTGGAAATACTCGCCGCCCAGTTCGGAAACATGCACCAGCCCTTCGACGTGCAGGGTGTCCAGCGTGACGAAGATGCCGAAGCTGGCGACGCCGGTAACGGTGCCGCTGAAGTCCTCGCCCACGCGCTCCTTGACGAACCAGCACTTGAGCCAGGCTTCGACGTCGCGCGACGCCTCGTCGGCGCGGCGCTCGCTGGCGGACAGCACCAGGCCCATCTTTTCCCAGATGGCATGTTCGTGCTCGCGCTGCGTGCGGCCGATCACCACAGGCTGGTCTTCCAGGCTGGGCACATAGCGCTGACCGGCCAGCAACGCCTTGATGACACGATGCGTCAGCAGGTCGGGATAGCGGCGGATGGGCGAGGTGAAGTGGCTGTAGCCGGGATAGGACAAGCCAAAGTGGCCCATATTGTCGGGGCTGTAGACCGCCTGCTGCATGGAGCGCAGGCACATCGTCTGCAACAGCTGGTAGTCGGGGCGTCCGCGCACCGAATCCAGGAAGTCGCCGTAATCCTTGGCCGTGGGCGTCTCGCCGCCGCCCAGCGACAGGCCCATGGTGCGCAGGAATTCGCGCAGCGACTGCAGGCGTTCGGGCGTGGGGCCTTCGTGGATGCGGTACAGGCCGGGATGCTTGCTGCGGGTCATGAAGTCGGCCGCGCAGGTATTGGCGGCCAGCATGCACTCTTCAATCAGCTTGTGGGCATCGTTGCGCACCGACGGCACGATTTGCTCGATACGGCCGAGCTCATTGCAGACGATCTTGGTCTCGACCGTGTCGAAGTCGATGGCGCCGCGCTTCTTGCGCCCTTGCGCCAGCAGCTGAAAGAGTTCATACAGGTGCTGGACCTGGGGCATGACGCTGCGCATGGCGTGCGCGGCAGGACCGCCGGGCTGTTGCAGGGCGGCCCAGATGTTCGTATAGGTGGTGCGCGCATGCGAGTGCATGACCGCGTTATAGAACTGGTAGGCCGTGACCGTACCAGCCTTGGCGCCGCTGGCCGGAATGACCATGTCGCAAACCAGCACCAGGCGGTCGACGTCCGGGTTCAGCGAACACAAGCCGTTGGACAACGACTCCGGCAGCATCGGGATGACCCGGCGCGGAAAGTACACGCTGGTGCCGCGTTCGATCGCGTCGTCGTCCAGGGCGTCACCCGGACGCACATAGTGGCTGACGTCGGCGATGGCCACCAGCAGGCGCCAGCCCGGGCGCTTGCGCTGGCCCGCGCCCAGCTCCACGGGCTCACAGTACACCGCGTCGTCGAAGTCGCGCGCGTCCTCGCCGTCGATGGTGATGAGCGGCACGTCGCGCAGGTCGACGCGGTCCTTGAGATCGGTCTTCCTGACCACGTCCGGCAGGCGTGCGGCCTGCTTGAGCGCGGCTTCCGAGAAATCGACCGGCACGTCGAACTTGCGCACCGCGATCTCGATTTCCATGCCGGGATCGTCGATCTCGCCCAGCACCTCGGCCACACGGCCCAGCGGCTGCGTGTGGCGAGTGGGCTGCTCCATGATTTCAACCGCGACCACCTGCCCATGCTGGGCGCCGTTGGTGTCGCTGGGCGGAATCAGGATGTCATGCTTGATGCGCTGGTCCTCGGGCACGACGATGGACAGGCCATGCTCGTGCAGGAAGCGCCCCACCAGCTTGTTGGTGCGGCGCTCGATGACTTCGACGATGGTGCCTTCCGGCTTGCCGCGGTATTCGCCAGTGGGTTTGACCAGCACACGGTCGCCATGCAGCACCTTGAGCATTTCGCGCGGCGACAGAAACAGGTCCGGGCCACCGTCGTCACGCAACAGGAAGCCGAAGCCGTCGCGATGCCCCAGCACCTTGCCGGCGACGAAGTCCAGTTTGGTGGCCAGCAGCAACACGCCCTTGCGGTTGGGCATCAATTGGCCGTCGCGCTCCATGGCGCCCAGGCGGCGCTCAAATCCCACCATCGTCGCGGCGCGCTCGACGCCCATGCGTTCGGCCAGTTCCACCGGAGACAGCGGCGAGCCTGCGGCGCGCAGCGCTTTCAGGACGGCTTCACGGGACGGGACATCAGGATCGAAGTCCGGCGGCGCTTCGGGCAAGGGTGTTGATCTGTTGTTATTCGATTCGTTATTCGATCGTTTTGCCAAAGCTAAAATTTCCGTATATAATGCGCAGCTTCTGTGGTTCGCCCAAGGCTGAACACTGAAGCAGAAAATGGTCAGAAGGGCCGGGAAGTTTAAAACCCAGCCGGGGTTTGAAAAGCAAGTTGCTTAAAAACCTTATTGTAGAACCAACTGCACTTTGGACGCATGTTTTAGTTAATCTGTTTTAACTGAAGCGATGCGACTAGAGCGGCAGCGTATCACATACTTCTGACAGTATCTCTCAGTGCCCAGGTGGCGGAATTGGTAGACGCGCATGGTTCAGGTCCATGTGCCGCAAGGTGTGGAGGTTCGAGTCCTCTCCTGGGCACCACGGAATTTCAATCAAGACCATGCAAGGCGGTCTTGATGGCAACGGCTAAAAGGCCCCGGAAATCGCAAGATTCCCGGGGCTTTTGCTTTGCGCCCCGCCACTGCCTGTTTCAACGCCACGGCACCTTGCGATTCAAATGATGCCGCGCGTACAGATCCGCGCCCATGCCTTCGATCTGGCCATCGATCAACGCTTCGAAAGGCCGCAGCAGCGCATCGAAATTCGTCGGCGCTTCAATCGCATTCAAGGCATGCGCCACGGCCTCTATCGTGGACAGCGCGCCCGGCACGTCGGCGTGACGAACCCGGTAGCGCGTGGAAAGCCCCGCGGGCAACATCACGCGCGGCAAGGCGGCCAGCGCCGGGTTGATATGCAGCAATTTGCGCGCATGTCCCCAGGTGCCGTCAGGCACGATCAATCTGATGGGCGCGCCCAGGTCCTGCCCGTAGCCCGGCGCCAACACCTCGGCGCCCTCGCCCGGAAACAGCAGGCGAGGCAGATGGCCTGGCAGCGCCCAATCCTCTTCCGAAAAATATTCGCCCACCACGCGTTGCGCGCCCGCCAGCCCCAGCACCGCCAGCCTTGCGGTGTTCAAGGCATGGCGCGCCTCGCTCGGATGCTGCAACACCACGACGCGAGTGCGGCAGGAAAGCGAGGGAATCAGCGCGCACAGACAGTGCGACAGAGGACGCAGACAACGCGTGCAGAGGGTACGGGACATGGGGCGACACTATATCGAAAGTTCGAAAGCGCCCGGCAGCAAAAAAATATGAAAAAAAAGCCACACGACTTGCACACTTCAAAAAAAGTGTGCATAATCTCATTCCTCTGCTGCTGAACAAGAAACAACGCGAAAGCGAAGCGACAAGTAAAGCATCAGCGCCCAGGTGGCGGAATTGGTAGACGCGCATGGTTCAGGTCCATGTGCCGCAAGGTGTGGAGGTTCGAGTCCTCTCCTGGGCACCAATTATTACATCACGAGGTACCTGCGTGATGCGCCAAAAAAACCCCGAACGCGTAAGCGTCCGGGGTTTTTTCTTTGTGTGGCCCTTTTCTTGCGGCCCTTTTCTTTATCCCGCCTATTTGATTTGCCCGGCCCGCAGGCAGACGCTCTGAGCCGGGCGGCCCGCCCTACTTCAGCACGCGGGTCATGACCACGTGCGGAATACCGGCCTCGACGAATTCCTCGCCTTCCACATTGAAGCCATGGGCCTGGTAGAAACCTGCCGCATGCGTCTGCGCGTGCAGCACCAGCATGCGGTGGCCGTCGCCATGGCCCTGTTCGATCAGCGCGTCCAGCAACTGGCTGCCGACGCCCATGCCGCGGGCCTTCTTGTGGACCGCCATGCGGCCGATGTGGCCGTCGGGCAGAAGCCGGCCCGTGCCCATGGGCGTGCCGTCCGGGCCGTAGGCCACGGCGTGCACCGACACCGCGTCATCGTCGTCCAGCTCGACCTCGGGCGGCACTTTCTGTTCGACGACGAACACTTCATGGCGCACCGAATACGCGTCGTCGCGCAAGCGGTCCCAGGTGCCCAGGGCGATACGCACCGTAGATTGTTTGTTGGTCGACATGTCCATCCCTCGCGTGCAGCAAATGAATAAAAGAATCCTAAACCTCATTTTGGCAGGGATGAACAATGGCCAAAAGGGGGTACGATCGCGGCTTGCCCATGTCGTCCATGTTCCGCCACATGCCGCCTGCCGCTCCCCCCGCCTGGTTGAAAGCCGCGCCCGCGCTCTTCCTGCTTCTCTGGTCCAGCGGTTTCGTCGTGCTCAAAGTGGGCCTGGCCTATGCCGACCCCATGACCTTCCTGGCGCTGCGCTACGCCTGCGTGGTGCTGATACTTGCGCCCTTCATGCTGTTCCTGCGCCCGCCGCTGCCGCGCGGCGCCAGCGCCTGGGGCCATCTGGCGATGGTCGGACTGCTGTTGCAGGCAGGCTACTTCTGTTTCACCTACTTGTCTCTCAAGCAAGGCATGTCGGCGGGCGGCGTGGCGCTGATCACCTCGTTGCAACCTATCCTGATCGGCCTGCTGGCGCCGGCGATCGCGCACGAGAAAGTCGACGCCCGCCGCTGGGCAGGCCTGGGCCTGGGGGTGTCAGGCGCCGCGCTGGTGATCATCGCCAAGGCTTCGATCGATGTGCTCTCGCCGCTGGGCCTGGCGTTCGCCATCAGCGCCCTGCTCTGCATCACCGGCGGCACGCTGTATGAAAAACGCTATGGCGTGCAAACGCATCCCGTCACGTCCAACATGGTGCAGTACGCGGTCGGCCTGATCGCCACCGCGCCGCTGGCGTACTGGCTGGAGCCGATGCACATCGAATGGACCGGGCCCCTGCTGGCTTCGCTGGCTTATCTGGTCGTGGGCAATTCGCTGGTGGCGATCACCTTGCTGCTGACCATGATCCGCTATGGCGAGGCCTCCCGCGTGTCGGCGCTGTTCTTCCTGGTGCCGCCCTGCACCGCCGTCATTGCGCTGATCATCCTGGGCGAAGCCATTCCCGCGCTGGCCTGGCCGGGCATGGCCCTGGCGGCGCTCGGCATCCTGCTGGTGACGCGCACGGCGCATACCGCCGCCAAGTAGAATGAGCGCCCCTCCAGGTCCCTGTCCATGAACGCTGTCGTTACCTCCGCCCTGCCGGTCTTCGCGCTGATCCTGACTGGCTGGCTCGCCGCCCGCTGGCGCATCCTGGGTTCCGGCGCCACCGACGCGCTGAACCGCTACGTCGTGTATCTGTCGCTGCCCGCGCTGCTGTTCCGCGCCATGACGCAGGTCGATCTGACGCATATGGCGCACTGGGGTTTCGTGGGCGCCTTCGCGGGCGGCATCGCCGTCACGTTCCTCGCCTCGTTTATCGGCGCGCGCCGCTCGCAGCGCGCGCTGACCGACCGCGGCATCCAGGGGCTGGCCGCGTCATACGCCAACGCCGGCTACATGGGCATTCCGCTGTGCCTGGCGTTACTCGGCCCTGACAGCATGGCGCCGGCCACCTTCACCACCCTGCTCACCGCAAGCGTGCTGTTCGGCTTTGCCATCGCCTTGATCGAGTTCGACCGCCAACAGACGCCCAATCTGTCCTTGACCCTGCTCAAGGTCGGCCGCGCGCTGCTGCGCAACCCCCTGCTGGCGGCTCCGCTGCTGGGCCTGGCCTGGGCCTTCACCGGCCTGGCGCTGCCGGAAGGCGTGGACCGCTACGTGGCCTTGCTGGGCGCGTCCGCCAGTCCCTGCGCGCTGGTCACGATCGGCCTGTTCCTGGCGCAGACGGAAACGTCCAGTTCGGGACCCGGCGTCATGCGCCTGGTCGCCGGCAAGCTGCTGCTGCAGCCCGCCGTCACGGCGGTGCTGGCGTTCTACGTCTTCGCCATGCCGCCTGTATGGGCCTGGACCGCCGTGCTGATGAGCGCGCTGCCCATCGGCACCGGCCCCTTCATGCTGGCGCAGATGTACGGGCGCGACGCCCGCGTAACCTCGCGCGCCATCCTGGTTTCCACCGTCGCATCGGTGCTGACCGTCAGCCTGCTGGTCGCCTGGATCAGCGCGCACCCGATTTCCTGATCGTTCTTCATCATGCTGCTCGCCGTCGCCATCTTCGTACTCACCATCACGCTGGTCATCTGGCAGCCCAGGGGCCTGTCGATAGGCTGGAGCGCCGTGCTGGGCGCGGCGCTTGCCCTGGCCACGGGCGTGGTTCACCTGGCCGACATCGCGGACGTCTGGCGCATCGTCTGGAACGCCACCGCCACCTTCATCGCCATCATCGTCACCAGCCTGATCCTGGATGAGGCCGGCTTTTTCGAATGGTCGGCGCTGCACGTGGCGCGCTGGGGCGGCGGCCGCGGCCGGCTGCTTTTCGTGTTGATCGTGCTGCTGGGCGCCGCGGTTTCGGCGCTGTTCGCCAACGACGGCGCGGCGCTGATCCTTACGCCCATCGTCATGGAAATGCTGGTGGCGCTGGGCTTCGGCCCCGGCGCTTCGCTGGCCTTCGTGATGGCCGCGGGCTTCATCGCGGACACGGGCAGCATCGCATTGATCGTATCCAATCTGGTCAACATCGTGTCGGCCGACTTCTTCAATATCGGCTTCGGCGAGTACGCATCGGTGATGCTGCCGGTAAACCTGATGGCCGTGGCGTCCACGCTGGCGGTACTGCTGCTGTTCTTCCATCGCAGCATTCCGCCGCGCTACGACGTGAGCCAACTGCCCGCGCCCGCTTCCGCGATCCGCGACCTGACCACGTTCCGCGCCGGCTGGGTCGTGCTGACCCTGCTGCTGGCGGGCTTTTTCATCCTGGAACCCATGGGCATCCCGGTCAGCGCCATCGCCGCCGTCGGCGCGCTGGGCCTGCTGCTGATCGCGGGACGACAGCACATCGTCGGCACGCGCCGCATCATGCGCGAGGCGCCCTGGCACATCGTGGTGTTCTCGCTGGGCATGTACCTGGTGGTGTATGGCCTGCGCAACGCCGGGCTGACCTCGCACCTGGCGCAAGTGCTGGACCGGTGCGCCGAGTATGGCGTCTGGGGCGCGGCGATGGGTACGGGCCTGATCACCGCCTTCCTGTCGTCCATCATGAACAACCTGCCCACCGTGCTGGTGGGCGCGTTGTCGATTGCGGACACCAGCGCCACCGGCGCGGTGAAGGACGCGATGATCTACGCCAATATCATCGGCAGCGATCTGGGCCCCAAGATCACGCCGATCGGCAGCCTGGCCACGCTGCTGTGGCTGCACGTGCTGGCGCGCAAGGGCCTGCGCATCACCTGGGGCTACTACTTCAAGGTAGGCATCGTCCTGACCCTGCCGGTGCTGCTGCTGACGCTGGCCGCCTTGGCTTGGCGCCTGCAATAAGCGCCTATATAGCATTTAGTTATATAAAAGGCATTAATTGGTGGTTTGATCCAAGCGTCTACCGCTTTAGACTTTCAAACATCACACGGGTGCCTGCGCGCGCCCGTTTTTGCTTTCTTACGTATCAAGATCCCGGGACTCGCCCATGAGCACCAACGCCTCGACTCTCCCCCTGCCTACCTCGGCCCTGCCGCCCATCCAGATCAACCGCAAGCCGCTGTGGATCGCCGTGCTGCTGGTGCTGGCAGGCGCCCTGTACCTGCATGAGACCGTCAGTTGGCGCCAGGGCGCGCTGTGGGTCGTCGGCGCGCTGCTGGGCGTGACCCTGTACCACGCCTCCTTCGGCTTCACGCAGGCCTGGCGCGTGTTCGTGTCCGATCGCCGCGGCGCGGGGCTGCGCGCGCAGATGCTGATGCTGGCCGCAGGCGTGCTGCTGTTCTTCCCCTTCCTGGCAGCCGGCACGTTGTTCGGCCAACCCGTCAGCGGCTTCGTGTCGCCCCCGGGAGTCTCTGTCCTGCTGGGCGCCTTCCTGTTCGGCATCGGCATGCAGCTGGGCGGCGGTTGCGCCTCGGGCACGCTGTTCGCAGTCGGCGGCGGCAACACGCGCATGGTGGTCACGCTGCTGTTCTTCATCATCGGCTCGGTCATTGCGACCGCCAACTTCGGCTGGTGGTCGAACCTGCCGGCGCTGGCGCCGACCTCGCTGATCAAGACCTGGGGACTGGCGCCCGCGCTGGCCATCAACCTGGCCGTGTTCGCGCTGATCGCGTGGGCAGCCACGGCGTTGGAGAAGCGCCGCCACGGCCATGTGATTTCGTTCGCCTCGCGTACCGCGCGCCCGGCGTCCCTGCTGCAAGGCCCCTGGCCGCTGATCTGGGGCGGCGTGGCGCTGGTAGTGCTGAACTTCGCCACGCTGGCGCTGGCTGGCCGCCCCTGGGGCATCACCTCCGCCTTTGCGCTGTGGGGCGCCAAGACCCTGGACGCCTTCGGCGGCGACGTGGCCACCTGGGCCTACTGGGCCAAGCAGCCCTCGCTGGCCGCGCCGCTGCGCCAGGACGTCACCACCGTCATGGACATCGGCCTGATGCTGGGCGCGCTTGCCGCCGCCAGCGCCGCCGGCAAGTTCGCCCCCATCTGGAAGGTGCCGGCCCGCTCGCTGGCCGGCGCCGTCATCGGCGGCCTGCTGCTGGGCTATGGTTCGCGCCTGGCCTTCGGCTGCAATATCGGCGCCTATTTCAGCGGCATCCTGTCGGGCAGCCTGCACGCCTGGCTGTGGCTGCCGGCCGCCTTCGCCGGCAGCGCCCTGGGCGTGCGCCTGCGCCCGGCCTTCGGCCTCGCCGTCGAAAAGACCCCGGCGGCGTCCAGCTGCTGAGAAACAGTATTCCAGGACTGTCCGCCGGCACAGGGGGACAGCTCCTGGTGTATGGTTGCTCCATCCCGAAATACGGAGATGGACATGAGCTGGATTTTCGGCCGCTACACGGCTTTTTTACTGACCCTGATCGGCGCCGCAATCACCGCCGCCCTGGCCGCGACCAGCTCGCCTTGGTGGCTTTGGCTGGCCGTGCCGCTGACGCTGCTGGCCGCGCTGGGCGTCTATGACCTGGCACAGACACGCCACGCCATCCGCCGCAACTATCCGGTCCTGGGCAATCTGCGGTTCCTGTTCGAATTCATCCGGCCCGAGATCCGCCAGTACTTCCTGGAAGACGACACTCAGGCCGCGCCGTTCTCGCGCGCGCAGCGCTCCATCGTCTACCAGCGCGCCAAGCGCGAGATCGACAAGCGCCCCTTCGGCACCCAGGAAGACGTCTACGGCGATCGCTACGAATGGATCAACCATTCGATGTCGCCGTCGCAAATCCCCGACATCGACTTCCGCGTCACGGTGGGCGGCCCCGAATGCAAGCAGCCCTACTCCATGTCCGCGTTCAACGTGTCGGCCATGAGCTTCGGCGCCTTGTCGGCCAACGCCGTCCTGGCCCTGAACGAAGGTGCGCGCCAGGGCAACTTCGCGCACGACACCGGCGAAGGCGGCATCAGCCGTTATCACCGCCAGCCGGGCGGCGGCCTGGTCTGGAACATCGGCTCTGGCTACTTCGGCTGCCGCGACGAACACGGCGCTTTCTCCGAAGAGGCCTTCGTCAAGAATGCCTGTACGCCGCAGGTCAAGATGATCGAGATCAAGCTGTCGCAAGGCGCCAAACCGGGCCATGGCGGCATCCTGCCCGCGGGCAAGGTGACGCCGGAGATCGCCGAAGCGCGCGGCGTCGTGGCCTGGCAGGACTGTAATTCGCCGGCCACCCATTCCGCCTTCGATTCGCCCATCGGCCTGATGAAGTTCGTGGCGCGCCTGCGCGAACTGTCCGGCGGCAAGCCGGTGGGCTTCAAGTTCTGCGTGGGCCACCCTTGGGAGTGGTTCGCCATCGTCAAGGCCATGCTGGAAACCGGCATCACGCCGGATTTCATCGTGGTGGACGGGGCCGAGGGCGGCACCGGCGCCGCGCCCGTGGAGTTCGTCGACCACGTCGGCACGCCGCTGCGCGAGGCTCTGCGCCTGGTCCACAACACGCTGATCGGCGTGAACCTGCGCGACCGCATCAAGCTGGGCGCGTCCGGCAAGATCATCACCGCTTTCGACATGGCCCGCGTCATGGCCATGGGCGCGGACTGGTGCAACGCCGCGCGCGGCTTCATGTTCGCCATCGGCTGCATCCAGGCCCAGGCCTGCCACACCGGCAAATGCCCCACCGGCGTCACGACCCAAGACCCGCTGCGCCAGCGCGCGCTGGTGGTGCCGGACAAGGCGCAGCGCGTGGCGAACTTCCACCGCAACACGCTGCATGCACTGGCGGAACTGCTTGCCGCGGCCGGCCTGACCCACCCCGGCCAGCTGCGCCCGCACCATATCGCGCGCCGCATCTCCTCCAGCGAAATCCGGCTGCTGTCGGCCCTGTTCCCGGAACTCGCGCCCGGCGAACTGCTGCGCGGAGAATTCCGCCACCAGGTGTTCCGCGCGGGCTGGGCCATGGCCCAGGCCAGTTCGTTCCAGCCTACCCACGACATCACAACCGCATTGGCGCAAGAACATGCCGCCCATGCCACGCCGGCCGCCGCACAGGTCTGATCCGGCTGGCGCCGGGCGCTACAGCCAGCGCTCGAACATGCGCGAGAAGAACTCCATCGAACGGTCACCCACGCCCCTGGCCTGCCAGGCCTCGGGCGTGATCCGCACCGACTCGGCGAGATCGCGCTGGAACAGCGCCTCCATTTCGGCCGCGAATTCAGGCCCCAGCACTACGGCATTGATTTCGTAGTTCAGCGCAAAGCTGCGCCAATCCAGGTTGCTGGACCCCACCGTGGACCACACGCCGTCCACCACCGCAGTCTTGGCATGCAAGAGCGCATCGCGCCGCTCGTAGATTTTCACGCCGGCCCGCAGCAGGTCCGTATAGTGCGAACGTCCCGCATGGAACACCAGCGACGAGTCGCTGAAGCCAGGCAACACCAGCGCCACGTCGACGCCGCGCCGGGCCGCGTCCGTCAGGACTTCGATGAAGGCGGGATCCGGCACGAAGTACGCCATGGTGATATGGATGTATTCCTGCGCGCTTTCAAACGCCGACATCAGCGTCAGGTAGACGGTGTAGCCATCGCTGCGGTCCGGCTGATTGGCCAGTATCCGCACCGTCGTTGCACCCACGGGCGGCGCCACCTGTGAATCGCCCCCCTTGATCGGCTCCTTGGACTGGGATTCCCAACCCGCGCGGATGACCTGCTCCAGCTGGGCCACTGCGGGCCCTTCGATGCGCAGATGCGTGTCGCGCCAGGGCGCCGCCTTGGCATCTGTGGCTGCCGGTGAATCGGCTTTGCCGGCGCCCTTTCCCGACCCCGACCCCGAGCCCGAACCCGAACCTGATCCAGATCCTGGCGAGGACTCGTAGACGCTGCTCACGTTGATGCCGCCCAGATAGCCGACCTTGCCGTCCACGACCAGCACCTTGCGATGGTTGCGTTGGTTCGGCGACCAGCCCGCACGGCCGCTCGCCGGGTTTACCGGATTGAAGATCGCGACTTGTACGCCCGCATCGCGCAGGCGCTGGAACAAGGCATCGGGCGTCTTGATCGTGCCGACCGCGTCGACCATCAAGGACACTTCGGCGCCGCGGTTGCGCGCCGCAATCAGGGCTTCGGCAAAGCGCGAACCCTCGGCATCGTCATCGAAGATATAGGTTTCCATGTGCACGTACCGGCGGGCCTGCGCGATGGACTGCAGCATGGCGCGGTAGGTGCTGGGGCCGTCCGCCAGCAGCCGGACACGGTTGCCGGCCACCAATGGCGCGCCGCTGACTGCCTGCTCGACAGCAAGGTGACGCGCGAGAAAATCGCTCTTGGGAGTCCGCGGATCGGCGGCGATGCCCTGCCCGCGGCGATAGCTGTCTGACGCCGCGTCGGCCGACAGACTGGCCTGCGATGCGCGCGCGCGGCGCTCCTGCGAGTCAGGAACGCTGGCGCAGGCCGCAAGCAAGACCGCGCACACCAGCGGCAACAGGAGCCGGCGTGCGCGGGCCATCCACGGCCACCAATCCCGCCTCAATCCCGACCGGCGCGCAGCCCCGGGCGGCTTCATGGCGTCAGGCCTTAGCGGCGGCCGCCCGAGGCCAGAAGGCAGCCTAGCAAGGCGCCCACCAGCGCCGCTACGCCCACCGACTTCCAGGCATGTTCATGCACGTACTCGTCAGCATAGGCGGTTGCGCGGCGCGCGCGTTCCCGCGCCGCGCCCTCCCAATCGCCGGCGGACTCGCGCGCGTCGGCCAATTGGCGCTTCAGGCGAGCTCGCGCCGACTCGATCTCGGAGCCCGTATACGACGCCGTCGACCGCAGCAGGTCTTCCGTACCCGCCAGCAATTCGTGGAAGCTGTCGCTCACCCGTTCACGGTGCAGGGCCATTTCGGCGCGTTGATGCTTTCGGTTCATGGTCGCTCCTTGTAATTGTCGGGCCTCGCGGAGTCGGGCCGCCTGATGCGATGCAACACGCCGCATTCACGTGCCTGTGCAACGCAAGATGCCATTGTGACCGCCATCGCCCGACCCCGCCCGAGCTTTGGCAACCAGCCGTAAACCGATATTTCAACGCAAGCAAAAGTATCGCGTGTATCCGCTGCGACGCCCGGTGGCCGGTCTCCTCGCAAGCCTCTTCCAAATTCGTAAAAGTCCATTGCATTCAGCGGCTTGGCGCTTGACACCGGCCCCGCCCTGACGGCCACAATAGACTTTTGCAATGCGCCAGAACCGCCTGGTCTGAGCCTCCCAACGCCGCGCCTCCCGACCGCCAGCCGCCCCATCCGAGGCGCCCCGGCGACGGGCCGTCCCGACGACAGAAAAGGAACAGGACGCATGGTTTCGCCTTCCGCACTGTTTGCCCCCGCCGCGCCGAAATTCATCGCGCAAGAGTCGCAGCCTCCCAGCGCCGAGCAGCTTGAACTGCACGAAGGCTTGGTGGCGCGCCACGCGCACATCGATCCCAAGTTCCTCTATGACGCGCTGGGTTCGGCGCTCTTCACCGCCATCACGCAGCTCCCTGAGTACTACCCGACGCGCTGCGAGTCCGAGATCTTCCAGCGCCACGGCGCCGATATTGCGCGCCACGTCGGACCGGTGCTCTCGATGATCGACCTGGGCGCGGGCGATTGCGTCAAGGCTGAACGCCTGTTCCCCAGCCTGCGTCCGCGTCATTACGTGCCCATCGACATCTCGGCCGACTACCTGCAAGCGGCAGTGCGCCGCCTGCAGCTGTCCTACCCCGACCTGCAAATCACCGCCATCGGCCAGGACTTCACGCACGCGTTGGCTCTGCCGGCCAGCATTCCCGCCGAACAGCGGCTGTTCTTCTATCCCGGCTCCAGCATCGGCAACCTCAGCCCCGCGGACGCGCACGCCATGCTTCGGCGAATCCGCGGACAGTGCGCGGGCGGCGGCTTGCTGGTGGGCGTGGACCGCGTCAAGCCCAAACAAGTGCTGGAGCCCGCCTACGACGATGCGCTGCACCTGACCGCGGCCTTCAACCTGAACCTGCTGCGGCACGTGAACAGCGTGCTGGACGCCGATTTCGACGTGGACGATTGGCGCCATGTGGCGCTGTTCAACAGCGCCGACTCGCGCATCGAAATGCATCTGGAAGCGTTGCGCGCAGTGCGCGTAGCCTGGCCAGGCGGCGCGCGCGCGTTCGGCGCCGGCGAACGCATCCACACTGAAAACTCCTACAAGTTCACTCCCCAAGCCTTCGCCGACCTGCTGCAAAGCGCCGGCTACCGCGACGTCGCGCACTGGTCGGATTCCCGCGGCTGGTTCTCGATTTTCAGCGCCCGCGCATAACGCGGACCTGCCCTCAACGCCACTGGAGGATCGCCATGGAACCTGCGTGCCTGCTGACTCACCCTGCCACCGGACCTTACGCTGCCGGCCAGGCGGGCCAGCACGACCGCTACGACGCGGTGCGCTCGACCAGCACGGCCCTGGCCGCCCCGCTGAGTCCCGAGGATTGCCAGGTGCAATCCATGCCGGACTGCAGCCCGGTCAAATGGCATCTGGCCCACACCACCTGGTTCTTCGAGACCTTTCTGCTGACGCGCTTTCACCCGTCCTATGCGGTCTTCCATCCGCAGTACCGCATGCTGTTCAACTCCTACTACAACGCCGTCGGCGCCAAGCATCCGCGTCCGCGCCGCGGCCTGCTGTCGCGTCCCGCGCTGACGGAAGTGCAGCACTACCGCCGGCATGTGGACGGCGCGATGCATGAACTGATCTCGCGGCTGGGCGGCAACGATCCTGCCTTCGACGCCTTGTTGGAACTGGGCCTGAATCATGAGCAGCAGCACCAGGAGCTGATCCTGACCGACCTGAAGCACATGCTGTCGGCCAACCCGCTCAAACCGGCCTACGTCGCACCCGGCCCGCCTGCACTGCCGCCCTCCACACCCGCCGGCTGGACGCGCTATGCCGGCGGCATCACCCGCATCGGCCATGACGGCAATGGCTTCGGATTCGACAACGAAGGTCCGGCCCATGACGTGCTGCTGGCCCCGTTTCACCTGGCCGACCGGTTGGTGACCCAGCATGAGTACCTGGCCTTCATCCGGGACGGCGGCTACAAGCGGCCCGAACTCTGGCTGTCGCTGGGCTGGGACATGGTCTGCGCTGAAGGCTGGCGCGCGCCGCTCTACTGGGAAGGACAGCGCGACGATTGGCGCATCTTCACGCTGCGCGGCATGCAGGAACTCGAACTGCAGGCGCCGGTCACGCACGTCAGCTATTTCGAGGCCGATGCCTACGCCCGCTGGGCGCGCGTGCGGCTGCCGCGCGAAGCCGAATGGGAACATGCCGCCCGCCAGCTGCCCGAAGGCGCGCTGGCCGGGCGCGCCAACATGCTGGAGAACGGCCACCTGGACACGCGCCCGGCCCCTGCGCGCAACGGCACGGGCGGCCCCGTGCAACTATTCGGCGACGCCTGGGAATGGACCTCCAGCGCCTACGACGCGTACCCCGGCTTCAAACCCGACAGCGGCGCGGTGGGCGAATACAACGGCAAGTTCATGTGCAACCAGTACGTCCTGCGAGGCGGCTCCTGCGCCACGCCCAGGGACCACATCCGCCCCAGCTACCGCAATTTTTTCCCGCCCGAGGCCCGCTGGCAGTTCTCGGGCATCCGGCTGGCGCGAGACGCCTGAAGCGTTTCTTTGAAATTCGATCGCTGATCGCTTGCACGCATCAAAAATTTCGTGCTAGAATTTCGTTCTTCGTTGATCACTGATTGCGGCACAGATGTGACGCAAATCCAGGGATTAATCGAAATGGCGCATTAGCTCAGCCGGTTAGAGCGACGGAATCATAATCCGCAGGTCCCCTGTTCGAATCAGGGATGCGCCACCAAGATTCAAAGCCCGGAACCACTTTGGTGGCTCCGGGCTTTTTCGTTGTGGCGCCCGATCTCGGCGCATTCGAAGCCCCCTATCTTCAGGGCAACCGCACCGCGTCGCGCCGCCTCCCGCCCCAGGTCGCCGCCAGACTGGCCACGAAGGCGCCGATCAGCATCGAGGCGAAGCCCCACAGCGCGAATGCTGCCGCGACCTTGCGGGCCTGGTCTGCGGCCTCCTTGGCCTTTTGCCGGGCGTCGTCGGCAGCCTGTTTCATGTTCTGCACGGCCTGCTCGACGCGGCGCTGCGCCGCCGCCGGCTCCATGCCGGTCTGCGCAGCCACGACCTTCACGACATAGTCGCGGTCCTCGCCCGTCATCGAGCCGCGCGCCGCGCTCATCGCCATGATGCGGCCCACCTCTACTCTCGCGCCGTTGCGGTCGGCGCTGGCGTCGGGCCGTTCGGAGCGCAGCAAGGCGTCTGAAAAATAGCCCTGCATCTGCGACACTCCCTCGCTCCCGCCCGCGGCAGCGGCGGCCGTCGCAGCGGTGCCGGCGCCGGCCGCAACGGCTGCGCCCGCCTTGGCGACGCCCGAAGCCAAGGCCGCGATGGAAGCGCCCAGCAGCACGGCGCTGACGACCGCGCTCAACGCCCACACCAGAAAGCCGTGCGCTGTGTCGCGGAAGTAAACCTCGTCAGAGTGCACGTCGACCCATTTGGTGCGCAGCCGCCCCGCGACGTAGCCGCCGATGCCATAGGCAACGATCTGCGTGGCCAGCATCCACACGATGAGGCCGATGCCTATTGCAGGCGCAGTCGCGCCCTCGCCGCTCCAGGGTGAAACAGAAAGAAAGCCCAGCCCGGTGCCGCCTGCGAACAATGCCAGGGAAAGGGCTGCGGCGATGACCGCCCCGGCGATCACCGCGGCCCAGGATACGGCGGAGATGGCGGACTCCCTCGGCGGCACGCCGCCGGGATAGGGCTGGCTCAATGAAGTTGCGTTTTCCATGGATCTGTTCCTTGTTCACGGTTCATCGCGGCTGCTCGAATACGTGCCGCCGCGGCGGAAAACCTCTCGGTTCAATGCCAAAAAAGCGCCAGCAGAATGATGATGGGAATGGGCACGCCCAACAGCCACAGCAAGATGGAACGCATAAAGCCTCCTTGGATGATGTCCTGCGCGTTGCGCGCAGCGCTCAGGCCAGGTCGATCGTGCCGGGCGCGCGCGGATTCGGCGGCGGCTGCACGGGATCGATGACGTCGGGATCTCTGCGCGGCCGCGTCGGATCCAGCGGCGGGTCGTCCGGCGGCGGATTGTTGGGAAAGGCGGGATCGTCGGGTTCGGGCGGGTCGCCCCCGCCGGGTTCGCGATGCATGGACTGGGACATGGCTTGCTCCTGAAAGCGGCGCCAGGCGCGCCGCCCAGTCCCATCAGCAAACCGCATTCCCGGCCCGTTGCGCGTGAATGCAAAAAAGCCCTCTGTGCGAGGGCTTTCAGGCGTGCGCAGCCGGCGGGGTCAGGATTTGCTCTTGCCTTCCCTGGCCGGTTCGGCGGCTTTCTGCCCGCCGCTGCCCAGGAACTCAACGACGGCGGCCTTGCCCGCGGCGGAGGCTTCGTCCTGGCTGGCATAACGCCTGGGCGAATAATTGGTGCTGCGCACATTGCCGGATTCGGGATCAAACAAGGTGATGATCCAGGCGAATTCTCCCGGCATCAATTGCCTGACTTGCAACGTGGCGCGCGTGCCTGGGCGCAGTTGCGGCATGGGGCGGCCTTTAACGTGACTCGACGCCGCCATCGTAGCGCAAGACGCGCCGGCGCAAGACGCGCCGGCGCAAACCCGGCGCTGGCGACACGGCCATGAATGCTGCGACCGCACATGAATTCATGCTGCACACCCCGCAGCAAAAACACCACAAACCGCGCATTGCGTCAGGAAAACCCTAGGGCCGGTTGCGCCAATACAGGCGCACAATCAATACAAACATCTAGACCGCTCAGCGGCAGCCGCATCCCTTTAATCAGGCGAGGACGGAGACAACATGACTTATGTAGCAGTGGTTATCAGCTGTTTGATGGTTGTGGGTATCGTCGCGTTGGTGATTCAAACGGTTCAAAGCGCAGGGTCCGAACCCTGGCTGAGAATCTCGGCGGCGATTACCAGTTCCTTGTTTGCTTCACTCTTGTTGATTCCGCTCGGATACGCGGTCGCGCAGACCGTGCTGATCGAATAATTCCATCATTGCAACGCATGCGCCTGGGGCTACGCGCCCCGGGCGGCTTTGCCGCGCGTTGCGGCCCAGCACAGCAGCGACCCGGCGGTCACCATGGCCACGCCCTGCCAGAACGACGCGGTCAGGCGGGTCGACAGCCACACGGCGGCAAAGAATGTTGAAAACACCGGGGTGAAGTAGGAAGCCGTGGCCAGCAAGGTCAGGTTGCCTTTGAGTATCCCTACGTTCCACAGCGCATAGCCCGCTGCCATGGCGCCGCCGGTCACCAGCAGCTCCAGCGTGGCGGGCCACGTGAAGGCCAACGCAGGCTCGGCGCCCGACAGGTACTTGATCCACAGGGCAAGCGCGGTCAGCATGAAGAACAAGGCAACGCCGTTCTTGCCATCGGCGAATCGCGTCGTGACGTTGCAATAGACGGCCCAGATCACGGCGCCGCTGAAGGCCAGCCCATAACTGAGGGGATTGCTGGACACGTTGGCGAGGGTGCGCTCCCAGGATAGCCCGCCGGATCCGCCCAGGACCCAGACGATGCCGGCAAGCGACAGCAGTATGCCGGGCACTACCCACGCATTGGCGCGCTGGCCATTGATGAGCATGGCCAGAATCACGGTAAAGCAGGGCCAGAGATAGTTGACGATACCCAGCTCGATCGCCTGCCCCCGATTGGCGGCGAATCCCAGGGAGAGCGAGAGGCAGATCTCGTAGGCAACGAACAGCAGGCTGCCGACGATGAGATAGGAACGCGGAAAGGTCCGCAGCTTCGGAAAGCCCAGCAGCAGCACCAGGAACGCCGAACCCGCCGTGTAAATGAGCGCGGCGCCGCCGACCGGCCCAAAGCTTTCGCTGACGCTGCGGATCAGGCCGACCACGGTGCCCCATAGCAGCACCGCCAGCAAGCCCAGTGAAGTCGCCGTGTTCCGGCTCAGGGAGAGTTGCATTACCGATTCCGATTGCCCGCCTTGGGGCGTCAAGCCGGGCAGTTTAGCGAAAAGCCGCACGTCCCGCGGCGGCGCTCCGCCTTGCAATGAAGCCAGCACCCCCCCGTATTCAGAATGCCCGCCGGAACAATGCAGAAAAAGGAGCAAGCGCCGCATGACCATATCCACACGCAGATTGAGCGACGTGCTGGCCAGCACGGAATCGGGCCGGCTCTACCGGATTGAGGTGTTCTTGCGGGCGGAAATGCCGGGAACAGCCGCGGCCCGGCCTAGCGCGGCCCGGCCTGACGCGGCCCGGCCTGACGCGGCCCGCTACATACACCGCACCACCGAGGGGGAGCTGGTGTTGCCGCTGGATCGGAACCGGTACAGGCTGAAATCGGGCGAAGTCCTGACCGCCCTGGCGCCGCCGCTCTCCGAGTCCTGAGGCGCGCGGAGCTACTGATCCGCCTCCACCCTGCGCTTGCCCTGTCCCTTGGCCTTGTACAGCGCCCGGTCCGCGCGCTCCAGCAATTCGCGCACGGTGACGCCGGATTGCGGATACACGGCAATGCCCACGCTGGCTGACACGGCGACAGTGACGTCGGGATACGGCAGGGACAGGTTTTCGACCAGCGCCTGCGCGACATGCCCGGCGTTTTCCTTGTCCGCGCCCAGCAGCAGGACCGCGAATTCATCGCCCCCAAGCCGCGCCGCCACGTCGGACACGCGGATCGCGTCAGCCATGCGCTCCGCCGCTTCCTGCAGCACGGCATCGCCGGCGGCGTGGCCATGCAGGTCGTTGACCGCCTTGAAGCCGTCCAGATCGATCGCCAGGATGGCGAAGGATTCGCCGCTGCGCTGCGCCACCGCCAGCTCGCGCAGCACCAATTCGTTGAACAGCACGCGGTTGCACAGGCCGGTCAGCGGATCGTAGTGCGCCAGGTGCTGGGCATGCGTCAGCATGCGCGAGGCCTGTACCAGGGCGCCGCCCACTTCCGCAACCTCTTTGACGCGCGTGCCCGGCACCGTCACCGCATGCCCCTTGCCCAGCGCCAGCGCCGGCGCGACCAGGCTCTGCACGGACGAGGTCAGGCGGCTGGCCAACCGCAAGGCCAGCAGCAAGCCCAGGCCGAAGGCCAGCAAGGTGCCCAGGGCAATCCAGGCGATGGAGCGGTAAAGATCCGTGGTCAGCAGACTCATCGGCGCGCCGGCGGCAACCGTCCAGCCGGATAACGACGAGCGGCTGAAGGCGGTGTAGACGGGCGTGCCTTCCTTGGTAATGGTTTCCAGCGAGCCCTCGCTTTCCTGCTGCACCGCCCGCGCCAGTTCGGGAACGGCCTTCTGGCCCACGAATTTCGAGGTGTCTCGTGTGCGCGCGAGGATCGTGCCGCTGTCGTCCAGCACGGCTGCCACCCAGCCGTCCGGCAGGGCGCGCCTGCCCAGCAGATTGCCGATGCGTTCAGGCAGGATGCCAACGTTCAAGCTGTATGCGACCTCGCCGTTGCGCAGCACCGGCACGCCCAGCGCAATCAGGGGGCCTTGATTGACCCTGCTGGTGAACAGCCCCGTCAGCACCGCCGTGCGCGTCTGGAAAACGTGGGCCAGCTCGGCGGACGCGCCGGTCGGCGGCAAGGCGTTGCCGAACGGCACGGACGTATTGATCAACTGGCGGCCATCCTTGTCGGTCAGGACATAGCTGTCGATGATCTGGAAACGCACGGATTCACGCGCCCGCCGATGAAAACCGGCCAGATCGCCGGCGACGAGATCTGGCGACGACGCCAGCATTTGCAGGCCGGCCTCCACGCCGGTGAGCTCGCGGTCGAGAATCGCGGTGAGATTGCGCGCCAGGAATATCGTGTCGCGGAAGATCCGCTCTTTCTGGATGACGTAGCTTTCGTAGACCGCCACGGACGCCATGACCAGCGCGGGCGTGATACACGCGAACACGAGTGTGAGCAGGCCCGTGCGCATGGAATAGCGGCGCGGCCGACGCGTCCGCGCGACGGCCAGGCTCTCGGCGTCAGCCACGGGGGCCTCGCCTTGCGACGTCCGCAAACGTCGGCCTGCCGATCGAAACCACACCTCTGGACCCATGCGCCTCCCGATACGCTCCGCTCGGCCCACGGCCAGAGGACGAACGAACGTCAGAAATTATTGCAGAAGTTCGCAATCGCACAATCCGCGCCATGGGAATCCCCTCGCCGCGTCAAGACGGATGTGGCGTAACTGGCGCGTCCCCAATTTACTACAGAGGCGCGCCGCCGGGTACGTCTACCGGTCTTCCAGATCCGGGGTGCCGGTGAACTGGGTCTTGAGCAGCGTCAGCGCCCCTTTTTCAGCCAGCGCCTCATTGGGAAACACATGCTTGGTGTCTTCCAGCACCGGGAATCCGAAGACCCGCACCCGGGCGTGGTAGCCGTCGGGCGTCTCGGCGAATTCGATGTCGAAGTTGCGTTCTTCGATCCAGCCCGATCGATGCAGTTTCCATTCCATGTCCGACGCGCTCCCGAAAAGTCGAGGTTGATACGACAGGCCGGCTCCGATGGAAGCCGGCCTGCTACACCATACACCCGTCTTGCAACGGACGGACTGGCGGGCGATCCGCCGCGCCTACTTTCGGGCGCGCGACTTGTCTGCGGCGTCGTCCGCGAATCCTTCCACCGGCGGGGCAAACAAATCCCAGCTTGCCATGAACAGCGCGGCAATCAAGGGGCCGATCACGAAGCCGTTCAGGCCGAACAAAGCCATGCCGCCCAGCGTGGATATCAGCACCACATAGTCCGGCATCTTGGTGTCCTTGCCGACCAGAATGGGGCGCAGCACGTTGTCCACCATGCCGATGACCAGCACGCCGAAGAGGATCAGCACGACGCCTTTGATCGTGGCCCCGGTCAACAGGAAGTAGATCGCGACCGGAGCCCAGATCAACCCCGCGCCGATCGCCGGCAGCAAGGACAGAAAGCCCATGATCACGCCCCACAGCAGCGCACCCTGGATCGACAGGATCGAGAAGATGATGCCGCCCAGCGCGCCCTGCGCCGCGGCCACCGCGACGTTGCCCTTGACGGTGGCGCGCACCACGGTGGTGAACTTGCGCAGCAGATGCTGCTTGTGCGTGTCGCTCAGCGGCATGGCGCGCTTGAGCCGCGCCGATAGCTGCGGGCCGTCGCGCAACAGGAAGAACAGCAGGTACAGCATGATGCCGAAGCTGATCACGAACTGGAACGTGTCCTGCCCTATGTTCAAGGCCTGGGTCGCCAGGAACTGGCTGGCCTGCATGGCGCCCGCGCTGAGTTTTTCCTGCAGGCTCGGTATGTCGGCCAGGTCGAAGCGCGACAGCAGATCATGCACCGACGGCGGCAAAGCCGCCATGGCCTGCTGGAAATAGTCGCCGAAGTTGATCTGCCCGGACTTGACGCTCTGATAGAGGTTCGCCCCTTCGCGCACCAGCGATCCGCTGATGACGATGAGCGGCAGGATCACCAGCAGCAGCACCAGCAGCAAGGTGATCAGCGCGGCCAGGTTGCGCCGTCCGCCGATGCGCGCCACCAGCCGGCGCTGCAGCGGCGCAAAGATGATGGCAAGGACAGCGCCCCAGAAAACAGCGCCGTAGAAAGGCCACAACAACCAGCCGAATGCGATGGTGACCACCACCAGCAGGAGCAGAAAGGTTCTGTAGTGCATGCTGGAAGATTCGCTCATATTACGTCCCAGGCTCGGCTGACGCCGCGAGACCCGCATTGTACAAAGCGCCGTTCAGCGGGCGTCCTGCGGCTGCCCGGCAGCCTGGCGCAAGGCGGCGCGCGCGTGCTCCAGAACATCCGACTGCGCGTTCAATCCCTGCAGGCGTAGGTTCAGCTCCTGCTGCAGCGTGGGCGTGGCGACACGCGCCTGCCCGTCCGTCAGCAGGATGTCCTGCGCATGGGCGGCGACGAAATCCGCCACGCCCAGCGCATCGCGCGCCACCGCGTCCATGGCGGCCGCGGCATCCAACACCTCGGCCGCGGGCGCCGTCACGGCTTCGTCATAAACACCGTCGTAGACGGGCGCCAGATCGGCCGGGAGCGCCAGCGCCGCACGCGCCTTATCCGCCTTGGCCTGGGCCCGCTGCACCTCGGCTGCCTGCTCGGCCAGCGTCTTGCGCGCGGCCTCCAGGCGGTCCCGCCGTTCCACGATATCGGCCACGGAACGCAGGGTCTCGGCTTCCGACGCGTCACGCATGGACGCCGCTGCCTGCGTCAGGATTTCCTGAAAATCGGCGATGACCTCATAGGCATCGGCATAGCCGCCGATGGCCTCCTTTTCAGGTTCGCTCAGGCTGCCGATGGGCAGCAGCGACGCGCTGTTCATCCGGCTTTGCAGCAACTGGATGAAGGCGGCCCGCTCCTGGGGTTCCTTGTTGACGCAGGCCGACAGAAACAGCATCGATGCCATCGCCAGGCCCAGCAGGCAAGCTCGCAGCAATGCCATGCCCATCCTCCTTGCATGCGGGTTCGCGAAACCGGCGCCGCCCGCGAACCGGGCGGCCGCCCTCCGGCAGATTATCCCGAAGGCGCTTTCCGACGCTGCCAGCGGGCGGATTTTGTTGCTATCGAAGCGTGTTGACACAGGGTGCGCCGCCCGCATCATGGCTCCAGGGGATACGCCATGGCGCAGCGGCGGGCAGGATCAAAACCCATGGCCGCCTCATGGCTCAGGCGCGTCCGCAACCCGGGCGAGAGTTCCTCTGTCGCGACGTCGACGAAACCTTGCCGCAGATAAAACGGCCTGTTCCAGGATAGTTCGCGGTCGGTGGTCAGCACCACGAACCGGTAGCAGCCGGCATTGCGGGCATGCGCACACACGGCGGCCAGAAGCGCCCGGCCCAGGCCGCGCCCCTGCCACGGCAGCGCTACCGCCATTTCGGCCAGGTAGAGATCGCCATCCATGGACCGGGTCAGCGCAAAGCCTGCGGCTTGGCCCTCGCCTTCTGCGATCCAAAGCAATCCGGCCGCCTGCGCCTGCGCCAGCTCGGCGTGCGGCGCCGTATCGTCGCCAGCGGCCCACGCCATGTGCGTGCCCAGGAAGCGCCGCGCGGCGGAGCGTTCGATATCGGCCAGGCTGGCCAGGTCTGAAGGTCGTGCGAGTCTGATCATAGGCATGGCAGTATGCCTGATGCGGGCCTGTAGTCCGATCCCATAAAATGGCGTTTTCCGCCATTACGGCCCTGCAACACAGCTCAGCCCCAAGACATGACTCAAAACGCCACCTCCGATACCTGGGGCTTTGCCCATCCCGATTGCCGCGGCGCGGCCGCCCTGCTGTTCTTCATGACCGATCTGGCGCGGGTGGTCAACCAGTACCTGAGCCCTGGGCAATTGTCCGACGAGGCGCTGGCCGACGCGCAAAAGGCGGTCGACGCCTTGCTGGCCCGCTATGTGGAGATCCAGGCCGCCCCCGAAGCCTTCGACAACGAGCGCATCGAACTCGCCCTGGAAACCGAAAACCAGCCGGACGGCCAGACCAGCGCGCAAGTGGCGCTGCGCATGTCGCCGCGCCTGGAAGGCCTCATCATCGAAGCCCAGCGCCAGGCTCGCCCGGCAACCCATTAAAGGCCAAGGACGGGGGAGGAGTCTCCTCCCTACCACAAAACACTTGCCAAAAGCATCAACTGCCTGTAATATTACCGGTTGAGTTCTGCCGTTTTCGCCAAATTCCATACGAAAAAACGCGGTGATAAACGACGGCGCTGGCACTGTACATCAGCCCCTCCCCAGACGCCGAAGCAGACCCTCGAAAACATCCAAGCCCAAGCATCCCGTCCCATTTGCGAAAACCGCAAATCCGGATTGCGGCCTGGAACAAGACGCCTTCACCAAACCGCCAGTCCGGCTTGGCAAGAAGCAACAAGACAATCAGCGGCGCTTACAACACGCGCAAGCGACGATTACCGATAACCGCGCCGCAATCAGCAGGGCCTGCCTGTCCTGCACGAACCCTCGGGCCGCGCACGTCCGCACGCATGCTTTGCGCATGTTTGCGCATCGCGCAGCCCGAAACGATGCTGTCCCGGACTGATGGACAGCATTGCGCCGCCTGGCCGTGCGCGCAAAACATGAGAATGCGCAAAAGGACGGCGGCAAATATGCGTTAGTGTCACGACACGCCTGTCCGATTCGATACGGCTGGCAGCGGCACGCGGCAGGAATGCTGCACGCCACGCGACCAGACGCGGCTTTTCCCATAACTAGAAACCAAGAGAACAAACACCATGAATACTCGTTTCACGACTTCGGACCTGATCCGACGCCCGGCCCATACCACGCTGGACAACATGCCGATCCATATCGGCGACATCGTTTACCTGAAGCCCGCAAATGGCCCGGAAATCCGCGCCACGGTCATCTACAACGCGCCCATCGATGGCACGACCACCTACACGACGGAAGTCGTGCCCTGCGGCGCACCCGCGCAAAAGGCCCCCGGCCAGCGCATCCGCTTCCGCCATGAGCACGTGCATCGCATCGAACCGGTGCGCAGCGCCACTCACTGAAGCGGTACCCCGCCCCGTTGCGCCAGCAACGGGGCAATTTGTGCGTGATAAAGTCCCCGGCAATACAGCCCTGGCGATCCCACCATGCAGAACAACCGTCTCGCGGTCCACATCTGGGACCTTCCCACCCGCCTCTTCCATTGGGCGCTCGTCGTCTGCATCGTCGGCGCGTTCGTCAGCGTGAAGCTGGGCGGCCTGTACATGGACTGGCACGTGCGCTTCGGCTGTACGGCGCTGGGCCTGATCCTGTTTCGCCTGCTGTGGGGATTCGTCGGCCCGCGCTACGCCCGCTTCTCGCACTTCGTGCGCGGCCCGGCGGCCGTGGCCCGCTATCTGAAGGGCGCCGCGGCGCCCGCAGGCCACAACCCGCTGGGCGCGCTATCGGTGCTGGCGCTGCTGCTGGTCATCGGCTTCCAGGCGCTCAGCGGCCTGTTCACCACCGACGACATCATGACGCAGGGCCCCTTGTTCGGCCACGTCAGCGAATCCATTTCCGCCGCCATGACGTCCTGGCACAAGCTGAACGAGTGGGTCATCCTGGCCCTGGTCGCCCTTCATATTGCAGCTGTGCTCTGGTACGCGCTGGTGCGCCGCAAGCGCCTGGTGCGCGCCATCATCACCGGCAAGGTCGATGCCAAGGACGTGCCCGCCGGCACGCCCCCCACGCAGGACGGTTTCGCCGTCTGGCTGCGCGCGCTGGTGCTGGGCGCCTGTGTCACGGGCCTGGTGCTGTGGATCCGGTCGCTGGAAGTGGCGGCCGACATGTCTTTTTCCTGACGGTTCACGCAGCGTGAAAACAGCGCTGCGGCCCACTCAACGCCGCGCCTCGATCAAGTGCCGCGTCGAATGGGCCACGAACGGCTCTCCCCGGCGCATCCGCTGATCCAGCGCCAGCAGGGCATCGCGATACCTCGCCACCGAAAAATCGGGCACCCACCACACGCATTTGCGCAGGACCCAGATCACGGCGCCGACGTCATGGAACACCATCTGGCAACGGGTCGTGTGCAAGTCCGTCACGGCAAGTCCCGCGGCCCCTGCGGCGGCCGCCTCATCCTGCGGATCCCGCAGGCGCCGCTCTGCCGGCAAAGGCCCCAGGAAATGCTCGATCAGTTCAAAGGCCGAAGCCGGCCCCACGTGCTGGGCGAAGTAACACCCGCCCGGCTTGAGAACCCGGCGGACTTCTGCCCAGGCCGGGCTCACGGGATGCCTGGACGTCACGAGCTCAAACGACGCATCGGCAAACGGCAGGCCAGCGCCCGGCGCAGTCAGCACTAGCCGCACGCCACGAGCGGCCAGGCGTTCATGCGCTTTCCTGGCATTGGGCGGCCAGGCTTCGGTCGCGCACATCGTCGGTGGAAAGTACGGAGCCTCGTCCAGCACTTCGCCGCCGCCCGTATCCAGGTCCAGCGCCGACCGCACTGTGGCCAGGCGCTGCGCAAGCAGCCTGGCGTAGCCCCACGGCGGACGCTCCTCGGAAGCGCGCCCCGTCAGCCAGCCGAAGCCCCACCCGCTGACATCGGCGGCGTCGGCCTCTGCCACCAGTTCATCAAAGGATTTCATCCCCTCTCCCCTGCGCGGGACCGACGCGCAATCCCAGGGACTCACGCTCGGCAACGCCATAAAAAAAAGCGCCAACGGTTACGCTGGCGCCTCTTTGTCCATATGCCGTCCGCGGACGGCAGGCGCTTTATTTCTTCTTGCGATACGCGTCGTGACAGGCCTTGCAGCTTGCGCCGACGTCGCCGAATGCAGCGCGCAGCTTGTCCAGGTCGCCGGCATCGGCAGCGGCCGACAGCTTGACGATATTGTCCTGGAAGGCCTGCTGCTTCTGCTTGAAGCCCGCGGCGTCGCTCCAGACTTCAGGACGCGCGTCACCGCCTTCGGTTCCGGCGCCAAAAGCCGTCCACGGCAAGGCCGACAAGGTCTTCAGCACTTCCACATTGGCCTTGATCTGCGCGGCGTCATAGGGCTGCTGGCCCTTGACCACCGGCGCCATGCGGCCGAAGTGGGAAGCCATCAGCGTCAGCGCCGACTGGCGGTACTTGATGGCGTCCTCGGGCTTGGCGAACTGCGCGGACGCGCTCGTCGCCAGCAGGGGCCCAACCGTCATACAGGCCAACGCGGCGAGCGTGGACAACTTCTTCATTGCAATCTCCCGTAAGGTCAACAGAAGCCGCGCACCCCGGGCGCGCGGCAAGGCGACTATACCGCCCGGGCCAAGTCAGCGGCCAGCCCGATGTAGGAGCGCGGGGTCATCGCCAACAGGCGCGCCTTGGGCTCTTCGGGCAGGGCCAGGCCCTGGATGAATTCTCGCAGGCCTTCCTCGGTGATGCCCTTGCCGCGCGTCAAGGCCTTGAGCTGTTCGTACGGCTGCGGCAGGCCATAGCGGCGCATGACGGTCTGCACCGGCTCGGCCAGCACTTCCCAGCAGGCGTCGATGTCGGCGTCGATGGCGACGGTGTTGACTTCAAGCTTGCCCAGGCCGCGCATGCAGGCATCCCAAGCCACCAGGCAGTAGCCCAGGCCCACGCCCAGGTTGCGCAGGACGGTGGAGTCCGTCAGGTCGCGCTGCCAGCGGGAGATCGGCAGCTTGTCCGCGAGGTGGCGCAGCACGGCGTTGGCCAGGCCAAGGTTGCCTTCGGAGTTTTCGAAGTCGATCGGGTTGACCTTGTGCGGCATGGTGGAGGAGCCGACCTCGCCTTCCTTCAGGCGCTGCTTGAAATAGCCCAGCGCCACGTAACCCCAGACGTCGCGATCCAGGTCCAGCACGATGATGTTGGCGCGCGTGATGGCGTCGAACAGGGCCGACATCCAGTCATGCGGTTCGATCTGGATGGTGTGGCGGTTCTGGGTCAGGCCCAGGCCGGCCAGCACGCGCTGGCTGAAGGCGGGCCAGTCGATTTCGGGGTAGGCCGACAGGTGCGCGTTGTAGTTGCCGGTGGCGCCGTTCAGCTTGGCCAGCGGTTCGACGGCCTCGACCGCGGCGATGGCGCGGTTCAGGCGCGCGGCCACGTTGGCGAATTCCTTGCCCAGCGTCGTCGGGCTGGCGGGCTGGCCGTGGGTACGCGACAGCATGGGCTGATCGGCCTGGGCCACCGCCATGTCGTTCAGCTTGGCGGCGAGTTCGCGCAGGCGCGGCACCACGACCTCGTTGCGGGCGCGCGTCAGCATCAGCGCGTGCGAGGTGTTGTTGATGTCCTCGGAGGTGCAGGCGAAGTGGATGAACTCGGCGGCGCGGGCCAGCTCGGCGTCATCGGCCACTTTTTCCTTCAGCCAGTACTCGACGGCTTTGACGTCATGGTTGGTGACGCGTTCGATGTCCTTGATGCGGGCGGCGTCGGCCTCGGAGAAGTCGCGCACCAATTGTTGCAGGCGGGCGCGGGCGGCTTCGGAGAAGGCGGGCAGCTCCGGCAGGCCGGCGTCGGACAGCGCGACCAGCCAGGCCACCTCGACCTCGACGCGGTGCGCCATGAAACCGGCTTCGGAGAGCAGGCCGCGCAGCGCGTCGCCCCGGGAAGCGTACCGGCCATCCAGTGGCGAAAGGGCGTTGAGTTGGCTGAGCTGATCGGCGATTTGCATGGTCTGGAAGAGAAAAAGCGGGGAATGAGCGAATCGGGCGATTTTATCATCCGGAAGCGCGCAACATTGTGGCAAACTGACGAAGATTCCGGCCTTTTGGCCGTCTTGCCGTCATGCGGCCTGCTATACTTCGGCCGCTTTCCGACTCCGCTTGTGACTCCATGAAACTGATCGGCTCGCTTACCAGTCCTTACGTGCGCAAAGTGCGTATCGTCATGGCCGAGAAAAAGCTGGACTACCGGCTTGAACTCGAAAACGTCTGGTCCGCCGACACGCAGATCCAAACGTACAACCCGCTGGGCAAGGTACCTTGCCTGGTCATGGAAGATGGCGGCGCCCTCTTCGATTCGCGCGTCATCGTCGAATACGTCGACACCCTGTCCCCTGTTGCCCGCCTGATTCCTCAGCCGGGGCGCGATCGCGCCGCGGTCAAGTGCTGGGAAGCCATCGCCGATGGCCTCCTGGACGCCTGCGTGACCATCGTCAAGGAAAACCAGCGTCCCGAGGCTCAGCGCAGCCCCGAATGGATCGAGCGCCAGTATTCCAAGATCCATGCCAGCCTTGACGCGATGAACAAGAGCCTGGGCGACAACGCCCACTGCATGGGCATCAACTACAGCCTGGCCGACATCGCCGTCGGCTGCGCGCTGGGCTATCTGGACCTGCGCTTCGCCGCGCTCGACTGGCGCACCAACCACCAGAACCTGGCCCGCCTGTACGACAAGCTGTCGCAGCGCCAGTCCTTCATCGATACCGTTCCAGGATAAGCCCCCCCCGAGGCGCTGCGCGCCTCCCCCCAGGGGGCGCCGCTACGGACCGGCGGAGCCGGATCCGTGCGGCCCGGCTTCTACTTGGCCTCGCCCCTGCTCCGCCCGCGCTTCCGTTCTGCCTTTGCCTCTGCGCCGCCTGTGCTTCTGCATCGGCGGCGCTTTTGCGTGAGCTGCGCCTTTCTATCGGCGCAGCCCTACCTGGCTCAGGCGTTGAACGTCTGCCAGGCCTTGAACAGCATGTACGCGGCCAGCGCGAACAGCAGGCAGGCGAACACGCGCTTCAGGGTCTGCACCGGCAGGCGGTGGGCCATGCGCGCGCCCAGCGGGGCCGTCAGCACGCTGGTGCAGACTAGCGCGATCAAGGCGGGCCAGTAGATATAGCCCAGCATGCCCGGACGCGTTTCGCCCGAGTTCAGGCCCGACACCACGTAACCGACGCTATTGGCCAGCGCGATGGGAAAGCCCAGCGCGGCCGAAGTCGACACCGCGTTGTGCAGGGCCACGTTGCACCAGACCATGAAAGGCACCGACAGGAAACCGCCGCCCGCGCCCACCAGGCCAGACAGAAAGCCGATGCCCGCGCCAGCCGCGCTGGTGCCCACCACGCCCGGCATCTGGCGGCTGGGCTTGGGCTTCTTGTTCTGCAGCATGCTCCAGCCGGAATAGCCGACGAACAGCGCGAAGAACAGCGACAGCCACAGCGTGCTGAGCGCGGCAAAGACCGCGCCGCCCGAAAGGAGGCCGCCGATGATGATGCCCGGCGCCATCGCCCAGACGATGTTCCATTTGATCGTGCCGCGCTGCTGGTGCGCCCGCACGCTGGAAATGGAAGTGAACAGGATCGAGGTCATCGACGTGGCGATGGCGGCATGAACAACCAGGTCGGCGGGCATGCCCTTCCACGCGAACAGCATCGTCAGGAAAGGCACCAGCAACATGCCTCCGCCTATGCCCAGCAGGCCCGCGGCGAAACCCACCACGCCGCCCAGCACCAGCAGGCAAATCACCATCGTTACATCCACAACTGTCTCCTCTTTCTTCTTGGTAATGAACAAAGCCCCAAGGGCCGCGCCCGAGGGGCTTTGATTGAAATCCGTGCACGTCACGCGGCGAATGCCGGCGCGGCGCCCATACCTACAGGATGATGCCGCCGCCCAGGCAAACCTCGCCATCGTAAAGCACGGCGGACTGCCCGGGCGTGACCGCCCACTGCGGTTCGGTAAAGCTCAGGCTGAAGGTGCCGTCGGCAGCGCCAGCCAGACTGCACGCGGCATCGGCCTGGCGGTAGCGCGTCTTGGCGCCATAGGCGCCCGGGGCTGGCGCGTGGCCGGCGACCCAGCTCGCGTCCTGCGCCCGCAGCTCGCCCGACAGCAGCCAGGGATGGTCATGCCCCTGCACCACGTAGAGCACATTGCGCTCCAGGTCCTTGCGCGCCACGTACCAGGCTTCGGCCGTGCCGTCCTCGCGCTGGCGCCCCTTCACCCCGCCCACGCCCAGGCCCTTGCGCTGGCCTAGCGTATAGAACGACAGCCCTTCGTGACGGCCTACCTTCTGACCTTCCGGCGTCATGATCGGACCCGGCTCGGTCGGCAGGTAGCGATTCAGGAACTCGCGGAACGGCCGCTCGCCGATGAAGCAGATACCCGTGGAATCCTTCTTGGCGGCGTTATGCAGGCCGATCTCGTGCGCGATACGCCGCACCTCGGTCTTGTGGATCTCGCCCAGCGGGAACATGGTGCGCGACAACTGCGCCTGATTCAGGCGGTGCAGGAAGTAGCTCTGGTCCTTGGACGCATCCAGCGCCTTGAGCAGCTGGAACTGCGTGCCGCCGCCTTCGGCCGGCACCTCGCGCACCCGCGCGTAGTGGCCGGTGGCGATATGCTCGGCGCCCAGCGCCATGGCATGGTCGAGGAAGGCCTTGAACTTGATCTCGGCATTGCACAGCACGTCCGGGTTGGGCGTGCGGCCCGCGGAGTACTCGCGCAGGAACTCCGCGAACACGCGGTCCTTGTATTCGGCGGCGAAATTGACGAACTCGAACTCGACCCCGACCAGATCCGCGACGCTGGCGGCGTCCAGCAGGTCCTGGCGGGTGGAACAGTATTCGGAATCGTCGTCGTCTTCCCAGTTCTTCATGAACAGGCCGACGACCTCGTAGCCTTGCTGCTTGAGCAGCCAGGCGGTGACCGAAGAATCGACCCCGCCGGACATGCCGACGACAACGCGGCCTTTCTTGGTAAGTTTTTGACTCATGATGGGTCTATTTTAGATCGGTCCGCACATCTTCCTGCGGCTGCGGCTCGGCCGCCCGCGACACTTCCATCAGCCAGGTACGGAAAGCCTGCAGGGTGGGCAGGTTGGCCTTCTGCTCCGGATAGCACAGGTAGTACCCCATGCGCGCCCGTATCGGCAGCTGGATGGCGACGGCCAGCTTGCCGTCGCGCAGCTCGTCCTCGATCAGGCAGCGCGGAATCAGCGCCACGCCGAAGCCGGCCGCGGCCGCCTGCGACAGCAGCGCGTACTGGTCGAAGCGCGCGCCTTCCAGGCTGCGCCGGGTATCGCATCCAGCCTGCTCGAACCAGTCGCGCCAGCCTTCCAGCGCCGAGGTATGGTGCAGCAGCGGATAGGCCAGCAGGTCCGCGGGCGCCGCACAGCCGCCCGGGATCAGGCGCGGGCTGCAGACCGGCAGGATTTCGCGGCCGACGATGTAGTCCGCCCCACTGCCCGGCCAGATGCCTTCGCCGAAGCGCACGGCAGCGTCCAGTTCAGGGGTGGAGAAATCATAGCCCTGGCGGTGAGGCAGGAATTCGACGTGGATGTCCGGCCGCAGGCGCATGAAGGCGGTCAGGCGCGGGATCAGCCAGCGCGCCCCGAAAGTCGGCATACAGGTCAGGTTGAGCGTGCCGCCCTGCCCCTGGTGCGCGATCAGTTCCACGGTGGCGGCTTCGATCTGGCCCAGCCCGGCCTGGATCTTGGTCAGGTAACTGCGTCCGGCCTCGGTCAGGACCAGGCCTTGCCTGATACGCAGGAATAGTTCGATGCCGACGAACTCCTCCAGATGTTTCACCTGCTTACTGACCGCGCCCTGCGTGACACACAATTCCTGCGCCGCGCGCGTGAAACTGCTATGTCTCGCGGCGACTTCGAACGCCTGGAGATCCGTGAGTGAGGGACAGAATCGCCGCATGGATAAGGTACGCAAATTGTTTCAGGCCGCGCAACGAAAACGGCCCTGTTGCGGGCCGCCGCAAAAAGAGGCATGAAAAAAAGTCATAGCTTACGGAGAAACTTTCGTTTGCGCAAACCGGACCGCCAGGAAAGAATCGTTGCGTTTGCGTCTGCCTTTGCGCATCCGCTTTCCAATTCATTAGGGGAATCCATGCAACGCCGTAACGTAGTACTGGGCCTGTGCGTCGCCGCCGCGACCCTCGCCGCGCCGCTGACCTCGGGTATCGCGCACGCTGAAGACGCGTATCCGACCAAGCCCATCCGCCTGATCGTTCCCTTCCCGCCCGGCGGCACCACCGACATCGTCGGTCGCCTGTTCGCCGACAAGCTGGGCAAGGAGCTGGGCCAGACCGTCGTGGTGGAAAACCGCGGCGGCGCCGGCGGTTCGATCGGCAGCGCCTTCGTCGCCAGCAGCGCGCCGGACGGCTACACCCTGGGCATCGCCACCGTGAGCACGCACGGCATCAACCCGGCCATCTACCCGAACCTGCCGTTCGATGGCGAGAAGGACTTCACGCCCATCTCGAACCTGGCGGCCGTGCCCAACATCATGACCATCAACCCGAAGGTCCAGGCCAAGAACATCGCCGACTTCATCAAGCTGGCCAAGAGCGAGCCGGGCAAGCTGACCTACGCGTCGGCCGGCAACGGTTCGGTCTCGCACATGATGGGCGAACTGTTCAAGATGGCTTCGGGCACCAACCTGATGCACGTGCCGTACCGCGGCGTGGGCCCGGCGCTGAACGACGCGCTGGCCGGCCAGGTCGACGTCATGTATGACAACCTGCCCTCCTCGCTGCCGCACGTGCAATCCGGCCGCCTGGTCGCCATGGCCGTGGCCTCGCCCAAGCGCGTGGCCGCCCTGCCCGACGTGCCCACGTTCGCCGAAGCCGGCCTGCCGGCCGTGAACGACGCGTCCTGGTTCGGCCTGGTGGCTCCCGCCAAGCTGCCCCAGCCCGTGCTGGACAAGCTGAACGCAGCCGTGCAGAAGGTCAGCGCCGAAGCCGACGTCAAGACCCGCCTGGAAGCCCTGGGCGCCGCGCCGGCCGCCAACACTCCGGCCGAATTCGCGGCGCAGATCTCGGCTGAAATCGCCAAGAACAAGCGCATCGCCAAAGAAGCCAACGTGAAGATCGACTAAGCGATCTTCGGTCCTCGCGCGCCCGCCGGTGCGCGAGGACCTCCGATTAACGAACGCAACACCCCCTTATGCGAATTACCCAACCCCTGTCTTACCGGCTCGACCTCCCGCAGCAATATCCTGATTCGGACTCCTCGGCTCCCCTCGTGCTGGACTCCCCGCACAGCGGCACCGCCTACCCCCCCGATTTCGCGGCTGCGGTGGACTTTGGCGCATTGCGCACCGCCGAGGACACCTGGGTTGACGACCTGTGGGGCGACGCCATCGAAATGGGCGTGCCGATGATTGCCGCCGCGTTCCCGCGCGCCTACATCGACGCCAACCGCTCGCCCGACGAAATCGACGAATTGCTGCTGGACGCCGCCTGGCCCGACGCCATCAACGCCTCGCCCAAGGTCAAGCTGGGCAAGGGCCTGATCTGGCGCATGCTGGACGACGGCACGCCGCTCTACAACCGCAAGCTCACGGTCGCGGAAGTGCGCCACCGCATCGACGCCTGCTGGAAGCCCTACCACGCCGCGCTGGGCCAGGTGCTGGACGCAGCCCACAAGAAGTTCGGCAAGGTCTGGCACATCAACTGCCACTCCATGCCCAGCGTCGCCGGCGCCTACGCCACCGACCGCCCGGGCCTGGTCCACCCCGACTTCGTGCTGGGCGACCGCGACGGCAGCACCAGCGACCCGGCCTTCCGTGAATTCATCGCCGCCTGGCTGCGCGAACGCGGCTACAACGTGACCGTCAACGATCCCTACAAGGGCGTGGAGCTGGTGCGCGCCTTCGGCCGCCCCGAAGAAGGCCGCCACAGTCTGCAGATCGAGATCAACCGCAAACTCTACATGGACGAAGTTTCGCTGCGTCCTTCCGAAAACTACGGCCGCCTGAAGGCCGATCTGCGCGAACTCACCGCCGCGCTGATCACCTGGACTCGCGCGCAAACGGCTTGACGCCGGACGTTTGCGCGCAGGTGCCGGCCAGCGCAAAAGTCAGACTGGCCGGAGCAGTTGGGTTGCAAGACCCCAGCCCCATGGTTCGCCATGGGGTTTTTTTTGGTCTGCCGCCGGGCATCGGCTGGCCGATGCAACCTTGGTTCTTCTCCCTCACTTCCCAGGGGCGCGACACCTTTCCTTTCATTTTCCCGTGTATAACTGATGCCAACTAATGAGGAGAGGCGTAGATGCACATCGGGATACCAAAAGAAACCCGAGACGGGGAAACTCGTGTCGCAGCAACACCGGAGACCGTCAAGAAGTACGTAGGCGGAAAACACACCGTCATCGTGGAGCGCGGGGCAGGCACTGCCGCCCGCTATCTCGACGAAGCCTATGAGGCAGCGGGCGCAACGCTCGGCAGCGCCCAGGACGCGTTGGGGGCAGAACTCGTCATGAAGGTGCGCGCGCCTTCTGCCGCGGAACTGCCCCAGATGAAATCCGGCGCCGTCGTGGTCGGCATGCTGGACCCCTTCGACGCCGAAGGCATCCAGCAGATCGCGGCCGCCGGACTCACCGGATTCGCGCTGGAAGCCGCGCCCCGCATCACGCGGGCCCAAAGCCTGGACGTGCTGTCCTCGCAGGCCAACCTGGCCGGCTACAAGGCCGTGCTGCTGGCGGCGCACCACTACGGCCGCCTGATACCCATGATGATGACCGCCGCGGGCACGCTGAAGGCCGCCCGCGCCGTCGTGCTGGGCACCGGCGTGGCCGGGCTGCAGGCCATCGCCACCGCCAAGCGGCTGGGCGCGGTGGTCGAAGCCTCGGACGTGCGTCCCGCCGCGCGCGAACAGGTGGAATCGCTGGGCGCCAAGTTCATCGACGTCCCTTTCGAAACGGACGAAGAACGCGAGATCGCGCAAGGCACGGGCGGCTACGCCCGGCCCATGCCGCCCGCCTGGATGGCTCGGCAGGCCGCGCTCGTGTCCGAACGCTGCAAGCAGGCCGACATCGTCATCACCACCGCGCTGATTCCCGGCCGCCCCGCCCCCACACTGGTGTCCGCGGAAACCGTCGCGGCCATGAAGCCGGGCTCGGTGCTGGTGGACCTGGCGGTCGAGCGCGGCGGCAATTGCCCGTTGTCCGAGAACGGCCTGGTGGTGGAAAAGCATGGCGTGACGATCATCGGGCTGACCAATCTGCCCGGCCTGGTCGCGACCGACGCTTCGGCGCTGTATGCGCGCAACATCCAGGATTTCCTGAAGCTCATCATCAATGCGGACGGCGCGCTGGCGATCCAGCGCGACGACGAGATCGTCGCGGCCTGCCTGGTGTGCGAAGGCGGCAACGTGGCGCGGAGGAACTAACAGCATGGAAGCGATCAACCCCACCCTGATGAATCTCATCATCTTCGTGCTGGCCATCTATGTCGGCTACCACGTCGTGTGGAACGTCACCCCCGCCCTGCACACGCCCTTGATGGCAGTCACCAACGCCATCTCCGCCATCATCATCGTGGGCGCCATGCTGGCGGCCGCGCTGACCGAAGGCGGACTGGCGCGCGGCATGGGCGTCTTCGCCGTGGCGCTGGCCGCGGTCAACGTGTTCGGCGGCTTTCTCGTGACCCGGCGCATGCTGGAAATGTTCAAGAAAAAGGACCGCAAGGCGGGCAAGGAGGAAGCGAAATGATCTCGCTGAACCTCGTCACCCTGCTGTACCTGATCGCCTCGGTCTGCTTCATCCAGGCGCTCAAGGGCCTGTCGCATCCGACCACGTCGCGACTCGGCAATGCGTTCGGCATGGCCGGCATGGCGATCGCCGTGCTGACCACGGCCGCGCTCATCGTCGGCCTGGCGCGCGACGGCGCCGCCACCATCGGCCTGGGCTGGGTCGTGCTGGGCCTGCTGGTTGGCGGCTCCATCGGCACGCTGATGGCCAAGCGCGTCGAGATGACCAAGATGCCCGAGCTGGTCGCCTTCATGCACAGCATGATCGGCCTGGCGGCGGTCGCCATCGCGGTGGCCGTGGTGGCGGAGCCGCATGCCTTCGGCATCGTGCCCGTCGGCGTGCCGATTCCCACCGGCAACCGCTTCGAGCTGTTCATCGGCACTTTCGTCGGCGCCATTACGTTCTCGGGGTCGGTCATTGCCTTCGGCAAACTGTCGGGCAAGTACAAGTTCCGCCTGTTCCAGGGCGCGCCGGTGGTGTTCTCGGGCCAGCACATGCTGAACCTGGCGCTGGCGCTGCTGATGCTGGCTTGCGGCATCTGGTTCATGCTCACGCAGGAATGGACGCCCTTCATCATCATGACGCTCATCGCCTTCGTGCTGGGCGTGCTGATCATCATCCCGATCGGCGGCGCCGACATGCCGGTGGTGGTGTCCATGCTGAACAGCTACTCGGGTTGGGCGGCGGCCGGCATCGGTTTCTCGCTGAACAACCCCATGCTGATCATCGCCGGTTCGCTGGTGGGTTCCTCGGGCGCGATCCTGTCCTACATCATGTGCAAGGCGATGAACCGTTCGTTCTTCAACGTGATCCTGGGCGGCTTCGGCGGCCAGGCTGGCGGCGCCGCTGCGGCGGGCGATGCGCAGCAGCGCAGCGTCAAGTCGGGCAGTCCCGACGACGCCGCCTTCCTGATGACCAACGCCGAAAGCGTGACCATCGTTCCCGGCTACGGCCTGGCGGTGGCGCGCGCGCAGCACGCGCTGAAGGAACTGGCGGAAAAGCTCACCGAGCGCGGCGTGACGGTCAAGTACGCCATCCACCCGGTGGCGGGACGCATGCCCGGCCACATGAACGTGCTGCTGGCCGAGGCCGAGGTGCCCTACGACCAGGTCTTCGAAATGGAAGACATCAACAGCGAGTTCGGCCAGACCGACGTGGTGCTGGTGCTGGGCGCGAACGACGTGGTCAACCCGGCCGCCAAGAACGACCCGAAGTCGCCCATTGCCGGCATGCCCATCCTGGAAGCCTACAAGGCCCGCACCGTGATCGTGAACAAGCGGTCCATGGCATCGGGCTACGCGGGCCTGGACAATGAGCTCTTCTACATGGACCGCACGATGATGGTTTTCGGCGACGCCAAGAAGGTGCTTGAAGACATGGTCAAGGCCGTGGAGTAAGACGCCCGGCGCCGGATGCCGCCAGGCGTCCGGCGCCTACGCGCCGCGCTGGCCCGCAGGCTGGCGCAATTGCTCGTCAACCACTTCGATCCAATGCCGCACCGGCGTGTCGGTGCCGCTTTGCAAATGGCCGATGCAGCCGATGTTGGCTGACAGGATCACGTCCGGTCCGCCCGCGGCGATCGCGCCCAGCTTGCGGTCGCGCAGTTCCAGCGCAATCTCCGGATTCAATACCGAATAGGCGCCCGCCGAACCGCAGCACAAGTGCTTGTCGGCGAACGGCTGCAACGCAAAACCCAGATCCGCCAGCAATTGTTCCGACAGCGGCCGCAGGCCCTGCCAATGCTGCAGCGTGCATGGCGGATGGAATGCCGCGCGCGTGCCCGCAGGCAGCCGCGCGCGCAATTGCGCCGCATGCGGCGCGACGATCTCGGCCACATCCTTCACCAGCGCCACGATGTCCGCGGCCTTTTGCGCGTAGGCCGGATCGTGCCGCAGGTGATGCGCATACTCCTTGACCATGGCGCCGCAGCCCGACGCGTTCATCACGATGGCCTCGACCTTGCCATCCTGCAGCAGCGGCCACCAGGCATCGACGTTGGCGCGCATCTGCACCAAGGCCTCTTCCTGCGCGTCCAGGTGGAAACTGGCCGCGCCGCAACAGCCGGCGCCGGGCGCGATGCGCGCGCCTATGCCCACCGCGTCCAGCACGCGGATGGTGGCCGCATCGATGGTTGGCATCATGGCGGGCTGCACGCATCCCGCCAGCATCAGCACCTGCCGCGCATGGCCCGCCACCTGCGGCAGCGGCCCCGCCGCGCGGCGTTCCGGCACCTTGCGCTTGAGCGCCTCCGGCAGCATGCCGCGCACCGCCTGCCCCAGCCGCATCGCGGGCGCGAACAGCGGCGACAGCATGGTCTTGCGCAACAAGCTGCGTTTGGTCTTGTCGGCCCAGCTGCGCGGCACGCGCTCTTCCACGATCTTGCGGCCGATATCCACCAGATGGCCATACTGGACGCCGGACGGACAGGTGGTTTCGCAATTGCGGCAAGTCAGGCAGCGGTCCAGGTGCTGCTGCGTGGACTGCGTGGGCTCGGCGCCCTCCAACACTTGCTTGATCAGATAAATGCGCCCACGCGGGCTGTCCAGCTCGTCGCCCAGCACCTGATACGTCGGACAGGTAGCGGTGCAGAAACCGCAGTGCACGCACCGCCGCAGGATGGCGTCGGCCTCCTTGCCCAGATCGGTATCGCGTGCCCAGGATGCAAGATTGGTTTGCATGATGCCCTATAGATCTAGGACCAGGCGGCCGGGATTGAACAGGCCGGCCGGATCGAGCTCTTGTTTGAGGCGGCGCGTGATCGAGGCGATCCCGGGCGCCAGCGGATGGAATACGCCGTCGGCAGGCGGCTTGCCCTGCCCGGTGCGGAACAGCGTGGCGTGGCCGCCCAGCCGCTCGGCGGTCTCGCGCAGCGCGGCGGCGTCTTGCTCGCCCGACAGCCAGCGCTGGCCTCCGCCCCATTCCAGCAAGGTCGGCCCCAGCGCCAACGCGGCGGCGGTGGGCGGCAACGCCAGGCGCCACAAGGGCCGGCCCGGCGCGAAGAAGGAATGCGTCTGCTCGCGCAGCGACCGCCACCAGGCCTGCGCGGCCTCGGGCGCCATCGGCGCGCCGCCTATCAGTTGGCGGGCGCTGGCGATCGCGGGCGGCGCGCCCGACAGGCGCACGGCCATCTGGCCTTCGGCGCCCGCCTCGTCACCGCTCCAGCTGGTGGCCGAGATCGGCAACGGCTTGCCGCGCCACAGGGCGAAGCTGGCCAAGGCCTGCGCCTGCGTCGCGGGCAACGCCAGGGTGATCTCTTCCATCGGCCGCGGCACGACCTTGAGGGAGACTTCGAGTATGGCGCCGAAGATGCCATGCGAACCGGCCAACAGGCGCGACACGTCATAGCCCGCCACGTTCTTCATGACCTCGCCGCCGAACGAGAGGATGCGGCCTTCCGAATCCAGCAGTTGCGCGCCCAGGACAAAGTCCTTGAGCGCGCCGGCGCTCATGCGGCGCGGGCCTGACAGCCCCGCCGCGACACATCCGCCCACCGTGGCGGACGCCGAGAAATGCGGCGGCTCGAAGGCCAGCATCTGTCCGTTCTCGGCCAGCGCGGCTTCAAGTTCGGCGAGCGGCGTACCCGCGCGCACCGTCACCACCAGCTCCGACGGGTGGTAGCTGACGATGCCGCGATAGGGAGTCATGTCCAGCAGGCAGTGGCCGTCCTGCGGCGTCACCGGGCGGTAATTGCCATAGAACGCCTTGCTGCCCCCGCCCATCACAAACAGGGGTTTATGGCCGGCACGGGCCGTCATGACCTGGTCGCACAATTCCGACAGGACGAAATCCATAAGGACAGGTCCTAGAAACGGGCGAGATCGGGGAAGCGCAACTCTCCCGCATGGACGTGCATCTTGCCGTATTCGGCGCAGCGGGCCAGCGTAGGGATGACTTTTTCAGGATTGAGCAGGCAGGGCGGATCGAAGGCCCGCTTGACCGCCAGGAACGCGTCGAGTTCTTCGCGAGAGAATTGCACGCACATTTGATTTATTTTCTCCATACCCACACCGTGCTCTCCGGTCACGGTCCCTCCTACCTGCACGCACAGCTCGAGTATGGCGGCGCCGAATTTCTCGGCGCGCTCCACCTCGTCCGGCTTGTTTGAATCGAACAGGATCAACGGGTGCAGGTTGCCGTCGCCTGCGTGAAAGACGTTGGCGCAGCGCAGGCTGAATTCGTCTTCCATCTGTTCGATGGCGCCCAGCACGCGCGCCAGATGGCGGCGCGGTATCGTGCCGTCCATGCAATAGTAATCGGGCGATACGCGCCCCGCGGCCGGGAAGGCATTCTTGCGGCCGGCCCAGAACTTCAGGCGTTCGGCCTCTGATGACGAGACCTGGCAGCGCGTGGCTCCGGCCTCGCGGAACACGGCCTCCATGCGCGCGATCTCGTGCTCCACCTCTTCAGGCGTGCCGTCGGATTCGCACAGCAGGATGGCTTGCGCATCCATGTCGTAGCCGGCGCGCACAAAGGGTTCGACCATGTGGGTCGCGCGGCGGTCCATCATCTCCAGGCCCGCGGGTATCATGCCGGCCGCGATCACCTGCGTGACCGCATTGCCCGCTGCTTCCACGCTGGAAAAACTGGCCATGACGACCTGCGCGCAGGCCGGCTTGGGAATGAGCTTGACCGTCACTTCCGTGACCACGCCCAGCATGCCTTCCGAACCGATGAAGACGGACAGCAAGTCCAGGCCCGGCGCATCGGGCGCTTCGGAACCCAGTTCAACCACATCGCCATCGATCGTCACGACCCGCACGCGCAGCACGTTGTGCACGGTCAGTCCGTACTTCAGGCAATGCACGCCGCCGGAATTCTCCGCCACGTTGCCGCCGATGGAACAGGCTATCTGGCTGGAAGGGTCAGGCGCGTAATACAGCCCGTAAGGCGCGGCCGCCTCCGAGATCGCCAGATTGCGTACGCCCGGCTGCACGATGGCCGTGGCGCTGGCCAGGTCTATGTGCTTGATGCGATTGAATTTGGACAAGCCGAGCAACACGCCGCGGCTATGCGGCATGGCGCCGCCGGACAAGCCGGTGCCGGCGCCGCGCGCGACCACGGGCGCATTCAGGCGTTTGCAGATGCGCATGACGGCCTGCACCTGCTCTTCCGTTTCAGGAAGGGCGACGACCGCAGGCAGCGCGCGATACAGGGAGAGGCCGTCGCACTCGTAGGGACGCGTATCTTCTTCGCGGAACAACACGCAGTGCGCGGGCAACACGGCCGACAACGCCTCGATGAGCTGCTGCAAGGAATAAGGCGCCTGCACTTGTGCCAGGCCGGTTTCGACCAATGAATTCATGAGCGCAACAATAGCGCGAGCGCCCGTCACTAGCAGACCGGGATTTACCCGCATCCGTGCACCTATGGCACGCCAGATAAGTAACCAGCCGTAATCGCCTGCCGCACCGCGAAAGCCGCCCTCCTCGTTCGCGCCTGAGGACGGCAAGAAAAAAGCCGACGGCGCGCCGTCGGCTTCGGATATCGGCTGCGCTGCCGAAGCAGGCTTACCAGGACACGATCTTGCCAGGATTGAGAATGTTGTTCGGATCAAACGCGTGCTTCAGGCTGCGCATCAGATCCAGGGCGTCCTCGCCATGCTCTTCGGCCATGAACTGCATCTTGTGCAGGCCCACGCCGTGCTCGCCCGTGCAGGTGCCGTCGGCGGCGATCGCGCGGCGCACCAGGTTGTGGTTGATGGTTTCGGATTCTTCCCATTCCTTGGCGCTGTCCGCATCGAGCAGCATCAGCACATGGAAGTTGCCGTCGCCGACGTGGCCCACGATCGTGTAGGGGAAGCTGGCGCGGTCGAGTTCTTCGACCGTGTCGCGCACGCAATCGGCCAGGCGCGAGATCGGCACGCAGACGTCGGTAGTGCTGGCGCGGCAGCCGGGGCGCAGTTGCAGGCCGGCGAAGTAGGCATTGTGGCGCGCGGTCCACAGGCGGCTGCGGTCTTCGGGACGCTCTGCCCATTCGAAGTCCATGCCGCCATGGTCTGCCGTGATCGCTTGCACGGTTTCGGCTTGCTCCTGCACGCCGGCGGGACTGCCGTGGAACTCGAACACCAGCAGCGGCGTTTCGCGCAGGGTCAGCTTGCTGTGCAGGTTCACCGCGCGCACGCTGGCCGCGTCCATGAACTCGACGCGCGCGACCGGCACTCCCATCTGGATGATTTCGATCACGCTCTGCACCGCCGAATCCAGCGTGGGGAAATTGCAGACCGCGGCCGACACGGCTTCAGGCTGGGGATACAGGCGCACCGTCACTTCGGTGATGATGCCCAGGGTGCCTTCGCTGCCGACGAAGATGCGCGTCAGGTCATAGCCGGCCGAGGACTTGCGGGCGCGGCCCGCTGTGCGGATGATGCGCCCGTCCGCCGTCACCACGGTCAACGACATGACGTTCTCGCGCATGGTGCCGTAGCGCACGGCGTTGGTGCCGGAAGCGCGCGTGGCCGCCATGCCGCCCAGGCTCGCGTCGGCGCCCGGATCGATCGGGAAGAACAGGCCGGTGTCGCGGATTTCCTCGTTGAGCTGCTTGCGCAGCACGCCTGCCTGCACGGTGGCGGTCAGATCCTCGGCGTTGACCGCCAACACCTTGTTCATCTGCGACAGGTCCAGGCTGATGCCCCCCTGGATCGCCAGAATATGGCCTTCGAGCGAAGAGCCGGCGCCATAGGGAATCAGCGGCACGCGATGCTCGTTGCACAGCTTGGCGATCTCGGCCACTTCTTCGGTCGTGTGCGCGAAGACCACGGCGTCCGGCGGCATGGCCGGATAGGGAGATTCATCGCGGCCATGATGGTCGCGCATGGCGGAGGATTCGGACAGGCGGTCGCCAAAGCGGGCGCGCAAGGCATCCAGACAAGCGGCCGGCACCGGGCGGCGCAACGATTCTGCGTGCAAGGGAGCGTTCATGGTCAGCGTGATCTCGGGTTCGTTAACCTGATTATTCTACGCCGCCGCGCGCACCGCGCCGCAAACCGCCAGGCCTTGGCGATCCGCGGCGCTGCCAGGGGCTTATTTGCCGGAAGTCAGGGCGACGCGGCGGCGTTCGCGCACGGCATGGGCCAGGCGTTCAAGCACGGCGACCGAGGCGTCCCAGTCGATGCAGCCGTCGGTGATGCTCTGGCCGTAGACCAGCGGCGTACCCGGCACCATGTCCTGGCGGCCGCCCAGCAGGTGGCTTTCAACCATGACGCCCACCAGGCGGCTGTCGCCCGCTTCCATCTGACGCGCCACGTCTTCGATGACCAACGGCTGGTTCTCGGGCTTCTTGCTGCTGTTGGCGTGGCTGGCGTCGATCATGATGCGCTGCGCCAGGCCGGCCTTGGACATGTCCTGGCAGGCCGCCTCGATGCTGGCCGCATCGTAGTTCGGCGTCTTGCCGCCGCGCAGGATGACGTGGCAGTCCTCGTTGCCGGCCGTCGACACGATGGCGGAATGCCCACCCTTGGTCACCGACAGGAAATGGTGCGGCTGCGACGCCGCCTTGATCGCGTCGACCGCGATCTTCACATTGCCGTCGGTGCCGTTCTTGAACCCCACCGGACACGACAGTCCCGATGCCAGCTCGCGATGCACCTGGCTTTCCGTCGTCCGAGCCCCGATCGCCCCCCAGGAGACCAGATCCGCGATGTATTGCGGCGTAATCATGTCCAGGAACTCGCAACCCGCCGGCAGTCCCATGCTGTTGATGTCCAGCAGCAGTTCACGGGCGACGCGCACGCCCTTGTTGATGTCGAAGCTGCCGTCCAGGTCCGGATCGTTGATCAGGCCCTTCCAGCCCACGGTGGTGCGTGGCTTCTCGAAGTACACGCGCATCACGATTTCCAGGTCGGCGCTCAGCCGGTCGCGCACGGGCTTCAGGCGCTTCGCATATTCGATAGCCGCGCGGGTGTCATGGATGGAGCAAGGGCCGATCACGACGATCATCCGGTCATCCATGCCGTGCAGGATGCGGTGCATCCCCTGGCGGGCGGCGAACACGGTGTCGGACGCCTCCTTGGTGCAGGCGAACTCGCGCATGACATGCGCGGGCGGGTTCAGCTCTTTGATTTCTCGAATGCGAAGGTCATCGGTATTGTGTGACACGGTACTGCTCCTGGGTTGCCCGCCGCGGGGATGTTCCCGAGATGGTTTCCTCAACTGGCGGCGCAAAAAAAGCCGCCAGTTCGCTGGCGGCTTTTTTGGGGGGATTCTTTCCAAACTTCAGATTGAGCGCGTCCCTTCCTCCGCCAGCGGCTTCAGAAAACCATAAAAATAAAAATAAAAAGCGGGGGACGCGAATTTCATGGGGAATGACTCTAGCACAATTTTTTCGAGCCGTCATCCGTGTTTTTGAGTCAGGCGGTGCCGCCGACGGTCAGGCCTTCCATGCGGACCGTGGGCATGCCCACGCCCACGGGCACGCTCTGGCCATCCTTGCCGCAAGTGCCCACGCCGGAATCCAGCTGCAGGTCGTTGCCGATCATGGTGACGCGGTTCATGGCGTCCGGACCGTTGCCGATCAGGGTGGCGCCCTTGACCGGATAGGTCACCTTGCCGTTTTCGATCATGTAGGCTTCGGACGCCGAGAACACGAACTTGCCGTTGGTGATGTCGACCTGGCCGCCGCCAAAGTTGACCGCGTACAAGCCGCGCTTGACGGAAGACACGATTTCCTCGGCCGGTTTGTCGCCCGCCAGCATGTAGGTATTGGTCATGCGCGGCATGGGCAGATGCGCGAACGATTCGCGGCGGCCGTTACCGGTGGCGGCGGTCTTCATGAGGCGCGCGTTCAGCGTGTCCTGCATGTAGCCGCGCAGGATACCGTCCTCGATCAGCACGTTGCGCTGGGTGGCATTGCCTTCGTCGTCGATATTGAGCGAGCCGCGGCGATCCGGGATCGTGCCGTCGTCGACCACGGTCACGCCCTTGGAGGCCACGCGCTCACCGATGCGGCCGGAGAACACGCTGGAGCCCTTGCGGTTGAAGTCGCCTTCCAGCCCGTGGCCGACGGCCTCGTGCAGCAGAATGCCGGGCCAGCCCGAACCCAGCACGACGGTCATTTCACCCGCTGGCGCCGGGCGCGCTTCCAGGTTCACCATGGCCTCGTGCACCGCGCGCTCGACATAACCCTGCAGCATTTCGTCCGTGAAATAGGCCAGGCCCAGGCGGCCGCCGCCGCCCGCGTGACCCATTTCGCGGCGGCCATTGCGTTCGGCAATGACAGTCAGCGACAGGCGCACCAGCGGACGCACGTCGGCGGCCAGGCGGCCGTCGCTGCCGGCCACCAGCACCACGTCATATTCGGCGCCCAGCCCCGCCATGACCTGGATCACGTGCGGATCGCGCGCGCGCGCCATGCGCTCCACGCGTTCCAGCAGCGCGACCTTCTCGGGAGCGCTCAAGGTGGCAACCGGATCGATATCGGCATACAGGCTGCGGCCGATCTCGGCTTCGACCTGCGCCGCCACCTTTACCTTGCCAGCGCCGCGGCGCGCAATGCCGCGAACCGCGTGCGCGGACGACAACAGCGCTTCGGGCGACAGCGAATCCGAATAGGCGAAGGCGGTTTTCTCGCCGCTCACGGCGCGTACCCCGACACCCTGGCTGATCGAAAAACTGCCGGTCTTGACGATGCCCTCTTCCAGGCTCCAGCCCTCGCTGCGCGTGTACTGGAAATACAGATCGGCGTAGTCGACCTTGTGCGTGAAGATCTCACCCAGCGCGCGCGCCATGTCCGCCTCGGTCAGGCCCCAGGGGTCGAGCAGCAGAGATTTGGCGGTGGCGAGGGAAGCAATGGCGGGATCGATGATTTTCATGGGCTCTGTACAGGAGACGGCGGCGCGCTGGCGCGCGCTCGCGGTGATACTCGAGATCATATCGTAACGCTGGCGCGGCCCGGCGACATGGCGCCAGCCACGGATCTCCGGAAGGTACGCGTCGGCGGCCAAAAATACCGCGGGCATTATCTGCGGAGGTATGCATGGGGCCGGAATATTACATATCAAGTTGAATTGACGAGCTCAAACGATGTTCGATGCGCCCCTTTTTCCTGGTCGCCATGGAGCATTTGCAGCCACCTGGCATATAGGCAAAGGGATTCAGACATCTCGGGCCAAACTCGTCATACAACCTGACATCAAAATGAAATATGCCAAACAGCTCGCAGGGCTCGCAGCGCGAGGACCCCATCTGATCAGGTTGGACCAATATCAGACTGCTAGACAATTCATTCGTTCCCGCCATCACGTCATCAGACTTCTGGGAACGCCTCGCACACCGCTTGCTCGAGGCAGGCGCCAAGCCTGGAAGCCCCGCATTTGCGCGCTTTGCGAGACAAATCGGGCAGATGCAAGGGCACGCGCGGCTATTCGTCCGCCTCGTGAACCAATACCCCTATTGTTTCAAGTTGTCCCAAATTCGAGAATATCCTTCCCAATACTTGGCTCGTCGCGGGCACTCGCGCGCCTGAAAACGGTATCGGACTCTTTTGATACAAAGTAATTGCTTCAGAAACCAGGAAGTCAAGCCGTAACTTCTGTATTATGCGAGGCACAACAATTACACAATAACTTCGCCGGCGATTACAGCAGTTCCATAATCAGGAATAAACCATGGCCCGAGAATCCTACGCAGCACTGCAAGCAAAGATCGAAAAGGAAATCAACAAGCTACAAAAGAAGGCTGAAGTCCTGCAAACCAAGCGTCGCAAGCCCGTGATCACGCAGATCATCACGTCGATGCGCGAGTACGACATCACGCCTGAAGAAATCGTCGCAGCCTATGGCGCCGGCAAACCCGCCCGCGCCGCCACCGGCGGCCGCCGCAAGGCTGGCGCCGCTGCCCGTCCGGCCAACGCCGCCAAACGCGCCGTTGCGCCCAAGTACCGCCATCCTCAAACAGGGGAAACGTGGAGCGGCCGTGGCAAGGCTCCCCGCTGGCTCGCCGCGGAAGAAGCCGCAGGCGCGACCCGCGACAGTTTTCTTATCAAAGAATAAGAACCTATTCGCCAGTAAGAAAAAAATCGGCGCACCATTTTGGTGCGCCGATTTTATTTAAAGGCGGGACCGAAAAGCCACGCCGATTTCATTGCACGGGGAAGCGGATTTCGCGTTCCGCGCCATTATTCCCGGGAAAATTATCAAATATTGCGCGCACCAGGTACGGCATGGTACGCAGGAAATCGTCGCGCTCGCTCAATATGAAAGCGCTGGAACGGTATACCTCGGCGCCGCTGCGCTGCGTGTCGTAGATATGCAGGGTGAGGGTATTGCGCTGCACGACCATGGGCACGTCCACCCAGTCCGGCCCCCAGTAGCCATATCCCGCTCCCCACGGACGCGGACCGTAGAAACCTCCGTAGCCGTAGCCGCCGTAGAAATATGGGTCGTACGGACGCTGCACCATTATCTGGGTCTGCGAGGTGCCGTAGTTGAACGACACGTCGAAACGACCCTTGGCGCCAGGCCTGGCCTCGACCAGGCCGGTTGCGCCTATGCCGGCCCGCACCATGTCCTGATAGGACTGATATTCGAGATTATTGTTTTGCGAGGCGTCGGCGGCAATGAACTGGTAGGTTTGCCCCTCCACGCCTGCGGGCCATTGCTGAAAGGAAGTGACCCGCGCGGAAACCGTGGGCGCGGCACAACCCGTCAGGGCAAACGCCCCCGCCACGGCCAGCAGACCGGCCCAGCGGCGCATATTGAACATGGACAACCTCGACATTTGACACCCCTCTGGCGCGCGACGGCGCCATGATACTGACTTTGACTCAGACCGCTACAAAAAGTTTACGGTACGCCAAACGGCCCAGGTCGGCGCGTCTTGCCCAGCCACTACAATAGAACCCTCGTTCATACAGGACTGCAATCCCATGCGCACAGACACGCCCGTAACCGTATATCGCAAGGATTACCAGCCCTACCCCTACGACATTCCCGAAGTCGCCCTCGCCTTCGACCTCGCGCCGGACGCGACCGAAGTGCGCTGCACGATGCAAGTGCAACGCAAGGCCGGGGCCAGCGCCGACGCCGCCCTGATCCTGGACGGCGAAGACCTGGAACTCGTCTCGGTAGGCGTGAATGGCACGGCCCTGCCCGCCGACAGTTACCGCCTTTCCGAACACAGCCTGGCCCTTTACGGCCTGCCCCCCGCCGCCACGGTGGAAATCGTCAGCCGATGCAAACCGTCGGCCAATTCCACGCTGATGGGCCTGTACGTCTCGGGCGGCAACTTCTTCACCCAATGCGAAGCCGAAGGTTTTCGCCGCATCACCTGGTTCGCCGACCGGCCCGACGTGATGTCGCGCTACCGCGTGACCTTGCGCGCCCAGCCCGAGTATCCGGTGCTGCTGTCCAACGGCAACCTGCTGGCCACGCGCCAGTTGCCCGACGGCCGCAACGAAGTCGAATGGGAAGATCCCTTCCCCAAGCCCTGCTACCTGTTCGCGCTGGTGGCAGGCAAGCTCACCCACCGCGAAACCACCGTGAAGACGTCCAGCGGCCGCGACGTGCTGCTGCAGGTCTACAGCGACCCGGGCTCGGAATCCAAGACCGAATGGGCGCTGGATTCGCTGGTGCGCGCGCTGCGCTGGGACGAAAGCCGCTTCGGCCTGGAGCTGGACCTGGACCGCTTCATGATCGTGGCCGTCCATGACTTCAACATGGGCGCGATGGAAAACAAGGGCTTGAACATCTTCAACGCCGCCTACGTGCTGGCGGATGCGGATACGGCCACGGACGCCAACTATGAAGGCATCGAATCCGTCATCGGACACGAGTACTTCCACAACTGGACCGGCAACCGCGTCACCTGCCGTGACTGGTTCCAGCTGAGCCTGAAGGAAGGCCTGACCGTCTTTCGCGACCAGGAATTCAGCGCCGACATGATGGCCCACGGCATGGATGCCGCCGAGGCCGCGAGCGCCCGCGCGGTCAAGCGCATCGACGACGTTGTGGCGTTGCGCGCCGCCCAGTTTCCGGAAGACGCCGGTCCCATGGCCCATCCGATCCGGCCTGAAAGTTACCAGGAGATCGGCAACTTCTACACGGCCACCGTGTACGAGAAAGGCGCCGAAGTCATCCGCATGCAGCACACTCTGCTGGGCGAGGAAGGCTTTCGCGCCGGCATGGACGAGTACTTCCGCCGCCATGACGGCCAGGCCGTGACCTGCGACGACTTCGTCGCCGCCATGGAATCCGTCTACGTACGCCAGCATCCGGACCGCGACCTGTCCGTGTTCCGCCGCTGGTACCGCCAGGCCGGCACGCCGCGCGTGACCGTCAAGCTCGACCACGACGCCGCCGCGCGCCGCTGCACCGTGACGCTCACCCAGGAATGCCCGCCGGTCGGCGTGGAGAAGAAGGCCGGCGCCGACTACGTCAAGGCCCCCTTCCACATCCCGTTCGCCATCGGCTTGCTGGACCGCGACGGCCGCGCGCTGCCACTGCGCCATGCTGGCGCGGTCCTGGACACCGCGCTGCTGGAACTGACGCAGCAAAGCCAGCAATGGGTATTCGAGGATATCGCCGAGCGTCCCGTGCCGTCGCTATTGCGCGACTTCTCGGCCCCGGTCATCGTGGACTACGACTGGACCAACGAAGAACTGGCCCTGCTGTCGGCGCACGACGGCAATCCCTTCGCGCGTTGGGAGGCCGGCCAGGAATTCGCCACCCGCCAGATCCTGGCGCTGGCCGAGGCCCGCCAGGCCGGCAAGACCCTGCATGCCGACGCCGCCTTCATCGAGACCTGGCGCGCGTTGCTGACCGATCCGGCGCTGGACGCCGCCTATCGCGCCCGCGCCCTGGCCCTGCCGTCCGAAAAGACCCTGGCAGAACGCATGCAGCAGGTGGACCCGCCGGCCCTCGCGGTCGCGCGCGACTTCCTGCGCGCCGAACTGGGACGCCAGTTGTCCGCCGAATTCCGCCAGGCATTCGACGACAACCAGACCCCGGGCGAATACAGTCCGGCGCCGGTTCCGGCCGGCAGGCGCGCCTTGAAGAACCTGGCGCTCAGCCACCTGATGGCGGCGGGCGAACCGGATGCCCAGCGCCTGGCCGAGCAGCAGTACGAGAAGGCCGGCAACATGACCGACAGCATGGCGGCGCTGTCCGCGCTGATCAATTTCGGCCAGGGCGACTTCCCGCACAAGGCGCTTGCCGCTTTCTACGACAAATGGCGCGACAACGCCCTGGTGGTGGACAAGTGGTTCGCCCTGCAGGCTGCGGCCCGCTCGACCACCGTGCAGACCGCGCGCGAGCTGATGCAGCACCCCGCGTTCACCTTGCGCAACCCGAACCGCGCGCGCTCGCTGATCTTCCAGTTCTGCCTGAACAACGCCCGCGGCATGCATCACCCCGATGGCACCGGCTACGCCTTCTGGGCCGAGCAGGTGCTGGCGCTGGATGCCCTCAACCCCGAGATTGCCGCCCGCCTGGCGCGCGCGCTGGACAACTGGGCACGCTTCGTGCCCGCCCTGCGCACGCCTATGCAGGCCGCCCTGCAGCGGGTGCGCGCACAGGAAGGCCTGTCGCGCAATGTGCAGGAAATCGTATCCAAGGCTTTAGAATTCGCAGCATAGGAGGTTCCTTTGAAACGTAAAACACTGACCCAATACCTGGTGGAGCAGCAGCGCTCCGCCCAAGCCCTCGCGCCGGAAGTGCGGCTGCTCATCGAAGTGGTCGCGCGCGCCTGCAAGGCCATCAGCCATGCGGTGAGCAAGGGCGCGCTCGGCGGCGTCCTCGGCAGCCTGGAAAGCGAGAATGTCCAGGGCGAAGTGCAGAAGAAGCTGGACGTGCTGTCCAACGAAATCCTGCTCGAAGCCAATGAATGGGGCGGCCATCTGGCGGCCATGGCCTCGGAAGAGATGGAAACCATCCATCTGATTCCGAACCGCTACCCCAAGGGCGAATACCTGCTGCTGTTCGATCCCCTGGACGGCTCTTCGAACATCGACGTCAACGTCTCCATCGGGACCATCTTCTCGGTGCTGCACGCCCCGCATGACGTATCGGGCGCGCCGGTGTGCGAGCAGGACTTCCTGCAACCGGGCGACAAGCAGGTCGTGGCCGGCTATGCCGTCTATGGTCCGCAGACGATGCTGGTGCTGACCATCGGCAATGGCGTGGTGGGCTTCACGCTGGACCGCGAAATGGGCTCGTGGGTGCTGACGCACGAGAACATCCGCGTGCCGGAGGACACCAAGGAATTCGCCATCAACATGTCGAACATGCGCCACTGGGCTGCCCCGGTCAAGCGCTACGTCGACGATTGCCTGGCCGGCACGACCGGTCCGCTGGGCAAGGACTACAACATGCGCTGGATCGCCTCCATGGTGGCCGACGTGCATCGCATCCTGACCCGCGGCGGCATCTTCATGTACCCGTGGGATGCCCGCGAACCTGGCAAGGCCGGCAAGCTGCGCCTGATGTACGAAGCCAACCCCATGAGCTTCCTGGTCGAACAGGCCGGCGGCGCCGCGATCAACGGCACGCAGCGCATCATGGAGATCCAGCCTGACAAGCTGCACCAGCGCGTCAGCGTGATCCTGGGCTCGAAGAACGAAGTCGACCGCGTCGGCCGCTACCACGCCGAAGACGCAGCCAAGCAGTAACGCTGCGGGCGCCCTGCGCCAACGAAAAAGCCCCGGCGCCTTGAGCGGCCGGGGCTTTTTGCATGGACAAGCATATCGGAACGGCGGTCACTTCACCTGTTCGATCGACTTCACGTCGTCCTTGTTGATCTGGACCTTCTTGCCGTCCTTGTCGTATTCGTACATGCCCGAATCCTTGTCGTACTCGGGCTTGTCCGGCGTCACGGTCGAGCTGCCATCCCGCTGCTGAATGACCGACGGAGACGAGCATCCCGCCAGCACTCCGAATCCGGTCACGGCCAGGGCGAGCGTCATGGTCTTCAGTTTCATGGGCGTGTTCTCCGAAAGTGAATCGTGAATTCACTGTATCTGACACTGTCCCCGCATTCGTGACGGGTTGTGGTCAAAATGCATGCGAAGGTAAAGCCGCTGACCCGCCAAAATGAAAGAAACCCCTCGAAGGCCCGGCCTGCGAGGGGTTGCACACGCATACAAGACGCAAGCGGCCTTTACACCTTGGCGTTCGCCTCGATGAAACGGCGCACGGCGCCCGCATCGCAATCCATGAGTTCGACGCGCTGCGGCAAGGATTCAAGATCGGCCAGGTTGCCCGGCGGCGTGGCCGGACGGCCCAGGGCCTCTTCAATGGTTTCCGAGAACTTCGCCGGCAAGGCGGTTTCCAGGACCAGCATGGGCACGCCGGGCTCGACGAATTCACGCGCGACCTTGACGCCATCGGCGGTGTGCGGATCGATCAGCACGCCGGTTTCGTCGTAGACCGAACGGATCGTCGCGAGGCGGTCTTCGTGCGTGCTTGCGCCCGACACGAAGCCATAGCGTTCCTCGAACTGCGGCTTCAGGGCGGACAGATCGAAAGACCCGTCGCGCGCCATGCCGGCCCACAGTTCCTTGACGCGCGCCGCGTCGCGGCCGACCAGGTCGAACACGAAGCGCTCGAAATTCGACGCGCGCGAAATGTCCATGGACGGGCTGGAGGTGGCGTAGGTCTGCTCGGCGGGACGCGGACGATAGACGCCCGTGCGGAAGAACTCTTCCAGCACGTTGTTTTCGTTCGTGGCCAGCACCAGGCGGCGGATCGGCAGGCCCATGCTGCGCGCGATGTGGCCGGACAGGATGTTGCCGAAATTGCCCGAGGGCACCGCGAACGAAACCTGCTCGCCGGCCTTGCTGGTGGCGCGCAGCCAGCCGTGGAAGTAGTACACCACCTGGGCGGCGATGCGCGCCCAGTTGATGGAGTTGACCGCGCCCAGGCGGTACTTGCTCTTGAACTCGAGATCGCCGGCCAGGGCCTTGACGATGTCCTGGGCTTCGTCGAACACGCCGCGCACGGCGATGTTGTGGATGTTCTCGTCCTGCAGCGAATACATCTGCGCGCGCTGGAAGGCGCTCATGCGGCCGTGGGGCGACAGCATGAACACCGCCACGCCCTTCTTGCCGCGCAAGGCGTACTCCGCCGCCGAACCCGTGTCGCCGGAGGTGGCGCCCACGATGTTCAGGGTGGTGCCGCGCTTGGCCAGCACGTATTCGAAGACCTGGCCCAGGAACTGCATGGCCATGTCCTTGAAGGCCAGCGTCGGCCCTTCAGACAGGCCCAGCAGCGACAGGCCGCCGTCCAGCGGACGCAGCGGGACGATGTCCTCGCTGTTGAAGGTCTGCTGGTTGTAGGCCGCGCGCGTCAAGCGGCGCAGGTCGTCGGCCGGAATGTCGGTGGCGAACAGCGACAGCACTTCGAACGCCAGGTCGGCATACGGCAGGCCGCGCCAGGACTCCAGCGTTTCCGCCGAAACCTGGGGCAGTTGCTCCGGCACGGCCAAGCCGCCGTCCGGCGCCAGGCCTTCCAGCAGGATGTCCGAGAACTGCAGCGGCGTCATGCCGCCGCGGGTGGAGATGTATTTCATAGCAAATTTTCCACGCGCAGGCGCGTCACTTTCGAGCGCACGAACGGCAGGGCTTCGATGCGCTCGATCGCCTGATTGACGTTGCCTTCAACCGCTTCATGCGTCAGGAAGATGATGTCGGCGCCGCCGATGTGCGACGGCTGCTGGATCATCGAACCGATGGAGATGGAACGGTCGGCCAGGATGCGGGCGATGTCGGCCAGCACGCCCGGCTGGTCGTCCACGCGCAGGCGCAGGTAGTACGAGGTGCTGACATCTTCGATCGGCAGGATCGGCGTATCGGACATGGCGTCCGGCTGGAACGCCAGGTGCGGCACGCGGTTGCCCGGATCGGCGGTGTGCAGGCGGGTCACATCGACCAGGTCGGCCACCACGGCCGAGGCGGTGGGTTCTTCGCCCGCGCCCTGGCCGTAGTACAGCGTGGGGCCGACGGCGTCGCCCTTGACCAGCACGGCGTTCATCGCGCCTTCGACGTTGGCCAGCAGGCGCTCGGCCGGCACCAGCGCGGGATGCACGCGCAGTTCGATGCCGTCCGGACGGCGCTTGGTGACGCCCAGCAGCTTGATGCGGTAGCCCAGGCGTTCGGCATGCTCGATGTCCTCGGCGGCCAGCTGCGAAATGCCTTCGATGTAGGCGCGGTCGAACTGGACCGGCACGCCGAAGGCCAGCGACGCCAGCAGGGTCAGCTTGTGCGCCGCGTCCACGCCTTCCACGTCGAACGTGGGGTCGGCTTCGGCGTAGCCCAGGCGTTGCGCCTCGGCCAGCACGTCGGCGAACGGCAGGCCGCGCGTACGCATTTCGGACAGGATGAAGTTGGTGGTGCCGTTGATGATGCCGGCCACCCACTGGATGCGGTTGGCGGTCAGGCCTTCGCGGATCGCCTTGATGATGGGGATGCCGCCCGCGACGGCGGCTTCGAAGGTCACCATCACGCCGCGTTCATGGGCTGCAGCGAAGATCTCGTTGCCGTGCTTGGCCAGCAGCGCCTTGTTGGCGGTCACGACGTGCTTGCCGTTGGCGATGGCTTCCAGCACCAGCTCGCGCGCCAGCGTGTCGCCGCCGATCAGTTCGACCACGATGTCGATTTCGGGATCGCGCACCAGCGCGCGCACATCGGTATCGACCAGGATGGCGTCGCCCACGCGCGCACGCGCCTTGGCCACGTCGCGCACGGCGGCGCGGGTCACTTCAATGCGGCGACCGGCGCGGCGTGCGATTTCTTCAGCATTGCGCGACAGCACCGACCAGGTGCCTCCGCCAACCACGCCCAGGCCGAGCAGGCCGACTTTCATGGGTTTCATCGCGGCGCCTTCTGCAGGCGGGCGTTGAGGGGAATTCATTTTCGGTTCTCCATAACTGCTGTACGAAAGACTCCACACTTGGCAGCGCCACGCGGGGCCGCGCGGAGCCGGCTTTGCCGGTCCGCTGCGGCGCCCCCTTGAGGGGGAAGCGCGCAGCGCTTCGGGGGTGGGCCTAGCGCAGCAATCCGTCCTTGCGGAACATGTCTTTGATGCCTCGCACCGCTTGCCGGGTGCGCTGCTCGTTTTCGATCAAAGCGAAGCGCACGTATTCGTCGCCATACTCGCCAAAGCCGATCCCGGGGGACACGGCCACCTTCGCATCCGACAGGACGCGCTTGGCAAATTCCAAAGAGCCCATCGCCCTGTAGGGTTCGGGGATCTGCGCCCAGATGTACATGGACGCCTTGGGAATTTCCACATTCCAACCTGCTTCATGCAAGCCGCGCACGAGCACGTCGCGGCGGCTTTGGTACTGCGCCACGATTTCGTTCACGCAGTCCTGCGGACCGTCCAGCGCGGCGATGGATGCCACCTGGATCGGCGTGAACGTGCCGTAGTCGTGATAGCTCTTGATGCGCGCGAGCGCGTTGACCAGCTCGCGGTTGCCGACCATGTAGCCGATGCGCCAGCCCGCCATGTTGTAGCTCTTGCTCATCGTGAAGAACTCGACGGCGACATCGCGCGCGCCGGGCACCTGCATGATGGACGGCGCCACGTAGCCGTCGAAGGTGATATCGGCGTAGGCCAGGTCATGCACGACCAGGATGTCGTGTTCCTTGGCCAGCGCCACCACGCGCTCGAAGAACGACAGGTCCACGCATTGCGCGGTCGGGTTGCTGGGAAAGCCCAGCACCATCATCTTGGGCTTCGGGATGGACTCGCGCACGGCGCGTTCCAGTTCCTCGAAGAAGTCCACCCCCGGCGTCATGCGCACGGAACGGATATTGGCGCCGGCGATGACCGCGCCGTAGATATGGATCGGATAGCTGGGGTTGGGTACCAGCACGGTGTCGCCGCGGTCCAGCGTGGCCAGCATCAGGTGGGCCAGGCCTTCCTTGGAGCCGATGGTGACGATGGCTTCGGAATCCGGATCGAACTCGACCGCATAGCGGCGCTGGTACCAGTCACAGATCGCCTTGCGCAGGCGCGGAATGCCCTTGGACACGGAATAGCCGTGCGTGGTCGGGCGGGTCGTCGCTTCCACCATCTTGTCGACGATGTGCTTGGGAGTCGCGCCGTCCGGGTTGCCCATCGACATGTCGATGATGTCTTCGCCACGCCTACGCGCCGCCATCTTGAGCTCGCCGGTAATGTTGAAAACGTACGGGGGCAGACGCTCGATGCGGGAGAACTTCCTCATGATGGGAATCCTTAGGGGGCGATAAAAAGGGCGAAAAAACCAGGGCGCGAATGCGCGAAGGGGAAAAGGGTCCGAAACGCTGCGCCGGCAAGGGATTGCAGTGCAGCAAAACCCTGTAATCTAGCGCAAGGAGGGCTGTGCGGCAAATGGGGAAAAAAAGGGGCCGATTTCAGGGTCCGCCCGAGGGAAATCGCGTGGCAAAGAAGCCCTGTTTTGCCGCCGGGCCGCCCCAAGGCAAAACGCGCCCCCTCGGGGGCAGCAAGCGAGCGCAGCGAGTGCGGCGTGGGGGCCTCGTTTCTCCGCCGGGCCGCCCCAAGGCAAAACACCCCCTCGGGGGGCAGCAAGCGAGCGCAGCGAGTGCGGCGTGGGGGCCTCGGTTCTCCGCCGGGCCGCCCCAAGGCAAAACGCGCCCCCTCTTGGGGGCAGCAAGCGGGCGCAGCGAGTGCGGCGTAGGGGTCTCTCTCGTGGATACCCTGCAACATGGCGTCATCCCGATGCGCTATTATCGGGCCATATAGCCGGAGTTTTTATTGAAGCTGCATACCGATCCTGCGACGGCCGCTCTGAATACCGTCACCGCCTATGGCGATGGCTATATCGAGGTCAACCAGGTACGTTTTTCCTCCTCGGTCGCGTTCGGCCCCGAAGGCGAAGTGACCCACTGGCCTGTTGAGTCGCCGGCCGACATCACCCCCACCCTCTTGCGCCAGGCGGCCGGATTGTCCGAGCCCGTCCGCGACCCCATGGACTTTCTGGACGAACCGGAAGCCAGCCCCAGCCGTCCCGCGAATGCGCCGGAAGTGCTGCTGGTGGGCACGGGCGCGCGCCAGCAGTTCCTGCGCCCCGAGGTGCTGCGCCCCCTGCTGGCGGCCGGCATCGGCGTCGAGATCATGGACACGCACGCCGCCTCGCGCACCTACAACATCCTGATGGCGGAGGGCCGGCGCGTGGTCGTGGCCCTCATCCCCCCCAACGGAGAATCCCAGAAATGACGCCGACCATAGGCAAACCCGCCCCGCTGTTCACCGCCGAAAGCACCATAGGTCCGATCAGCCTGGAGCAATGCCAGGGCCGCGCCGTGATCCTGTATTTCTATCCCAAGGACAACACGCCTGGCTGCACCACCGAAAGCCAGGATTTCCGCGACCTGCACGCCGAATTCCTGGCGGCCAGCGCGGTGGTCATCGGCATCTCGCGCGATTCATTGAAATCGCACGAGAACTTCAAGGCCAAGTACGAACTTCCCTTCCCTCTCATCTCCGACGCCGACGAAACCGTCTGCAATCTGTTCGGCGTCATCAAGCAGAAGAACATGTACGGCAAGCAGGTGCGCGGCATCGAGCGCAGCACCTTCCTGATCGATGCCTATGGCGTGCTGGTGCAGGAGTGGCGCGGGGTGAAGGTCCCGGGCCACGCCAAGGAAGTCCTGCAAGCAGCGAAGAGCATCGGTTAGCCGTCAGCACAGGTTTTACCCGTCAGGCGCTATAGCCGGCCCACACTGGAGAGTGACAAATATGCCGCTTCCGAAGTTGCCCACCCGTCCCGCAGCCATCCTGACCTTCCCCTCGGGCGAATCCGCCCGGGCGCAGGCCCGCAGCACCAAGACCGCCGCTGCGCGGTCCAGTACCCAGGCAGTCCTCGCCGAGGACAACGAAGACGAGCTCCTCGTCCAGCCCGAACTTGAAGGCCTGGCCGCACCGGCCCGCAAGGCGCAGATCCCCGCGCCCGCCCGCCAGGTGCCGCCGCCGGCGCCAGCCGCTCCCGCTGCGCGCGCCGAAACGCGCCGCGCCAAGCCGGCGCCCGCCAAGCGCACCAAAGCCCGCGCCCAGAACGAACCGCGCAAGCTGTTCGTGCTGGACACCAACGTGCTGCTGCACGATCCCAGTTCCCTGTTCCGCTTCGAAGAGCACGACATCTTCCTGCCGATGATGACGCTCGAAGAGCTGGACCATCAGAAGAAGGGCATGTCGGAAGTGGCGCGCAACGCGCGCCAGGTCAGCCGTTCGCTGGACGCGCTGGTGCAGGACGCGACCCAGCTGGACGAAGGCCTGGAGCTGACCAAGCTGGGCAACAAGGACGCCACCGGCCGCCTGATGTTCCAGACGACCGCGATCCACAGCACGCTGCCGTCCGACCTGCCCATGGGCAAGGCCGACAACCAGATCCTGGGCGTCGTGCGCGCCCTGCAGGAAAAGTACCCGCAGCGCGAAGTCGTGCTGGTGTCCAAGGACATCAACATGCGCCTGAAGGCGCGCGCGCTGGGCATGGCCGCTGAAGACTACTTCAACGACCATGTCATGGAGGACTCGGACCTGATGTACTCGGGCGTGATGCAGCTGCCCGAGGACTTCTGGAACAAGCACGGCAAGGACGTGGAATCCTGGCAACAGGGCGGCACCACCTTCTACCGCATCCATGGCCCGCTGTGCTCGCAGTTCGTGGTCAACCAGTTCGTCTACTTCGAAGGCCAGATGCCGCTGTACGCGCAGGTGCGCGAGGTCAGCGGCAAGATGGCGGTGCTGGCCACGCTGCGCGACTACACCCACGGCAAGAACAACGTCTGGGGCATCACCGCGCGCAACCGCGAGCAGAACTTCGCCATGAACCTGCTGATGAATCCGGAGTGCGACTTCGTGTCACTGCTAGGTCAGGCGGGCACGGGCAAGACGCTGCTGGCGCTGGCCGCGGGCATCACCCAGGTGCTGGAAACCAAGCGCTACACCGAAATCATCATGACCCGCGTCACGGTGCCGGTCGGGGAAGACATCGGTTTCCTGCCGGGTACGGAAGAAGAGAAGATGCTGCCCTGGATGGGCGCCCTGGAAGACAACCTGGACGTCCTGAACATGGGCGAAGGCGAAGGCAACGGGGACTGGGGGCGCGCCGCCACCATGGATCTGATCCGTTCGCGCATCAAGGTCAAGTCCCTGAACTTCATGCGCGGCCGCACCTTCCTGAACAAGTACCTGATCATCGACGAGGCGCAGAACCTGACGCCCAAGCAGATGAAGACGCTGGTCACGCGCGCGGGCCCGGGCACCAAGGTGATTTGCCTGGGCAACATTGCCCAGATCGATACGCCCTACCTGACCGAAGGCAGTTCCGGCCTGACCTTCGTGGTCGACCGCTTCAAGGGCTGGCCGCATTCGGGGCATGTCACCCTGCAGCGCGGCGAGCGTTCGCGCCTGGCCGACTATGCTGGAGATGTGCTGTAGGCCTCGCCCCCATGCGCCTCCTGCCGCAGGCGACCAGCGCAGGCTTGGCCCAAGGAATGAACGCCCGATGAATCTCATCGGGCGTTTTTTTTGGCAGTCCCCATATAGTAAAGATGGCCATGGGGCGGAAGGGAAGAATGCCCCCCTTACATGAACATGTTGAACCCCACCAGAAAATTCAAGGCATTGTTGTCCACGGGCACGAATGACGGGGATCGGATGTAGCTGAGTCCCGTGCTCAGATAGACGCCGGGATAGAGGCGCGCCATGTAGGACACCATGGCCGCACTGCTCGAGTTGGCCGTGTCCACGCCCCGCTTGCCGAACGCGTCCTTCGCGGTATCGCTGAAATCCGACCAGGTGACCGTGGCGGATAGCATGTCATAGGGTCGCGATGGAAACGTCCCTATCGTATATAGCCTGGCCTCCACGAACTTGGTGTACAGATTCTGATCCGCGGGAGCAAGGTGCAAGGAAAGGCCGGCGTACCATCCCTGCGCAGACGAGGAGTTGGGCGTCAGCCGCGAAATCTGCTGGTCTCCCGCGGCATAGAGCGCGTAGTTGTTCGAGCTGCGCTGGCGGGAATCGAACCTGGCGTAGTCGGACGTATTGAAAATCCCCCCGATCCGAAACCATCTCGAAGGGTTGTCGGGACTTGCTTGCTGCTTCACTCCGGTTTCGTTGATCGCCAACCACCCGCTTCCCGGCGTTTTCCACTTCAGCCCATGCTGATGTTCCGACTCTTCGGCCTCTGCTCCATAGGGGCTTATGCTGCGCTGAATTCCGGTCTTGTTGTAGAAGCCGCCAGAGCCGTTGTAGGTCACGTTTACGCCCGGGGTGGCGAAAGGCAGGCGTGACAGGCCGACCTGAAAGGGAATGATGGCATTCATCCCTTGCGCGCCGACCGCCAACGAACCGCCAACGTACAAGCCCACGAACTCCAGGGCATTGCTGAGATAGCCTGCCTTCAACTCCCACTGACGGTTGTTGAATGTGGTGAAGTACGCCAGCCGGCTCAGCGCAATGTCCGCCGAAGGCCCCTTCGGCGCCCAGCTCGCGTGCCCCGTCATGGCGCTGAAAATCAATTGGCTTTGATCGTTTCCGTGCTGACCCAGGTCATAAGTCAGGACAAGCTGCTGTGTCTCCGCGACGGTGGGAACCTGGCCGTTGTACGACTGCTTGCGATGCGTCCTCGGGTTTCCGCCTTTGAGGTCGTAAGCCGCGGAGTTCAAGCTGACTATCTGAAAACCTATCCCGTGCCGCGCCAGGTCGGAACGAAATCCGCCGGCATCCCGCAGCACTGTGTCTCGAATCGACGGAATCCGGACCAGCGCGCCCTGCTCCATCAGGCGCTCAAGAGACGCAAAATCAGACGCAGGCGGCGGCGCGGATTCCGCGACCGAGGCCTCGGATGAGGGCCGTAGCTGAGCGACGGTTCCGCGCTCGAGCCCCGTTCGGGATTCAGAGGCATTGCAGTCCCATGCAATCGCCCCCATGGCGGTAAAGATCGACACGATCGAGTGCGCCGGCACTTTGACCTGGCGCGAATTGATGATCTGGTTTGGCACGCGGCCTCCTTCAATCCCGGATTTCTCGCTGGTTCTCTGAAAAATCTGGATTGTTTAGACATAACAATCGGGCATGTACGCATAGGTCATGGTCGATGCAAGAATTCAGGGAGGGGAGGCATCCCGATAGCGCGTCCGCAGCCGTCTCAATAGCCCGGCCCGGATGCTCCAAGCTTGGGGCCAATTGAGATATTTCATGCCGACCGGTGTCGAAAGTTGATCACTGGGCGAACCACCTCCATTCCGTGCAGCCTGCTGCTGGTCACGACGTTGTTGGCAGCGATCCATGCACCCTCTGATCAGCATCCCGCCTCTTCAACGCCTTATTCCCGGCCGGGAATATGGCGTTGAAGTTAGTGTTACGATCAACTGAGGTCAAGCAGGGTTTTCCTCAGGATGTGCCATGCTTTCCGCGCTCAAGCAGACTTGAGGCGGCCTGCTTGTTGACCAAACATCACGCCGAAAAGACGATGAAAAAAGACGTTTTAGGGGAAGTTGAGCGCGGAAGAGGAGAACGAGCCGGCCTTGATCTGGACCGGATCTTGCGGGCGGCAAGGCGCATCGGTCACGACAAATTGTCGATGCAGGCACTGGCGGATGCGCTCAATGTGGACCGGAAGGCGCTCAACTATCACGTGAAAGATCGCCAGACGCTGCTGGCGCTTGTCGCGAAGGACACGCTGACGGCCAGCTTCAGCAGCGCCGACATCGCTCACGCGGCCACATGGCAAGACGCATGCAGGACCTACGCGACCCACCTGGTCGACGCAGCCGTCGCCATGGGGGGCTTGGCGGAACATCTTCGCTTTGACGATTCCGAGCTGATGAGCTGGAACCTGCTGCCGACCGAGGAATTGCTCGAACAGCTGAATCGGGCGGGCTTCAGCGAAGCGGCCGCGGTGCGCCTGGCCGTGCTGCTGGCCGCCCTCTGCGTTGGCCATGTGAAGGATATCTGGCAGGCCAGGTCAGCGGTCGATCGCACCAGACCTCGCCAGCTTCAGAAATGGCTGGATTCGGTCGATGGAAAGTCCTATTCACGGCTACGCCAGGCCGTCGCATTGGGAATCGACACCTACGGGCCCGAGCAACTCGATTTCTCACTCAGGATTTTCATAGCGGGCGCAGAAGCACACCTTGCTTCCTAGCGCCTGAACGTGCAAAGGCCTGAGCGGGGCGTGACTCCCAACTCAGGCCTTCTCAAAACCGCCCCGGCAATTACTTGTCGGCGGCGTTGGTAATGGCGTTGCCTGCCTTCGACATGTCCTTGCCCATGCCCGCGACGGTGTTGCAACCGGCGAGAACGAAGCCGAACACGACGAAGGCGGTCAGCACGATCTTGCTGCGCATGCTGGCGCTCCTGAAGTGGTGAAAACGGATCCGGGGCGTACTTTAAACGATCTGGACGCGCAGTTCACCCAGGCCTTCGACGCCGCCGGTGATCACGTCGCCTTGCAGCACGGCGCCCACGCCTTCGGGCGTGCCGGTGAAGATGAGGTCGCCGGGTTGCAGTTCGAACAGGCCGGACAGGTAGGAAATGCTCTCAGGAATGTTCCACAGCATCTGCGAAATGTCGCTGGACTGCTTGCGCTGGCCATTCACGTCCAGCCAGATGGCGCCCTTTTCCAGGGTGCCGACGACGCTGCGCGGATGGATCGGACCCAGCGGCGCGGACAGGTCGAAGGCCTTGCCGATTTCCCAGGGGCGGCCCTGCTTCTTCATTTCGCCTTGCAGGTCGCGGCGGGTCATGTCCAGGCCCAGCGCATAGCCCCACACACACTCATTGGCCTGTTCGACCGGGATGTCGCGGCCGCCCTTGCCCAGCACCACGACCAATTCCATTTCGTAGTGCAGGTTGGAGGTCTTGGGCGGATACGGCATCTTGCCGGTTTCGCCGTCGGCCACGCTCAGCACGGCGTCGGCCGGCTTGCAGAAGAAGAACGGATCCTCGCGGCCCGTGAAGCCCATTTCCTTGGCGTGTTCGGCATAATTGCGGCCGACGCAATAGACGCGACGCACCGGAAACAGCGCGGCGCTGCCGGCAACGGGAACCGCGACGGGCGGCTGAGGGGGCAATACGTAGTCCATGTTCACTCGACCTATGAAGAATACGTGGCCGGAATCCGGCAATAGAAAACAGCCAGCCCCGCGAGGCGCCCGCTACCGCGGGCGGCCTGCCCTGCAGGCGGCCAGACGATGAAAAGTCATCCGCGAGTTTATCCCTTTCCGGGAGCCCGGGCGCGGTTCGGGCCATTCAGCTGAACGTAGGAATTTCCCCGTCATACACCACCAGGCGCTCGATGAAGCCGGCCATGTAGGCCTTCATCTCCTGGTGCGCGGGCGAGACCTGGTAGCGGTCATGCGCGGGGCTGTCCGCAAAGGCCGCCACCACGGCGTGGGTCAGGCCGTCCGAGCGGCTGGCTTCGTTGGGCCGGAAGGCGTAGCCCGCCACGCCTTCGCATTCGGCCAGGATGCGTTGGCAATAGCCCTGGACGCGGTCATGGAAGCGCGCGTCGGCGGCCTCGGACAGCTGCAGCATTACGACATGCAAGTACATCAGGATTCCTTTTTCGTACGGGTAAGCGCCAGCCAGGCCCGCGAGACCAATCCCATGATGCCGTCGCGGAACAGGAGGACGCAGAGGACGAAGATTGCGCCCTGGACGATGAGCACCCAGGAGCCCAGCGGCGCCAGGTAGTTCTGCAGCGACACGAAGGTGAACGCGCCGGCCAGCGGGCCGAACACCGTGCCGATGCCGCCCAGCAGCGCCATCAGCACCACTTCGCCGTTGGCGTGCCAATGCACGTCCGTCAACGACGCGACGCCGAACACCAGCACCTTCAGGCCGCCGGCCAGCCCCGCCACCGAGGCCGACAGCGTGAACGCCATCAGCTTGTAGCGCGAAGTGGAATAGCCCAGCGAGCGCGCGCGCTGCTCGTTGTCGCGCACCGAACGGATCACCTCGCCAAAGGGCGAGTTCAGCACGCGCAGCACAAAGGCATAGCCCAGCGCGAACACGGCCAACGTGAAGTAATACATCGGCATCACGCCATCAAGATCGAAGATGCCGAACAGCTTGCCGCGCGGCACGCTTTGCAGGCCGTCCTCGCCGCCGGTAAAACCCGCCTGGACCGCAATGAAGTAGACCAGCTGCGACAACGCCAGCGTGATCATCGCGAAGTAGATGCCCTGGCGCCGGATCGCGACGGCGCCAAACGCCAGACCCAGCAGCCCCCCCGTCAGCACCCCGGCCAGTAGGCCGAGTTCGGGCGTGGCGCTCAGCAGCTTCATCACGATGCCGGTCGCGTAGGCAGCCGCGCCGAAGAACGCGGCATGGCCGAACGACAGCAGGCCCACGTAGCCCACCAGCAGATTGAAGGCCGCGGCAAACAGCGCGAAGCACAGCACCTTCATCAGAAAGGTCGGATAGATGAACCAGGGCGCGGCGATGGCGGCCACGGCCAGCACAGCCATCGCCACGCGCATGCCGCGGCGGCTCAGCTGCACCGGCTCGCGCGTGGCCTCGGCGGCCAGCACGTTCTGCACCTGCAGCGGCTTGCCGAACAGGCCCGCGGGCTTGCACAGCAGCACCAGCACCATGATGATGAAGATCGCCAGGTTGGCGGCCTCGGGATAGAACACCTTGGTCAGGCCTTCGATGATGCCCAGCCCGAAACCACTGATGATGGCGCCCATGATGGAGCCCATGCCGCCGATCACCACCACCGCGAACACCACCACCACGAGGTTGGAGCCCATCATCGGACTGACCTGGTAGATCGGCGCGGCGATCACGCCCGCCACCGACGCCAGCGCCACGCCCAGCGCGTAGGTCAGCGTGATGAGCAGCGGCACGTTGATGCCGAAGGAGCGCACCACCGTCGGATTCTCGGTGGCCGCGCGCAGCATCGCGCCCACGCGGGTCTTCTCGATCAGCACCCACACGGCCAGGCACAGCACCAGCGACACCGCCACCGCCCAGCCGCGATACCAGGGCAGGAACATGAAGCCCAGGTTGACGCCGCCAGACAACGCCTTGGGTATCGTGTAGGGCAACCCCGATACGCCATAGGCCTGACGCAGGCCGCCTTCGATCAGCAGCGCGATGCCAAAGGTCAGCAACAGCCCGTACAAGTGATCCATGCGGTAGGTGCGCGAGATCAGCAGGCGCTCGACCACGATGGCGAACACGGCCATGATGAGCGGCACCAGCACCAGCGCTGCCCAGTAGTTCACGCCCAGATAGTTCAGCAGCATCCAGGCCAGGAATGCGCCCGCCGTGTACTGCGCGCCATGGGCGAAGTTGATGATGTTCAACAGGCCGAAGATCACCGCCAGCCCGATCGACAGCAGTGCGTAGAACGAACCGTTGATCAGGCCGAGCAGCAGTTGGCCGAATAGTGCCGTGGACGGCACGCCGAATATTTCGAACACGTGGATTCTCCCCTCAGACGCCCAGGCGGCGCTTGATCCGCTCGGGATCGTTGCGCGCTTCTTCTGCCGACAGCTGGTCGACGACGCAGCCGTGCTCCATGACGTAGTGGCGGTCAGCCACCTTGGTCGCGAAACGGAAGTTCTGCTCGACCAGCACGATGGTGAAGCCCCGCTCCTTCAGGGTGCGGATGGCATGCCCGATCTGCTGCACGATGACGGGCGCGAGGCCCTCGGTGGGTTCGTCCAGCAGGATGAGCTGGGCGCCGGTGCGCAGGATGCGCGCGATCGCCAGCATCTGCTGTTCGCCGCCCGACAGGTTGCCGCCCGAACTGGCGCTGCGTTCGCGCAGGTTGGGAAACAGCGTGTAGATTTCGTCCAGCGACATGCCGCCATCGGCCAGGCGCGGCGGCAGCATCAGGTTTTCGGTCACGTCCAGGCTGCGGAACACGGCCCGTTCTTCGGGGCAATACACCACGCCCAACCGCGGAATGCGGTGCGCCGCCATGCCCACGGTCTCCTGGCCGTTCAAGCGGATGGAACCGCGCCGCTTGTCCATGATGCCCATGATGGCGCGCAGCGTGGTCGTCTTGCCCGCCCCGTTGCGGCCCAGGATGGTGACGAGTTCGCCGCGCCTGACTTCCATGTCCACGCCGTGCAGCACGTGGGATTCGCCGTACCAGGCGTTGAGGTCCTTGATAACCAGCATCTCAGTGCGCCTCCTCGTCGGAGCCCATGTAGGCCGTGATGACGCGCTCGTCGCTCGACACGGTGGCGTAGTCGCCCTCGGCCAGCACCGCGCCGCGCGCCAGCACCGTGATGGTGTCGGACAGATCCGCGACTACCGACAGGTTGTGTTCGACCATCAGGATGCTGCGGTTGGCGGACGCGCGCCGGATCAGCGCGGCGATGCGGGTCACGTCCTCCTGGCCCAGGCCCGCCATGGGCTCGTCCAGCAACATGATTTCGGGCTCCAGCGCCAGAGTCATCGCGATTTCCAGTGCGCGCTTGCGTCCATATGGCAGCAGCGCCGCAGTGGTGTGCGCCAGGCCGGAGAGGCCGACCGCGTCCAGCAGTTCCATGGCGCGGCCGTTCAGGCGGTCGATGCTGCTGCGGCTGCGCCAGAAGCGCCAGCCATCGCCGTGCTGGCGCATCAGCGCCACGCGCATGTTCTGCAGCGCCGTCAGGCCCAGGAACACGGCGGATATCTGGAACGAGCGGACGATGCCCAGGCGCGCGATCTGCTCGGGCGCCAGCGCCGTGATGTCGCGGCCGCGATAGTGGATGACGCCCGCGTCGGGCGCGAGGAACTTGGTCAGCAGGTTGAAGCAGGTGGTTTTGCCTGCGCCATTGGGGCCGATCAAGGCATGGATGGAGCCTTCGCGCAGGGACAGGGACACGCCGTCGACGGCATTGAAGCCGCCGAACCGCTTGACCAATCCCTGGGCGGACAGGACCGCTGGGGTGTTCATGGGCGCGCTCCTACATGCGGGCCAGCAGGCCGCCGTCGATCGCCAGGACGTGTCCGTTGACGAACGCGGCGCCCGGCGAGGCCAGGTAGACCACCGCGGGTGCAATGTCTTCCGGCGCGGCCCAGCGGCCGGCGGGCACCGCCGTGGCCAGGAAGGACTGGAACTGCGGATTGTCCTGCAGCCCCTGCGTGAAATCGGTGCGCACGAAACCGGGCGCCAGTGCATTGCAGGTGATGCCGCTGGCGCCGTATTCGACCGCCAGCGCGCGCGTGAAGGCCGCGATCGCGCCCTTGGCCGTGGCGTAGGCGGCGATGTTGGGCATGGTGGCCTGCCCTGCCACGGACGACATCAGCACGATGCGGCCGAAGCCGCGCTTGCCCATGCCGGGCAGCACGGCCCGCGCGCAATGGAAGGCGCCGTTGACGTGCACGTTCTGCAAGGCCTGCCATTCGGCGGAGCTCATCTCCACCACGGGCTTGCGGTTCTGGTTGCCGGCATTGCTGACCAGTACGTCGACCGCCAGCCCTGCGTTATCCAGTTGCGCGACGGCATCGGCCACGGCCTTTTCGTCGGCGACATCGAAAGGCGCCCCGTGGGCCTTGATGCCTTCGGCCGCCAGGCGCTCGCAGGCGGCCGCGCAGGCCTCGCCGGAAAGATCGTTGATTACCACCTGGGCGCCAGCCTGGCCCAATGCCCGCGCGATGGCGTAGCCCAGTCCCCTTGCTGCGCCCGTCACCAGCGCGACGCGCCCCGCCAGACCGAACGTGCGGTCCAGATAGTCGTGTTTCAAGCTTGTCTCCTTGGTCTTATATGCGCCGGATTTCTTGGCCCGGCCTGTGTCGCTGCATGCTTGCGCCGGGCAAAAACATGATTGACATAAATCTCAATATACGCGACTATTTTTAAACACTCAATAACAAGATTTTTTCTTTATCTCTCATAAAGAGTTCTGGTAGGAGACATCATGGCCCTGGAAACGCCCGGCTGCCCCGCAGCCAACGCCTTGCCGCCCCTGGCTTCACGCTTCCTCAAAGTTGCCGATCTGCCGTGGAAACCGACGCAAGTGGAAGGCATAGACATGAAGGTGCTGATGCAGGACAAGGAGACCGGCTTGCTGACCGCCCTGTTCCGCTGGCAGCCCGGCACCGAGCTGCCCCTGCATGAGCACGTGGAGGTCGAACAGACCTTCGTGCTGGAAGGCTCGATCGTCGACGCCGAAGGCGAGGTCTGCGCTGGCGACTACGTGTGGCGTCCGCGCGGCAACCGGCACGTGGCGCGCGCGCCCAATGGCGCTTTGGTGCTGAGCTTCTTCCTGAAACCCAATATGTTCATCGACGCCTACGCCGGCCAGACGCTGGAGTAAGCGGCCCCGGCGCGACCGTCCGGCACAGGACGGCGCGCAAAGAAACTAGCCCCCGAGGAGACATACCCATGAAGACCCGTTTGAAGAACAGCCTGGCCGCCTGCGTGCTGGGCGCCCTGTCCGTATCGGCCCAGGCGCAGGTATCCGATGACGTCGTGAAGATCGGCGTGCTCGGCGACCAGTCCGGCATGATGGCCGACCTGTCCGGCAAGTTTGGCGTGGAAGCCGTGAAGATGGCCGTCGAGGATTTCGGCGGCACCGTGCTGGGCAAGCCCATCGAAGTGATCTCGGCCGACCACCAGAACAAGGTCGACATCGGCGTGGCGACCGCGCGCCGCTGGTACGAGAATGACAAGGTGGACCTGATCCTGGACGTGCCCAACTCCGCGATCGCACTGGCGGTGCAGGACCTGACCCGCCAGATGAAGCGCGTGGTGATCTTCACCAGCGCAGGCTCCGCCGACCTGACGGGCAAGGCCTGCTCGCCCAACGGCATGCACTGGACCTACGACACCTATGCCTATGCCACCGGCGTGGCCAACGGCGTCATGGAAGACGGCGGCAAGAGCTGGTACTTCATCACTTCCGATTACGCCTTCGGCCATTCGCTGGAGCGCGACGCCATGGCGGTGGTCAAGGCCAAGGGTGGCCAGGTCGTAGGCAGCGTGCGCCACCCGATCGCCAGCGCGGACTTCTCCTCGTTCCTGCTGCAGGCGCAGGCCTCCAAGGCCCAGGTGATCGGCCTGGCCAACGGCAGCGGCGACACCATCAACAGCATCAAGCAGGCGTTCGAGTTCGGCATCATGGGCAGCAAGCAGCGCGTGGCCGCCCTCTTCATGAGCATCGTGGACGTGCGCAGCGTGGGGCTGGAATACGCGCAGGGCCTGAACCTGGTGGAACCCTTCTACTGGGACCTGGACGACAAGTCGCGGCAATGGTCCGAGCGTTATTTCAAACGCACCGGCCGCATGCCGTCCATGGTCCAGGCCAGCAACTACAGCGCCGCCATGCACTACCTGAACGCCGTCAAGGCGGCGGGCACGGACGCGTCCGAGCCGGTGCTGAAGAAGATGCATGAGACGCCCATCAACGACTTCATGACCGAGAACGGCCGCATCCGCGAGGACGGCCGCATCATGCGCGATCTCTATCTGTTCCAGGTCAAGAAGCCCTCGGAATCCAAGCGCGACTGGGACTACTACAACCTGGTGCGCAAGATTCCGGCCGAACAGGCCTTCCGTCCGCTCAAGGACGGCGCCTGCCCGCTGGTGAAATCGTGATGGACGGCGCGCTTGGACTGCTGGCCGGCAAGCGCGCCATTGTCACGGGGGGCGCCAACCCCCGTGGCATAGGCGCCGCCATCGTCGAGCTCTTCATCGCCCAGGGCGCCACGGTCGCGGTGTTGGACCAGGCCTATCCGGAAGGCGCCGGCGCGGCGCTGGCCGCGAGCCGCATCGACCTGCACTGCGACGTGTCCCGTTCGGCCTCCTGCGAGGCGGCGATTGCCCGCGCCCGCGAGGCGCTCGGCGGCATCGACGTGCTGGTCAACAACGCCGGCATCGTCGCGGCCACGCGCATCTGGGACCTGCCCGAGGACGAGTTCCGCCGCATGGTGGAGGTGAACCTGACCGGCACCTACAACGTCACGCATGCGGCGCTGCCGGAATTGCTGCAAAGCGCGCGGCGTCCGGCCATCGTCAATCTGGGCTCCACCGCCGCCTTGCGCGGCGGCGGCCTGCTGGGCGGCTCGCATTACGCCGCATCCAAGGGCGGCGTCATCAGCTTCACCAAGGCGCTGGCGCGCGAGCTCGGTCCGCGCGGGGTGCGCGCCAATTGCGTGGCGCCCGGCATCATCGAAACGGACATGACGCTGGGAAAATTCGGCGAAAATTGGGAACAAGAACTCAAACAGGGCATTCCGCTACAGCGTTTCGGCTCGCCCGCCGAAGTCGCCCAGGCCATACTTTTCCTGGCCTCGGACCTGTCCTCCTACTCAACCGGCATCGTGGTCGACGTCAATGGCGGCTTCCACATTCACTAGGCGCGCCCTCCCGCAATGAGCACTCCAGACCGCATGTTGTCCATCCTCGACCTCTTTCGCGACGACACCACCGCCGCGTTCCAGGAAGACGTCATGGCGCATCTGGACTGCTCGCGCGCCACGGCTTACCGCTACCTCAAGTCGCTGACCGAAAGCGGGCTGCTGGCACCCACCTCGGGCGGCGCCTACGTGCTGGGGTCGCGCATCATCGAGCTGGACCGCCATCTTCGCCAGCACGATCCGCTGATGCGCGCGGCGCGCGAGGTCATGCGGGCCACCGGCGACGAGCTGCACGCCAACCTGATGCTGTGCAACTACTACGGCGACAAGGTCATGTGCGTGGACCGCTACTGGACCGATGATTCCATCGAATCGAGCTACGCGCGCGGCCGTCCCTACACCATGTTCCATGGCGCCACCGCCAAGCCCATCCTGGCCAACCTGCCGCCGTACCAGCTGCGCAACCTGATGCTGTGGCACGCCGCGGAAATCCGCGAAGCCGGGCTGGGGGAGGATTGGGACGAATTCCGCGCCAACCTCAAGCGCCTGCGCGCAGCCGGCGTCTACGTGTCGCACGGCGAGGTCGACCCTGGGCTGATAGGCATAGGCTCGGCCATCTTCAGCGCCGAACAGAAAGTCGTGGGCAGCCTGGTGTTCATCGCCGCGGAAGCGCGCACCTCGGCCGAGCGGCTGGAGGTACTGCAGGCGCGCATCCAGATCGCGGCCGCGCAGGTGTCGCGCAATCTGCAGGCTCCGCAAAGCAACGGCGCGGCGGCGATCGGCATCATGCCGTCGCGGCCGCGCCGCATCAAGACGTCAGCCGGCGGCGCTGCGCCGGCCAAATCCAGGAAGCCGTAATCAGGCCTTGTTGTAGCGCTCGGCGCTGCGGACGATTTCCTCGTGCGCGGCGTCCAGGCCCTTCCAGCCCTTGACCTTGACCCACTTGCCCTTTTCCAGGTCCTTGTAGTGCTCGAAGAAATGCTGGATGCGGGAGATGTCTTCCGCCGGCAGATCTTCGTAGGACTTGATGTTGCGGTACGGGGGGTACAGCTTTTCGATCGGCACGGCCAACAGCTTGGCGTCGCCGCCCGACTCGTCGTCCATTTCCAGCACGCCGATGGCGCGGCAGCGCACGACCGCGCCGATCTGGATCGGGAACGGGGTCAGCACCAGCACGTCGGCGGGGTCGCCGTCTTCGGACAGGGTTTGCGGGATGTAGCCGTAGTTGCACGGATAGTGCATGGCAGTCAGCATGAAGCGGTCAACGAAAATCGCGCCCGTGTCCTTGTCGACCTCGTACTTCACCGGGTCGGCGTTCATGGGGATTTCGATGATGACGTTGAAGTCTTCCGGCAGCTTCTTGCCAGGGGAGACGCGATCAAGACTCATGATTCAACCTTGTTGTGTGTCTGAAGGATTGTTCAAATCGAGCCGTCGTCCTTGAACGGCGGCTTGGTAGCCGGCACGGGCGCGGCGGCAGGCGCGGGCTTGGACCCAGCGGGCGTAGCCGGAGCGTACGTGGGCACGGGATCATCGAAAGCCGCCGCCGGGATGGGGGCGCTGTCGAAGTACTCGTCGATGTCGGAGGTGCCGCCGCCGGCCAGCGGGGCATCCTCGGGAGCCAGCGCACGCTCGCGCTGTTCTTTGTTCTCGCGGGCGTCCGGATCCAGCACGTAGTCGGAGGCCGACGCCGCCACGGCCGGCGGCAGCGCGGGGTAATCGCCGCCGAGTTCGGTGTCGCTGTCGACGTCGGACAGGCCCACCGCATAGCCGCCTTCGGCGTCCACGCGGTAAGGATCCGAACCGGTGTCCGCGGCCGGCAAGGCGGCATCCGCCGCCAGCACCGGCAGCGCCATGCTGGCCGCCGTTGCCAGGCGCCAGTGGCGCACTGCGTCGGCGGGACGGTCCAGGCGGTCGTACAGGCTGCCCAGCAGCGCATGCGTCTGCGCATCGCTGCGGCGGCTCAGGCTGCGCAACAGATAGCGTTCGGCCTGGCCCCAGAGCTGGCCGTTCAGGCACAGCATGCCCAGCGCGGTGAGCAGGTCCGGATCGGTGGGACGCTGTTGCAGCCAGGTTTCGGCACGGGCCAGCCGGCGCGACACCTGCTCGGCCTCGCAGCGGGCGTAGGCCGCCACCAGCGCGGGATTGAACTTCACGGCGACTGCGGCTTCCAGCACGCGTGCGGCCTCGCTGGCTTCGCCGGCGGCCTCGAACGCCGCCGCGCCCGCCAGCGCGATTTCCGGCAGGAGGCGCTCCTCGGCCTTGAGATCCTTCCAGATGGCGCGCCAGGCGTCGCTGCCACCTGCGGCGGCGGCGCGCAGCCGCGCCGCGCCCGAAGCGTCGATCAATTGATCGGCTTCGGAACGGGCCAGCGCATTGCGGCGCACCAGGCCCCGCGCCAGCGTGAACACCTGTTCGTCATGATGCAGGGCGGTGTGCGCACGCAGCAGCAGGCGCATGGTGTGCAGATGGCGCGCGCCGCCGTCGGCCAGCGGCTCCAGCACGGCCAGCGCGCGCTCGGCGCGGCCCTGGTCCAGCAGCATGTCGGCCGACACGGTGGCAGTGGCTTCGATCAGGCCGGCATCCGTGCCGGCTTGCTCCTGCGCGATCGCCAGCAGGCGGTCGCGGCGGTCGAACTCGCCCAGGCCATGCGTGGCGCGGGCGGCGGACAAGGCCGCCAGCACGCGGCGCGTCTGGACCTTGGTCTGGTCCAGCAGCTTGGTCAGGTCTTTTTCGGCGGTGGTGTAACGCCCTTCCAGCAGGCCGATCCAGCCGCGTTCCAGCAATTCGTGGTCGCGCGCCTGGGCGCGCTTGCCGCGCCAGGCCCGCACGCGGTCGGGGATGGCCAGCAGCCACGCCAGCAGGCGCAGGCCCACGTACAGCACGATGAAGGCCGCGACGATCAGCAGGACCGCCAACGTCAGCGACATGCTGATGCGCCACGGCCAGACCAGCAACAGCACGTTGCCGGAGTGCGAACGCAGCACCACCGCCAGGGCGACGGCGACGACGGCGAGCAGCAGTGTCCAGAACCAGGTACGCATAAGCCTCAGTCCTGTCCGCTGGTCTTGAAGCCCGCGGCGCGCAGCGCGGCCACGGCGTTCAGGCTGTCGGCCACTTCCGGCATGCGCACGGCAATGTCGGTCTGCGCCAGTTCGCGTGCCAGGGTCTGGGCCGCGACGGTGTCGGGGGACCGGCCGTCGAAATACTTGGCGAGCGTGACGCCGACGTTGTCGAGTTCGCTCTTCCAGACGGCGGGCTGGCGCATCAGCATGGCCAGTTGCGCCGTCAGCAGGCGTTGGCGCAGCGTGCCGCGCACCTGGTCGGCCTGGTCGGGCGACAGCAGCAAGGCAGCCGGCTCGTCCACGCGCTGGATCGTGATCAGGCCGCCCAGTTCATGCGCCAGCGCGGAGCCGGCGCGGCCGGGCCAGGAGGCCATCTCGGCGCGCCAGCGCTGCCACCAGGGCGCGTCGGCCGGCAAGCCCGCCAGCGGATCGACCGCGGGGGCGGGTGCGGCCGCCGGCGCGGCTTCGCCGGCAGGCGCCACACCCGGGGCGGCGGCGTCCGGCACCAGCAGCGGCGCCTTGCCGATAAGCGCCACCAGGCGGTCGATGCGGGCCGACTGGGCAGGGATATCCACGGTGGACACGGCGCGCAAGCGGTCCAGGTCGCCGTTGATGGCTTGCTGCAGGCTGGAGAAACGCGGGCGGTCGGCGCGCGCCAGGCGCGATTGCGCCGTTTCCAGCGCCACGATCGCGTTGGAGACATTGCCGGCTAGGCGCAGTTGCTGGTTGGCGATGGTCAACAGGCGCTCGACGTCGTTGGCAAGCAGTTCGTCGCTGGCGCTGTCGTTGAAGTTCTGCCAAGCCAGCTGCAAGGCGTTGTACTGGCTTTGGGTTTCGCGCACGGTGTCTTCAAGTTCGCCGACGCGGCCGGCCTGGGCTTGGGCCAGGGCCAGGGCCTCGCGGGTGTCCTTGCGGGCTTGCGCCAGATCGGTGGTCAGCGTTTCGAGGCGCGTGGCGACCTCGCGGCCGGCGGACACGAACTGGGTGCGCTGCATCCAGAGGGCGTAACCCAGGCCGGCGGCCAACAAGATCAGGATGATGAGGGCGGGGACCAGCGGGCCACTGCGGCGCTTGGCCGGGCGGGCCTTGACGGAATCGGCCGGGGCCGACGCGGGCGCGCTTGCACCCGGGGCGGCCGTCGGAACGACCGGATCGGTAGCGGGAGTCTTGTCTGTCATGACGCGATTGTATTCGGTGTCAGTCCGATGCAACGAATCAAGCAGCAACAAAAGCCTGGAATATCGACTCGTCGTTGGGCAAGCAGATTTTTACCATCGGCCGCGCCCCGCCTTCATGACAGGGCTGTGGCAGCCGGCGCTCCAGGGAGGGATGCGTCAGCACAAAGCTGCACCGCGCCCACCAGTCCGCCAGGCCAGCCGCCTCCAGGCCTGCCCGCAACGCATCCGCGCCCTCGCCGCTGGTGATCAGCCAAGTGGCCGGAATGCCCGCGTCCGCCCAGCGCCGCAGGCTGGCGACCTGATCGGCGCCCCAGCTCGCGGGGCGCCGCAGGTAGGCAGCATGGCGCGTCACGGCCGCGCCGTGCGCCTCGAGCCTGTCACCAAGCCAGTCGCGGCCCTGCGTGCCGCGCACCAGCAGCACGCGCGCGGGCATTTGCGGCAGCCCCAGCAAAACCTCCCAGAGCGCCTCGGAATCGTGGCTGGGCGCGCTTTCAGGGGGATGCAAAACTGTTGTATTCGCGCCAAAGCAGGGGGACAGGCGCAAGGCCTGCGCACTGGCCGGCCCGACTGTGGCGGCGATGACGCCCGCCGGCCAGGGAGCCGGCCCGTCCGCCTGCGCCCATTGTTCCAGGTACAGCCTGGCCGCATTGCCGCTGACGAACACGACCATGTCGTAGTCGGACGGACGCGGCGGCCCGCCGGTCGCGGCCGGCAAAACCTGGATTTCCAGGGCGGGAAGAATGCAGGGCGTCCAGCCGGCGCTCTGCAGGCGGCCTGCCAGGGCCTCGTTGCGGCCGTCGGGTCGCGTCAGGATGGCGACCCGCGGCGGTTCGGCGGCTGCGGACGCCATGACCATCAGTCGGCCCTGGGCGGGTCTTGCAGCAGTTCGCGCAGGATGTCCTGGGCGCCTGCGTCCAGCAGCGCCTGCGCCGCGGCCTCGCCGATGGCCTGGGCCTCGGCCACCGGGCCGCTGCGGGCCGTATGGACCATGCGCACGCCGTCGGGCGACGCCACCAAGGCGCGCAACGACAAGGTGCCGCCGGCAATTTCAGCGTACGCCGCCAGGGGCACCTGGCAGGATCCGCCCAGCTTGCGGGACACGGCGCGCTCGGCCACCACACAGGACGTGGTGTCGGCGCTGACCAAGGGGGCCAGCCAGGCGCGCATGTCGTCGCGGTCGTCGCGGATCTCGATGCCCAAGGCGCCCTGCCCGGCCGCCGGCAGGCTGTCTTCCGGTTCGAGCAGGCTGCGGATGCGCGAGCCCAGGCCCAGCCGCTCCAGGCCGGCAGCGGCCAGCACGATGGCGTCATATTCGCCCTTGTCCAGCTTGCCCAGGCGCGTATCGAGATTGCCGCGCAGCGGCTTCACGACCAGCTCGGGATAGCGCGCACGGATCTGGGATTCGCGGCGCAGGCTGGACGTGCCGACGACGGCGCCCGTGGGCAGGTCGGCCAGCGAGCCATGGGTATTGGAGACGAAGGCATCGCGCGGATCCGCGCGATCGAGGACAGCGCAAAGCTCGAACGGCGCCTGCAGATCGACCGGCACGTCCTTCAAGGAGTGCACGGCCAGATCGGCGCGGCCGTCGAGCAGCGCGTTTTCGAGTTCCTTGACGAAGAGACCCTTGCCGCCCACCTTGGAGAGCGTGCGGTCGAGGATCTGATCGCCTCGGGTCGTCAGGGTGAGTAGCTCAACCGCGCACGCCGGGTACAGCGTGCGCAGCCGGTCGCGCACATGCTCGGCTTGCCACAGGGCAAGCCGGCTGGCGCGGGTCGCGATGACCAGGCGTTGCGGTAGAGACACGAGACGGCATCAAACGAAATTGGAGACGATGACCGTCGCGACCACCCCGAGGATGGCCAGCACGAAAAGGCCCTGAAGGAGGCTCAGGCCCGATTCGGATTGCTGGGGATCGGTAGATCTACGCAGACTCATGTGCTGATTCCTTGGAAGCGGTTTTGCGGCTTGCCAGCCACCGTCCAAGGACAACAACGAGCAAGGCGCCAATGATTTCTGCGCCGATTTTAACCGCAGTGGGCTGCACGCCGAATTGACGCTCGACAACCACGTCGGTGATCAGCATGCCGCCGGCGATCCAGCCCAGCAAGGCCGCGCCGAAGGTGACGACCAGCGGATAGCGGTCGATGAGCTTGAGCACCAGGGTGCTGCCCCAGATGATGATGGGCACGCTGACGATCAGGCCGAAGGCGACCAGGCCGATCTGGTGGTCGGCGTGGGCGTTCTGGGCCGCGCCGGCAATGGCGATCACGTTGTCCAGGCTCATCACGAAGTCGGCGATGATGATGGTCTTGATCGCGGCGGCGATGGATGTGCCGCCCTTGATGTTGCCATGGGCATCGTCCTCGGGAATCAGCAGCTTGACGCCGATCCAGACCAGCAGCAGGCCGCCCACGACCTTCAGGAAGGGGATCGACAACAGCGTCAGGGCGAAGGCGATCAGGACCACGCGCAGGATGATGGCGCCCGCGGTACCCCACAGAATACCTTGCATGCGCTGCTTGGGCGCCAGATTGCGGCAGGCCAGCGCGATCACGACGGCGTTGTCGCCGCCGAGCAGGATGTCGATGAGGATGATCTGGAATACCGCTGTCCAACTCAGCGTCTGGAAAAACTCAAGCACTATGAACCCCCGAAGGCATTTATGAAAAGAGTGGCCGGTCCCGGTCCGGCAAAGCCCGCCGCGCGCGACGCGGCGGGCTTATTCAGTACAACGTATTAGTATAATTCAGCTTTCAGTCAGCTTTCTGGCGCATCAGCAAAACTTTGCCGATAGCCAGCACCAGCACCGCGCCCAACGCGCCTGTCATCAGCGCAAAACTGTGCTGCGTCACGCCCAGGGCAGCGTCGATGCGCGCCACCGGTTCCTGCAAGGCCGGATCGCCCACCAGCAGTTCGCCCGCGATGAAACCCAGCAGCGCCGCCCCCACCCAGACGATGACCGGGAAGCGCTCGATGACCTTCAGGAGCAGCGTACTGCCAAAGATGACCAGCGGAATACTGATGGCCAGACCCAACACCAGCAAGGTCGTGTCGCCCATGGCGGCGGCGGCAACGGCCACCACATTGTCCAGGCTCATGACCAGGTCGGCAATCATGATAGTGCGGATTGCGGTCAGCAGATTGCCTTGCGTCTTATCGGCCCCGTCTTCCTCGCCCTCGGGCAACAGCAGCGTCACGCCGATATAGACCAGGAGCAGCGCGCCGATGAGCTTGAGCCAGGGCAGCAGGAGCAGCTTGGCCGCTACCAGCGTCAGCACGATACGCATGATGATCGCCGCGGCGGAGCCGACCACGATCGCTTTTTTCTGTTGGGCCGGAGGCAGCGAACGCGCCGCCAGCGCAATAACCACGGCGTTGTCGCCCGATAGCAGAATGTTGACCCAAATGATCTGGAGCAATGCTATCCAGAATGCCGCTGAACTGAGTTCCATGCCTCTCTTTCCTAGGTGTGATCCCCCTAGGACAAACCAAATGAATGGGTGAAATAAGACGAAAAAAACGTACTGGCCGTCTTGGTGCGAGCCCGACGGCATTCTTGCTGGGTACGTGCAGAATTTCTTTCATTATAGTTTCGTTCAGCTTTCCGTATGTTTGCCAGGCCGCGACGTGGACGCGGGATTTCCCTAGGATTACGGAAAAAAAGACGAAAAAAAGCCCGCCGGAGCGGGCTTCGATTGGCGGATGCCAGTTGCCGGGAGCCAGGGGTTTGACGCCGGAAGCGGGACTTCCGCCAGCAGGCCGCGGGCGCCGGACGCAAGCAGCGTCCGGACGCGCGGCCAGGCGCTTTTTACAGCACCGACTTGAGCAGCTTGCCCATTTCGGACGGGTTGCGCGTGGTGCGGATGCCGCAGGCTTCCATGACTTCCAGCTTGGCGTCGGCAGTGTCGGCGCCGCCGGAGATCAGCGCGCCGGCGTGGCCCATGCGCTTTCCGGGAGGAGCGGTGACACCAGCGATGAAGCCGACGACCGGCTTCTTCATGTTGTCCTTGGCCCACTCGGCAGCGTTGACTTCGTCGGGTCCGCCGATTTCGCCGATCATGATGACGGCGTCGGTGTCGGGATCGTCATTGAACATCTTCAGCACGTCGACGTGCTTCAGGCCGTTGATGGGGTCGCCACCGATGCCGACGGCGCTGGATTGACCCAGGCCCAGCTCGGTGACTTGCGCCACGGCTTCGTACGTCAGGGTGCCCGAACGGCTGACGATGCCGATGCGGCCCTTGCGGTGGATGTGACCGGGCATGATGCCGATCTTGATTTCGTCGGGGGTGATCAGACCCGGGCAGTTCGGGCCCAGCAGCAGGGTCTTGCTGCCCTTGGCCTTCATGCGGTTCTTGACTTCCAGCATGTCACGGACCGGGATGCCTTCGGTGATGCAGATCACCAGATCCAGTTCGGCCTCGACGGCTTCCCAGATGGCGGCAGCGGCGCCCGCGGGCGGCACGTAAATGACGGACACGGTGGCGCCGGTGTCAGCCTTGGCGTCCTTCACCGAAGCGAAGATCGGCACGCCTTCGAAGTCTTCACCCGCCTTCTTGGGGTTCACGCCGGCCACGAAAGCGGCCTTGCCATTGGCGTACTCACGGCACATGCGGGTGTGGAACTGGCCCGTCTTGCCCGTGATGCCCTGGGTGATGACCTTGGTGTCCTTGTTGATCAGAATCGACATTTGTGAATCCTTGGATTTTTCTTTACTTGACGGCGGCTACGACGCGGGTGGCGGCTTCGGCCATCGTGTCGGCGCTGATGATCGGCAGACCGGAGTCAGCCAGCATCTTCTTGCCGAGTTCTTCGTTGGTGCCCTTCATGCGGACGACCAGCGGCACGTTCAGGTTGACGGCCTTGCAAGCAGCGATCACGCCTTCGGCGATGACGTCGCAGCGCATGATGCCGCCGAAGATGTTGACCAGGATGGCCTTCACGCCCTTGTTCTTGAGCATGATCTTGAAGGCTTCCGTGACCTTCTCGGCCGTGGCGCCGCCGCCGACGTCCAGGAAGTTGGCCGGCTCGCCGCCGAACAGCTTGATGGTGTCCATGGTGGCCATGGCCAGGCCGGCGCCGTTCACCAGGCAGCCGATGTTGCCGTCGAGCTGGATGTAGGCCAGGTCGAACTTGCTGGCTTCGATTTCAGCCGGATCTTCTTCGTCCAGGTCGCGGTAGGCGACGATTTCCGGGTGACGGAACAGGGCGTTGGAGTCGAAGTTGAACTTGGCGTCCAGGGCGATGATGTTGCCCTTGCTGTCGCGGTTCAGCGGGTTGATTTCGACCAGGGAGGCGTCGGTGTCCATGTAGCACTTGTAGAGCTTCTGGAACACGTCCACGGCCTGGGCGGTGGAGTCAGCGGGCAGGCCGATCGCGTTGGCGATCTTGGTGGCTTGCTCGGCCGACAGGCCGGTCAGCGGGTCGATGTATTCGGTGATGATCTTCTCGGGAGTGGAGTGGGCCACTTCCTCGATGTCCATGCCGCCTTCGCTGGAGGCGATGAAGGCAACCTTCTGGGTGGCGCGGTCGGTGACCAGCGACACGTAGTATTCCTTCTGGATGTCGGCGCCGTCTTCGATGTACAGGCGGCGGACCTTCTGGCCTTCCGGGCCGGTCTGGTGCGTGATCAGCTGCATGCCCAGGATTTCCGAGGCCAGCTTGCGGACGTCGTCCAGCGAGCGCGCCAGCTTCACGCCGCCGCCCTTGCCGCGGCCGCCCGCGTGAATTTGTGCCTTGACGACCCAAACCGGTCCACCCAGCTTTTCAGCGGCAGCCACGGCCTCGTCGACGGAAAGAGCGGGAATCCCGCGCGGCACGGGGACGCCAAATTGCTTCAGCAGTTCCTTGCCTTGATACTCGTGGATTTTCATGTGTTACCTGTCAGGACGTATGAGAAAAAGAAGGTGAATCGGAGGACGAATCGGCCGATGCCTCAGCGCTACCCCCGGTGTACCACTTGGGATAGTGCTCAGCCACCACCGGGCCGCTGGTGCTTAGCGCGTGGCAGCCGTCCAGTTGGAATGGACGCCGGTTCGGGTTGTTTTCCTGCCGCCGGCGGTTGGCCATGGTCTGCACCGCCGCGGTGGGTAGCACCTGCGACAGTTCGGTCATGTGCGTACAGCCCTCCACGTGCCCGAACCGCTCCTTGACCTGCCGGCGGAACCCCTTGAGCAGGTTCATTCCGATCAGATCAGTGTAAGCCGGTTCGATGGCCATGCAATGCTCGCCGTAGGGAGCGGCGTCATAGACGGCCTGCGCCGCCACGATCGAGAAGTTCTCGTCGATGGTGATGCGCAGATGCATGTGGTGGATGGGTTGTCCGGCCTTGAACATCTCGCCGTCGCGCTTGGGGAAATCGTACGCCTTGACGTCGATCAGCTCGGCTTCCAGGTCCCAGTGCCCGTCTTCGCGCGCATACGACTGCACGCGTATGGAACGCGTGTGCAATGGTTGGCGAGGATAGTCCGGCGGTGGCAAGGGCATGCTGGGGGCCTGCGGGGCGAGATGCCTGCGCATGGTGCGCGGCAACAAAACCTTCAAAGTATAGCGCAGGCGGCCTGCGATCAAGCCCCCTGACTGGCGCCTGACGCGCCGCCGCAGAGTGCGGCTGCCGCCCATAGGCCCTGGTGCCGAAGCTGGCAGGTGATGCGGGCAGCGGCCAGGTGCCGCTCGCGCTCGGGGGAGTATTCCTCCAGTCCCCGCCGGCAGGCTTTCAGGCGCGCCTCCAGCGCGCTCCAGGCGCGGGCGAAGGCGTCCGCCCGGGCGGCCGGCGGACTGGCGGCCAGTTCGGCGGCGGCCTGCGGGCCGCAATAGAGGCGGATCACGTCCGCATCGCCCGCCCAGGCCTGCGCGCCGGTCAGGTCCACGCCCGGCAGGCCCAGCCGGGACAGGCCGCAGAGAATATAGGGGCCATAGTAAGAGAAGGAACTGTTCCAGCGCGCGCCTGCGGGCATTTGCGGACCCTTGGACGTTTCCGTCCAGCCGGGCGCGGCTTGCGGATCGCGCCGCGCCAATTCCGTGGCCAGCCAATTCCGGGCTGCCTCCCGTTGCCTGTGGCGGGAGGCAGGCAGGTGCAGCAGCCACAATTCGACCGGGGCGCCCTCCCCGGTCAGCCTCCGGGGTCCGGTCACCGCTGCTCCCAAGGCGTGGCCGGACTGCCGATCCAGGCCTGGCCCGCCGGAATGGCCTCGCCCTTGAGCACCAGCGTCAGCGGCCCCAGGCGCGCGCCCGCTTCGACCCGGGTGTCATACAGGATGGTGCTGCGCGGCCCGACGTTGACGGCATCGCCGATGCGGACCATGCCGATCTTCATCACGCGGTCTTCGAACAGATGGGTCTGCGGTCCGGACCAGGCGTGCAGCACCGCGTCGTCGCCGATCGACACGCAGTCGTACTCGGTGATGTCGGTGGTGTCCATGAAGACGCGCTTGCCGATGCGGGCGCCCATGCAGCGCAGGGCCAGCGGCAGCCAGGGCGTGGCCCGCAGGAAGTTGAAGAAGTTGGGCACCGCTATGGATTCATACAGGCTGGTGACCGCTTCGCTCTTCCAGACGAACGGCGTCCACATGGGCTCGGCGCGCGGCTTGTAGCGGCCGATCAAGGCCCATTTCAGCGCCACCAGGAACAGGAACGCGCCGACGCCGTACAACACGCCGGCCAGCATCAGCTCGTCGAAAGCGGAGACAAAGCCTTCGCGGGCGGCCATGGGGATGACTTTCATCACGGTCAGATAGCCCACCGCGATCACCACGGCCAGCGGCAGGACCATGCGCATGCCTTCGACGCCGCCGCGCAGGATCTTGCGCCCCAGGCTGGGGCGGAAAGTCAGGTGCGCCGGAAAGCCCGCGGTCTGTTCGCGCGCCGGCAGCGCCAGCGGCGGATTGCCCAGCCAGGTCTGGCCGCTGGCCATGCGGGCATTGGCCGGCGCGCGGCTCTGCACGCCGATCAGCACGTCGTCGGGCAGTACCGAGCCGTCCGGCACATAGGCGCCGTTGCCGACGAAACTGCGGTTGCCGATGACGGTGGGCCGCAAGGTCATCCAGCCGGCGTCGATTTCCTCGTCGCCCAGCATGACGCCGTCGGCGATGAAGCTGTCTCGGCCGAGGGTCAGCATGTCGGGCACCACGCCCATGGCGGTGGAAATTTCGGTGCCGCGTCCGACCTTCGCGCCCAGCAGGCGATACCAGTTGCCCGCGTAGATCGACGCGTACAGGCCGTGCAGCACGCTCAGGCTCGATTCCTGGATCTGGTTCGTCAACCAGCGCCGCAGGTAGATCTGGCCGTATACAGGCCAGCGGCCGCTGGCCAGACGCGGCAACAGCGTCCATCGCAGCAACGCCGATACCAGCACCGTCAGCATCAACAGCAATGCGCTGGCAGGCAAGGCCAGCAGCAGATAGCTCAGGAAGGCTTGAGGCCAGGGCACTCGCGCGCCCATCAGGTCCAGCCAGCGCGCGTCGATCCAGTCGATCAGCACAAAGCTCGGGAACACCGGCATGAAGAACAGCGCGGCGATCAGCGTACCGCCGGCCGCATAGGCCATGCAGTCGAGCCGGCTCCAGATGCCGTGGCGTTGCGGCCGCGGCGGCAATTCGGGAGCGCGGGCCTGCGGATCGTGGCGCGCTGGCGCCCCGCTCCAGATCTGGCCCGCAGGCACGCGGGCGCCCTGCGCCAGCGAAGACAGTCCGTCCAGCCGTGCGCCCTCGCCCATCGCCACGTCGCCTTGCAGCACCGAATAGGAACCGATGTAGGTGTTGTCCGCCAACGTGATCGGCGCCACCGTCCACTCGCCGCCGCGCACCGAGAAATTCTCCAGGTTGACCGCCGCGCCGATGCTCACGCCGTTGCCCACCGACAGCAGATCGGGCGCACGCACGGACACCCGGCTGATGGCAGCGTCGCGGCCGATGCGCGCGCCCAGCGCCCGCAGGTACCAGACCTGCAACGGGGAGCCCGCAAGCAGATGCGCGGGCGGAATGTCCATCACCCGGTCCACCAGCCACCAGCGGTAGAACAGCCAGCCGTACATCGGATAGCTGCCGGGCTTGAGCCGGCCAAGAATGCCCCACTTGCAGGCCACGGCCACGCCGAAGCTCAACAGATTGCAGGCCAGATAGCTGGCGATGGACAGGACCACCGCACGCCAGACCGAGTCGCCTTCGTCGCCCGTCCAATAGTGATACGTGAAGAACGGCGTCAGCCAGATCAGCATGCGTACGCCGATCAGCAGCGGCAAGGCCGCCAACTGCGCCAGGCCGCAGGTCCAGCGGCGCCACTCGGGCGCGGGCGCGGGATCGGCGCCAATGCCGGCGACGCCCGCCGCTCGGGCCGCGTCGCTTTCGGCCGAAGCCAGCGCGTCCAGCCGGGCCGCAAGCGTCGCCAGCACAGGATGCTGGTAAAGCTCGTGCATGGTCAGCGCGGAAAAATGCGGATGCTTGCGCAGCGACGACACCAGACGCGCGGCCAGCAGCGAATGGCCGCCCAGGTCGCGGAAGAAGTCGCTGGCCAGCCGCAGCGGCTGTCCCGGGAACAGCGGACGCAAGGCGTCGAACAAGGCCCGCTCGCCCGGCGTGACGGGTTCGTCGTCTTCGCCGCCGGGCTCGGACACGGCCACCAGTTCGCGCGCCTTCAGCGCCTTGCGGTCGATCTTGCCCGAGGTCAAACGGGGAACATCGGCCACCAGTTCGAAGCGCGCCGGAATCATGTAGGCGGGCAGGTCCGCGCCCAGCGCGGCGCGCATCGCATGCGGGTCCAGCCGCGCCTCGCCCTCGGGCTTGAGAAAAGCCACCAGCTGCTCGATGCCCGCGAGATCGCGCAGCACCACGGCGGCCGCGCCCACGCCCGGCAGGCGGTAAAGCGCGGCCTCGATTTCCCCGAGTTCGACCCGGAACCCCCGCACCTTGACCTGGTCGTCGCTGCGGCCCAGGCAGTGGATCTGCCCGTGCTCGTCGATGCGCGCCAGGTCGCCGCTGCGGTACATGCGCGTGTCGTGATCGCCGGCCGGACGCGGATTGGCCAGGAATTTCTCGGCCGTCAGCTCGGGCCTGCCCAGATAGCCGCCAGCCACGCCGGGGCCTGTGATGCACAGCTCGCCCACCTGCCCTTGCGGCAGCACCGCGCCATCCTCGCCGCGCACCAGCATGCCGTAGTTGGGCAGCGGCGTGCCTATGGTCACGGGCTGGCCGGGCAGCAGTTCGGCCAGGCTGGCGGACACCGTGGTCTCGGTGGGGCCGTAGGTATTGAACAGGCGCCGGCCGGGCGTGGCCCAGCGCGGCACCAGGAAGTCCGGACAGACCTCGCCGCCCAGGTTGACGATGCGCAATCCCGGCACGTCGCGCGCGAACAGCGCCAGCAAGGTCGGCACGGCGTGCAACACGGTAATGCCTTCCCGCACCAGCGCGTCCGGCAGGCCTTCGGGGTCCGTGGTCAGCATCTTGGGCGCCACCCACAGGGACGCGCCGACCAGATAGCTGATCCAGATCTCTTCGAACGACATGTCGAAGGCTACCGAGAAGCCCTGGTAGACCTTGTCTTCGTGGCGCACGCCCAGCACCGCGTTTTCGCTGCGCAGGAAGTGGCAGATGCTGGCATGGCTGACAGGCACGCCCTTGGGCTTGCCGGTGGAGCCCGAGGTGTAGATGACGTAGGCGGGATGCTCGGGCAGCAGCCCTTCCCGCCTGCGCAAAGCGCCTTCGACCGGCTCCGACAAGGCCCAGGTGGTCCAGGTGGCCATGCCGTCCAGCCGGACCTCGGCGCCCGCGATCAGCCCGCGAGCGCCCGCGTCCTGCAGGCAGACCAGCATGCGGTCCACCGGCGTGTCGGACTCGAACGGCAGCCAGGCCGCGCCCGCCTTCGCGATGGCCGCCTGCATCACCAGCAGGTCGGCGCCGCGCGGCAGGCACAGGCCCACGATATCGCCAGGCCGCACGCCGGCCTGCATCAGATGATGCGCGGCCAGATCGGCGCGCTGGCCGAGCATGTCGTAGGTGAGAGTGTGATCCAGCCAATGAATGGCGACGGCGGCGGGATGCCGGCGGATCGTGGCTTCCAGAATGTCGGGCAGCGTCTCTGCGAGCAGCAGGTCGGGCCGACAGGGGCCTTGGAGAATCATAGGAACGACAAGGATCCAGCAATGGGATTTTTGCGTATTGACCCCTGCCGCGGAATTTCGTTCAAGCAAGTTTGAAAAAAAACATCCACGCTGCGCGCAGGCTGTGGCTTGCAGCCATCAGAAGGACCTTGCGGCTGCGAGGAAAAAGCCCTGCTCCGCGCGCGACATGCACGGATCAGGGCTGGCGCCGGACCCTTGGGATCCCGGCGGCGTCAGGGCAAGCTGCTTGCTCAGGCCGCCTGGCGCAAGGCTCGGGCCGCCTGCACCATGCCAAGCAGCGCAGCTTCGGTTTCAGGCCAGGCGCGCGTCTTCAGGCCGCAGTCAGGATTGACCCACAGGCGCTCCTTGGGCAGGCGGGCCGCGGCCTTCTGCATCAGGCCGACCATCCAGTCCACTTCGGGCACGTTCGGCGAATGGATGTCGTACACGCCGGGGCCGATATCGTTCGGATAGCGGAAGTCCTCGAACGCCTTGAGCAGCTCCATGTTGGAGCGCGAGGTTTCGATCGTGATCACGTCCGCGTCCATGGCGGCGATGGACTCGATGATGTCGTTGAACTCCGAATAGCACATGTGGGTGTGGATCTGCGTTTCGTCGCGCACGCCGGCGGTCGACAGGCGGAAGCAATCCACGGCCCAGTCCAGGTAGGCCTGCCAATCGGCGCGGCGCAGCGGCAGGCCTTCGCGGATGGCGGGCTCGTCGATCTGGATGACGCTGATGCCGGCGGCTTCCAGGTCCACCACCTCGTCGCGCAGCGCCAGCGCCAATTGGCGGCAGGTCTGCTCGCGCGGCTGGTCGTCGCGCACGAACGACCATTGCAGGATGGTGACCGGCCCGGTCAGCATGCCCTTGACCGGCTTGTCGGTCAGCGACTGCGCGTACGACGACCAGCCCACCGTCATCGGCGCCGGGCGCGCAACGTCGCCAAAAATGACGGGCGGCTTGACGCAGCGCGAGCCATAGCTCTGAACCCAGCCGTTCTTGGTGAAGGCGAAGCCGGCCAGCAGCTCGCCGAAGTACTCCACCATGTCGTTGCGCTCGGGTTCGCCGTGCACCAGCACGTCCAGGCCTACCTTTTCCTGGAAGCGGATGACTTCCTCGATCTCCTTGCGGATGGCGGTCTCGTAGCCCGAGTCCGTCAACGCGCCCGACTTCCAGTCGCGGCGCAAGGCGCGGATTTCCGCGGTCTGCGGGAAGGAGCCGATGGTCGTCGTCGGGTAGGCGGGCAAGCCCAGCTGTTCCTGCTGGCGGGCGATGCGGCCGGCAAACGGCGCGCGATCGCGCGACACGGCCGCAGCGCCGGCCATGCGCTGGGCGACGGCCGGATTGTGGATGCGGATCGAAGCGCGGCGGGCGGCGAGCGCGGCGCGCTGCCTGGCCAGGCCTTCCTGCGTGGCCGCTTGCGTGGCGCCGTCCAGGGCGCGGCCCAGCAGGCTCAGTTCTTCGAGCTTCTGCGCGGCAAACGACAACCAGCTCTTGAGTTCCGCGTCCAGCTCGGTTTCATGCGCCAGGTCCACCGGCACGTGCAGCAGCGAGCACGACGGCGCCAGCCACAGGCGGTCGCCCAATTGCTGCTTGATCGGGGTCAGCGTGGCAATGGCCGAATCCAGGTCGGTGCGCCAGATGTTGCGGCCGTTGATGATGCCGGCGGACAGCACCTGCCCGGAGCCCAGGCCCGCAACCACTTCCGCCAGTTGCTCGGGTGCGCGGACCAGATCCACATGCAGGCCGGCCACGGGCAGGCCCAGGGCGGTCGGCAGGTTGTCCTTCAGGCCGTCGAAGTAGGTGGCCACCAACAGCTTGACCGGGCTGGAGGACAGCTGGTCGTAGGTCTGCTTGAACGCGCGGCGCCAGGCTTGCGGCAGATCCAGCGCCAGGATGGGTTCATCGATCTGCACCCACTGCACGCCCAGCTTGGCGAAGCGCGCCAGCACTTCCTGGTAGACCGGCAGCAGCGCGGCCAGCAGTTGCAGCTTGCCCTCATCGGCGGCGCCGGCGGGAAAGGCGTCGCCCTTGCCTTGGTACAGCCAGGTCAGCGGGCCGGGGATCACGGGCTTCACGGCGTACCCCTGGGCCTGCGCCTCCTGGACCTGTTCGAACAGCGATTCGCGGGCGATGCGGAAGGTCTGGCCCGGCGCCAGTTCCGGCACGATGTAGTGATAGTTGGTATCGAACCACTTGGTCATTTCGCAGGCGGCGGCGGGCTTGCCCGACGGCGCGCGTCCACGGCCCATGCGGAACAACGTGTCCAGCGTGACGGGTTCGTTGTCGTGCTGGCCGAAGCGGGCAGGCACGGCGCCCAGCAGCGTGCTCCATTCCAGGATCTGGTCGTACCAGGCGAAGTCGCCCACCGGCACGAACTTCAGGCCGGCGGCGGCCTGCAGCTTCCAGTGCCTGGCGCGCAGCTCGCGGCCCGTCTGTTCCAGTTCCTCGACGGTTTGCCTGCCGGCCCAATAAGCTTCGACTGCGCGCTTCAGTTCACGCTGGGCGCCGATGCGGGGGAACCCCAAATTATGAATCGTAGTCATGGATCACCACCATTAGACAAAATTTGTTCAAGTGACAGCCATTCTGAGGCCAAATCAAAATGAATCAAAATCAATGTCTACATTCATAAAATGAGAAAATCTCATAAAATATGAGCTTATTCCCAAATCCTGCGGTCACCCATGCTTGAAATCCGCCACCTTGAAACGCTTTCCGCCATCCGCGACGGCGGCAGCCTGCAGGAAGCCGCCGAGCGCCTGCACCTAACCCAGTCGGCCCTGTCGCACCAGTTGCGTGACCTGGAAACCCGGCTGGGCACGCCGTTGCTGAACCGCCGCACGCGGCCGGCTCGGCTGACGACGGCGGGACTGCGGGTGCTGGCGCTGGCGGATGACGTGCTGCCGCGCATCCGCGCGACGGAACGGGACCTGCAGCGGCTGGCCGCGGGCCGCACCGGCCGGCTGCATTTGGCCATCGACTGCCATTCCTGCTTCCAGTGGCTGATGCCGGCCCTGGATGCCTTCCGCGTGCAATGGCCGGACGTGGCGTTGGACCTGTCGGCGGCGTTTTCCTTCGCCCCCCTGCCCGCTCTGGTGCGCGGCGACCTGGACCTGGTCATCACGTCAGATCCCCAGCCGCTGGAGGCGGTGGAATACCTGCCGTTGTTCAAGTACGAGCTGGTGCTGGCCGTGTCGGAATCCAATCCGCTGGCAGGCAGCAAGTTCGTCATGCCGGAGCAATTGGCCGACCAGACGCTCATCACCTATCCCGTGGACAAGCAGCGCCTGGACATTTTCACGGCCTTCCTCGACCCCGCCGACGTGGAACCGGCCGCCGTCCGCCGCGCGGAACTCACTCCCATCATCGCGCAACTGGTAGCCAGCAACCGCGGCGTGGCCGCGCTGCCCAACTGGGCGCTGACGGAATACATGAATCAGGGTTGGCTGCGGCTGTGCCGGCTGGGCCCGCAAGGCGTATGGCGCACGCTGTACGCGACGGTACGCAGCGAAGACACGGACGCGTCGTACATCGATGAGTTCCTGACCATTACCCGGGATGTCTGCTTCAAGACGCTGTCGGGGATCAAGTCGGCAAAGTAAGAGGCCAGGCGCTTCGGGCGTAGCGCTCAGTCCTCGTCGCCGCCTGCACCCAGGATGCGGCGGATCACGTCATGCGCGAACCCGCGGCTGGCCAGAAAGCGGGCCTGCTTGGCATAGGCCGCGCGGTCTTCCGGCTTGGCGCTGAAGCGCTTCTTCCAGACTTCCAGCGCGCGGTCGTACTCGGTGGCCCGCAGTTGTTCGCGCAATTCGGCGACTTGGTTGTCGTCCACGCCATGTTGCCGCAATTCCTGCACGATGCGCGCCGCCCCTTGGCGCGACGCGCGGCGGTGCACCAGGCTTTGCGCAAAACGTTCGGTGGACAGCCAGCCTTCTTCTTCCAGGGCATCCAGCACGGCCTCGACTTCGCCCGGGTCCTCGGCGTAGGCGGCAAGCTTGCGCGCCAACTCTTCGCGGGCATGCTCGCGCCGCGACAGATAGCCCACGGCCCGCATCTTCAGCGATGGCCCCTTGCGGGCGGACTGGCCGTCCGCGTCCGGGCCGTCCTCGGCAGCGGCGGCGCGCCGGCCTCGGCGCACATTGCCGGCTTCCGAGCTGCGGCTCCATTGCTCTGGCGCATCGCTGGATTCCGCTTCCTGATCGCGGCGCGCATCCGAAGTGCGGCGCAAGCCCTGGGGCTTGGCCACGGTTTCGAATTCATCGTCCAGCTTGGCGCGTAGGCGCTCGGCTGAAGCGGGCGGCGATTTCCAGCTCATGCGTTTCCTGCTTGGTATGCATAACGGCAGGCCCGTCCTGGCGCCTGCCGCAACTGTTCGGGCTGCCCCGACGCGATAGGCGGTCCGTTTGCGGCGAACTTGAATTGCGCCGCGCCAGGCCCGCCACCAATCCGATTACTCTTCGGAGGTATCTTCCGCGGTGGGCACGAATTCTGCCGCGCGGCTGACGATGCCCTGGTTTTCGCGAACGCGGTTCTCGATTTCGATGGCCAGTTCCTTGTGCTCTTTCAGGTACTCGCGAACATTGTCCTTGCCCTGGCCGATGCGGTTGCCGTTGTAGCTGTACCAGGCGCCGGACTTGTCGACCACGTTGGCGGCCACGCCCAGATCGATGATTTCGCCTTCGCGCGAGATGCCGGCACCATACATGATGTCGAATTCGGCCTGCTTGAACGGCGGCGCGACCTTGTTCTTCACGACCTTGACGCGGGTTTCGTTGCCGACGACCTCGTCACCCTTCTTGATGGAGCCGATGCGACGGATGTCCAGGCGCACGGAGGCGTAGAACTTGAGCGCGTTGCCGCCGGTGGTGGTTTCGGGGTTGCCGAACATCACGCCGATCTTCATGCGGATCTGGTTGATGAAGATGACCATGCAATTGGTCTTCTTGATGGTGGCGGTGAGCTTGCGCAGCGCCTGGCTCATCAGGCGGGCTTGCAGGCCGGGCAGGGAATCGCCCATTTCGCCTTCGATTTCGGCCTTGGGGACCAGTGCGGCCACCGAGTCGACCACGATCAGGTCGACCGAGCCGGAGCGCACCAGCGCGTCGGTGATTTCCAGCGCCTGTTCACCCGTGTCCGGCTGCGAGATCAGCAGGTCGGCCAGGTTCACGCCCAGCTTGGAGGCGTATTGCACGTCGAGCGCGTGTTCGGCGTCGACGAAGGCGCAGGTGCCGCCCAGCTTTTGCATTTCAGCGACCACCTGCAGCGTCAGCGTGGTCTTGCCCGAGGATTCCGGACCGTAGATTTCGACCACGCGGCCTCGCGGCAGGCCGCCGACGCCCAGCGCGATGTCCAGGCCCAGGGAGCCCGTGGAAACCACCTGGATGTCGTGCGACACCTCGTTGTCGCCGTAGCGCATGATCGAGCCCTTGCCGAACTGCTTTTCGATCTGCGAAAGCGCGGCGGCAAGCGCCTTGGCCTTTTCCGATGCGGCGGCCTTGGTGGTTTTGTCGTCCATGTAGAGTCCTGTCTGTAACGTATCTGGTGTCTAGGGAAGTGCCGCAGGGTTAGGCGGGTGCTTTGAGCAACGGGTCAGATTATGGCATCGGATTATACTGTACATAAAACCAGTGTGCCAGTGTTTTGCACGTATACCCTGAGTGGCAAGCATGGCGCCCTATGCCAGAATGCCAGACGAACCCGGCGTTTTGTCCCCTTTGCGCCGCGGGGCCTTTTCTCACTGTAGCCCATGCGTATCCTGATCGCCGAAGACGACAGCATCCTGGCCGACGGCCTGTCCCGTTCGTTGCGCCACAACGGCTATGCCGTGGATGCGGTGCGCGACGGACTGGCGGCCGACTCGGCGCTGGCGGCCCAGGCATTCGACCTGCTCATCCTCGACCTGGGCCTGCCGCAACTGGCCGGACTGGAAGTGCTGCGCCGCCTGCGCGCCCGCAATTCCGCCCTGCCGGTGCTCATCCTGACGGCTGCCGACAGCATCGAACAGCGCGTCAAGGGCCTGGACCTGGGCGCCGACGATTACATGGCCAAGCCTTTCGCGCTGTCCGAGCTCGAGGCCCGCGTGCGGGCCCTGACCCGGCGCGGCGCGGGCGGCGGCGCCACCATGATCAAGCATGGCCGCCTGCTGTTCGACCAGACCGGCCGCGTCGCCATGGTCGACGACCAGACCCTGGACCTGTCGGCGCGCGAAGTCAGCCTGCTCGAGATCCTCCTGACCCGCAGCGGCCGCATGGTCAGCAAGACCCAGCTGGTCGACCACCTGTGCGAATGGGGCGAAGAGGTCAGCACCAATGCCATCGAGGTCTACGTCCATCGCCTGCGCAAGAAGCTGGAGCCCAGCGGCGTGAAGATCGTGACCGTGCGCGGCCTGGGCTACTGTCTTGAGCGGGACCAGGGTGCGGCGTACCTCGCAAGCTGAAGCGGCGCCGCCGGAAGCGCTGAACCAGGAAGCACTGGATGTCATGCGGGCGGGGGCCAAGGGCCCCAGCTTCGCGCCGCCGCAGCGCTCCCTGCTGGGCGAAATCCTGGACTGGATGCTGGCGCCGCTATTCCTGCTGTGGCCGATGAGCGTGGCCATCACCTATGTGGTGGCGCAGAACATCGCCAACGTGCCCTACGACCGTGCGCTGGCCAATAATCTTCATGTGCTGACGCTGCAGGTACATGCGCAGGACGGCCGGGCCGTGCTGAAGATGACCAACACCGCGCGGGAAGTACTGCACGCCGACGAGACCGATAGCGTGTTCTGGCTGGCGCTGGGCAGCCGCGGCGAATACCTGGGCGGCGACCGCGCCCTGCCCCTGCCTTCCACCGTGGGCCAGCCCCGGCCCGGCGAAGTGCAGTACGAGGACGCGACCTTGCGCGGCTTCGGGGTCCGGCTGGCGTTCACCTGGGTGGACCTGCATCTGCCCGATACCCAGCCGGCGCTGCTGATCGCGGCCGAGACCGTCGAAAAGCGCACCCAGCTGGCCAACGACATCATCAAGGGCGTGATCATTCCGCAGTTCGTGGTGCTGCCTGTCGCCGTGCTGCTGGTGTGGTTCGGGCTGTCGCGCGGGGTGGCGCCTTTGAACGCGTTGCAGCAGCGCCTGCGGGCCCGCCGGCCCGACGACCTGTCGCCCATCGACGAGCGCGCCGCCCCCACCGAGATCGCGCCCCTGGTGGCAGCGATGAACGACCTGCTGGACCGGCTTTCGTCCAACGTGCAGGCGCAGCGCCGCTTCGTCGCGGACGCCGCGCACCAGCTGAAAACCCCGCTGGCCGGCCTGCGCACCCAGGCCGAACTGGCCCTGCGCGACGCCAGCCCCGAGGAAATGCAGTCCAGCCTGCGCCAGCTCGTGACCGGTTCCGAGCGCGCCACGCGCCTGGTGAACCAGTTGCTGTTGCTGGCCCGGGCCGAAAACCCCAGCGCCATCGGCATGACCCGCACGGACATCAACGCCATCGCCTACGAACAGGCCATGCACTGGGTGCCGCAGGCGCTCTCGCTGAGTACCGACCTGGGCTTCGAAGGCTCGGACCACCCGGTCGAGATCAACGGCAACCCGCTGCTGCTGGCCGAACTGCTCAACAACCTGGTGGACAACGCGCTGCGCTACACGCCGCGCGGCGGCCACATCACGGTGCGCACGCAGATCCTGGGTGCGCATGCGGTGTTGGAGGTAGAGGATTCCGGCCCCGGCATCCCGCCTGAAGAGCGCGAACGGGTGTTCGACCGCTTCTACCGCGTGCTGGGCACCCAGTCCGACGGCAGCGGCCTGGGGCTGGCCATCGTTCGGGAGATCGCCCAGAAGCACCAGGCCAGCGTCGAAATCGGCGATCACCCCACGACGTATTCGAACCTCCCCGGTATGCGGATTCGGGTGATCTTTCCGCTTTACGCCGAGTTGTCAGACCTCTCCGACGTCTCCTAGGACTATCCCTAGCCTCCCAGGGAGCAGTTACTTTCAGTTTCAATTTTAAGACTCAAGTAAGTATCCCGTCAGAACCTCGTCAGCCTCACCCCCCAATGTTGCATATAGCTCAATGTCGGCTCGCCGGCGGCGGGCGCAGCACGGCGGACCACCGCCGGCCATAAAACCGAGGAGACATCATGAGCACAACAACCATGGCAGGCCGCGGTCCATCCGCGGATCCGCGCCCGATGACCAAGGATGAACGCCGCGTCATCTTTGCGTCGTCGCTGGGCACGGTTTTCGAGTGGTACGACTTCTACCTGTACGGCTCGCTAGCCGCCATCATCGCGCAACACTTCTTCTCGGGCGTGAACCCCACCGCGGGCTTCATCTTCGCCCTGCTGGCGTTCGCCGCCGGTTTCGCCGTGCGTCCGTTCGGCGCACTGGTGTTCGGCCGACTGGGCGACCTGGTCGGACGCAAGTACACCTTCCTGGTCACGATCGTGATCATGGGCCTGTCCACGTTCCTCGTGGGCGTGCTGCCCAGCTACGCCAGCATCGGCCTGGCCGCTCCCGCCATCCTGATCGTCCTGCGCCTGCTGCAAGGCCTGGCGCTGGGCGGTGAATACGGCGGTGCGGCGACCTATGTCGCCGAACACGCGCCGCATGGCCGCCGTGGCTTCTACACGTCCTGGATCCAGACCACCGCGACCCTGGGCCTGTTCCTGTCGCTGCTGGTCATCCTCGGCATCCGCACGTTCATGGGCGAAGACGACTTCAAGGCCTGGGGCTGGCGCATTCCGTTCCTGATCTCGGTCGTCCTGCTGGGCATCTCGGTGTGGATCCGGTTGCAGTTGAACGAATCGCCGACCTTCCAGCGCATGAAGGACGAAGGCAAGGGTTCCAAGGCGCCGATCGCCGAATCGTTCGGCCAGTGGAAGAACCTGAAGGTCGTGATCCTGGCGCTGCTGGGCTTGACCGCCGGCCAGGCCGTGGTCTGGTACACGGGCCAGTTCTACGCCCTGTTCTTCCTGACGCAGACGCTGAAGGTCGACGCCAACACCGCCAACATCATGATCGCGATCGCGCTCCTGATCGGCACGCCCTTCTTCGTGATCTTCGGCGCGCTGTCCGACAAGATCGGCCGCAAGCCCATCATCATGGCCGGCTGCCTGATCGCCGCGGCGACGTACTTCCCGATCTTCCAGGGCATCACGCACTTCGCCAACCCGGCGCTGGAAAAGGCCCAGGCTTCGGCGCCGGTCACCGTGATCGCGGACCCGGCCACCTGCTCGTTCCAGTTCAACCCCGTGGGCACCGCCTCGTTCACCAGCTCTTGCGACGTGGTCAAGTCGTTCATGGCCCGCAACTCGGTGAACTACAAGAACGAAGCGGCCCCGGCCGGCTCGGTCGCCAAGGTCAAGATCGGCAACGACGAGTTCGCCTCGTTCGACGGCAAGGCCCTGGCGCCCGCCGACTTCAAGGCCAAGGCCGCCGAACTGGACAAGTCGCTCACCACCGCCATCCGCAGCCACGGCTACCCCGCCAAGGCTGATCCGGCCCAGAGCAACAACGTGATGGTCGTGGTGCTGCTGACCATCCTGGTGATCTACGTGACCATGGTCTACGGCCCGATCGCCGCCATGCTGGTGGAAATGTTCCCGACGCGCATCCGCTACACGTCGATGAGCTTGCCTTACCACATCGGCAACGGCTGGTTCGGCGGCTTCCTGCCCCCGGTCGCCTTCGCCGTGGTCGCCGCCACCGGCAACATCTACGACGGCTTGTGGTATCCGATCATCATTGCAGTCATGACCCTGGTCATCGGCACGCTGTTCGTGCGCGAATCCAAGGACAACGACATCAACGCTTAAAAGGCCATCCCCCGCCGGACGGGACTGCTGCGCCCGCCCGGCCTTTCAAAAGCTCCTTATGGAGCTTTTTTTTTTGCGCGCGCATTGGGGGCTATGGATAGCTCATCGTGAACGTCGCCCGGCCATTGGCCGATCCACCCTTGACCGTGGCCCCGGTTTGCACGTAGCTCGCCGACAGCGGGATCAGGAACGTGCCATTGGCGGCCGCCCCCGCGTACCAACGATTGGGGTTGTCCTGCGCAGCCGAGTCGGGGCCATAGCTGATAAGCGTCGTCCCGCTCTTGACCTGAATGCCTAAACCCTGCGCCGTTGACCCCGAGGTCAGCGACAGCACGGCCGTGCGGTTGGAAGGCGCAGTCTGGTCGGTCAAGGTCAGATGGATGTCGGTGGTGCGGCCGGCGTCGCCACCCGAGCACTGCAATGCGATGTTGAAGCTCTCGGACTTCGAAGTGCTTCCCACCCCAGAGAACTTGCTGGCTGGAATGGTGCCGAGCGGGACGGGAATGGACGGCGTGGCGACTTTGCAGGTAGGGATCACCGGCTTGACGGTGACACTGCCCCGCCAACTGTAGCGCAAGTACTGTTCAGCGCCGACCTTCCATTCCGCGAATATCCCGCTCAACGTTCCGCCGGTTGTGATCGGCCCGGTCTTCACCAGTTCGACCAGAAGGCTGTGAGTACCCATCGTGCCCGACCATGAGTCGGTGCACGAAGACGGCCACCAGACTTTGGTGCAAGATCCCGAGCTTGTGAACTTCAGCCTGTAGCCGATCCCCGAAATCCCAGAATCGTAGAGATTGTTTCCCTGGTAGGTCTTCGAACCCACGAAATCAATCCTGAACGTACCGGAACTGCAGCCACCGCTACCGCCACTGGATGCATTGACAGAACCGCTCCAAAGCGTGGCGCCGACAGTAAGCGCAGGGTCGAAGGCAATAGAAGCGGGACCTTGAAGCGTGAACGCGTACGGATTCGTACAAATTGCCGCCGAGCTGTCGTTTGCAAACAAGTGCGACAGGACAATTGCGCCAGCCGCAGCCAGGAGCCGGACTGCTTTCTTCATGTTTCACCTCGCATCACGCATCACCTCGCCGAAAAGTACGAGTTCTGAGTACCGAAGACCGGCATCGACAAACCTCGATAGCGAGAGAAAAGTGTATTTTTTCGACCCGAGGCGGAAAATCAGCCCAGTCCCAGACCAAGGTCGCCAACGATAGGCCCGGTCCGAATTCGCCTATGTCGCTCCATCGCAATTGAGTCCGCACTTTCAGGACCATGTCAGACCCGCGCCATTAGACTGGGCGCTCAGATTACGGCCTTGCGCCAGATTGACCGACGATTGATCCCCCTGTCGGCCGATTGCAGGGCCAGTGTTCTGACACCGATACCGCGTTCCCCGCGAGCCTTTTATGACGCGGTATTGCGTGCTCCCGTACCGGCCCGGCCCTCAATGAGCCGGGCCGCTTTTTTTTGCCTGCGCGCGCAAAAATGGCGACCCTGCGGTCGCCATCGGCGGATCTTGCAGACAGCCCGCAGTCAGCGGCGCATGCCGACGCCGATCGCCACCACGCCGGCCACGATGGCCGCAATGCCGGCCCAGGCCGGAATCGCCACCGACTTCTCGGTCTCGGCGGTGGCCTTCACCGAACCGATCTGCAGCACGGTCTCCTCGGACTTGTAGTTGAAGCCCTTGTAGGCCAGGGCGGCGATACCCAGGCCGATCAGAATGGCGCCGATGATCTTCATTTTTTATCTCCAGTTCGACTTGCTGCGCGGACAGTAGCGCATCGGCCCGCCGCTGTCAGTGACAGAAGGTGTCGCGTCACGCTGCGGTATTGCCGCACTTCGGCAAAGCGGCCGGGTCGTATAGAATCAACCCTTTTGGCCGACGCTCATGTGGTTCAAGAATCTCAAGATTTATCGCCTCTCCTCGCCGTGGACGCTGGTCGGCGACCAGCTTGAAGAAACGCTCGCGCGGCATGCCTACCAAAGCGGCAACAACCTCGAAATGCAAAGCCTGGGCTGGGTTCCTCCGCGCGAGAACGGCGGCCTGGCGCATGTGGTCAACGGCCAGATCCTGCTGAGCCTGCGCGCCGAAAAGAAGCTGCTGCCTGGCACCGTGGTGAACCAGGTCGCCAAGGCCCGCGCCCAGGAAATCGAAGAGCAGCAAGGCTACAAGCCGGGCCGCAAGCAAATGAAGGAAATCAAGGAACGCGTCACCGACGAGCTCCTGCCGCGCGCCTTCAGCGTGTACCGCGACACGCGCGTCTGGATCGATCCGCAGAACCATTGGCTGGTGATCGACGCGGCCGCCTCGGCCAAGGCCGACGAAGTCATCGGCCTCCTGGCCAAGTGCGTGGATCCGTTCCCGCTCGAAAACCTGTACGTGGCGCAGTCGCCGGCTTCGGCCATGACCGGCTGGCTGGCCGAGGACGAGGCTCCGGCCAACTTCTCGATCGACCAGGACACCGAGCTGCGTTCGTCGGGCGAAAGCGGCGCAGCGATCCGCTACGTCAAGCATTCGATCGACGCCGATGACGTGCGCCGCCATATCCAGTCGGGCAAGCAGTGCACCCGCCTGGCCATGACCTGGGCCGACCGCATTTCGTTCGTGCTGACCGAAGGCCTGGACGTCAAGCGCGTCGCGCCCCTGGACGTGCTGAAGGAAGGCAACGAAGGCGTGGCCGCCAACGACGACGAGAAGTTCGATTCCGACATGATGCTGATGACGGGCGAATTGGCCAAGATGATGGCCGAACTGGTCGACGCGCTCGGCGGCGAAAAGAAGGTGTAAGCCGCGGGCGCCATGGCGCCAGGCAAACCGCGGGCCGCCCCTGACCGGGCGGCCTTTTTCATGCGCGCGCCGGGCCTCAGGCCGCCACGGCGCGGTCGCGGCCGGCCTGCTTGGCCTGGTAGAGTGCCTGGTCGGCGCGGTCGATCAGATAGGCATAGTCCGGGTGGCCGTCGAAGGTCGCCACGCCAATGCTGGCCGTGATATGCAGCGGCCCCGCCTCGGGGATGTTGAACACATGGCGGCGGATCTCCGCGCCCAGCTTCTCGGCCGTCGCCAGCGCGGCCTCCTGCTGCGCATCCACCAGCACCACGAGGAATTCCTCGCCGCCGTAGCGGAACACGAAATCGCTGGAGCGGCACGATTGGTGCAGCACTTCCGCAAACTGGCGCAACACCTGGTCGCCGCCCGAATGGCCGTGCTGGTCGTTGATGGCCTTGAAATAGTCGATGTCCAGCAACAGGACGGAGAATGCGCTGCGCTGGCGCCGCGCGATCGAGATTTCGCGCCCGACCACCGAGGGCAGGAAGCGCCGGTTCAGCACATTGGTCAGGGGATCGCTGCCGCTCTCGATCTCGGCCACCATGTCGAACAGGCCGTTGAGCAGATGCTTGATGCGCGCCACCAGTTCCTGCAATTCGCGCACGTGGTCCGGCATCGAGGCGGCGAGCCCCTGTTCTTCGCCCCGCATCAATTGCGGCAGCACTACCGAGTCCAACTGCGCGACGGCGTCCGTGATCTGCTGCAGGCCCGGAGCGCTTTCGAACATCGCCCCGCCCTTGTGCTGCAGCCACAGCCCGAATTCCGAGGCCGCCAGCCGCGGCAGGCTTTGCCCTGGCGCACGGTAATGCAAGCCGATCAGCACCGCCTGGCTCCACTCCAGCAAGGCGGCGCGCTGGCGTTCGCGTTCCGTGGAAATGTTCTGGCCCAGGGCGAAAAGGCGATAGGCCTCGTCGTTGCGGGCGCCGCGGCTGATGTCGCGCATGAAGGCGCGGCTCATCTGCTCGACCGCCAGGTCGAACAGATTGCACACGTACTGGGTGGCGACCGATGCGGCCATGCCGTCCAGGTCGCTGGCGCGCAGGCGCAGCGCGATCTCGTTCTTCAGGATGCGGGCGCCCGCCATCACCAGATGGATCGGAATGTGGACGCGGGCGTGCACCTCGCCCACTTTTTTCTGCGTAGCCATCAGGACGGCGATGTCGCCCTGGTCGCGCACGCACAGCAGCCCCTTGAGCCAGCGGGTCATGCCCGCGTGCAAACGGCTGGATACGATGTCGTGGGACAGGCGGGGGCCGGCTTCGGCGTCGGCCAGCAGCGTGGAATAAAAGGCGTCGACCAGGGCGGACAGGCTGTCGCCCACCACTGCGGCGACCTGCCCGCGCGTATAGGCGTCAACCGACTGGTAGACCGCTATCCAGGCCTGCTCGTCGGATGCGCTCAGGTAGCACGCCTGGCCGGATGCGCCGGCGTGCCGATCGGAAGATGGCGCGACGCCAACACTGCTAGTAGACATAGATAATCCGTCCGTAGGCCCTACGGCGTGTCCGGAAACGACACGCGACAGAAAAAGCCAGCGCGGATTATGCTTGAAAACCCCGGCTCCAGGCCGCGTAGCGGCTGGAGTCCAAGGGGTATTCGACCCGGCGCCGCGCGCTTATTCGAGTCCGTGGAAAGCGGAATCGTCCGGACCCACGTGCGACGGATGCTGCCAGGTCACGTCGCGCAAGGAGTGCTGCACCAGGCCCTCCACGCCCAGCAGCACTGCGAAGATCGCCATGCGGATGGGAATGCCGTTATCGGTCTGGCGGAAGATGGCCAGGCGCGGATCGTGGTTCAGGTCCACGCTCAGGTCGTTGGCGCCGGGACGGCTGTCGCGCGGCAGCGGGTGCATCACGATGGTATCGGGGCCGCAGTAGGCGTCGATGATGGCGCGGCTGATCTGGAAATCCGGCGTGTAGCCTTCGTTTTCTTCGTTGGCGAAGCGCTCTTTCTGCACGCGCGTCGCGTAGATCACGTCGGCGCCGGCCAGGCCTTCGGCCAGCGTGCTCTTCTGCTCGATGATGTTGCCGTTGCGGCTGGCCTGCTCGATGATGTAGGCCGGCATTTCCAGGCCCTTGGGCGACACCAGCGAGAACTTCACGTTCTTGTACAGCGCCATCAGCTTGATGAGCGAGTGCACGGTGCGGCCGTACTTCAGGTCGCCGACCATGGCGATGTGCGCGCCGTCCAGCAGTTTGCCCAGGCGCGAGAACTCGGTCAGGATCGTGTACAGGTCCAGCAGGGCCTGGCTAGGGTGTTCGCCCGGGCCGTCGCCGCCGTTGACCACGGGGATGTTGGTGGCGCGCGCGAATTCCGCGACCGAACCCTGGTCCGGATGGCGGATGACCATGGCGTCGACGTAGCCGCTCATGACGCGGCTGGTGTCGTAGATCGACTCGCCCTTGGCCATGGACGAGAACGTGAAGCCGGTGGTGTCGCAGACCGAGCCGCCCAGGCGGCAGAATGCCGAACCGAAGCTCACGCGGGTACGGGTGCTGGCCTCGAAGAACAGGTTGCCCAGCACCGCGCCTTCCAGCACGCGCGACACTTTCTGGCGGCGGGCGATGGGCTGCATCATGTCGGCCACGCGGAACAGGTCCTCGACCGATTCACGGGTGAACTGGTCCACCGACAGCAGTTGGTGCTTGCCTTCCACGGCGATGCGGTCACGCAGCGGACCTTCTTGTACGCTTTGCGTATATTTTTCCAGCAAAACACCGTTCTGGACGATTTCGCTGACGAAGCGCTGCACCACTTCCGGCATGGCGCGGAATTCCTGCGAGCCCTCGGGCAGCAACCAGGTATCAAGCGCCCGGCGTTTGACGCCGATGCGGGTCGCGAACACGTCGCGGGTGAGATTCAGGCGCCGCATGGCGTCGCGCAGGAAGGCTTGCTGGGAAATGGTCATGACGGGCCCCGAACAGGAGATTTATATACGCACTGCGCATATTATTCTCAACGCAAATTCAAGTCCAACACTTTTGCGCACACGGGTTTACCCGCAACTACCGCCTCGCATAGGCGGTCGTCGTCTGAGGCGCATCCGTGACCGCCTGTCCAGCCGCCAGCCAGCAGGCGGCGCAGAAGGCAAGCGCACTGATCAGATAACAAACCATGGCCAGAAGCTGCGCGGGCCAGTGGGCACGCGTCAGATGTCCGGTGTAGCCCTGGCGCAACAGGCTGACCTGCGCCAGGTAGGCAAACAGAATTCCCAGGCAGGCGGCCAGCAGGCCGCCCAGCAGCAGCGCCAGCGGCAGTTGCAGATCCGGCGCGGCGATATCGCCGCCGACCACGCCCAGCGAAAACCCCGTCAGGACCAGCGCCGCGCCCCCATTGAGCCAGCCCAGGAAGCGGAACGCCCCCGCCAGCAGCGAGAACGACAGGCCGCTAGCACGGATCTGCTGGGCGCGGGCATCCATGGATCAGCCTTCGCCGCCCTTGCGGCAGACCGGCGTTGCGCTCTGGATGGAGGCGCGGGCAGCGGCGATTTCAGCAGCGTCCCAACGCCCTTCGCCCAAGACCGTGATGGTTACCTTGGCGGTGGAGGGGCTGGCGCTTTCGGCGGCAATCAGTTCCAGCACCTTGGCGGGTTCCGTCACCTTATAGAGCTGCACTTCGTCCGGCGCACCCTTTTCGCCCTTCACGTGGCGCCAGGCATAGGCGACGTTATAGGCGTGCTGCACTTGCACGTGGCAGGTGCGCACGTACTCGCCGGCCCGGCGGAAAGCCGCTTCGTAGTTGGTATTGACGGTGAAGGTCTCCGTGACGACGGCATCGGATTCGTAGACCCCTTTGCTCGCGCAGCCGGCCAACAAGGCCGCAAACGCCATTCCCAACCACAAAGACTTGCGCATGACACTTCCCACGATCGAATTCAACTCCGCGAATTATGCCAGGGGGAAAGCCCTCGCACCGCCTCCCGCTTGCAGCCCCTCCCTACGTGCGCGCCAACAAAAAAGCCGCGAGAGGGATGCCAAGGCATGTCTCGCGGCTTCCAGGCCGGATTGCGGCGCAGGGCGCGGGCCTACTTGGTGGCGGCGCCCTCTATCTTCTCGCCGCCCCGCTGGATGTCCTTGCCTGCCCCCGCTACGGTGTTGCAACCGGCCGAGAGCGCGGCGATCGAAAGCAACATGACGAGAAAGACTTTGTTCTTCATAGACATCTCCTGTCTGGGCTTGGAAAGTGAAGCCAGCATACCCCAAAGACCCTCATTTGCGCATCGACCGGACCGGCTCGCGGCGGCTCCCCTATGGGAGGCTGAGCCGGGATCAAACACCGTTGGAAAGGCTTGCGTTCGCCTGTCGCGCATTTAGCGCCAATCGATTAGGATGCGGACATGACCAAGAAACACACATCGCAAAGCGCCGGCTCGGCCCACCAGGGCTGGGGCTGGGAACAGCCGCAGTGCCGCGGGCAGGCGGCTTTGGCGCTCTTCATCGACGATCTCCATCGCATTTTGCAGGCGCATGCCGCTGGCAAGCTGGCTGAAAGCAGCACGCTCGCCGACGCGCAGCAGAACGTGAACGAATTGCTGGCCCGCTACAACGAAATTGGCGCCGCACCGGATATTTTCCTCGGCCAATCGGTCGAACTCAAAGAGGGCGTCGACCGCGATGGGGTGTCCCATACGGTACCGATTTTTTCGGCACGCCTGAAAAAGTCATTGGTATCGATGCTGGGCCAAGGCCCGGCCTGAAACGCCGCCCGGCTTGCCTGCAGGCTCAGGGCCATAACCAGAACAGTCACCACAGGAGACCGCACAATGAAGAATACCGACAACGTCGTAGAGTTCCTGCGCCTGCTGTCGCTGGATGTCTCCCTGGGAGCCGCCGCCCAGCATGCGGCCAGCCAGGCAGACGCGCCGCTGGCCCTGGCCCGCCTGGCCACCGCTCACGGCTTGCCTTGCAACGCATCGGACTGGTCGGCCTTTGCCCGCAGCTGCCTGGACAGCTCCGACCTGACCGAACAGACCGCAGTCCCCGAAGAAGCCACCATCTGGCAACTGGTGCAGGATCCCGCGCACGGCACGGACATTCCGGCCAGCGCGATTACCCGCGTCATCGGCATCGTCACGCAACCGGAAGGGGGCGAACCCGTCGTGGGCCACGTCGTCGGCGATCTGGCGCCGCGCGCGCCGCTGGGCCTGGCGCCCTATTCCTCGGGCTCCTGAGCTCATGCGGCTTCAGGCATCCGCCTGGCCGCGCCCACCCGATCGCAAGAATTCAATCGCTCCGGCCGCGGCGGCCACGCCGCTCGCCATGCAGGCCGTCAGCAGATAGCCGCCTGTCGGCGCCTCCCAATCCAGCATTTCCCCTGCGCAGAACACGCCTGGGATTTCGCGCAGCATCAGGCCGGAATCCAGCGCGGCGAACGACACGCCGCCTGCGGTGCTGATCGCTTCGTCGATAGGCCGCGCACGCAGCAGACGCAGCGGCAAGGCCTTGATGCGCAGGCCCAGCAGCGCGGGGTCGCGGAAATCTTCCGCCGAGGCGCATTCGCGCAGCAACCCCGCCTTGACCCCGGTCAGCCCCAACCGGCTTTGCAGATGGCTGGACATTGACCGCGAGCCGCGCGGGTGCGTCACGGCAGCCATCACTTTCTCCTGCGACCAGTCCGGAGCCAGATCCAGCATGGCGACGGCATGGCCTTGGGCATCGATACGGTCGCGCAGCGGCGCGGACAGGGCATACACCAGGCTGCCTTCTATGCCGGTTTCCGACACAACGAACTCTCCCTGACGGGCGGGAGCCACGCCGGCTGCGGTTTCGCAGGCCATGGCCACGGATTTCACGGGCTGTCCCGCATAGCGTTCGCGAAAATGATCCGACCACGCCACGTCGAATCCGCAATTGGCCGGCCGTAGCGGCGCGACCGTAACGCCGTGCGCTTGCAGGCCGTCGACCCAGGCGCCATCCGATCCCAATTTGGCCCAGCTGCCTCCGCCCAGCGCCAGCACCACGGCGTCAGCCGCGTAGCACTGCTCGCCCTCGGGCGTATCAAAGCGCAGCGCGCCCGGGCCAGGCCGGGAACCCGCCGGCCATCCCAGCCAGCGGTGCCGCATGTGCAGGCGCACGCCGCCGGCGCGCAGCCTGGCCAGCCAGGCCCGTAACAGGGGCGCCGCCTTCATCTCCTGGGGAAAAACCCGGCCGGACGAACCCACGAAGGTCTGGATGCCCAGTCCGTGGGTCCATTCCCGCAATCCGTCCGCGTCGAGCGCCTGCAGCCAAGGCGCGACATGGGACGCGCGGTCGCCGTAACGCGCCAGGAACGGCTCGGCCGGCTCGCTGTGGGTCAGATTCAGGCCGCCCCGCCCCGCCATCAGGAACTTGCGGCCGACCGATGGCATCGCATCGAACACATCCACCTGCACGCCTTGCGCGCTCAGGCGCTCGGCGGCCATCAGACCGGCGGGACCGCCGCCGATGACGGCGACGCGCGCGACAGCTGGACTCATGGCGTCGGCGCCTTCAGGCCGCAGGAATGGATACGCGTAGCACTAAGCATGGGGAACGGACCGGGAGGGAATGGCAAAACAGGGGCGGGCACGCCAGGGAGGGAAAAGATTGTCGCATAGCCGGACCGTCGTGCAGGAGGGAAGCAATAAACGCCCCAGTGGGGCGTTTATTGACCGGCGTTACCAAGTCATTGTTCTGGCAGGGAAAACCCGAAATGCGCAGAGGCTATCCCAAGGCTTGTCCACAGTTGCTGTGGGTAATTCAACCTGGGCTCGCGGCCAGGATTCAGGCGTGGGCGGCAGACTGCATCGGGCCGGACCAGGGTTCGGCGTCGATCTGGAAACGCAGTTCCTGGTATTCGCCATCCACCGAGACGGACGGCAACAGGCCCGCACCCAGCGCCTGGCCCAGCGCACGGCGGCAAAGGGTTTCAGGATCGTCGGGCAAGGACTGGAACACCCCGTCCGGTATGCGCAGGCGCAGCATCGCCTGGGGATCGCCACGTTCGGCGGGCCTGCCGATATGGATATGGGCGGGATAGCCGTGGGGGCACCAGATGCCCACGTGGTACTTGCCGTCAGCGCCCGTATCGGCGACATAGCCGGGATGATCGTATTTTGCTGTTCCCATGGACCCTCCTCGAGTGCGGCAACCTAGCGCGCGTGACCCATGGTAGCGCAGGGCTGCGGGCCTGTGCGGCCGTGAACACCAGGGAAAGTCCGGACTGGAACAAAGGTTTGACGCAGAGCAAGCGGCGCGGGAAATCCTGCCGCAAGGCGAAAAAAAAGCCGCGATGAAAATCGCGGCTTTCTTCTGCTTGAAACTGGTTGCGGGGGCAGGATTTGAACCTACGACCTTCGGGTTATGAGCCCGACGAGCTGCCAGACTGCTCCACCCCGCGTCTGATGTGTGAATCATACATCATTTTGAAATCTTGTGCAGCGCACCGAGGGAATTTTTTCGGTTTTTGGCTAAATCCAGCCGAAAAAATGCGGCCGCCGCCTGAAAAAAGCGCTGCGCATAGCCCGGTACGTCCAGGCATATCACCTCGGCCTGGCCGATGGCCGTGACCTGCGCCACGCCGCCGTAGCCCAGGCCATGCCCCTCACCCGCATTAATGCGCACCGATACCGCGCGAGGCAGTCCGCCCGCGGCTTCCGGGCCATTCACGGGTTCCTCGATCCGCACGCTGCCGCTGACGCACACCAGCGTGGCGCCGGCGCGCAGGACCAGTTTCCGGCTGGCGCCGGCGGCAAGTTCCAGGCGGCGGGCCTGGGCATCTGGGGTGTAAGTCGCAATCATCGTCGTCTCCTGTGGGACAACTACAGACTACGCGCGCCCTGCTATGCGCAACAGTCACACCCCCGAGGTTTCTGTACCGATGCAGATCCTCGATTTCCGCGCTGTTATGGTGTACTTTGCTTGAATCTGTGCCTAGTCTCACACCAACCTCGGGGAGCATGATCGGCGCATGGATCCGCAACCGCTCTATCTACGCCTGGCCAACCATTACCGGCGCGCCATCCAGACCGGCGTGCTGGCGCCCGCCCAGCGCATGCCCTCGGTCCGCACGCTGGTGCGCACCCACCACGTCAGCCTGTCCACGGCCTTGCAGGCCTGCCGCCAGCTGGAAGACGACGGCCTGATCGAAGCGCGGCCCCGCTCGGGCTACTTCGTGCTCAAGCCCCGCCGCAACACTATCCCGCCCGTGGACGAGCCGGACATCCGCCAGGCACTGGGCGCGGCGCAATACGTGGGCATCCACGATCGGGTCTCGGACTTCGTGGCCAAGTGCGAAGCGCATCCGGTCAGCGCCAACTTCGCCCTGGCCGCGGCAGTGCCCGAAGCCTATCCGCTGGAAGAACTTAAGCAGGCCATGATCCGCGCTCTGCGCCAGTCGCCGCAGGTGCTGGTCAGCCCGGTTCCGCCGCAGGGGCATCCGGACCTGCGCACCGTGCTCGCCCGCCGCGCACTGGCCAACGGCATCAACGCCACGCCGGACGACGTCATCGTCACGCATGGCTGCATAGAAGCGCTGAACCTGGCGCTGCGCGCGGTGGCGCGCCCCGGCGACACGATTGCGGTCGAATCGCCCGCCTACTTCGGCCTGCTGCAGATCCTGGAAAGCCTGGGCATGCGGGCGCTGGAGATTCCCACCAGCCCGCAGCACGGCCTATCGATCGAAGCGCTGGACCTGGCGTTCCAGACCCACGGCAACATCCGCGCCGTGGTGGTGGTGCCCAATTTCCAGAACCCGCTGGGCTGCGTCATGCCCGACGCGGAAAAGGCGCGGCTGGTTGCGCTGTGCGAACGCCAGCAGGTGCCCCTGATCGAAGACGACACCTACGGCGCGCTGACGGACGACGACACGCCGCTGGCCGCCGCCAAGTCCTGGGACGCGACCGGCAACGTCATCTATTGTTCGTCCATGCACAAGACGCTGGCGCCAGGCATGCGCCTGGGCTGGCTGCTGGGCGGCCGCTGGAAGGCCCGCATCGCCATGCTGAAGTTCGCCCAGAGCCGGCCCAACGAACCATTGGCGCAAATTGCCGTGGCCGAGTTCATGGGCTCGCGCGCCTACGACCGCCATCTGTCGCGCCTGCGCCGGCACCTGAAGATGCAGCGCGACCAGACGGCCGAGACCATCGCTGCGCACTTCCCTTCCGGCACCCGCCTGAGCGTGCCGCAGGGCGGCATGCTGCTTTGGGTGGAGATGCCCGACGGACGCTCAGGCATGGACGTGTTCGAAGCCGCGCTCCGGCAAGGCATACGGGTCGCGCCGGGCGCCATGTTCTCCAATGGCACACGCTACAACCATTTCCTGCGCATCAGCTGCGGACAACGCACCACGCCCGAGATCACCGCTGCGCTGCAAACGCTCGCGCGCATCGTGGGCGAGCGGCCCAGATGAATCCCGCCCTGCACCAGTTCATCGTCGACTACGGCCTGTGGGCGGTGCTGGCCGGCACGCTGCTCGAAGGCGAAAGCGTGGTCGTTTTCGCCGGCTTCCTGGCACACCAGCACCTGCTGCACCTGCCCTATGTGGTGCTGTGCGCGTTCGCCGGTTCATTCCTTGCGGACCAGGCCCTGTTCCTGCTGGGCCGCCGCTATCGCGATCATCGCTATGTCCGGCGCATCCGCGAGAAGCCCGCTTTCGAAAAGGCCTTGGCCGCGGTGGACCGCTATCCGCACGGCTTCATCCTGAGCCTGCGTTTCCTGTACGGCCTGCGCACGGTGGGGCCAGTGGCGCTGGGCGTGTCGAATGTGCCGCCGCTGCGCTTCCTGGTGCTCAACGCCATCGCCGCCGCCATCTGGGCGGTGTGCTTCAGCGCCCTGGGCTATCTGTTCGGCCAGACGATCGAATCCATGCTGGGACGCCTGCACGGCGTCGAGACCAAGCTGGCCGTGGCCATCGCGATCGGCGTGCTCATCTGGCTGGCTTATCACCTGCTGGGCAGGCGCCGCAAATAACTGCGCTCAGACCACCAGCTTGCCGCTGGCGCGCAGCACATAACGGCGCCGCGCGTTGCGGTACCAGCGGCCCACCAGGGGCAAGCGCGCCAGGCGGCGCAGGATGGGGTGGCGCTGGTCGAAGTCGTGCCAGGCCTTGAAGCCATGCCCCATGCGCTCCCAGCTCTGGCGCGCCTCGGGGGAAAGTTTGCCGGGGTCGAACGCCGCCAGCTTTGCTGCTTCCGAGACGCGCATCGCGATCGATCCGCCCCGGCATTCCAATGAATACTGATTCCGCATGGGGCCGCATATTACCCGGCTTGCGTGACCTGCGGCAGCGTGCAGCAAGCGCTGCCGCAGCGAGCAAATGGAGCCAGCTTTGACCGCTCCATGCAAGCCTTTGTAATTAAAGGAAAATGAACATCTATGCCCGCACTATCCCAAGGCTTGTCCACAGAAGTTGTGGGTAACTCCCGCAAGCCTGGACCCGCAAGCCAGCCTATTTCAAGGCGCCCAGAATCATGTCGCGCACGCTCTCGAAACCGGCCACGTACTGCGGATTCTCGGAGCGGGCCAGCAGGCTGGAATAGTTCTGTTCGAGCTGGGCTTCGATGGCCTCGCGCAGGCCGGGCGAAGCCTTGGCCAGATGCAGCATCGACAGCACGGTCGAATTCAGCGCATCGATGCGGCCGCCTTGATGCGAAATGGTATGCACGATGACGGCGATTTGTTCCTGGATGTCCATGTGTAAGCCTCCTGGCATTGAAGTCGGCGCAAATCCTAGCACGGCGCCACGCCGGCCCATGCTAGGCAAGCCCTGCGCGCCGCGCTAGCATGAAGCGTAGCCGCAGAGGCACGGCGGCGCACGTCACCGGCTCCGTCTCCAGGGCTGCGCGCCCGCGAGCATCCGGTGCAACCGGAGGCCTCCGATGAAGACGATCCAGAACTACGTTGCGCCGGACGCCCAGTCCATGCGGCGCCTGCAGGACCGGCTGGGATACAGCGACGCGCGCATGGCGGAGCTGGCCGGACTCGACGCAGCCATTCCCTGGCACAGTTTCATCGGCGGCCCCGAACCGCGCTCGCTGGGCCGCCAGCGCCTGTTCTACGTGGCGGCCCGCCTCACCTTGGACGAAGCGCAATGGCAGCGCGTGCTGGCCGCCATGCATGACCTGGGCGCGCGTTTCGATTATCAGGACACCCGGCATCCCGACGCCCTGCCCGCGCCGGAACCCGTCGCCGACGAAGAGCGCAAGTTCGGCATGTTGCTGGTCAGCCGTAACGGCTCCTTCCACGAAATGGAGCAGTTGCGCGAATTCGCGCATTTCGCGCACGAGGCCGATGTCAGCCGCTATGTGCATTCGGCCTTCTACGATAGCGACATCGATCTGTGCCGCTTCAGCTTCGCCGACCACGACGGCCTGGACGATGCCAGCCGCGATCGCATCTTCGATGCTGCGCGCAAGACCATCACGCGCTTCGAGTTCGACGGGCGCATCTATCAAGGCGGCATTCCACCCGAATCCGATGGCTAGCGCCTGGCGCCATGCTGGCGTGCGAGGGCCGGCTGCGCATTGACGCGGGCAGGCCCGGGCCTGTACCGTCGGCACTCGCGCCCTCTCGCTCCATGCCGCCCATTTCCGTATGAACGAACGACTCGACGCCATCGACCGGCAACTGCTCAGCCTGCTGCAAGCCAATGCGCGCGAACCCGCGGCCATCCTGGCGCGCAAACTCGGCCTGGCCCGTACCACGGTGGTGGCGCGCATTGCGCGGCTCGAACGCGAGCACATCGTGGCGGGCTATGGCGTGCGCCTGGGGCGCTTGCTGGAAGAAGCGGCGGTGCGCGCCTATTGCTTCATCAGCGTGCTACCCAAGACTCCCGCCGCGGTCATACGCGAACTGGAGAAGATGCCCGAAGTCGAGGAGGTCTCCTCGGTCAGCGGCCCCTACGATTACCTCATCTTCCTGCGCTGCGAAACCCACGAACAGCTGGACGAACTGCTGGACCGCATCGGCCTGATCGACGGGGTCAAGCAGACCCAGACTTCCATCGTCCTGAGCCGCAAGCTCGATCGCCGCAGCGCCGTGGCCGCACCATGAAATGATGGTGTAATTGAGGTAATCGCCATTCCAGGACGCCTCATGTTTGCACGCCTTGCCCCCGCCGCCGTATTGCTTGCCCTGCTGACCGCCTGTTCCAGCATGAGCGAGGTCACGCCCGCCGGCAAGGACACCTACAGCGTCACCCACAGCTCCGGCTCGCAGATGATGACCTGGGTGGAAATCAAGAACCAGGCCCTGCTGCGGGCCGAACAGTATTGCCAGTCGATCGACCGCAAGCTGGTCAAGCCCAAGATCACCTCCAACCACGCGACCGGCCTGGGCCCCAAGCGCGCCACCGTGACCTTCGAATGCGGCGTCATCGAGCCGCCCAAGAATTCCTCGAAGTAAGGCGGCGGCCCACCCAGATCCGCAACACAACCTCAGTCCCCGCATCGTGAACACCTCCCTGCCCGTAGGCATCACCATGGGCGATGCCGCCGGCATCGGTCCCGAAATCGTCGTCAAGGCCTACGCGCAAGGCCTGAACGCGCCTTGCGTGGTGTATGGCGATGCGGGCGCACTGCGCCGCGCCGCCGCCCAGCTGGGCGCAAGGCTGGAGATCGTCGAGGTCGCCGACGTCGGCCAGGCAGCGCCGGGCGCGGACCACATCAACGTCATCGCCTGCAGCCCCGCCCTGCCCGCCGACCTGCCCCTGGGGCAGATCAGCGCGGCCGCGGGACGCGGCGCCTACGATTATGTCTGCGCCGCCATCGACGACGCGCAGGCCGGCCGCATCCGCGCCATCGTCACCGCGCCGCTGAACAAGAAATCCATGCATGCCGCCGGCATCGACTATCCCGGCCACACCGAGATCCTCGCGGAACGCTCGGATACGCAAGACTTCGCGATGATGCTGGCCAACGACGAGTTGCGCGTGCTGCTGGTGACCATACACGTGGCGCTGGCCGACGTGATCCCGCGCATCACGCCGCAGGCGGAACTGACTGCCATGCGGCTGGCCGACCAGGCCTGCCGCCAGATGGGCATCGCCCAGCCGCGCGTCGCGGTCGCGGGCCTGAATCCGCACGCGGGCGAAGGCGGCAAGTTCGGCCGCGAAGACATCGACATCATCGAGCCCGCAATCGCCGCTGCCCGCGCGCAAGGCATAGACGCGAGCGGGCCCTGGCCCGGCGACACGATCTTCATGCGCGCCCGGCGCGGCGAGTTCGATATCGTGGTGGCGCAATACCACGACCAGGGACTCATTCCGGTCAAGTACCTGGGCCTGGACCACGGCGTGAACGTGACGGTAGGCCTGCCTTTCGTGCGTACCAGCGTGGACCACGGCACTGCCTTCGACATCGCGGGCAAGGGCCTGGCCGACCATGCCTCGCTGGTCGCGGCGTTCGACCTGGCGCTGGCCATGACGCCCTGAGCGCCGCGCTGCGGCGCTGCTGCGACCTGCAGCGCTGACAACTGGCTGTCAGGAAGCAAGACGTCCCGGGGACTACAATACTGCCCGTTTACGGCGCCCGCGGCGCTTTCCGTCCGCCCTCCCCCTTCCATCCCTCATGTCACGCCTTGCCCGCCTTCTTCCCGATCGCTTCACCCTCTATCTGATCTGCACCGTCATCATCGCCAGCATCGTGCCCGCTCATGGGCAAGGCGTGGTGGTGTTCGGCTGGATCACCAACATCGCGGTCGGCCTGCTGTTCTTCCTGCACGGCGCGCGCCTGTCGCGCGAGGCCATCATCGCCGGCCTGACGCACTGGAAGCTGCACCTCACGATCTTCTCCGCGACCTTCCTCATGTTCCCGCTGCTGGGCCTGGCGCTCAAGCCGGTGCTGGAACCGCTGGTCACGCCCGAACTCTATCTGGGCATCCTGTTCCTGTGCTGCCTGCCCGCCACGGTGCAATCGGCCATCGCCTTCACCTCGATGGCGCGCGGCAACGTGCCGGCTGCCGTGTGCAGCGCCTCCGCCTCCAGCCTGCTCGGCATCTTCATCACCCCGCTGCTGGTGGGCACGGTAGTCGCCAACGCGGGCAGCGCGCCGATCTCGTTCGACGCCGTCGGCAAGATCATGCTGCAACTGCTGTTGCCCTTCGTGCTGGGCCAGTTCGCCCGCCGCTGGATCGGCGCCTGGGTGCACAAGCGCAAGGCCATGCTGAAGTTCGTCGACCAGGGCTCCATCCTGCTGGTGGTCTACACGGCGTTTTCTGAAGCCATCAACGAAGGCCTGTGGAGTTCGACCCCGATCCCCGCGCTGGCCGGCCTGGTGGTGGCTTGCGCCGTCATCCTGGCGCTGGCGCTGGGTCTGTCGGCCCTTGCCGGCCGCGTGTTCGGCTTCAATGTCGAAGACCGCATCACGCTGCTGTTCTGCGGCTCGAAGAAAAGCCTGGCCAGCGGCATTCCGATGGCGCAGGTGCTATTCGCCGGCCACGCCGTGGGCGCGATCGTGCTGCCGCTGATGCTGTTCCACCAGATCCAGCTGATGGTGTGCGGCGTGCTGGCCGCGCGTTTCGGCAAGCGCCCCGAGGCGCAAGCCTGAAGCGGGTTCGCAGCCGCAATGAAAAACCGCGCCGAGGCGCGGTTTTTTCTTGGACCGGACAGGTTCAGTACATGTCGCGCGGCTGCGCGCCCGAGAAGTTCAGGAAGCGCGTGCTGGAGCCCTGGAAGGTCAAACGCACGGAACCAATGGGACCGTTACGCTGCTTGCCGATGATGATCTCGGCGGTGCCCTTGTCCGGCGAATCGGGGTTGTAGACCTCGTCGCGGTAAATGAACAGGATCACGTCCGCGTCCTGTTCGATAGCGCCGGATTCGCGCAGGTCGCTCATCACGGGGCGCTTGTTGGGACGCTGTTCCAGGCTTCGGTTCAGCTGCGACAGCGCGATCAGCGGGCAGTTCAGTTCCTTGGCCAGACCCTTGAGCGAGCGGCTGATTTCCGACACTTCGGTGGCCCGGTTTTCGCCCGAGCCATTGCCCGACATGAGCTGCAGGTAGTCGATGATGATCAGGCCGAGCTGGCCGCATTGGCGCGCCAGGCGGCGCGCGCGCGCCCGCACTTCCATCGGGCTGAGCGCCGGCGATTCGTCGATGTAGACCTGCGCGTCCTGCATCAGCTGGACTGCGTGGGTCACGCGTGGCCAGTCCTCGGCGATCAGCTTGCCGGTCCGCATGCGATGCTGGTCCAGCAGGCCCACGGAGCCCAGCATACGCATGGCCAGCTGGACCGCGCCCATTTCCATGGAGAACACCGCCACCGGCAGCCCTTCCTCGATGGCGACGTGTTCGCCGATGTTCATCGAGAACGAGGTCTTGCCCATGGATGGGCGGCCGGCCACGATGATCAGGTCGCCGCCCTGCATGCCCGAGGTCATCTTGTCCAGATCGGTGAAGCCCGTGGGCACGCCGGTCACGTCGGAGGTGCTCTCGCGGTGATAGAGCTCGTCGATGCGCTCCACCACCTGCGTCAGCAGCGGCTGGATTTCCTGGAAGCCCGCGGCGCCGCGTGCGCCTTCCTGGGCGATCTGGAACACCTTGGACTCGGCCTCGTCCAGCAGTTGGCGCGCTTCCTTGCCCTGCGGGCTCATGGCGGCCGCGGAGATCTCGTCGGCGATCGCGACCAGCTTGCGCAGCATGGCGCGCTCGCGCACGATCTCGCCATAACGGCGGATGTTGGCGGCCGACGGCGTGTTGTGGGCCAGCGCGTTCAAATAGGCCAGGCCGCCGGCATCCTCGGCCTTGCCGGCGCTGACCAGCGACTCGTGGACGGTGATGACGTCCGCCGGGCGCGCCAGCCCGATCAGGCGGGCAATATGGTGCCAGATAAGCCGGTGGTCGTGCCGGTAGAAATCCTCTTCGACCAGCACGTCGGCGATGCGGTCCCAGGCTGCGTTGTCCAGCAGCAGGCCGCCCAGAACCGACTGTTCCGCCTCGATGGAATGGGGGGGAACGCGCAGGTATTCGAGCTGGGAGTCGGCAGGTGTATTCATGACTTCAATAGTAACGGCTGCAGGATGTCCGCGACGCGGAAGAATCCCTGGATATCGCGCGAGGGCAATCGGCCCAGCACCACGCGCAAGGGCGCGGCAATGCCGCAGAGCACGCGCGCCAGGCGCGTCAGGCGGGCTCGGACCTCGGGGTCGGGGTTGCTTTCGAAATAGACTTCGAACGCCAGTTTACCCAGCGTGCGGGCCGCGTCGTCCGGCAATTTACGCAAAGACACCAGAGAGGCCAGCATCTGGAACAGGTCATAGGCCTGGGCCAGCGGGCGCGACAGGGTCGAACCGATGTTCTCTTCGAAATCGATGCGCCACAGCTCGCCGTCCTGCAGGGTGATGTTGCGGATCTGGGCGCCGCCATGCCACATGCCGCGGGCATGGAAAGCGGCCAGGTCTGCTGCCGCGGCGCGCGCCAGCCACAAGCGGGACGTCGTGTCCTCGTTGCGGATCAGGTCGGCCAGGTCTTCGCCCACGTATTCCAGCACCAGCAGGCCTTGCTCCTGCCACCAGACCTCGGGCACGCGGCAACCGGCCCTGAGCAGTTGCGCCAGGCGCTGCGACTCGTGCGTCAGGCCGTTGCGCAGCAACACGCCCGGACGTGGAAACTCGCCGAGGAAAATCTTGCATCCCACGCCCAGGAACAGGGCGCGCACATAGCGCAGCGCGTAGCTCACGCCCTGACCGATGCCGGGACGGCGGCGCTTGATGATGCAGCGCACGCCATCTATCGTCACATCCCTCACCGAAGGTTCACGCGACGCATCCACGCTATCCAACCAGGCTCGCAGGCCGGGGGGCGCGTTGTGGTGAACGGGGGGCTGAGTCAAGACGTCCTCTGAGGAATGCGGCGCGGGGCCTGGATCGTGGAGTCCGAAGACTACACGCAATACGCGATGGACAAAAAGAAAAAAAGCCGGCGCGCGGGCCGGCTTCTTTTTTACTGCGGGTACCGGCTTAGGACAGTTCGCCTTCGACCAGGATCGTCACGTCGACCAGAACGTCGGCGTGCAGGGCAACCTGGGCCGGGAACTCGCCGATCGACTTCAGCTGGCCGTTGGGCAGGCGGATTTGCGCCTTTTCCACGGCTTCGAAGCCGGCCTTGCGCAGGCCTTCAGCGATGTCGGCGTTGGTGACCGAGCCGAACAGACGGCCGTCGACGCCAGCCTTCTGGACGATCTTCAGCTGGAAGCCGGCGACGCGCTCGCCCAGAGCCTGGGCGGCGGCCAGCTTTTCAGCCTGGGCCTTTTCCAGTTCGGCGCGGCGCGCTTCGAATTCCTTCAGGGCGGCGTCGGTTGCGCGACGGGCCTTGCGCTGGGGGATCAGGAAGTTGCGGGCGTAGCCATCACGCACGCGGACGACTTCGCCGAGGTTACCCAGGTTGACGACTTTTTCGAGCAGAATAACTTGCATTTCAGTGCCCCGGATTAGTTGTGGTTGTCGGTGTAAGGCAACAGGGCCAGGAAGCGCGCGCGCTTGATGGCGGTGTCCAGCTGACGCTGGTAGATTGCCTTGGTGCCGGTCAGGCGAGCCGGGATGATCTTGCCGTTTTCTTGCACGAAGTCGCGCAGGGTGTCCAGATCCTTGTAGTCGATCTCTTCCACGCCGGCAGCGGTGAAGCGGCAGAACTTACGACGCTTGAAGAGCGGGTTCTGCTGCGTGAATTTGCGTTTTTCCTTGCGTTTTCCGAAGAAAGCCATGATATGTGCCTCTTTGTTTGAGGGGGCCGGGTTCTACCCAAAACGGGCCCAAACCCCCATAACCTATCCGTAATCAGAAGGCGCTCATCGCGCCTCTTGCCCAATTCCCTTCAAGCCACCAGCGGATCGCGCCCTGCGCTGCCGCTGATCCTGCGTGCCTGCTGCAAATGCAGCTTGACCTTCACCGAGTCCTTGCGGGTGGGAGCCAGAAACCCCTGCACCAGCAATTCGGACCCTAGCGCGGTGTCCTTCAGCAGCAACGCCAGATCGCCCAGTGCCACGGCCGCGATAGTCAGTTCGACGCGGCGCGGGTGGCCTGCTTCGATGACTTCGGACTCGTGCGCCAGCACCATTTCCAGTGCGGGCAAACCGGCGGGAGTGTGGCGCAAAGGCTCGCATTCGAGAACGCGGGCGCTGAGTTCCAGCTTGTTCATCCTGCCAGGCACCGAGGGGACTTCATGGGATGAGCTCTGCGTGAGCCCTGCTTACTCGGCCTGAGCCGGCGCTGCTGCTTCAGCCGAAGCCTTGCGGGCTTCTTCGCGTTCGACCGACTTCATCATGATCGAGGGCGTGGCTTGAGCCTTCTTGGTCTTGATGACCAGGTGGCGCAGAACGGCGTCGTTGTAGCGGAACGAGTGTTCCAGCTCATCCAGCGTGGCTTGGCCGCACTCGATGTTCAGGCAGACGTAGTGAGCCTTGACGAGCTTCTGGATCGGGTAGGCCAGTTGACGGCGACCCCAGTCTTCCAGGCGGTGAACCGAGCCGCCTTGGCCCGTGACCAGCGCTTGGTAACGCTCGACCATGGCGGGCACTTGCTCGCTTTGGTCGGGGTGAACGATAAACACCACTTCGTAGTGACGCATGAGTAAAACTCCTTGAGGATGTCTCGCTGGCCGACCGTCCTGCGCCCCCGCTTTCCATCAGGGGCGGATCGCAATATGCATCTTGAACAGTGGCCCGCAAGGGGCAGCCCGCTACCCAAAAACCATGGGCGGTCGAGCAAGAAAGCTCTCGATTATCACCGATTGAGCGGTCAGACGCAAGCCAGAGGCCGGTCAGGAAATAAGGGACGGACTATTTCCATCGCCCTGCCCCGCCTGCCGCGGCAAATCGGCAACATCGATTTCATGGGGACGGTTGACCACGCCGACCATCACGTAGCTGATGATCATCAGCAGGAACCATGAGCCCAGCTTGGCGATGGACACGAGTTGCCAGCCCTGCGACTGGTTTGGATAGCGCCAGGCGTTGGCGAAGGTGCCGATGTTCTCGGCGAACCAGATGAACAGGGCCACTAGCACGAAACCCAGCAGCAGCGGCATGCGGCGGTAGACTCGCCAAATGCGGAAATACACCCAGGTGCGGGCGAACAGGATGGCGGTCAGCGCGAACAGCGCCCACCGGATATCCATGATGTAGTGGTGCGCGAAGAAGTTCAGGTAGATCAGCACCGACAGCGCCACGCAGGCCGCCAGCGGCGGATGCGCGCGGAAGCGGAAGTCGAACAGGCGCCAGACGCGGGCGAGATAGCTGCCCACCGCCGCGTACATGAAGCCCGTGAACAGCGGCACGCCGCCGATGCGCAGCACGCTGGCCTCGGGATAGATCCACGAACCCGCGGCGGTCTTGAACACTTCCATGCCCGTGCCCACCACATGGAACAGCAGGATCACGCGGGCTTCGCTCCAGGTTTCCATGCGCAGCGCCAGCAGCAGCGCCTGGATGCCCAGCGCGGCCAGGGTCAGGAAGTCGTAGCGGGCCAGCGCGGCGTCTTTCGGATACCACCAGTGCGTGCCCAGCAGCAGCGCGCACATCAGGCCGCCGAACAGGCAGGCCCAGGCCTGCTTCACGCCAAAGCGGAAGAACTCGTAAAGGGCCACGCCAAAACGGCCGCGGCCGGCCAGATTGCTGGCCAGCCGCGATTCCCACTCCTGCAGCCCCGCGATGAGCGGCCAGTCATTGGCCGCCGGATGGCTCACGGAAAGCTCAGCCTTCCACGACGGCGTAGGCCGAGTGGTTGTGGATGGATTCGAAGTTCTCGGCTTCCACGCGGTAGCGGGCGATGCCGGGATGCGCGTTCAGGCGGGCAGCCACGTCGCGCACCAGGTCCTCGACGAACTTGGGATTGTCGTAGGCGCGCTCGGTGACGTACTTCTCGTCCGGGCGCTTGAGCAGGCCCCACAGTTCGCACGAGCCTTCTTCTTCGATCAGGCGGATGACGCCGTCCATGCCGATGTCGGCATTCAGGATGGCCGACACCGTGACGTGCGAGCGCTGGTTGTGCGCGCCGTATTCGGAGATGGCCTTGGAGCAGGGACAGAGGCTGGTGACGGGCACCTGCACGATCAACTCGAACTCGACCTCGTCGCCCTGGGCGCGGGCGATCCATTGCACTTCGTAGTCCAACAGGCTTTGCACGCCGGAAATCGGGGCGGACTTGTTGATGAAGTACGGGAAGGCGGCGGTGATGTCGCCGCGCTCGGCATGCAGCAGCGGCAGCATGTCGGCAGCCATGGCGCGGAACAGGGTCGGCGTCATGGGGATGCTGCGGTACTTTTCCAGCAGGGCCACGAAGCGGGACATGTGCGTCCCTTTTTCTTCGGGCGGCAGCGCCACCGTGAGCGTCCAGTTGGCCACGGTGCCCTGGGGCGAGCCGTCGCCGCTTTCAATCAACATGGGGTGGCGCACGCCACGGATGCCCACGCGCTGAATCGGGATGTGCCGGGTGTCCGCCGAACTCTGGACGTCGGGCATCACGATGGCGGGGTCGATCGGAGAATTCATTTCGGCTTACCTGTCTAGGCAATCAGTCGTGAAAACGCACGGGCCTAGGAATCTTTGAGAAGGGGGCCATTATCGCCCATAGTCCGCGGATCGCCAGGGAAAACCCTTTTATCCGTAGGTTGGCGGGGCCGGAACAGTGTGTTTCATTGCCGCGGACAGTGGCCTGGCCCCTGCCCGCGGAATCGGGCCGGATTCAGCCCAGCAGATTGGCGTAACGGGCGCGGATCGCGCTTTCGATGCCCGCCGCGTCCAGGCCGATGCCGGCCCACAGCGCCGACTGCTCGCCGTGGTCGATGAACTCGTCGGGCAGGCCCAGTTGCAGGACCGGGATCGCAACCCCCGCCGCGCTCAGCGTTTCCAGCACCGCGCTGCCGGCGCCGCCCATGATGGAAGCGTCTTCCAGCGTAACCAGGGCGTCATGGCGGCTGGCCAGGTCGAGGATCAGTTCGCGGTCGATCGGCTTGACGAAGCGCATGTCGGCCACGGTGGCATCGAGCTTTTCAGCCGCGCCCAACGCGGCCTGAAGCAGCATGCCGAATCCCAGGATGGCGATCTTGCGGCCCTCGCGGCGCACCACGCCGCGGCCGAGCTCGACCGTGTCCAGGCCGGGCGCTTCAGCCGCGCCGCAGCCCGCGCCGCGCGGATAGCGCACCGACGCCGGGCCGGGATACTGATAACAGGTCGACAGCAGCAGCCGCGTTTCGTTTTCGTCCGAGGGCGTGGCCACGACCATGTTGGGCACGCAGCGCAGAAAGGCGATGTCGTAATTGCCCGCATGCGTGGCGCCGTCCGCGCCCACCAGGCCGGCGCGGTCCAGCGCGAAGGTCACGTCCAGGTTCTGCAGGGCCACGTCGTGGATGAACTGGTCGTAGCCGCGCTGCATGAAGGTGGAGTAGATCGCGACCACGGGCTTCTGGCCTTCGCAGGCGATGCCCGCGGCGAACGTCACGGCGTGCTGCTCGGCGATGCCCACGTCGAAGTAGCGCTGCGGAAAGCGCTTTTCGAATTCCACCAGCCCGCTGCCCTCGCGCATGGCGGGCGTGATGGCGACCAGGCGGGAATCCTGTTCGGCCATGTCGCACAGCCACTGGCCGAACACCTGCGTGAAGCTGCGCTTGCCCGGCGCCTTCGATTGCTGGATGCCGACGGCCGGATCGAACTTGCCCGGACCGTGGTACAGCACCGGGTCGGCCTCGGCCAGCTTGTAGCCCTGGCCCTTCTTGGTGACCACGTGCAGGAACTGCAGGCCTTCCAGGGCCTTGAGGTTCTGCAGCGTGGGCACCAGCGCGTCCAGGTCGTGCCCGTCGATCGGGCCGACGTAGTTGAAGCCGAATTCCTCGAACAGCGTGGCCGGCGTGACCATGCCCTTGGCATGCTCTTCGAAGCGGCGCGCCAGTTCCAGCACCGGCGGCACGTGTTGCAGCACCGCGCGGCCGACGTTCTTGGCGGCCGCATAGAAGCGGCCCGACATCAGGCGCGCCAGGTAGCGGTTCAGCGCCCCCACTGGCGGCGAGATCGACATGTCGTTGTCGTTCAGGATCACCAGCAGGTTGATGTTGGGCGTGACGCCGGCATTGTTCATGGCTTCGAAGGCCATGCCGGCGGACATCGCGCCGTCGCCGATGATGGCGATGTGCTGGCGCTGCACGCCGGCGTTGCGCGAGGCCACCGCCATGCCCAGCGCCGCGGAGATGGAAGTGGACGAATGCGCGGTGCCGAAGGCGTCGTACTCGGATTCACTGCGCTTGGGGAAACCCGAAATCCCGCCCTGCTGGCGCAGCTTGGCCATGCCGGCGCGGCGGCCAGTCAGGATCTTGTGCGGGTAGGACTGGTGGCCTACGTCCCAGACGATGCGGTCATGCGGCGTGTCGAACACCTGATGCAGGGCCAGGGTGAGCTCGACCGTGCCCAGGTTGGACGACAGGTGCCCGCCCGTTTTGGACACCGATTCCAGCACGAAGCCGCGCAGCTCGTCGGCCAGCTTCTTCAGCTCGCGGCGATCCAGGCGCTTGAGGTCAGCCGGGGATTGAATGCGGTCCAGTAAATCTGTCGTCATGCTTTTATGTGGTTCGTTGGCCCGGCCTGCCTCCAGCCCGGGCTGGTCCCGGTTCAGCGGTCTCGTAGGACGATGAAGTCGGCCAGTTCAGCCAGGCGCGATCCGGCCTCGCCCAGCGGAGCCAGGGCGGCCAGCGCGTCCTCACGCAGTTCCTGGGCGAACGCGCGCGCGCCGTCCAGGCCCAGAAGCGATACATAGGTGGGCTTGTTCTCGGCGGCGTCCTTGCCCGGCGTCTTGCCCAGGCTGGCGCTGTCGGCGGTCACGTCCAGGATGTCGTCGACCACCTGGAAGGCCAGGCCCACCGCCTGCGCGTAGGCGTCCAGCGCCTGGCGCGAGGCCGAGCTGGCGCCCGCCACGATGCCGCCCAGGGCCACGCTGCAAGCCAGCATGGCGCCCGTCTTCATGCTGTGCATGGTTTGCAGTTCGTCGCGCGACAGCGCGCGGCCGACGCTGAACAGGTCAATGGCCTGGCCGCCGGCCATGCCCTGGCTGCCGGCGGCGCGCGCCAGCGACTGGGTGGCCTGCACGATCAGCGCGGGCGCGATCGGCATGGAAGCCAGCAGATCGAAGGCCAGCGGTTGCAGCGCATCGCCCGCCAGCATGGCGGTGGCTTCGTCGAACTTCACGTGGGTGGTGGGACGGCCGCGGCGCAGCGTGTCGTCGTCCATGCAGGGCAGATCGTCATGCACCAGCGAATAGGCGTGGATCAGTTCCACCGCCGCGGCGGCGCGGTCCAGCGAGGCCTGCACGGCCAGCACGCTGCCGCTGACGGGGCAGGCCTGCCCCGCCGCGTAGACCAGCGCGGCGCGCACCCGCTTGCCGCCGCCAAGCACGGCGTAGCGCATGGCTTCATGCAGCCGCGCGGGCAACGCGTCCGCCGGGGGGAGCAGATCGTCCAGGACGTCTTCGACGTGCTGGACACGGCCTTGCAACCATTCCGGGAAGGCGAGTTGAATTTGCTTCATCGGGTTCTTATTCGTCATCCAGCGCCGCCGGGTCCAGCGGACGCAGCAAGTCGCCCTCCAGGACCTTGACCTGCTGTTCGGCCTGCGCCAAGCGTTCCTGGCAGACCCGCGTGAGCGCCACGCCGCGCCGGTAGGCGGCCAGCGACTGCTCCAGCGGCAACGAGCCGTCTTCCATGGCCGCTACCAGCGATTCGAGTTCGGCCAGCGCCGTTTCGAAATCCTGGGGCAAGGGACGGTCATCGATCTGCGGATCGGCTTGTGAAGATTTGGCCAAACGGGTCTCCGAGGGCGCTAGGGGTGGATCAATCCGTGAATTGTACGAGATACCCGCAAGGCCGTCGGGCTTGCCGCCGCGCGCGGCGCGTCTCAGGCCGCAGCGCCTGCCAGCCCCGCAATGGCGCCCTGCAGCAGCGGCGCCACGCGCGTACGCAGGTCCGCCTCGGGCAAGAGGCTGGCGGGCCCGCCGCAGCTCATGACGAAGACGCCCTCGCCCGTGATGGAGGCAAACGGCACGGCGACCGCATTGATCCCCGACTGCCATTCGCCGATGGCGTAGCAGCAGCCCGTGTCGCGCAGTTCGGCGCGGGCGCGCTCCATGGCGGCCGCGTCCGGCGCGGTCTCGCCCAGCCGGGCCAACGCGTCGGCGCAGGCCTGGGGCGGCAGGCTGGCCAGGTAGGCCCGGCCCATGGCGCTGTCCAGGCTGGCGCGATAGCCGACGGGCAGGCGCAGGTAGAGCGCCGAAGACCCATGGATGGCCTCGACGTAGGTCATGGCATCGCCATCGAAGGCGCCCAGGGCCACCGCGCCGCCGGTGGCGCGCGCCAGCTCGGTCATCGAGGCCTTGGCCAGTTCGCGCACCTCCAGCCCGGCCAGCAGACCGAAGCCCAGCGCCAGCACGCCATAGCCAGGCGAATATTTGCCGGTGTCCGGGTGATAGCGCAGATAACCCAATTCAGTAAGGGTGTAGGTGATGCGGCTGATGGTGGGCTTGGGCAAACCGGTCAGGCGCGCCAGGTCCAGATTGCCCAAGGCCGTCACGCCATGGCGAAAACAGCGCAGTACATCCAGCCCGCGCGCCAGTGCGGTAATGAAATCAGGCGAGTTGGCGCCCACGCCCGCGCCGGCGGCGCGCTTGCGGCGCGCGGGCAGGCTGAGTTCGACCTTGCCGTCCGGTTTGGCGGCGGGATGGGCGATGCGCTTGGCGTCAGAAAAAGATTGCATTTCTATTCGCTTCGTTTTTATAGTTTATTTCGAATAACAAAATTAAATTCCATTTTACGGAATTTAATGCACCCAAGGAGACTTGGCAAGCGCTACCCGCAGCGCCAAGCCAGGCCCGACCATCCACTCATGCACGCGATTTCAAGGGGAAAAACATGATTCGCACTAGCTTCAAACTGCTGGCCACCCTGCTGCTCAGCGCCGCCGCGGTGGGCGCCCAGGCCGAAACCTATCCGGCCCGGCCGATCAAGGTGGTCTCGCCCTTCCCCGCCGGCGGCGCCACCGACGTGCTGACCCGCATCCTGGCCGAGCGCATGGCCAAGACGCTGGGCCAGCCCATGATCGTCGAGAACAAGGCAGGCGCCGGCACCTCGATCGGAGCGGCCTTTGTTTCGCGCGAAGCGCCGGACGGCTACACCATCCTGATGGCGACCAACTCCACGCTGGTCACCAACCGCTATCTATACAAGGAACTGCCCTACGATCCCGATGGCTTCGCCCGCATCGGCATGGTCGGCGTCGGGCCGCTGGTCCTGCTGTCCAGCCCCAAGCGGCCGTTCAACAGCACCCAGGACGTGGTGGCCTACGCCAAGCAGAATCCAGGCAAGCTGACCTTCGCCACCTTCGGCCCGGGCACGTCCTCGCACCTGGCGGGCGAACTCTTCAAGGAACGCGCGGGCATCGACATCCTGCACGTGCCCTTCAAGGGCGCGACCCAGGCCCTGCCCGCCCTGGTCAGCGGCGACGTGGACCTGTTCTTCGACATGGTGGCCACCGGCATGCCGCAGGCCGATGCCGGCAAGGTCAAGGTCTTCGCCATCACCAGCCCGGGCCGCCTGGCGACGCAGCCCAAGCTGGCGACGCTGGCCGAACAAGGCTATCCCGCGTTCGACATGACCGCCTGGTTCAGCTTCGTGGCGCCCAAGGGCACCCCCGCCCCCGTGATGGAAAAGCTGCAGCAGGCCCTGGCCGAGACCCTGCAGGACGAGACCATCAAGAAGCGCATGCTGGACATGGGCATCGACCCGCGCTCGGGCACGGCTGCCGAACTGGACAAGCAGATCAAGACCGAACAGCCGATCGTGGCGCAACTGATCAAGCAGGCCAATATCGTCCTGCAATGATGGCGCGGCTGGTTTCGTGACAAAACGTAGGCGGGCCCGCGCCCGCCCGTGAATGCGCCGCGCCGCGCGGCGTCCGCCGGCAGAGGGCTCCAGCGCCCCTGCCGGTTTTTCATGCGCGTCGATATGCCCTCTAACCCCTGGATACAGAACCAGGACGCTGCCCGCTGCTATGGTGAAAAAGTAGACACCGCCATGGGAGCCCGATGCCGTACGCCGAAGAGAAATATGCGCGCCTGGATGCCGCCCGCTGGTTGGCGGCGGTAGCCGTCGTGCTGCTGCACAGCGCCGCCATGGTGGTAAGCAACCCCGCAGTGTACGGCGGGGGAGCGTGGCTGGCGGCCAATCTGTACGACTCGGCGGCGCGCTGGTGCGTGCCCGTGTTCGTCATGGTCAGCGGCGCCCTGCTGCTGGATCCCGACAAGCCGCAGGACGCGCGCCAGTTCTACAGCCGGCGCATGGCGCGGATCTGCGCGCCGCTCTTGTTCTGGACGTTTTTCTATCTGGCCTGGCGCACGGCGCTGGATTGGTGGGACGACGGCCGCATCGATTTTTCGTTCTGGCCGCGCAAGCTGGTGCAGGGCGAGCCGTACTACCACCTGTGGTACCTGTACATGATCGTGGGCCTGTATCTGTTCGCGCCGCTGGTGCGCGTCCTGTATGCGCGCAGCACGCCGCGCGCCCGCGCCTTGTGGGTGGTCGGCATCCTGGGCGTGGCGATCCTGGACGCGCTGTACCGCCGCGCGCTGGGCGCGCCCGCGGGCTTCTTCCTGACCTGGTTCCTGCCCTATCTGGGCTACTTCGTGGCGGGCCGCCTGATCTTCGACGGCCAGATGCGCATCCCGCGTCCCGGCCTGATGCTGGCGGCCAGCGTCGCCGCGACCGCGCTGGGCGTGTACACGATGTCGAGCAACCGCGCGCTGGATACCTACTTCTACGATTACTTCAGTCTCACGGTGCCGTTCATGTCGCTGGCCGCATTCCAGTGGATCGTTGGGTCGCCGCGCCTGCCGCGGCTGGCCTCGCTGGCGCCTTTGACCTTCGGCGTCTACCTGATCCATCCGCTGTTCCTGGACGTGGCGCATCGCGCCGGCGCCTTGACGGGCGCGCGCAACGAGGCCTGGACGCTGCCCATGCTGGCGGTGGCCGTGTTCATGTTGTCGGCGGCCAGCAGCTGGCTGATGAGACGCCATCCGGCCACCCGGCGCTTCGTCTGAAAGGCCTACATCTTCAAGGGGTTATGCCTCGCGCAGCGCGTGCACGACGGCTACGGCATAACTTCACGAAGCTTCGCAGATCTTCACGGGCGCGGGGTAAGGGCTTGGGGTACAATTCACGGCTTATTTGATCGGCCAGACACCGATTTTTCTTCGCGCCAGCACGGAACGCATCCTGCGGATTTCAAAGCCGCCAGGCAAAAGCCCCTCCGTCCTGGCTTTTTTATCCGAGCGGGGGGAATCATGACCGACATCGGTCGGATGGCACATGTAGTGCCAGCTCGCACCCAGCTACCCGTCAGCGCGTATTTTGACGAAGCCCTCTTTGCCCGCGAGCAAGAACTCATTTTCAAGCAATCCTCACAATACGTCGGCCACCAGAAAGTGGTGCCCGAAATCGGGGATTGGCGTACGTTGGTCCAGGAAGACGGAGGACGCGTGCTGGTTCGCAACCAGCAAGGCGTCGAACTCATCTCAAATGTCTGCCGCCACCGCCAGGCGCTGATGCTTGGCGGCGAAACCGGCAATGTGGCCGGCAACTGCAATACGCATGGCAATCTGAAGGCAACCGGCGGCAATATCGTCTGCCCCTTGCATCGTTGGACGTACAACAACCAGGGCGAGTTGTTGGGCGCGCCCCAGTTCGCCACCACGCCCTGCATGAACCTGCAGAAGTTCCGCCTGCGCGACTGCCATGGCCTGCTGTTCGAAGGCCCGCGCGATCCGGCCGCCGACATGGCGCCGCTGTTCTCGCGCCCGGAATTCGACTTCGGCGACTACGTGCTGGACCACGTCGAAGTGCACCAGTGCAACTACAACTGGAAGACCTTCATCGAGGTCTACCTCGAGGACTACCACGTCGGTCCGTTCCATCCGGGCCTGGGCCGCTTCGTCACCTGCGACGACCTGAGCTGGGAGTTCAACGACTGGTACAGCCTGCAGAAGGTCGGCGTGCACAACGCCCTGGCGCAGCCGGGGTCCGACGTGTACAAGCAATGGCACGACCGCCTGCTGGCGTTCCGCGAAGGCGATGCGCCTGATTTCGGCGCGGTCTGGGTCACGTACTTCCCGACCCACATGATCGAGCTGTATCCGCATGTGCTGGTGCTCTCCACGCTGTACCCGAAGGGCCCGCAGGAAACTGTGAACGTGGTCGAGTTCTACTACCCCGAGGAAATCGCCGCCTTCGAACGCGAATTCGTCGAGGCGCAGCGCGCCGCCTACATGGAAACGGCGATCGAGGACGACGAGATCGCCGAGCGCATGGACGCGGGCCGCAAGGCGCTGATGCTGCGCGGCGTGAACGAAACCGGTCCCTACCAGTCGCCCATGGAAGACGGCATGCAGCACTTCCATGAATGGTATCGCCGCATCATGCAGGAGCGGGTCTGAAGCCTGGCTCCGGCGCCTGTCCCATGCAAAAAGGCCTCGCACATGCGAGGCCTTTCTTCTTTCCGGCTGCCGCGATCAGCGGCCCAGCACACCCGCCACCGTGCGCTCGCCGATGGCCAGTCCCACCGTCATGCCCACGCCCGAATGCATCACCGCAACCGTCGTGGCCGGGTCCACCGGCATGACCGAGAACGGCGCGGGGCCATGCGCACCATAGACGCCCTGCCAGCGCTCCAGCACGCGCAGGCGCGCGCCCAGCGCCTGGGTCGCCAGGTCCAGCATGGCATTGTCGACCGCCTCGTCGTTGAACGGCGGCGCGTCCTGGCCGTAGCGGTGCGAATCGCCGATGATCAGTTCGCCATAAGGCGTGGGGCTGATCAGCAGGTGGATGCCGTTCTCCAGCAGCATGGGCGTGCGCGCCTGGATCACGTCGCGCAACGCCAGCGCCGACGGCAGGTCCGAGAATGCGCCGTAATGCACGCAGGACAGGCCGGTCAGCAAGGGGCGGTCCAGCGCGATGGGATTAGTCTCGAACGCGGCGCGCAACATCTGCAGGCGCGTGACCTCCAGGTTCATCGGCGCAAAGCGCTCGGGCAGCAGGGTCAGGTAGTCATGCCCGGGGCAGACGAACACGTGTCCGCCCTTGAATTCGCCAGCCGAGGTACACACCAGCCCGCCCTCGACCGCGCGCGCCAGCGTGCCGGTGATGAACTGCACACCCAGCGATTCCGCGAGGTAGCGCGTGATGGCCGGCAGCGCCTCGCGCGAATAGATCTGCAGATCGTCATGACCTTGCAAACCCGCGCAGTGGTGCGCCAGCTGGCCGCCGTACAACCGGGCCACCTCGCGGGCCGACAGCAGGTCGGCCCGATAGCCTTCCTGGCGCATGCGCGTGTCGGCGAATTCCTGCAGCACGTCCGCCTCTTCGGCATTGCGCGCCAGCACCAGGGCGCCGTTGGCGCGCACATGGAAACCCGCTCGGTCCGCCAGTTCCAGCCACAGTTCGCGCGCCTGCTGGGCGTGCGACAGCATCATGCCGGGGGCCTGGCCCGTCACGATGACCTGGCCGAAATTGCGGATGGTGGCGCCATGCGCCTGGCGGCTGCGCTCGATCACGGCCACCGACAGGCCGCGCTTGGCGGCGGCCCAGGCGTGGGCGATGCCCAGCATGCCGGCGCCCACCACGACTACGTCGAAATTTTTCATCTGTGGAACATTGCAAAGGGAAATGCGGCGGGAGCCGCCCTGGCGGGCGCCCCCCGGGGCGCGGCGGCGTCCGGCGCCGCCGCGGTCAAACGGACTTACTTCTTCTTCGGCTCGGACTTGCCGTCGTAGCGCTTGGTCCACTCGGCGATGATGCGGTCGCGGTTGGTGGCGGCCCAGGTGAAGTCGTTCTTGATCATGCGTTGCATCAGGTCGGCCGGCAGGTTCGGATTGGACGTGGCGATCGACGGGATGGCCAGCACGGCGAAGTTGGCCTTGTACAGTTCGTTGGCTTCGCGGCTGGCGGAGAAGTCGGCCAGCTTGCGGGCGGCTTCCAGGTTCTTGGTGCCCTTCATGATGGCGGTGGCTTCCACTTCCCAGCCCAGGCCTTCCGAGGGGAACACGGCTTCGACGGGCGCGCCGTCGGCCTTCAGCTTGGCGGCGCGGTAGTCGAACGACACGCCGATCGGGAATTCGCCGGCGGCAGCCATGTTGCAGGGCTTGGAGCCCGAGTGCGTGTACGAACCGATGTTCTTGTGCAGGGCGTCCATGTAGGCCCAGCCCTTCTCTTCACCGAAGATCTGCAGCCAGGCGCTGACGTCCAGGAAGCCGGTGCCCGACGAAGCCGGGTTCGGCATCACGATCTTGCCGGCGTACACCGGCTTGGTCAGGTCCTGCCACGAAGTGGGCTTGGGCAGCTTCTGCTTTTCGGCTTCGATGGTGTTGAAGCAGATGGCGGCGGCGAAGCCGTCCATGCCGACCCAGCTGGGCTCGGCCTTGGCGTCGCGCATGTTGGCGGCGATCTGGTCCAGGCCCTTGGGGGCGTAGGGCTGCAGCATGCCTTCCTTGTCCATCAGGCCCAGCGAGGTGCCGGCCAGGCCCCAGATGGCGTCGGCCTTGGGGTTGTTCTTTTCGGCCAGCAGCTTGGCGGTGATGATGCCGGTGGAGTCGCGCACCCACTGGATCTTGATGTCGGGATTGGCCTTCTCGAACGCGGCCTGGTAGGCCTTGATCTGGTCGGCTTCGAGCGCGGTGTAGACCGTCAGCGTGGTCTCGGCGGAGGCGGCGCCCATCACGCCCGTCAGGGCGGCGGCCAGTGCAAGCAGCTTGTAGCGATTCATGAAGTACTCCGTGGGTAGGCGGAAAAAGGCTGAGGGAGGCCCCCGGGGCTGGCGCGAACCGGCCCCGGCAAGCGGTGCAGACAGGTGAGAGGGTTAGGGGCGCTGGCCTGCGGACAAGCGGGCTTCGATATCGGAGATCACGCCAGGCAGGTCGGCGACGGTATCGATCAGGTAGTGCGGCGCGGCGGGCGACAGCTCCAGGCTGGCGGCGGTGCGCGCTTTCTGGCGGCCTGCGTCGTCCAGGCTCAGGTATTCCTCCAGCGTCAGGCCGGCGGCGTTGCCCGACAGCAGCAGGCCCACGGTCCACATGCCGGCGCGGCGTCCTTCTTCGATGCCGGGCGCGGTGTCGTCGACCTTGACGCAGGCGGCCACGTCGGACAGGCCGAGTTCGACCACATTCTTCAGCGCCATCGCGGGCGCCGGGCGCGCGCGCGGCACGTCGTCGCTGGCGACGATGCAATCGGGCTCCAGGCCTTCGGTGGCGGCGCGCTCGACCACGCGGCGCATGACGCTGGCGGGGTAGCCCGAGCACGAGCCGATCTTCAGGCCGTGCTGGCGCAGAGCGCGCAGCAGTTCTGCCGCGCCGGGGATCGCCGCCGAATACTGGGCAACCTTGTCCAGCTGCATCGGCAGGAAGCGCTCGTAGATGGCGGTCACGTCGTCATCGGTGGGCAGGCGGCCGAACTGGGCCTGGTACTGGCTGGCGATGACCGGCTCATTGCAGAGCGTGCGGATGTGGTCCCACTTGCCCATGCCCATCGGGCCGCGGGCCTGCGCCAGCGACATTTCCACGCCGAACTGCGAGAACGCGTCCACGAACACCTTGGTGGGCGCGAAGGAACCGAAGTCGACCAGCGTGCCGGCCCAGTCGAAGATCACCGCCTCCAGGCGGACGGGCAAAGGCGAAACAGTCATGAGGGTCATCCTTGAAAAATCGTTCAATGGGCCGCGGGGCGGCGCCAGGCCTGGCTGCGCGCCACCAGCGCGCGGCTGGCCAGGTGCAGGACCAGGGCGGCCACGGCCGAACTGGCCATGATCACGGTGCACATGGCGGCAGCGGGACCGATGAAGCCGGCGTCGTCCATGTTCAGCACCGCGACCGCGGCCAGCACCGTCGACGGGCTGTACAGAAACACGACCGCGGACACCGTGGTCATGGCGGAAACAAACAGATAGCGGGCCACGTCCAGCGCGGCCGGCAGGCACATCGGCAGCGTCACGCGCAGGAAGGTCGTCAGGCGCGGCACCTTGAGCGACGCGGAGGCCGCTTCGAATTCGGGGTCCAGCGCATTGAGCGCGGTGGCAGCCGTGAGGTGCGCGCTGGTGTAGAAGTGGACGATGGTGCACAGGACCAGCAGCGGCATGGTGCCGTACAGCACGTTCAGCGGGTTCGACAGGCTGTTGAAGAAGAAGATGTAGCCCAGGCCCAGCACCAGGCCCGGCACCGCCATGGGCATCAGCGCCAGCATGCCGACCATGCCGCGCAGGCCGCGCGCGAGCTGGCCGCGGGCGGGCACCTTCTCCATCATCCATGCGCCGGTGAAGACCACGGCCGTGCCGGCCAGGGCGGTGCAGAACGCCAACTGCAGGCTGTTGCGCCAGGCGAGCCAGCCGCCGCCGTCCATATTGTCGAAGTCGTACGAACGCAGCGACATCGACAGGTTGTAGGGCCACATCTTCACGAAGGACGCCCACACCGCCACGCCGATGATCAGCAGCAGGAACGCCGCCAGCACGCCGGCCAGCGCCAGGAACGCGGCATCGCGGCGGCGGTTGACGCCCGCGGCATAGGGCTGGGCCCGGCCGCTCAGCTGAGCGCCTTGTCGGGCGCGCAGCCGCCGGTCCAGGGCGAAGGTCAGGATCGCGGGAAGCAGCAGCAGGATGCCGATGGCCGCGCCCTTGGGAAAGTTCTGCTGGCCGACCACGGCCTTGTAGGCTTCCATCGCCAGCACGTTGTAATCGCCGCCCACGACCTTGGGCACGCCGAAGTCGGTCACCGTCAGCGTGAACACCACGCAGCAGGCCGAAAACACGGCGTAGCGGGTGCCCGGCAGAGTCACGGTCAGGAAGGTGCGCCAGGGGCCGGCGCCCATGGCGCGCGCGGCGTCATAAAGACGGCCGTCGGCCAGGGCCAGGCCGGTCAGCAGAATCATCAGCGCGTGCGGGAAGGTATAGAAAGCCTCGCCCACGACGATGCCCCAGAAACCGTAGATGGTCGCGCCGCCCGTCAGGCTCTTGAGCAGACCCTGGTTGCCTAGCAGGTACACCAGCGCTATACCCGGCAGCAGCGACGGCGCCAGCAGCGGCAGCAAGGCGACGGTGCGCAGCAGGCCCTTGCCCGGCAGGCGCGTGCGAGTCAGGCCATAGGCGAATCCATAGGCGCAGGGCACGACCAGCAAGGTCGTCACCACGCCCACCGCGAGGCTGCGCGCGACCATGGCCATGAAGCCGTCGCCGCCGATGATGTCCGCAAGCACCGACAACCCGGCCCAGGCGCCATCGCTGTCGGTCACCGACTTGAGCAGGATGGCGGCCAGCGGCAGCGCCAGGAACAGCAACAGGCCCAGCGCCAGGGCGCCCTGCCCGGTGGCCAGGCCGAAGGCGCCGACCCAGGCCGGCAGCGGGCGGCGGCCCAGCGCCGGGGCCGGCATGGGCGCTGCGATATTTCCAGCAGCCGGCGCGGCGGCGTTGGAGGAACGGTTCATGGCCGGATCAAGCGTAGGCGCGTATCGCATGGCGCGGCAGCTCCACCCAGCAGCGGCTGGCGGCGTGAGGGCCCAGCAGGGCGTCTCCGATTTCGGGGGACACGATGGAATGCACCGTGCTGCCGGGCACGCCCTCAAGGCGCAAGGCCAGGCGATAGCCGCGGCCGAGGAACACGCCGTCCAGCACATCGGCCAGCATGGCGTTGGGCTGATCCGGGCGCGCGGTGCTGACGCGCACCGCTTCCGGGCGCACGAACAGCTTGCCGCTGGCGGCGTCCAGCGCCTCGTCCACGGCCAGCTCCTGGCGTCCGACGCGGGCGCGGTGCGCGTCCATGCGTTCGAACGGCAGCCAGTTCGCCTCGCCCACGAAATCGGCGATGAAGGCCGAGCCGGGCTGGCGGTAGAGTTCCCGCGGCGTGCCGTACTGCTCGATGATGCCGCCATTCATTACGGCGATGCGGTCGGCCATCACCATGGCCTCTTCCTGGTCGTGCGTGACCATCAGCGTGGTGATGGACAGGCGCTTCTGCAGGGCCCGCAGTTCGATGCGCAGATGCTCGCGCACACGGGCGTCCAGCGCCGACATGGGCTCGTCCAGCAGCAGCAGGGACGGCGATGGCGCCAGCGCGCGCGCCAGGGCCACGCGCTGCTGCTGTCCGCCGGAAATCTGTCCCGGATATTTATCCGCCGCGCCCGCCAGGCCGACCAGCGTCAGCATTTCCTCGACGCGGTTGGCGACGTGGTTGCGGTGGGCGCGCTTGCCGCTCAGGCCGTAGGCCACGTTCTGGGCCACCGTCAGGTTGGGAAACAGCGCGTACGACTGGAACAGGATGCCGTAGTCGCGCGCCTGCGGTTCGGCGTGCGAGATGTCGCGCCCGGACAGCACGATGGTGCCGCTGTCCTGGCGCTCGAGGCCGGCGATGGCGCGCAGCAAGGTGGTCTTGCCGCAGCCCGAGGGGCCCAGCAGGCACACCAACTCCCCGGCGCGGATGTCGAGCGAGACGTCCGACAGCGCGGTGTGGCTGCCAAAGCGCTTCACCAGATGCCTGACAGAGAGAAATGCGGTATCGCGTTCGGCCATGGGGCCTCCGGTTTGGGAACGAAGGCAGTATGGAAGACGCGTATTGAGTGTTTATGACACTTCGCGCAAATGCAGTAATAAAAACATCAAATTATTTTGGTGTACTGGCGGTCTTGCGCATTGCGCCCCTATTCCGCCCCCTGCACCGTGCTTGTCGCCGAACTCAAATCCTTCTACGCCGTGGCCCGCTGCGGCACCGTCACCAAGGCCGCCGCCCAGTTGGGCGTCAGCCAGCCCACGGTGACGGGGCAATTGCGCCAGCTGGAGTCGCGTTACGGCGTCGAGCTGTTCCACCGCCAGGGGCGCGGCATGCGCCTGTCGGACGCCGGCCACAGCCTGATGCCCATGGTGGAAAAGCTGGTCCAGCAGGAAACCGAGATCGACTTCCGGCTGCGCGACGCCAGCGACCTGCGCGAAGGCAATCTGCGCATCGGCGCCACCGGCCCCTACTACATCATGGACACGGTGCGCGCCTATAACCAGCGTTATCCGGGCATAGACCTGACGCTGGCTATCGGCAATTCGCAAAGCATGCTGCAGGCGCTGCATGACTATCGCATCGAGATTGCCACGTCGTCGTTTCTGATGGATGACAAGCACCTGTACCGCCGCATGATCGCGGCCGACCCCATCCGGGTGGTGGCGCATCGCGACCATCCCTTGGCGCGCCACGGCCACGTCCGTCTGGCCGACCTGGCCGAACACGCGCTGCTGCTGCGCGAACCCGGCTCCATGACGCGGCAGCTGACGGAGGACGCCTTGCAGGCGGCCGGCGTCACGGTAAGCCGCACGCTGGAAATCGGCAGCCGCGAGTCCATCCGCCAGGCCATCCTGTGCGGCCTGGGGATCAGCCTGATCCCCTCGCGCGAAATCCCGTCCCATCCCGATCTGGCGGCCCTGGACATCGAGGGCGCCGACATCGTGATGCACGAATACCTGTACTGCCTGCGCGAGCGCCAACCGGTGCAGCTGATCGCGCGCTTTCTGGAGATGGCGCCAGCCGCCGGCTGAGCGCCGCCCTCCCCTATGCGGCCACCCAGGAGACAACCATGGCCTTGACCTTGCAAGATATCGAGCAGATTTTCCTGGAGCGCGGGCACCGCTCCTATGACGGCGAATCCGTCAGCCACCTGCGGCATGCGCTGCAGACCGCGTCGCTGGCCGAGCGCAACGGCGCCGGCGCCCACCTGATCACCGCCAGCCTGCTGCACGACCTGGGCCATCTCATCGCCGACCGGCCTGGCACGCCGACGCTGCGCGGCATCGACGACAAGCACCAGTACTTCGTCCTGCCCTTCCTGCGCGGCCTGTTCAGCTCGGCGGTGCTGGACCCGATCCGGCTGCACGTGGAAGCCAAGCGCTACCTCTGCTATGTGGAACCGCAATATGAAGCGTCGCTCTCGGAGGATTCGAAACGCAGCCTGGCGCTGCAGGGGGGCAGTTTCGATGCGAGCCAGGCGGTGGAATTCGCGAGCATGCCGGGCGCGCCGGATGCGATCCGCCTGAGGCGCTGGGACGACATGGCCAAGGTTCCGGGGCTGGCAACGCCGCCCCTGGACCACTTCCTGGAAATCGCCGAGAGCATCTCGGGCCGGGTCAAGCTGGCTGCCATCTGGTAGGGCTGGCCGGAAAGCCGTGCGTCCTGGCGGCCCAGACCACCGCCAGCGTCGCCGCCAACAGCGCCAGCAGCACCGGTACGAACGCGGCCACGCCCAGGCGTTCGAGCAACGCGCCGCCGACGATCCCGCCTGCGGCAATCGCCGTGTTCCACGCGGTCACCAGCATGGACTGCGCCACGTCCGCGGCATCGCCCGACGTCTTGGCCAGCGCGGTCTGGAACAGCGTCGGCGAGCCGCCGAACGCCACGCCCCAAGCCCCCACCGACAGATAAAGCATGGCCGGCATGCCGCCCGCGATACCCAGCGCCAGCGCGGCCAGGCCGAACAGGGCGATGCAGGCCAAAGTCAGCGCCCGCAGATGACGGTCGATCAACGTCCCGATCAGCCAGATGCCGGCCAGGGAGCTGAGTCCGAACACCAGCAGCACCAGCTCGGTGTTTGCAGCCATGCCCAGCGATGCCAGGAACGGCGCGATATAGATGTAGAGAATGTTGTGCGCCAGGACGAACGCCAGCACCGCGAACAGCACCGGGCGCACGCCGGGCAGCAGGAATACGCGCCGCAGCGGCAGTTGCCGGCCCCGGGCCTGTCCCGCAAAGTCCGGCACCCGCAAACGCACCCAGACCATCAGGACCAAGGCCAGCCCGCTCATGATGCCAAAGCCTGCGCGCCAGCCCCACAGCGCGCCCAGGAACGTGCCGGCCGGAACGCCCAGCGACAGCGCCAGCGGCGCACCCAGCATCGCCACCGCGATCGCGCGCCCTTGCTGATGTGCGGGCACCATGCGCGCGGCGTAACCGGCCAGCAGCGCCCACAACAGTCCCGCCGACACGCCGGCCAGGAAGCGCGCGGCCAGGGTCAGCACATAGCCGGATGACAGCGCGGTCACCGTGTTGGCCAGCACGAACCCGGCGATCGCCGCCAGCAGCAGCGGACGCCGCCGTACGCCCTGGGTCGCGGCGACCAGCGGGATCGCCGCCACCAACGACCCGATCGCGTAGATGGTGACGGTCTGGCCGATGCTGGCCTGGGACACGGCCAGGCCCTGCGCCATCTGCGGCAGCAGCCCGGCCGGCAGCGCCTCGGTCAGGATAGTGATGAAGCCGGCCATCGCCAGCGCCAGCAAGGCGCCCAGCGGCAGGCGGTCGCGACCGGCGGGGGGATACGTGGGCGCAGTACGCGGACGCGGGGAATTCGTGGCTTTTTTCATCTCAGGCACCTTGGTTGAAGCTTGGTGCCGAGACGATAGAGCCCCCCGGATTAAAGAAAAAGTAGGCTACATTTCCTTCTTATGCGGAACTATATGTCCGCAATCGAGGAAACAGATGGATAGCCTCAATGGCTTTGTCGTATTCGTGCAGGTCGCCGAAACGCGCAGCTTCGTCGCCGCCGGCCGGCTGCTGGGCGTGTCGGCATCCGCCATCGGCAAAAGCGTGGCGCGGCTGGAAGAAAAACTGGGCGTGCGCCTGTTCCACCGCAGCACGCGCAGCGTCACCTTGACGGCCGAGGGGGCGCTGTTCCTGGAACGCAGCCGCCGCATCCTGGCCGAGATCGAAGCGGCCGAACTGGAGCTGTCGCAGGCCGCCGCCGCGCCGCGCGGACGCCTGCGCGTCAGTCTGCCGCTGGTCAGCGGGCTGGTGCTGCCGGTGCTGGGCGAGTTCATGCGCGAGTATCCCGAGATCGAACTCGACCTGGATTTCACCGACCGGATGGTGGACGTGATCGAAGAAGGCTTCGATGCCGTGGTGCGCACGGGCGAGCCGGCCGACTCACGCCTGTCGGCGCGCCGCCTGGGCGCCTTCCAGATCCTGCTGGTCGCCTCCCCCGCCTACCTGGCCAGCCGCGGCACGCCCAAAACGCCGGCCGACCTGCTGCGCCACAGCTGCCTGCACTACCGCTTTCCCAGCAGCGGCAAGCTGGAGACCTGGGCCCTGCGGCAAGCCGACGACGAGCCTGAACTGCAGTTGCCCGTCTCGATGATCTGCAACAACATCGAGACGCGCGCCTGCTTCGCGCTGCAAGGATTGGGGATTGCCTACCTGCCGGACTTCGCCATCCGCGAACCCCTGGCGGACGGCCGCCTGGTGCAGGTCCTGAAAGGAAAATCGGAGCGGACCAACGTCTTCCACATCCTGTGGCCCGCCAGCAAGCACCCGTCGCCGAAGGTCCGGGCGCTAGTGGACTTTCTGGGTTCCCGGGTCTTTGCCGACGCCCGGGCGTCCAGGCCCGGGCGTCAGGCCCAGGCCTCGGGTCACTGAGCGCCCGTAGCCACCGGGTGGGACGGATCGCTGCACCACTCGCTCCAGGAGCCCGGGTACAGGCGCGAACCGGACAGGCCCGCGATCTCCATGGACAGCAGGTTGTGGCAAGCCGTGATGCCCGAGCCGCACTGGTGCACGATGGCAGCCGGATCGCGGCCGTCCAGCAGCGTGGCGAATTCCTCGCGCAACTGCGCGGCCGGCTTGAAACGGCCGTCGGCCTGGAGGTTCTCGCCGTTGGGGCGGTTCAGCGCGCCCGGAATGTGGCCGGCGACCGGGTCCATGGGCTCGACCTCGCCGCGGTAGCGGTTGGCCGCGCGCGCGTCGATCACGGTGAAGGCCTGGCGGGAAATATTGTCCAGCACCGCCTGCGCATCCACCGAACCCGCCAGCGAGGCGCCCGGCTCGACGGGCTGGCCCGCGCGCACGGCGGCGCCCGCCTCGGTCGTGGTCGGCAAACCGGCCGCCGTCCAGGCCTGCCAGCCGCCGTCCAGCACTGCCACCTGGTCATGCCCCAGCCAGCGCAGCATCCACCACAGGTGCGCAGCGTACATGCCGCCGCTGGCGTCATAGGCCACCACCAGGGTCTTGGGCGTCACGCCGTGGGCGGCCATGAGCGCGCCGAACGCGGCGCGCGACGGCAGCGGATGACGGCCGTTCTTGCCGGTGCGGGCCGCGGCCAGTTCGGTTTCGTGGTCCAGGTAGCGCGCGCCGGGGATGTGGCCCGCGTCATAGGCCTGACGGCCCGCCGCATGGTTGGTCAGGTCGTGGCGCACGTCGAACACGCGCACGTCCGGCGCATCCAGGCGCGCGGCCAGGTCGGCGGCGGAAATCAGGGTCATCGTCATTCGGTGTGCTCCTGTAAGGGTGTTGGGCGACCGCGGCTCAGGCCGGCTTGGGATCGCGCATGGTGCGCCAGATCGACAACAGGCCCGCGAAAATGATCAAGCCCATGCCGGCCCAGGCCAGGGCGTCCAGCTGTTCGCCCCAGAAACCCATGCCCAGCAGGGCCGCGAAGATGATGGTGCTGTACTGCAGCGCCGCCGTCAGCAGCGCCGACCCCAGGCCGAAGGCGCGGGTCATGGCCAACTGGCCGAACAGGCCCGTCACGCCCACGCCCAGCAGCGACAGGTAGCCGGTCCAGTCGGCGTGGCCCCAGCCCTCGAACAACAGTCCGGCCAGGCTGGACACGCAAACGGCCACGGAGAAGAACAGCACCGTGCGCCATTCGGGTTCGCCGACCCGGCCCAACTGGCGGATCTGCATCATGGCGATGGCCGACATGGCGCCGGCGGTCATCCCCAGCAGGGCAGCCAGCCACTGGTCCTCGTTGATGCTGGGCCGCAGCACCGCGATCACGCCCAGGAACCCCAGCGCCACCGCCACGATGCGCACGGGGTCGCGCTGCGCGCCGCCCCAGCCCAGCATCCAGCAGGCGATGAACAGCGGCGCGGTGTAGTTCAGGCTGGTGGCGGTGGCCAGGGGCAGATGGGCGATGGCGAAAAAGCCCAGCCACATCGAGGTGACGCCGGACAGGTTGCGCCACAGGTGGAGTTTCCAGCTGACGGGGATGATGGACTGGCGGCCGGCGCGGGCCCAGATCAGCAGCAGGATGACCGACGGCAATCCGCGAAATAGAACGACTTGCGGCAGCGAGGCGCCGTGTTCGGTGCCGAGCTTCACGAACGAACCCATGATGGCGAACATGGCGGACGCCAGCAACATCCAGAGTGCCTGCATGGGGGTCTACGCTAAGGGAAAAGTGAGGAGGAATAAGGGAAAGCGATACTATACTCTCCGTCACCGGAAGCGGCGCCGCGAGTCGGGGAACTGGCGGCCCGCAGCAGTGTCGAATCCCGGCATATCCTGCTCGCAGAGGAACACAAAAAACATGAAACGCATTGTCCTGTTCGTCCTGACCAACCTGGCTGTCATGCTGGTGCTGTCGGCCACGCTGCGCATCCTGGGCGTGGACCGCTACATCACCGCCAACGGCCTGAACCTGAACGCCCTGCTGATTTTCTCGGTGGTGGTCGGTTTCACCGGCGCGATCATCTCGCTCCTGATCAGCAAGCCCATGGCCAAGTGGAGCACCGGCGCCCAGGTGCTCGACCCGAATTCGCCCCGCAACCAGCGCGAAGCCTGGCTGGTCGACACCGTGCACCAGCTGGCCGACCGCGCCGGCATCGGCCGCCCGGAAGTCGCCATCTATGAAGGCGCCCCCAACGCCTTCGCCACCGGCGCCTTCAAGAACGACTCGCTGGTCGCGGTGTCCACCGGTCTCCTGGAAAGCATGAGCGAGGAAGAAGTCGCCGCCGTGCTGGCGCACGAAGTCGCGCACATCGCCAACGGCGACATGGTCACGCTGACGCTGATCCAGGGCGTGGTGAACACCTTCGTCGTGTTCCTGGCCCGCGTGGTCGGCTACTTCATCGACCGCGTGGTGTTCAAGAACGAACGCGGCATCGGCCCGGGCTACTACATCACCGTGCTGGTCTGTGAAATCATCTTCGGCGTGCTGGCCTCGATCATCGTGGCCTGGTTCTCGCGCCAGCGCGAGTACCGCGCCGACGCCGGCTCGGCCCACCTGATGGGCGCCCGCGAACCCATGATCCGCGCCCTGGCCCGCCTGGGCGGCCTGGAACCGGGCGAGCTGCCCAAGTCCTTCGAGGCCTCGGGCATCACCGGCAAGGGCGGCCTGGCCGCGATGTTCGCCTCGCACCCGCCGATTCCGGCCCGCATCGCCGCGCTGCAGAATGCGCGCGTGATCTAAGCCTTTCGCTCAGACGGGCCTCGCGCCCTGCAGCCCTGACTCGATGGCCCGCTTGCGCGGGCCATCGTCTTTTCCGGCTCCGTCCAAAAATGGTCCCCAGGATGCGAGGCAGACCCCGAAGACGACCAACGATCAGACATTCCTGCTTCAATGGGGTGGGCGCATAATTTCAGGGGCCTGGCGCCGGTCCTGGCCGTATGGATAGACGTGATGTCGAGGGCAGACCGTGGCTGAATCGAGTACGCACTCCCCGGCCCGCGGAACGGGCAGCTGGCTGGTTGCCGTGGGCACGTATACGCGGCCGATGCCGCATGTGCACGGCATAGGGCGCGGCATCCACTTGCTGAGGTTCGACGCCGCGACGGCCACGCTGCGTGAATTGCAGGTGGACAGCCATGGCGTCAATCCCTCTTACCTGTGCCATTCCGCGTCCCTCGGCCTGCTGTACGGCGTGAGCGAGCAGGAAGTGGGCGCCAGCATCGACGTCTACGCGGTCGACGGCGCGGCCACGCTGCGGCATTTGCTCAATGTGCCTACGCCTGGCGCCAGCCCTTGCCACATCAGCCTGACGCCTGCGGCGGACCGCCTCTTCGTCTCCAACTATGGCAGCGGCGAACTCCTGAGCTACCGGCTCGACGGGCAGGGGTTGCCCAGCGCCCCGCCCGACATCATCGTGCGCCATGGCAGCGGTCCGCGCAGCGACCGCCAGGCGAGCCCCCATGTGCATTGCGCCCAGCCGACCCCGTCCGGCGATGCGGTCTACCTGTGTGACTTGGGTACCGACAGCGTCGCCCGCCATGCCTTGCGGGGCGCCGCGCTGGATCTGCTCCCGGACCTGCAGGTGCAGATAGGACCAGGTTCCGGGCCGCGCCACCTGCGGCTGAATCCGGCCGGTACCCGCGCCTTCGTGCTCAACGAACTGTCCAATAGCGTGAGCGTCGTTCAACTGCCCACGGCACGCGATCCCCATGCACACGCGCTCGCCCGGATCGGCACGCTGCCGGCAGATTGGCAAAACGCCAACTCCGCGTCCGCGCTTTGCCTGCATCCGAGCGGACGCTGGCTCTACGCGACCAACCGCGGCCACGACAGCATCGCAGGATTTCGGCTATTGGAATCCGCCCCTTGGCTTGAGCCGATAGGCTTGTGGCCCGCCGGCGGGCGCACCCCGCGGGACGCCGCCATCACCCCGGACGGCGGCTTCCTGCTGGTCGCCAGCCAGGACGAGCACCGCATTTCCTGCATGCGCATCGACCCGGACAGCGGCCAGCTGCAGGCTGCAGGCGTGCCGTTTGCCATTTCCTCCCCGGCCTGCGTTCTTCCCTTGCTTCGGAAAGAAACCCCGAGGCCATGACAGCCGCTCGCCCTCCCGCATCGTCGTCACCCCGTGCCCTCAGCACTCGACGATGTTCACCGCCAGCCCGCCGCGCGCGGTTTCCTTGTACTTGGTCTTCATGTCGGCGCCGGTCTCGCGCATGGTCTTGATGACGGAGTCCAGCGACACATAGTGCTGGCCGTCGCCGCGCAGCGCCATGCGGGCAGCGTTCACGGCCTTGATGGAGGCCATGGCGTTGCGCTCGATACAGGGGATCTGCACCAGGCCGCCCACGGGGTCGCAGGTCAGGCCCAGGTTGTGCTCCATGCCGATCTCGGCCGCGTTCTCGACCTGTTCGACCGTGCCGCCCAGGGCCGCGGCCAGGCCGCCCGCCGCCATCGAGCAGGCCACGCCGACCTCGCCCTGGCAGCCGACTTCGGCGCCCGACAGCGAGGCGTTGTACTTGTACAGCAGGCCCACGGCCGCCGCGGTCAGCAGGAAGTCGCGCACGCCCTCGCGGTTGGAACCAGGCACGAAGCGGTCGTAGTAATGCAGCACTGCCGGGATGATGCCGGCCGCGCCATTGGTCGGCGCCGTCACGACGCGCCCGCCCGCGGCGTTCTCTTCGTTGACCGCCATGGCGTACAGATTGACCCAGTCCATCACGGACAGGGGATCGGACAGGGTGCGCTCGGCGCGCTGGGTCAGGTTGCGGTAAAGCTCGGGCGCGCGGCGGCGCACGCGCAGGGGACCGGGCAGTTCACCGTCCGCTTCCGGATAGTTGATGCCGCAGCCGCGCGACACGCAGTCCTGCATGACCTGCCAGATGCGGTCCAGCCCGGCGTGCACCTCGGCCTCGTCGCGCCAGGTCAGCTCGTTCTTCATCATCAGCTGCGCCACCGACAGGCCGCTCTCGCTGCACATGCCCATCAGTTCGCGACCCATGCGGAACGGGTACGGCAACTGGTCGTGCGCGGCGATGACCTGGCTGTTGGACGCGCCGGCCGTCACCACGAAACCGCCCCCCACCGACAGGTAGCGGGCCTCGCGCAGGGATTCGCCATTGGCGTCAAAGGCGTGAAACTTCATGCCGTTAGGATGTTCCGCCATGGCTTCGCGGCGGTAGAACATCATGTGTTCCTTTTCGACGAAAGGAACCGGATAGCGTCCCAGCAGCGGCAATTGGCGGCTGGCCCGCACCGACGCGATCATGCCGGCGATGGCGGCGGGGTCGACGGTGTCGGGGGCTTCGCCCATCAGGCCCAGCAGCACGCCCTTGTCGGTGCCGTGGCCCTTGCCCGTGGCGCCCAGCGAGCCGTAAAGCTCGGCGCGCACCGTGGCCACATTGGGCATCAGGCCGTCGCGCTCCAGGCCTTGCGCGAACAACAGGGCGGCCCGCATGGGGCCCACCGTATGGGAGCTAGACGGGCCTATGCCTATCTTGAACAGGTCGAATACGGAAACAGCCACGCAAAACTCCATTGCATCTGCGATTGATGAGGCAATGATACGCGTAGGCCAGCCCACGCGCAGCTAGCGTCCTGCCCCGCAGATGCGCCCGCAGGCGTATGCTGTATTGCGGGGACAGGTTCCCCCGGCAGCGCCGCGCATGCGATCATTACAGAATTATTACTTGTCATAAAAGAATGGAAATACGCCAGGATGTCCGGACTCATTACCCTGCTTGACTTCGCCGGCTACGTCGCCCTGCTCCTCTGGGGCGTGCATATGGTCCAAACAGGCGTGCAGCGCGCCTTCGGGGCCGCCCTGGGCGCGGCGTTGGGCAAGGCCTTGGGAACCCGGCTGCGGGCATTCGCCGCCGGACTGGGCATTACCGCCGCGTTGCAGAGCAGCACCGCCACGGGCCTGATGATCACCGGCTTCGCGGCCGGCGGCGTCGTCGGCCTGGCACCGGCCCTGGCCGCCATGCTGGGCGCCAACGTCGGCACCACGCTCATCGTCCAGCTGCTGTCCTTCGACCTGACCTCGCTCGCCCCCATCCTGATCCTCGCGGGCGTATGGATGTTCCGCCGCTACCCGCCGGGCCGCACGCGCGACCTGGGGCGCGTCTTCATCGGCCTGGGCCTGCTGTTGCTGTCGCTGCACCAACTGGTCGAACTGTTCCAGCCCTTCCAGACCGCGCCCATGCTGGGCATGATCCTGGACGCGCTGGCGACCCAGCCCGTGGCCACGGTACTGCTGGCGGCCGCCTTCACCTGGGCGGCGCATTCCAGCGTGGCCGTGGTGGTGCTGGTCATGTCGCTGGCCAGCCACCACATGGTGGCCCCGCACGTAGCCTTCGCGCTGGTGCTGGGCGCCAACCTGGGCACTGCCATCAACCCCATGATCGAAGGCGTGACCGGAGACGACCCCGCCGCGCGCCGCCTGCCCCTGGGCAACCTGCTGACCCGGGTGCTGGGCGTGCTGATCGGGCTGATACTGCTGCCCTACCTGCAGCCGATGATGAGCGATCTGGCCTCCGACCCAGCCCGCGCCGTGGCCAACTTCCACACCCTGTTCAACGCCGTCATCGCCCTGGTGTTCCTGCCGCTGTTGACGCCCTACGCCGCCCTGCTGACGCGCTGGCTGCCCAAGCGCGCGGATCCGAACGACCCGTCGCGCCCGCAGTACCTGGATGAATGGGCTCATGACGTGCCCGCCGTAGCCTTGGGCAACGCCGCGCGCGAGGCCCTGCGCATGGCCGACATGCTGCAGACGCTGCTGCTCTACGCCCGCGCCGGCTTCAAGCGCGATAACCGCCACCGCATGGTGCAGGCGCGCCAGCTGGACGCCGCGCTGGACAAGCTGGAAAACGCCATCACCACCTACCTGGCCACCCTGGACCAGGAGAACATGACGCGCGAGGACATCCAGCGCCTGGACGACATCCTGGCCTTCACCAGCAATATCGGCCATGCCGGCGACATCGCCCACCACGGCCTGCTCAGCCACGTCGCCAAGCTGCGCAAGCAGGGCTGGATCTTTTCGCCCGAACAGCGCGCCAGCCTGGACGACACGCTGGGCCAGCTCATCGCCAACCAGCGCACCGCCGCCGCCCTGTTCGTCAACGACGACCTGCGCCAGGCCCGTGCGCTGGCGGGTGAAAAGGCGCGCTTCCGCTCGATCGAGACCCATGCCGCGGACACGCACCTGCAGAAAATCAAAGGCGGCGAGGTCGACGCCGCCGAGGTGGGCGCGCTCTACCTGGACATCCTGCGCGACATGAAGGGCATCAATTCCCATCTGGTCGGCGCGGCGGCCTATCCGCTGCTGGCGCGGCACGGCGAACTGCTGCCCAGCCGCTTGCGCGAGGCTGGGAACTGAGCAGAACGAAAAAGCCGACCTTATGTGGTCGGCTTTTTTCACCGCGCTCTTGGGCAGCTTTCGCTGCCCCGCATCCTACAAATAGCGCTTGAACCACTCCAGCATGCGCTTCCAGCCATCCTGCGCGGCCTCGGCCTTGTAGCTGGCGCGGTAGTCCGCCAGGAAGGCGTGGTCGGCCTCGGGATACACCACGAATTCCGAGCGCCGGGCGTTGTCGTTGCCGGCGGCCAGCTTGGATTTCATGGTTTCGACGTCGGCCAGCGGAATGCTGGCGTCCTTGCCGCCATACAGGCCCAGCACCGGGGCGTGCAGTTCGTTGACCACGTCGAAGGCAACGCGCTTGATCAGCGGGCCATGGCCCACGCTGAGCTTGCCGTACCAGGCCACGCCCGCCTTCACGTCGGGATTGTGCGCGGCGTACATCCAGGTCAGGCGACCGCCCCAGCAAAAGCCCGTCACCGCCACGCGCTTGGGATCGCCGCCGTGCGCGGCCGCCCAGGCCACGCTGGCGTCCAGGTCGGCGAACACCTGTTCGTCCGGCACCTTGCTGACCAGCTCGGCAATGAGTTTCGGGATGTCGGTGTAGACCGAGGCATCTCCCTGGCGTTCGTACAGATTGGCGGCGACGGCAAGGTAGCCGGCCTTGGCGACCCGGCGGCACAGGTCCTTGATGTGCTCGTGCACGCCGAAGATCTCCTGCACAACCAGCACGATGGGCAGGTCGCGCTTGCCTTCGGGCGCGGCGTAATAGGCGGCGATCGTGCCGTCGGCCACGGGCAGTTTGAAATCCCCGTGGACCAGGCCCTGGGTGTCCGTGTGGATCACGGTGGGCGCGACGTTGCCGGCTGCGGCGGAAAAACTCATGAAGAACTCCTGTGTAGGGATGATCAACCAAGCCGGATATCCCGTCAGCGCCTGCACGGCCCCGCGCCTGTCCTAGTGCCGGTGGCCATGCTCCACTTGCGGCGCAGCCTGGCCGGCTTCGGCCTCGTGGTCGTGCCCATGGTGCATCACCGTGGTGACGCTGTAGATCAGCACCACGCCCACGCCGACCAGCAGCAATTGCGGGACGGCATCGGCCAGGGATACCCGTTCGTGCATCTGCGGCATCAGGTCGGCCACCGAAATGTAGAGGAAGCTGCTGGCTGCAACCACCAGGACATACGGCACCCATTGCTGCGCCTGCTGCAGCACGAAGTACCCTATTATGCCGCCCACGGCTGAACACAAGCTGGTGAACAGGATCAGGGAGAACGCGCGGCGGCGCGCCAGGCCCGCGTTGAGCAACACCACGAAGTCACCCAGCTTGTGCGGCACCTCATGGATGATGATGGACGCCGCGGTCAGCACGCCCAGCAGCGGATCGGTCAGGAAAGCCGCCGCCACCAGCACCCCGTCGCACAGGTTGTGCAGCGAGCTGCCGATCAGGATCAGCACGCCGCCGCGGCCCGCCTCGTGGCGGTCATGCCCCTTGTGGTGGTGATGGCCGTCGCCCTCGTGGTGATGGCTGTGGCGCAGCAGCGCAATCTTCTCCAGCACGAAAAAGCCGATCAGCGATGCCAGCATCAGGCCGAACAGCACGTGGGCATCGCCCACCCCCGTCTCGAAGGCCTCGGGCAGCAGGTGCAGCAGCGCCACCGACAGCAGCACCCCCACCGACAGGCTGACCATGTGGTGCAGGTATTGCGCGAAAACCTTGTAGGCCAGCCAGCTGGCGACAAGGACGGCGATAAGCCCGCCGGTGACGGTGGCGAGCAAAATCCAGAGCAGCAACATTTTTGGGGGGACGCTTTAAGGCGGAGGGAAGCGAAACATTATATTGTTTCAATACCAAAAACGGAAATGGGCCGCCCGCAGGCGGCCCATGTGTCCTGGAACCGGCTGCTTCCGGCCCTAGTGGGCCTGCTCCCAGTTCTTGCCCATGCCGACTTCCGCCACCAGCGGCACGCGCAGTTCCGCCACGTTGCACATGAGGCGCGGCAGCGCTTCCTTGACCAGTTCCAGCTCGGCGTCGGGCGCTTCCAGCACCAGTTCGTCGTGCACCTGCATGATCATGCGCGTCTGCAGCTTTTCGGCTTCCAGCCAGTCCTGCACCGCCACCATGGCCATCTTGATCAGGTCGGCCGCCGTGCCCTGCATGGGCGCGTTGATGGCCGCGCGTTCGGCCGCCTGGCGGCGCGGACCCGAGGCGCCGCGGATTTCCGGCAACTGCAGGCGGCGTCCGAAGACGGTTTCCACGTAGCCCTGCTCGCGCGCGCGGCGGCGGGTGTCGTCCATGTACATGGCCACGCCGGGATAGCGGGCGAAATAGCGGTCGATGTAGGCCTGCGCGGCATCGCGCGTGATACCCAGGTTGGACGCCAGGCCGAACACCCCCATGCCGTAGATCAGGCCGAAGTTGATGGCCTTGGCGGCGCGGCGCTGGTCGGTGGAGACGTCGGCCAGCGACACGCCGAACACTTCCGAAGCGGTGGCGCGGTGGATGTCCTCGCCCGCTGCGAAGGCGCGCTGCAGGTTGGCGTCGTCCGACACGTGCGCCATGATGCGCAGCTCGATCTGGGAATAGTCCGCCGACAGCAGCATGCCCTGCTCGGCGATGAACGCCTCGCGTACGCGCCGGCCGGCCTCGGTGCGCACGGGGATGTTCTGCAGATTGGGATCGGACGAAGCCAGGCGGCCGGTAATCACCGCGGCCTGCGAATAATGCGTGTGCACCCGCCCGGTATCCGGGTTGATCATGCGCGGCAGCTTGTCCGTATAGGTGGACTTCAGCTTGGACAGGCCGCGGTACTCCAGCAGCACCTGCGGCAGCGGATAGTCCTGGGCCAGCTTGCTCAGCACCTCTTCGTCGGTGGACGGCGCGCCGCTGGCGGTCTTGCGCACCACCGGCAGCTGCATACGGCCGAACAGGATCTCGCCCAGCTGCTTGGGGGAATTCAGGTTGAAGGGCTGGCCGGCCAGTTCATAGGCCTTCTGTTCCAGCTGCAGCATCTCCTGGCCCAGCTTGTGGCTCTGGCGGCCAAGCTCCGCGGCGTCTACCTTGACGCCGTTGCGCTCGACCGTGGTCAGCACCGAGGACACCTGCATTTCCAGCAGGTAGATACGGTTCAGTCCCGCATCGGCCGCCACCATGGGGCGCAGCACCTGGTGCAGCTGCAAGGTGAAGTCCGAGTCTTCGGCCGCGTAATGGCCGGCCTTGTCCACCGCCACTTCGTCAAAGCCGATCTGCTTGGCGCCCTTGCCGCAGAGGTCCTCGTAGGACACGCCGCTGCGGCCCAGATAGCGCTGGGCCAGGTCGTTCAGGCCCACGCCGCGGTGCGATTCCAGCACATAGGCCTGCAGCATCGTGTCTTCGGCGATGCCGGCCAGCTTGATGCCTTCGTTGGCGAACACGTGCGCGTCGTACTTGGCGTGATGCAGCAACTTGCCGCGGGACGCGTCTTCCAGCCAGGGCTTCAGGCGCGCCAGCACCTCGGCCTTGGGCAGCTGCGGCGCATTGTCCGGACCGCGATGCGCGACCGGGATGTAGCACGCCACGCCCGGCGCCACCGCCAGCGACATGCCCACCATCCTGGCCTGCATTTCGTCCAGCGAGGTGGTCTCGGTGTCCACCGCGACCAGGGGCGCGTCCTTCAGCTTTTCCATCCAGGCGTCGAACGCGGCCCAATCGGAAATGATCTGATAATCCAGCTCCACGGGCGCGGCGGGCGCCTCGTGCGCAACGCGGGCGTCGCCCGTGGGCACGCGTTCGGCGTCGCCGGTCAGGTCGCGCAGCCAGGTGCGGAAACCGTAGCGTTCATAGAGTTCGGTCAGCGTCGCATCGTCGCGCGGACGCGGCGTCAGGTCATCCACGTTGTCCACGTGGCCGGCCAGGTCGCAGTCGTACTTCACGGTGAGCAATTGGCGCGTCAGCGGGAAGTTGGGAATGGCCTCGCGCAGGTTGCTGCCCGCCACGCCCTTGACGCCTTCCGCGCCTTCAATCAGCTTGTCTATCGAGCCGAATTCCGTAAGCCATTTGACCGCCGTCTTCGGGCCCACCTTGGTGACGCCGGGGACGTTGTCCACGGCGTCCCCCACCAGCATCAGGTAATCCACGATGCGGTCGGGCGGCACGCCGAACTTGTTGACCACGCCGGCCTCGTCCAGCACTTCGCCCGTCATGGTGTTGACCAGGGTGACGTGGCTGTTGACCAACTGCGCCAGATCCTTGTCGCCGGTGGACACGATGGTGTGCACGTCATGCTCGGCGGCGCGCTTGGCCAGGGTGCCGATCACATCGTCGGCCTCGACGCCCTCGATGGCCAGCACCGGCCAGCCCAGCGCGCGCACGGCGCGGTGGATGGGCTCGATCTGCGCGGCCAGGTCTTCCGGCATGGGCGGGCGATGCGACTTGTAGTCCGGATAGATATCGTCACGGAAGGTCTTGCCGCGGGCATCGAAAATACATGCGGCATACTCTGCCTTATGATCAGAGACAAGTTTGCGCAGCATATTCACCACGCCGTAGAGCGCCCCCGTGGGTTCGCCTTGCGCGTTGCGCAAATCAGGCATAGCGTGGAAAGCGCGGTACAAGTAACTTGAACCGTCGACCAGTAATAAGGTTTTTTTCATGGTTACAAAGGCAGATATGGCAATAGCTGCGGAAACACCCGCCAACAAACAAATTCCGCTGATTATGTCAGAGATACGGACGGCGGCAGACAAGCTCGCGAACATCGGGCCTGCTGTCAGCGTCTTCGGCAGTGCGCGAGTCAGCCGTAATTCCCCCCACTATGAAACCACCGTCGCAATTTCCGCCGCCCTGGCGGATGCGGGTTTCGCGGTGATCGCCGGCGGCGGTCCCGGCATCATGGAGGCAGCCAACAAGGGCGCGTTCGAAGCAGGCGGCACCAGCATCGGTCTGAACATCAGCCTGCCCCACGAAGCGCACAACAACGAATACCAAACCATCAGCCTGTCATTCGAGTATTTTTTCTCGCGCAAGGCAACCTTCTTCATGCACAGCTTCGCCTATGTGGCGATGCCTGGCGGTTTCGGCACCCTGGATGAACTCTTCGAAGCGCTGACGCTCATCCAGACGGGCAAGGTCCCGCCCGCTCCCATCGTGCTGGTGGGCAGCGAGTACTGGTCCGGACTGGTCGAATGGCTGGGCGGCCAGGTGCTGGCCAACGGCATGATAGGCGCGCATGACCTGGATCTCTTCATCATCGAAGACGATCCCGTCAAGGTGGTGCGCAAGGTGGTGGAATTCCACGCCAAGGTCAATTCGGACGCGCAATACGCGCCGTCCCTGCCGGCCTGAAATCGCATGTAGCTCGAGGCCCGCTTGCCGCCCCCTCGGAGGGGCAGCAAGCGCGCGAAGCGTGCGCAGCGTGGGGGCCCTTTCCCTGTTATTTGCGCATGAACGAGGGCAGCACGTCCGGCGGAATCGGGCAGACGTAAGGTTGCCCGCGGCGCGTCTCCATCAGTTCCTCCTTGGCGCGCGCCAGCGCCTCGGGCTGCGTGTACAGATCGGCGGCGGTCGCCGCGATGATCTTGGCCGCGTGCACCATGCCCTTGTGCGCCATGGACATCTTGCCCTGCGCCACCATCTGCCAGGAATGGAACGGCGTGCCGTAGGCGTAGCAAGCGCCCCAGCATTGCGCGGTGGGCGCGACCCAGCTCACGTCGCCCACGTCGGTGGAACCGTAGGTGATCTCAGCCTTGCCGGGCTCGTAGGGCGCCACGCCGGCAAACAGCGGCGTGGGATTGCGCAGCACCGCGCCCAGGTTCTTGCCGGCGTTGTCGATGTCGTCCGTAGAGATCGCATCCCACATGCGGCGAGCGGCCTGCTGCTCGCCCGCGGTGTAATCGGGACCCTGCAAGGCCAGCATGTTGGCGTACATGATCTGGTTCAACACGCCGTTGGGAATGTAGTTCGAGCAGGCTTTGTCGAACACGATTTCCAGCTCGCAACCCGTCATCAGCGCCGCGCCACGCGCCACGTTCTGCACGCGCTCGTATAGTTCGGACGCCTGCGAATTGATGGGTGCGCGCACCAGGTACAACACTTCGGCGCGGGCCTGCACCACGTTGGGTGAAATGCCGCCGCTGTTGGTCACGGCGTAATGCACGCGCGCATCCGGCACCATGTGCTCGCGCAGGTAGTTCACGCCCACGTTCATCAGCTCGACCGCGTCCAGCGCGCTGCGGCCCAGGTGCGGCGAATTGGCCGCGTGCGCGGCAACGCCGCGAAAACGGAAATAGGCCTGGATGTTGGCAAGCGAGGACTGGTGGAAGATCCCGGTGTGCGATGCGGGATGCCAGGTGAGCGCCGCATCCACGTCGTCGAACAGGCCCGCGCGGGCCATGAAGGTCTTGCCCGAGCCGCCCTCTTCGGCCGGACAGCCATAGAAGCGGATGGTGCCGGGCAGGCCGTTGGCCTCCAGGAATTCCTTCACCGCCACTGCCGCAAAATGCGCGGCCGTGCCCAGCAGATGATGGCCGCAGCCGTGGCCGTTGCCGTTCGGCGTTTCCGGCGAAGGCTGGCAGGCGTAGGCGCCGCTCTCCTGGCTCAGGCCCGACAGCGCGTCGTACTCGCCCAGGATGCCGATCACCGGGCCGCCGTTGCCGGCCTCGGCCACGAAGGCGGTGGGAATGCCGGCGGCGTCGCGCGTGACGCGGAAACCCGCTACTTCCAGCATCGCGATGTGCAGCTCGGCGGACTTGTGTTCGTCGTAGCGCAGTTCGGCCAGGCTCCAGATGCGGTCGCTCAGTTCCGCGTAGCGCTCGCTGCGCGCGTCGATGAACGGCGCAAGTTTATCGATGGCACCCATTGTTTCTCCTGTGGCTGTAATGGCGGGGAAAAAACCGGTCAGGTCACTCGTCGAGCTTGATGCCGGCAGTTTCAATGATTTTGCGGTTGGCGGCCAGCGTCTGCGCGATGCGCTCGGCAAAGGCTTGCGGCGTGCCGGCGTCGGGCTGCGCGCCCATGCCCGCCAGGCGCTGCACCAGCCCAGGCTCGGCCAGCGCACGCACTGCGGCCTGATTCAGGCGCTGCACCACGGCATCGGGCGTACCGGCGGGCACGACCAGGCCGAACCAGGTCTGGCCCAGCGCGTTCAGCTGCGGATAACCCAGTTCCGTCATGGTCGGCAGGTCCGGCATGTCAGGCATCCGCGCGGGCGCCGACACGGCGATGGCGCGCAGCTTGCCGGCCTTGACCAGCGATTGCGCGGACGCGTACTGGTCCTGCTGCACCTGCACCTCGCCGCCCACCGCGGCGGTCAGCGCCGGCCCCATGCCGCGGTACGGCACGTGCAGCACATCGACCTTCAGATCGGCATTCATCGCCGCCAGATTCAGGTGGCCAAGCGAACCGACGCCGGGCGAACCATAGGAATACTTGCCCGGATGAGCCCGCAGCTCAGCCAGGAACTGCGCAAAATCCTGCGCCGGAAACGCCGGATTCACCATCCACACGACCGGCACCGTCGCCACCGAGGCCACTGGTTTGAGCTGCGTTTCGGGGTTGACCCGCTTGGTGCCGTACAGCAGCGGATTGACGGCCATGGTGCTGACCGTGGCCATGCCCAGCGTGTAGCCGTCGGGTTCGGCCCGGGCCACCGCCTCGGTGCCGAGCAGGCCGCCCGCGCCGGCGCGGTTCTCCACCACCACGCTCTGGCCCAGTTCCTTGCGCAGGCCCTCGGCCACCGCGCGGGCCAGCGCGTCCGTGGACCCGCCGGGCGCGAACGGCACGATCAGCCGCAAGGGCTGGGAGGGATAGGCATCCTGGGCGGCGGCCAGGGACGAAACACTGAAAGTTACGGCGCAAACCAGCGCGTGCAGCAGACGGGACTTCATGGACCAGCCACTCCTGGGGAACGGGAAGCGATGTAAGGGATCGCTGCATTGTGTCCAGGGCATATCCTTATTTCAAATACATTAATGCGTGGATATATTCGTATTTTGAATAGCTTCCCTCCCCGAGCCATGGACGTCGCTCCCGCCACCCTGCTGTCCCGCCTGCTCGCCAAAGGCCGCCTGCGCCACCTGCAATTGCTGGCCAGCATCGCCGACCTCGGCAGCATTCAGCAGGCGGCCAGCCATATCGGCCTGAGCCAACCCGCGGCCACCCATGCGCTGGCCGACATCGAAGATCTGCTGGGCGTGCAACTGTTCGAGCGCCATGCCCGCGGCATGCGCACCACGCGCAGCGGCCAGCTCATGGCGGAGTGCGCCCGCAGCATGCTGACGACGCTGCGCGCTTCCACCGATTCGGTGGCGGCCCTGCGCCAGGGCGCCACGGGCAATCTGCGCCTGGGCGCCATCCCGGCAGCCACGGGCGGCCTGCTGGCCGAGCGCTTGCCCGCCTACATGAACGCGCGGCCCGGACTGCAAGTAGAGGTGGTGGAAGGCAGCCGCGAGCAACTACTGCCGCAAGCCGCCAGCGGCAGCCTGGACATGTTGCTGTGCCGGCGTCCGGAAGCCGTGCCCGCCGGCCTGGAATTCGTGCCGCTGCAGGAAGACGCGGCGGTGATCGTGGCTGCTGCCGGCCACCCGCTGCTGGATCCGGACGACGCCCCCACGCAGGCGCAGGTGGCATCCCAGCTATGGATAGAACCTCGCCCGGAATTGGCCATCCATGCGGTCTTCAAGGCCTTCTTCGAACGCGCCGGCGTGGTGCCGCGGCTGTGCCGGCTGAGCAGCGCCGCCCCGCCCATGCCGCTGCTCATCGCCGTCATGCAGGCGCAGAAGGCCTTGGCCATGGTGCCGCAGACCCTGGGCAACTGGTACATGCAGCACGGACATTTCCAGCGCGTGCGCATCGAATCGCCCGGTTCATTCCAGCCCATCGGCGCGATCGTGCGCGACCAGGGACCGGGCCGCGACTTCCTGGACTGGCTGGCGGCCGGGCGCAAGGCCAGCTGAGCCAGCCCGGTCTTCAGCCTATGTCGCCGCCCGCCACATACATGATCTGCCCGGTGATGTAGGACGCCTCGGGCGCCGCCATGAAGCAGATCGCCGCGGCGACTTCCTCGGCCTGGCCCAGGCGGTCCTGCGGCGTGTCGCGCAGGCAGGAGGCATACATCTCGCTGACCCAGGCGGCTTCCTGCGCGGATGGCGTCTCGTGATTGCGCGGAATCGCGCGCACGCCGTTGTCCAGCGCGCCCGGCGACACGCAATTGACACGCACGCCCGACTTCGCCAGCTCCAGCGCCATGCAGACGGTGGCGGCGTGCACGCCGCCCTTGGAGGCCGAATACGGCACCCGGTAGATGCCGCGCGTGGCGTTGGAACCCACGTTGACAATGGCGCCCGCGCCCTGCGCCCGCATCACCGGTATGACTTCACGGCAGGACCACAGCGTGGGCCACAACGAACGGTTGACCTCGCGCTGCATCTGCTCCGGCGTGTATTCCCAGAACGGCCGGGTCCAGATCGTGCCGCCCACGTTGTGCACCGACACGTCGATGCGGCCGTTGATCTCCAACGCGGCGCGCACCATGGACTGCGCGCCCTCATGGGTTTCCAGATCGGCCTGTGCGAAGCTCGCACGTCCGCCCGCGGCGCGGATCTCCTCGGCCACGGCGGCGCCCTGCTCCTCCGCCCGGTCCACCACGACCACGTGCGCGCCTTCAGCCGCCAGGCGCCGGGCCGTTGCCCGGCCCACGCCCTGGGCGGCGCCGGTGACCAGGGCCACCAGGCCCTCGAAGCGTAGATGTGTGCTCATGCTTGTATCGTCCTTTGCTATATCAATGGGCCGCCGAAAGCGCGCCGTCCGGCCGCGCGTGCTTGAGCTTGAGGCTCAGCACCGCCAGGGCCGCGACCGCCAGGGGTATCGCCAACGCGATGAAGAATCCCGACGGTCCGCCCCAGGCCAGGAAGCTGCCGCCGATGGCCGAACCCGCGATCGCGCCCGCGCGGCCCATGCCGATAGCCCAGCCGGTGGCGGTGGCGCGCAAGGCGGTGGGGTAAGCGCCCACGACCAGGTAGTTCAGTGCAATCTGCTGACCACCGATGCCGAAGCCGGCCGCGCCGACCAGGATGAAGACCAGCGTCCAGTTGTCGCCGGCCTGGCTCAGGCCGACGGCCACCACGATGCCTAGCGCGAACATGCCGCCAAGCAGCCTCCTCGTGTTGACGCGCGGCAGCACGAAGGACAGCGGAATCGCGCAGATGATGAAGACGGCGTTGACGATGACCGTGCCCATGGGCGCCTGCTCGGCGGGCAGGCCCGCGGCCTTCAGCACCGTCGGCAGCCACGACAGCAGCATGAACCACGCCACCCAGTTCAGCAGGTACACCGCCCAGATCGCCACGGTCTTGGCGCCGTGGCCATCCGAGAACAAGGCGCCGACGCCGGCGCGCGCGACGGATTCCTCCGGCACGGTGAACTGCGTGTCGGCGTCCAGCTTGCGGCGCGAGATGGCCGACAAGACGCGCGCGATGTAGCGCTGGCTTTCCGGATCGCGGCGCGTGGCCTTGAAGTACAGCGACTCGGGCAGCATCAGAAAGGCGACGGCAAGCAGGACCAGCGGCGCCAGGCCGCCCACGATGAAGATGCCTTCCCAGCCGATGACGGGCAGCATGCGGGCGGCCAACAGGCCGCCCAGCATGGCGCCGGCCGGCAGGCCCAGCAGCACGCCGGTCATGATGGCGCCGCGCAAACGGGCCGGACCGTACTCGGCGGCCAGCGCCAGCAGCACCGGCGTGCAGCCGCCCATGCCCAGGCCGGCGATGAAGCGCAGCACCAGGATATGCGTGGTGTCGGTGGCCCAGGCCGTCGCGAGCGTGGACAGGCCGAACAGGGCCAGGCCCAGCATGATGGCCGGACGGCGGCCGATACGGTCGCCGATCAGGCCCAGGGTCATGGCGCCCACCGTCATGCCGACGATGCCAGCGGTCAGGATGGGCGCCAGCGCGCCCGCCTTCAGATCGAAGGCGGCCAGGATCGCCGGCCCGGTGAAGGCGATCGCCTGTGTGTCGAAGCCGTCGAACAGCGCGATCAGAAAGCACAGGATCAACACGCGCCATTGAAAGGCGCCCAGTCGTTCCTGGTCGATCAGCGTCGGAATCGACCAGCTGGAAGTCGCGGTCATGATGGTTGTCTCCATGGCGCGGCCGAACCCGGCCTCGCGCCTGCGCGTTGTTCTAGGTGATTTGGGGGAAAAAATGGCGGCGCCGCTTGCGGGCGCCGCCCGGGCATCGGTCAGGCGGTGGCGCGGTCCATGCGGGCTTGCGGACGGGCCTCGTCGGCGTCCAGCGCTGGCTGCAGCACAAAGTCGAAACAGACGCGCGTGAACGGCGCGTTCACGCCCAGGCTCTCATAGCCGGCGGCCGGCGTATTGGGCTGCAGTTCGACCACCAGGCCGTCGCGCGTGGCGAAGGCGAAGTCATCGTCCAGGAAGGTGTCGCCCGGGATGTTGACCTGCGTGGTCAAGGTGCGCTGCCCGTCGGCCGCCACCAGGAAGTGGATGTGGGCCGGCCGGTTGCCATGGCGGCCCAGCGCCCCGAACAGTTCGGACGTGGGGCTGTTCGGCGGAATCGCGTAGCCCGGCGGGATGAAGCTGCGAAAGCGGTAGCGGCCTTGCGCGTCGGTCTTGATCTTGCGGCGCAGGTGGTAGTCCGCCTGGTCGGGATCGAAGTGCGAATAACGCCCCAGCTCGTTGGCGTGCCACACGTCCACCAGCGCGCCGGCGACGGGATTGCCGTCCACGTCACGCACCTGCCCTTCCATCACCAGCACCGTGCCGGCTGCGGGATCCTCGTCCAGGCGGGCTTCGCCGTCGGACAAGGGCGCGCCCGCGATGTAGAGCGGTCCCTCGATCGCGCGCGGCGTGCCGGCGGCGCGGCCGGCGGCCTCGTCGGCCTCTTCCTCGCGGATGTCGATCAGGCGGTCAAAGCCCAGGCCTGCCGTGATCAACCCCAGTTGGCCGCTGCCGCCCAGGCGCGCAAGCCAGTCCACGCCCGCCCAGAATTCATCGGGCTTGATGTCGAGATCGTCGATCGCGCGGAACAGGTCCGACACGATGCGCTGCGTGATCTGCCGCACGCGGTCGTTGCCCGGATTGACCTGGGAGCTGTTGACCAGATCCAGTAGTTGTTGCTGGGTATATTCAGCCATGATGCGTCTCCTGCTTTTTGGAATGATCGGGAAAGTGATGGGTCAGGTCGCAGCGGCCTCGCCGCGGCGGCCGAAGTCGACCGTGGCGGGCGTCAGGCCCGCCCTTGCGCGGTCAAAACGTTCCAGCCGTTTTTCGTCGACGACGACGCCAAAGCCGGGGCCGTCGGGAAGGTGGAGTTCGAAGTCGCGCACGGTCATGGGCTGCTCGACGATGTCGTCGACCAGCAATTGCGGGCCGAACAGTTCGCAACCGTGGTGCTGGTCGGACAGCGTGGCGAACACGTGCGCCGACGCCGCGCTTCCCAGCGAGGTTTCCAGCATGGTGCCGCCGTACCAGCCGATGCCGGCCGCTTGCGCCACGGCCGCGACCTCGCGCGTGCGCAGCAACCCGCCGTGCTTGGCAACCTTCAGGGAAAACACATGGCAGGCGCGCTGCGCGGCCAGCATGTAGGCGTCCTGCGCGGAGCACACGGTTTCATCCGCCATGATCAGCGCGGCCGAACCCAGCGACTGCGTCGCTTCGCGCAGCGCCTGCACGTCCCACTTCGCCACGGGCTGTTCGATCAGGGTCACGCCGGCCTCCACCAATTGCGGCAGATAGCGGCGGGCGGTGTTGCCGTCCCAGGCCTGGTTGACGTCCACCGTCATGTCGGCGCGGCCGTCCAGGCCGCGCGCAATGCGCGTCACGTGTGCCACATCGTCCGCCGGACTGCGCGCGCCGATCTTGAGCTTGAAGAGGCGATGGCGGCGCGCCTGCATCATCTGCTCGGCCTCCTCCAGATCGCGTTGCGAATCGCCGCTGGCCAGCGTCCAGGCCAGCGGCAGGCGTTCGATGCGCTTGCCGCCCAGCAATTGCCAGGCCGGCACGCCCAGGCTGCGCGCCACGGCGTCCAGCAGCGCCATCTCGACCGCGCTCTTGGCGAAGGTATTGCCCTTGCAGACCGCATCGAAGCGGTTGAGGTGTTCGGCGAATCTGCGCGCATCCGCGCCGGCCACGGCGGGAGCCAGGTAGTTCTGGATCGCATGCAGGATGGTTTCCGGCGATTCCTCGTTCCACGACGGGCCGCCTATCGTGGCCGCTTCGCCAAAACCGCAGGCGCCGTTGGCTAGCCAGAGCTGCACGATCACCGGGCTTTGCCGGTTGATGGCGCCGAACGAAAACTTGTGCGGCCGGATCGTCGGGATGTCGACGATTCTTGCGTGGATGCGCTCGATGCGCCAGGTGGCATCGTCTGCCGTGATCGGAGCCGGGGTCGAAACGGATGTCATAAAGCCTGAAGCCCTGCGTGAGTGATGCGGCAAGGTTAGGGCTCGGCCGGTTTTGCATCCAATGATTTATATTGCATTTATCATTCGATATGGTCGAACGATACACTTACAATCATCGACCGCCCAGACCGGCATAGCGCCAGGAGCCCCTCGATGGAATTGCGCCAGCTGCGCTACTTTCTCAGCGTCGCCGACACCGAGCACCTGACCCGCTCGGCCGACGCCCTGCACGTCACCCAATCCACCCTGTCGCATGGCCTGCGCCAGCTGGAAGAAGAGCTGGGCATGCCCTTGTTCGACCGCATCGGCCGGGGGCTGCGCCTGTCGCAGGCGGGCCGGGTGCTGCGCGACCACGCCAGCCGGGCGCTACAGGAAATCGAAGCCGGCAAGATGGCGCTGGCGGATCTGGCCGGCCTGCAGGCGGGGTCCCTGACCATAGGCGTCATCCCCACCTTCCTGACCCATTTCGTGCCGGACGCAGTGGCCGGGTTCAGCCTGGCCTTTCCCAAGGTCCAGATCCAGGTGCGCGATCTGCGGGCTGGCCCCATTGAAGACCTGCTGGTCAGCGGCCAGCTGGACCTGGGCATTTCATTCCATCCGGCGCTGCGGGAAGAAATCGAGGCGCAACCCCTGTTCGACGAACGCCTGCAGGTCGTGGTTGGCAGAAACCACCCGCTGGCCTCGCGGCGCAGCCTGCGCATGCGCGATCTCGCGGGTGTGCCGCTGGCGCTGCTGCCGCGCAGTTTCGCCACGCGCCGCATGATAGACGCGGCCTGCGCCCAGGCTGGGCTGACGCCCGACGTGCGGGTCGAAATGGAGTCGGTGGACGCCTTGATCCACCTGTGCCGGCAGGGCGAACTGGCGACCATCGCCGCCGAGCATGCGGCGGGCGCGGCCGGATCGGGGTTGAAGAGCATCGCGCTGACCGACCCCACCACCATCCGCCGCGCGGCCATCCTGTGGCGCAAGGAAGCCTCGCGCAGCCGCGCCGCCCAGGAGTTCGCCGCCCGGCTGCTGGACGCGGTGCAGCGCCTGCCTGGCGCGGCAAGCGCGAACCGCCCCTGACACTGCGGCCCCCAAAAAAAACGCAGCCCGAAGGCTGCGTTTCTTTGTAGCCGCGCAGCCAAGCTGCGCCATGCCATCAGACGGCGGATTCGCGCGCGGCGCGCTTGCGCTCGTTTTCCAGCAGGAAGCGCTTGCGCAGACGGATCGACTTGGGCGTGATTTCCACGAGTTCGTCGTCGTCGATGAATTCCACGGCGTATTCCAGCGACATCTGGATGGGCGGAACCAGGCGCACGGCTTCGTCGGTGCCCGAGGCGCGCACGTTGGTCAGCTGCTTGCCCTTGATGGGGTTCACGACCAGGTCGTTGTCGCGGCTGTGGATGCCGATGATCATGCCTTCGTACAGCGCATCGCCCGGGCTCACGAACATGCGGCCGCGATCCTGCAGCTTCCACAGGGCGTAGGCCACGGCGTCGCCGTGATCCTGGCTGATCAGCACGCCATTGCGGCGCTCGCCGATCGAGCCTTCCTTGATGGGCGCGTATTCGTGGAAGATGTGGCTCATCAGGCCGGTGCCGCGCGTCAGCGTCAGGAACTCGTTCTGGAAACCGATCAGGCCGCGAGCCGGGATCAGGTATTCCAGGCGGGTACGGCCGCGGCCGTCCGGCTGCATGTCCTGCAGGTCGCCCTTGCGGCGGCCCAGCTCTTCCATCACGCCGCCCTGGTGGGCGTCTTCGACGTCGACGGTCAGCGATTCGAACGGCTCGCACTTCACGCCGTCGATATCCTTGAACACCACGCGCGGACGCGACACGGCCAGCTCGTAGCCTTCGCGGCGCATCGTTTCCAGCAGAATGGTCAGGTGCAGTTCACCGCGGCCCGACACCTCGAACACCGTGTCGTCGCCCGTGTCGCGCACGCGCAGCGCCACGTTCGACTTCAGTTCGCGGTCCAGGCGGTCGCGCAGCTGGCGGCTCGTCACGAACTTGCCTTCGCGGCCGGCCAAGGGCGAGGTGTTCACCATGAAGTTCATGGTCAGGGTGGGCTCGTCGATGCGCAGCATCGGGAACACGTCCTGATTGGCGGTGTCGGTCACCGTGCAGCCGATGCCCAGCTCTTCGATGCCGTTGATCAGCACGATGTCGCCGGCTTCGGCTTCGTCCACGACGATGCGCTCCAGGCCGTGGAACTTCAGCACCTGGTTGATGCGGCCGCGGCCGCCCTGGCCTTCAGGACCGAACTTGTAAGCCACTTCCATGCCGGGACGCATGCGGCCGCGGTTGATGCGGCCAACGCCGATCTTGCCAACGTAGCTGTTGTAGTCCAGCGAGATGATCTGCATCTGCAGCGGACCATTGGGATCGTCGTCGCGCTGCGGCACGTGTTCGAGGATGGCTTCGAACAGCGGGCGCATGTTGCCTTCGCGCACTTCAGGATTCAGGCCGGCGTAGCCCGACAGGCCCGAGGCGTAGATCACCGGGAAGTCCAGCTGCTCGTCGGTGGCGCCCAGCTTGTCGAACAGGTCGAAGGTGGCGTTGATGACGAAATCGGTGCGGGCGCCCGGACGGTCGACCTTGTTGACCACGACGATGGGCTTCAGGCCCAGGGCCAGCGCCTTGCGGGTCACGAAGATGGTCTGGGGCATGGGGCCTTCAACCGCATCCACCAGCAGCAGCACGCCATCGACCATGGACAGCACGCGCTCGACTTCGCCGCCGAAGTCCGCGTGTCCCGGGGTGTCGATGATGTTGATGTGCGTGCCTTCGTATTCGACGGCACAGTTCTTGGCCAGAATCGTAATGCCGCGTTCTTTTTCCAGGTCGTTCGAGTCCATGACCCGTTCGGTCAGCGCCTGGTTTTCGCGGAAGGTGCCGGATTGGCGCAGCAGCTGGTCGACCAGGGTGGTTTTACCGTGGTCCACGTGGGCGATGATGGCGACGTTGCGCAAGGCGCGAGTCATAGCGAGTCCTTTAAGGTCAGGGTGGAGGGCAGCAAGCCCTCCGGCAATTCGTTCAATGCAAGCAATGCCTGCTTGGGGTCTGGCATGGCCTGCAAGGCATCCAGCGCAACGGCGCGTTCCAGGGAAAACGGCCCGACGTGCGTGCGCCGCAGCGCCGTCAGGTGGGCGTAACAGCCCAGCACGCGCCCGATGTCCTGGGCCAGCGTCCGGATGTATGTGCCTTTACTGCATGCCACATCGATCTCTGCCTCGGTTCCGTTCAGGGACAGCAGTTCGATGCGGTAAATCGTGATCTGGCGCGGCGGCCGTTCCAGCTCGATGCCGGCGCGCGCGTACTCGTACAAGGGCTTGCCGTCGCGCTTGAGCGCGGAATACATGGGCGGAATCTGCTCGATCGTGCCCGAGAAACGTGACAGCGCATCGCGCAGCGCCTGCTCATCAACGGTAAAGCCCGGCTCGGCGGTGGACACGACATTGCCGGTCAGGTCGCCGGAGTCGGTTTCGGAGCCAAATTGCAGCGTAGCGCGATATGCCTTGTCGGCGTTGAGCATCGCGCCGGAAATCTTGGTTGCGCGCCCCATGCAGCACACCAGCAGACCGGTGGCGAAGGGATCCAGCGTGCCAGTGTGGCCGGCTTTTGCCGCGTCCATGGCGCGTTTGGCGCGTTGCAGGGCGTGGTTGCTCGACAAACCCACGGGTTTGTCGAGCAACAGCACACCGTCGAGCGTAAGCCCGCGTCGTTTAGCCATCGTCGGAATCCGGTTTAAAGCAGTGACGACAGCCCGATCAGGACTGGTCTTCAGGTTCGTCGGGCACGCCCGAATGCGGGCCGGGCCGGTTTGCGCGGTCGATGAGGATCGACATTTCGATGCCACGGGCGATCTGCTCGTCGTGGAAGAAGCGCAAAGTGGGGACAGTATGTATGTGCAGCAGCTTGTACAGCTGGGAATGCAGCCAACCGGCTTTTTCGTTCAGCAAGGCGGTCGCGGCTTCGGGCTCGGCGCCCAGAACCGTGAAATACACCTTGGCATGCGCGTAGTCGGTCGACAATTCCACACCAGAGAGCGTGATCAGTCCAGCGCGGCTCGTGTCGATCTCGCGCTGGATGATCCCGGCCAGATCCTTCTGGATCTGGTCGGCCAGCCGCAGATTGCGGCCGGGGATGGCTTTGGACTTGTGACGGCTCATTAGAAAAAATGCCTCGCGGTCGCCTTACAGCGTACGCGCGATTTCCTTGATTTCAAAGACTTCCAGCTGGTCGCCCACCTGGATGTCGTTGTTGCCGCGCAGCGTAAGGCCGCAGTCGAAGCCCGACTTGACTTCCTTGACGTCGTCCTTGAAGCGGCGCAGCGAATCGAGCTGGCCGGTCCACTGGACCACGTTGTTGCGCAGCAGGCGGACTTGCGAATCGCGACGCACCAGGCCGTCCAGCACCATACAACCGGCGATGTTGCCGATGCGGGAAATGCTGTAAACCTCGCGGATCTCGACCAAGCCGATGACTTCTTCCTTTTTCTCGGGCGCCAACATGCCCGACATGGCTGCCTTCACTTCATCCACGGCGTCGTAGATGATGTTGTAGTAGCGCACGTCGATGCCGTTGTTCTCGGCCAGCTTCTTGGCGCTGGCTTCGGCGCGGACGTTGAAGCCGATGACGACGGCGTTCGAGGCGATGGCCAGGTTGATGTCGCTTTCCGAGATGCCGCCCACGGCGGCGTGCACGACCTGCACGCGCACTTCGTCTGTCGACAGCTTGACCAGGGACTGCACCAGCGCTTCCTGCGAACCCTGGACGTCGGTCTTCACGATCAGGGCCAGGGTCTGCGTGCCCTCGCCCAGGTTGTCGAACATGGACTCGAGCTTGGCGGCCTGTTGGCGGGCCAGCTTGACGTCGCGGAACTTGCCCTGGCGGAACAGCGCGATTTCGCGCGCCTTGCGCTCGTCGGACAGCACCATCAGCTCGTCGCCAGCGGCCGGCACTTCGGTCAGGCCCTGGATTTCCACGGGGATCGACGGACCGGCTTCCTGGATGGGCTTGCCGTTTTCGTCCAGCATGGCGCGCACGCGGCCAAAGCTTGCGCCGGCCAGCACCACGTCGCCACGGTGCAGGGTGCCGCTTTGCACCAGGATGGTCGCGACCGGGCCGCGGCCCTTGTCGAGACGAGCTTCGATCACCAGGCCCTTGGCGGGCGCGTCGACGGGAGCCTTCAGTTCCAGCACTTCGGCCTGCAGCAGCAGGTTTTCCAGCAGATCGTCGATGCCTTCGCCGGTCTTGGCCGACACGGACACGAACGGCACGTCGCCGCCGTATTCTTCCGGCACCACTTCCTCGGCAACCAGTTCCTGCTTGACGCGGTCGGGGTTGGCGGAAGGCTTGTCGATCTTGGTCATGGCCACGACCATCGGAACGCCGGCGGCCTTCGCGTGGTGGATGGCTTCGCGGGTCTGCGGCATCACGCCGTCGTCGGCCGCGCAGACCAGGATGACGATGTCGGTCGCCTTGGCGCCGCGGGCACGCATGGCGGTAAACGCCTCGTGGCCCGGGGTGTCAAGGAAGGTCACCATGCCGCGCTCGGTCTGAACGTGGTAGGCGCCGATGTGCTGAGTAATGCCGCCGGCTTCGCCCGCGGCAACCTTGGCGCGGCGGATGTAGTCCAGCAGCGAGGTCTTGCCGTGGTCGACGTGGCCCATGACGGTGACAACCGGCGCGCGCGGCAGTTGTTCGGCTTCCGACACGCTCGCGGTTTCGTCCAGGAAGGCTTCCGGGTCGTCCAGCTTGGCGGCGATTGCCACGTGGCCCAGTTCCTCGACCACGATCATGGCGGTTTCCTGGTCCAGCACCTGGTTGATGGTGACCATCTGGCCCAGCTTCATCAATTGCTTGATGACTTCTGCGGCCTTGACGGACATCTTGTGGGCCAGGTCGGCCACGCTGATGGTTTCCGGCACGTGAACTTCACGCGCGATGAATTCCTGCGGCGCCGGCTCGTTGCGGCGATCGTTCTGCTGGTTGCGGCCGCCTCGGCCGCCCTTGCCGCCGCCCTTGCCGCCAGCGCGCCAGCCGTCGCGGCTGGCCGGGGCTGCCGGCTTGTCCGCGGGCTTCTTGCGCGAAGCGTCATCGGACCAGGTCGAAGCGACTTCGGCGGTCTTGATGGTCTTCTTCGCACCGGGAGCGGCGGGCTTGGCGTCCTTCTTGGCGCCGGGAGCGGCGCCCGGCTTGCCAGCCGGCTTGTGCAGCGTGCCGGAGATCGGCGCGGCAGCGGCGGGCGCTTCCGGTTCGGGAGCGCGCAGCACCTTGCGCGGACGGTTCAGCATCTCGCGCAGAGCGGCGGCTTCAGCCTCGGCCTTGCGGCGGGCCTCGTCGCGGGCCGCCGGCGCGGCGGAAGCCGCGAGAGGCGGGCCGGCGCGGCGGTTGTCCGCACGGTTGCCAACCTTGACGGCGGGCGCGGCGGGCTCGGGCTTCGCGGCGGTTTTGACGGGTTCGGACTTCGCGGCAGGCTGAGCCTGGGCGACAGGCGCGGCGGCCTGGGAGGAAGATGGTTCGGACTTATTGGCTAGCACAACGGGTTCCGGCTTGGCTTCTTCAGCCTTGGGCTCGGTGGATTCAGTCTTGACTTCGGGCTTGGCCTCTTCGGCCACGGGCTCGGCAGGAGCAGGCGCCGGCGTCGGTTCGGGTTCAGGCTGGGCCTGGACTTCGGCGGCTTTCGCCTCGACGGGAGCGGGCGCTTCGGCCGCGACGGATTCAACAGGCGCGGGCGCTTCGACCGGCGCGGGCGCTTCTGCAGCAACGGGCTCTTCCGCCTTGGCCGGGGCAATAGCCTCAGCCTGGACGGGAGCGGTCTCGCGAGGAGCGGCAGCTTCGGGTGCGACGGGCGCCGACACTTCCTGCGGCGCCGCTTCGGCGGCTGCCTCATCTTCGGCACGCGCGGACGCGGCCTGTTCCAGGGCGATTTCGGAGGGATCACGCTTGACGAACACGCGCTTCTTGCGCACTTCGACCTGGATCGTGCGCGAACGGCCGGTGGCATCCGCCTGGCGGATCTCGGACGTCTGGCGGCGCGTCAAGGTGATCTTCTTGCCTTCGGTCGCGCCGTGGGCGCGACGCAGCGATTCGAGCAATTTCGCCTTGTCGCTGTCGGTGACGGAATCGTCGACCGATTTGAGGTCAACGCCAGCCGAGCGCAGCTGATCCAGCAGCACATTGGCAGGCATTTTCAGCTCGGTAGCGAACTGCGCGACGGTATTACTCGACATTAGGCTCTCTCTTCCCTATATGCAGCTATTACAAACAACGTGAACTCGCGGCGGCGGATATTCCGTCCGCCGCGGACCCGTGTCCTTTTGGTTATTCCTCGTCGAACCAATGGGCGCGGGCACGCATGATGAGATCGCTGGCTTCCTGCTCGGTCAGACCGGCGATTTCCGCCAGTTCGTCCGTCGCCAGTTCGGCCAGATCATCACGCGTATGCACTTGGCGCTCGGCCAGCTTGGCAGCCAGTTCGGGCGTCATGCCTTCGAGTTCGAGCAAATCCTGCGCGGTCTCAAGGCGCTCTTCCTGGGCGATCGCCTCGGTCAGCAGCGCATTGCGGGCACGGGCGCGCAACTCATTGATGGTGTCTTCGTCAAAGGCCTCGATTTCCAGCAGTTCCTGCATGGGCACGTAGGCGATTTCCTCGATACCGGTAAAACCTTCGTCGATCAGGATGTCAGCGACTTCCTCGTCGACGTCCAGCTTGCTCATGAACGTGGCGCGCAGGCCCGAACGCTCGACTTCCTGGCGGTTCAGGCTTTCTTCCGGCGTCATGATGTTGATCTGCCAGCCGGTCAGCTCGGAAGCCAGGCGAACGTTCTGACCCTTGGCGCCGATGGCCTTGGGCAGGTTTTCCTCGTCCACCACGACGTCCATCGCGTGCTTGTCTTCATCAACGACGATGGACTCGACGTTGGCCGGCGCCAGGGCGCCGATGACAAACTGCGCGGGGTCTTCCGACCACAGCACGATATCGACCTGTTCGCCGCCCAGCTCGTTGCGCACGGCGGTCACGCGCGAACCGCGCATGCCCACGCAGGTGCCGATCGGGTCGATGCGCTTATCGTATGCCACCACGGCGATCTTCGCACGCACGCCGGCGTCGCGGGCCGCGGCCTTGATCTCCAGCAGGCCCTGCTCGATTTCGGGGACTTCATTCTCGAACAGCTGGCGGATGAATTCCGGCGCGGTGCGCGACAGGATCACCTGCTGGCCGCGCGCGGCGTGGTCTACGCGCAACACAAAGGCGCGGACGCGGTCGGCCACCCGGAGGTTTTCCTTCGGGATCATTTCGGAACGCGGCAGGCGCGCTTCGATCTTGCCGGTTTCGACGATGGCGTCGCCCTTGTCCATGCGCTTGATCGTGCCGGACACGATGGTCTCGCCACGGTCCAGGAAGTCGTTCAGCACCTGCTCGCGCTCGGCGTCGCGGATCTTCTGCAGAATGGCCTGCTTGGCGGCCTGCGCGCCGATGCGGCCGAACTCGATGGGTTCGAGCGGCTCTTCGATGTACTCGCCTTCCTTGATGCCGGGGACGATTTCCTGCGCGTCCGACAGCATTTCCTGCTTGTCGGGCTCTTGCAGGCCAGCCTCGTCGGGCACGACCAGCCAGCGGCGGAAGCCTTCGTGATCGCCCGTGTCCCTATCGATGGCGACACGGATGTCCGCATCATCCTTGAAGCGCTTTTTCATCGCCGAGGCCAGCGCGCTTTCCAGCGCTCCGAACACGACGTCGCGCGTGACGTTCTTTTCACGCGCCAAGGCATCGACCAACAGAAGAATTTCGCGACTCATCGCTTTTTGCCCTTGAAATCCAGAACGGGATCCAGTTTTGCACGTTCGATATCGTCGACCGTGAAATTCAATACCTGGACGTCGTTCTTTTTTGCCTCAAATTCGAGACCGAACACGGTCTTTTGCATTCCAGCAGCCGCGTCGGAGGCTGCGGCGTCGTCTTCGGGCACCGTCAGGGTGCCGGCAAAGACCTTGCGGCCGTCCAATGCCTCGCGCAGCTTGATTTCGATGCGCTCGCCTGCGAACCGGCGGAAGTCGGCCTCGTTGCGCAGCGGGCGGTCGACGCCCGGCGAACCGACTTCCAGCCGCTTGTAGTCGACGTTCTCGACTTCGAACACCCGCGACAACTGGCGGGACACCTGTTCACAGTCTTCGATGCGCACACCGCCGACCCGATCGATCGTGACGCGCAAAAGGCCCAGGGCGGCACGCTCGACGTCCACGAGTTCGACGTCCATGCCGGCCAGAGCCTCTTTGGTCAATGCGAATAAATCAGCCATATACTCAAAAAAAATGGGCTGCACGCCCAGCCCACCGTATTGCACAGCGCCCAGCCGCCACCCTACTGCACGTAAGGAGCAATGCTGGGCAGTGCCCTATATTGCGACCTAAATTTGGCTTGCGCCGCCCCAGGCCATTAAGACCCGCCGCCCCAACCCGCAACCCGGGCCAGGCAGCACCAGGCGCAAAGTCCGATGCAAACTGCCAGCTCTTGCCGCCCCTGTATTTGCGTGCTTTTCCTTGCGGGCACGCAAAAGGCGACGGCGCGAAGCCATGAAAACCATTGATTTTACCAGATAAACTGGAAAAACGCCTGATTCGTCGCGGGCTTACGTTTATGCGGGACATATCCCGCGCAGCGGCGCGTCCGGCGCGCCGCCCGCAGGCCTTCAGCGACCCTGACGACCGCGCCCGCCCATCACGCCCAGACGGGATTCGTGCGCCGAAGCGCCGCGCGGCTGCCAGTCATCGCCGCGCGGGGACGACGAGGCATTACGGGGTGCGCGCGGCTTGCCGCCAGCGTTCGGCCCCTTATTGCCGCCGGCGCCGCCCGACTTGTTACCGCTACGGCCGCCACCGGCGCCTGCCGGCTTGCCGCCGCGACCGCTATTGCCACGCGCACCGGCAGGCTTGCCGCCAGCCGAGCGACGACCGCCAGCCGGCGCTTCCGCGACGTTGCCGCCGCCAGCCTCGACCGACACGGCATTGCCAGGCTGGCCGCCCGCCGCAGCCGCGCGCGGACCGCGCGGCTTGCCGCCGGACTTGCCACCAGGCTTGCCCCCGCCCTGCTTGCCGCCGGCCTTGCCGCCCGCCCCCGCTGCGGAACGGCCGCCGCCAGGCTTGCCGCCCTTGCGGTTGCCGCCAGCGCCTTCTCCCGACAGGGGATGGCCGTTGGCATAACCACCAGCAATCATCAGGCCCGTGCCAAAAGGATCCGACGGACACGCGGCCGCCTGGCCTGCGCTGCCCAAGCGACCGCCTTGCAGCTTGCCGCGGCGGCCGATGCGCGCGCCGTTCATGCCGTTGCGGTCCATGGTGCCGAAACCCGGGGGCAGCGCGCTGTCATGCGACTGCGGCTGCTTGGAGCGGCGACGGTTGCCGCCGGATTCATCGTCGTCGCGTACCAGGCCCAACTGGACCATCAAGGCCGTGACCAGGGAAGAATCCAGTTCTTCCCAACGGCCGCGGCGCAGCGTACGCGGCAGGACCACGTCGCCGAAACGGGTGCGGATCAGCCGGCTGACCGTGACGCCCACGGCCTCGAACATGCGGCGGACTTCGCGGTTGCGGCCTTCCTGCAGGGTGACGCGGTACCAGCGGTTGCTGCCGTCGCCGCCCAGGTAGTCCAGGGCGCCGAAGGCAGCCATGCCGTCGTCCAGCTCGATGCCGTCGACCAGCGATTGGCGCTGAGCCTCGTCCATTTCTCCCAGCACACGCACCGCGTACTCGCGTTCCGTGCCGTAGCGCGGATGCATGATGCGGTTGGCCATGTCGCCGGAGGTCGTGAAGATCAACAGGCCTTCCGTGTTCAGATCCAGACGGCCGACCGACAGCCACTTGCCCGTGCGCAGCTTCGGCAGGCGGGCAAAAACGCTTGCGCGGCCGCCCGGGTCGTCATGACTGACGATCTCGCCAGCGGGCTTGTGATACAGGATCACGCGCGGCGGCTTTTTCGTATTGACGCGCATGATGGGCTTGCCGTTGACGCGCACCTGGTCATTGGGCGCCACGCGCTGGCCGATATGGGCCGGCTCGCCGTTGACCGACACGCGGCCCGCAACGATCAGTTCTTCCATTTCGCGGCGCGAACCGATGCCGGCGTCCGCCAGCACCTTGTGCAGCTTGGGCATGACCGAATCGCTGTTCAGGTACTTGCCCAGACGCTGCTCCATGCGGTCAGCGGTTTCCAGGTACGACAACGCCTGCTCGGCTTCCTGCTCGGTGCCGCGCGACTCCTGCGGCTCGGCCTGAGGGGCGGCAGCCGCCGCGGGCTGCGCTTCGCCGGCCGGCGCCTGCTCGGCGGCGGTATCGCCGCGGCGACGGCGGAACGGCGTTCTCAGCTTGCGGCCCCTGCCGCGGGCTCCCGTCTCGCCTTCAGCCGCCGGCTCACGCGCGGCGGATTCCGGCTGGCCATTGGAAGCGGCATCATCCGAACGGGGATTGTCGTCCTGCATTGCTGTATTCGTTGTCACTGGGACAGCTCCGAATTTCAAACTTGGGTGGGCCTGCCTGCGGCAGGCTCGTCATCATCTGGGGACGCCGGCTGTCGGTCGGCCTCGGGCCGCTCGACGCCTGCCTCGTCCGATTCCGGAGAGGCGGCATCCGGGCCAGGCCGAACAGGATCGGCAAGACCGGAAGCGGGCTCATGCCCGGCGGCGTCAGGCGCCGCGGTATCGGTCTCGTCAATCGGGTCGGTCGGTTCCGCGTGTTTTGCGTTCTCGACGCTTTCCTTTGCAGCGCCGGCTTCTGGGGCATCGGCGGCCATATCGGAAATGTCGTTGTCAGCCGCATCGTCGGGAAAACCGGACGTGGCTGACGTATTGGACAAGCCTTCGGCTTGCTCCCGGACGGTGGATTCGTCGGCGGGATCCGCGCCTTCTTCTGTGCGCGAAAGCATGGATTCTACGCTATCGACGGGAGCGATGGGTACATCCTGTTCCGAAACAGACAATTCCGCAACCGGAATACTGACTTCGGACGCCTCACCCTCGCCTGCCGTAGCCGCAGGTTCGCCGTCAGGACGAGCCTCGGCTTCGCCGCCAACCTCGCCCTCGGCGCTCGCCTCACCCTCGACGCCCTCCGCAGCCTCGGCAACCGCTTGACCGGCAGCTTCGGCACCATCGGTGGGCGCATCCTCGGTGGCGGGCGCTTCGCCGCCCAGGACCTGCTGCACTTCACCCAGATCCAGCCCGGCGAGCGCGGCGGCGGCCTGCGCGGATTCCAGCGCCGGCAATTCATCCAGGGCGCGCAGGCCCAGGTCATCGAGAAACTGGCGCGTCGTGCCGAACAGCGCCGGACGGCCCGGCGCGTCGCGGTGGCCGATGACCTCAATCCAACCGCGGTCCTCCAGCGCCTTCACGATCTGCGAAGACACGGTGACGCCGCGGATATCCTCGATGTCGCCCCGCGTCACCGGCTGGCGCCAGGCCACGATGGCCAGCGTTTCCATCACGGCGCGCGAATACTTGGGCGGCTTTTCCGGATTGAGGCGCTCAAGGTAGCGCTGCATGCGCGGACGGCTCTGAAAGCGCCATCCGGTGGCCAACTGCACCAGCTCCAGCCCGCCATCGGCCCAATTGGCCTGCAACGTTTCCAGAAGCGTGCGCAATGCGCTGTTGTCGAATTGTTCATCGTCCCCGAATAGCTTGCGCATATCGGACAGTTGCATCGGCTGCGCCGCGCAAAGCAGCGCGGTTTCCAACACGAGTATTGCCTCGCTATCGTTCATCGACATTCAAATTCAAAAAGGGCTAACTTGCGCTAGGTTGAAAATAAGGCTACTATTCATTTCTCAGACGCGGGGTGGAGCAGTCTGGCAGCTCGTCGGGCTCATAACCCGAAGGTCGTAGGTTCAAATCCTGCCCCCGCAACCAAATTGATTCAGGCCTGGCGATTTCGCCGGGCCTTTTTCATTTGCGGCGCCGGAAAAAATCCGCAGATCCAGCAAACCCGGCTGCACCGACGTGCGCAGCACGGCAGCCCAGGCACCCGCCGCCGCACCGGCAGCCTCGGCGGCTCGCCAGCAACAGACTGCATGGGTTTGCGTAGTTCTCACTGGATTCCTGTGTTTACCGCCATGCGCCCCGGATAGAGATACCCCGGACATGTGCCGAAACGACCGCGCCAATCGGGATTGAGCGGGATGCCTGCCGCGCCCCGCGCAGCAAACACTCAAGCAAATTCTGGAAAAGCCGGCACAAATCGCCAGCCAGCCCGCGGAGCACGCCGGCAACCCGGCGCCGCCTTCCCGCGGCAATCGATATCAAGGACCTGAATCATCAAGGTTCGGGCGCCACGGACAGACCGCCACAACCCACAAACCCGATACGCTTCCCCTGGCGCACGCGAAAAACCAGTTCCGCAATGCCCGCGGCCCACATAAGCCGCAACCACGATTCTTGGATGTTTTCTAACCAGACAAGGCCGGCATCCGCCCGCCGCGTCCAACATATTCAAGCAGTTGTTTCATTATACCGCCATATACCCCACCCTCAAGCCCGCACAGCGCCTTGCGCGGCGCAAAAACTACGGAGCAGGCTTGTCCCACGGCGTGGATTCCAGGCGGTCCACCAGAAAATCCAGCATGGACCTCAAGATCAGAGGCATCTGGCGGCGCGAGACATAAACACCATAAATACCCAGCTCCTGCGGCTTGCTTTGCGTCAGGATGGCCCGCAGGCGGCCCGATGCGATGTAGTCCGCGGCATAGTAGGTCGGCAGCATCGCAATACCCGCACCCTCCAGCGCCGCGCGCGACAACACCGACACCTCGTTCGCGCTGATATTGCCACTGACCGGCACATCCACCGGCTCGCCGTCGCGCTCGAAGCGCCACAGGCTCTTGCCGAAATACGAATGAGTCAGACAGTTGCGCAAGGACAGGTCCTCGATGCGCGCCGGCACGCCTTCGCGCTGCAGGTACTCGGGCGAGGCGCACACCACCGAACGGCAGACCGCCAGCTTGCGGGCGATCAGGTTGGGATCCAGGTCATTGGTGATACGCACCGCCAGATCCACGCGCTCTTCCACCAGATTGACGGCGCGGTCGACCAGCATCAGGTCAACCGAGGTGCCCGGATGCAGCTTGACGTAGTCGGTAATGGCGCTGGCCAGATGGCGGGAGCCAAACGACATGCTGGTGGTAATGCGCAGCAGCCCGCGGGGCGTGTCGTCCGGGGTCGATACCGCATTGCGCAGGTCTCCCACCATGTCCAGCATCTGGCGGCAGCGCGGCAGCGTTTCGGCGCCGGCCGGCGTCAGACTCAGGCGCCGCGTCGTGCGGTGCAGCAGGCGCACCCCCACCCATTGCTCCATTTCCGCGAGATAGCGCGACACCATGGCGCGCGACATGTCCAGATGGATCGCCGCCGCCGACAGGCTGCCCCTGTCAGCGACTTCCACGAATACCTGCATGGCTTTCAAACGATCCATGATTGTCTCGATTCTTGCACCAGACCGCTCCGGTTATACCGTATTTCGGCGCAACATCGACACCATAATCGAGACGGCCACCCGCAAGCCCTGACCAGACCAGACGCTCAGACGCAGACGATCAAGGAGCCGGCTGCCCGAGCGCAACGCCCAAGGCGGCACGAACCTCAATGACATCCAACCCCCGCAGGATGCAGACCAGCCGTGACGCCCGCTCCTCGTCCGGCCACTGCTCCAGCTGATTGATCGGATAGAGCTCGCCATGCACGCCATGCACCTCGCACGGCAGCGCCTCACCCTCAAAGCACACCAGCCCCTTCATGCGCAGCAAGCCCTGCCCAAAGCGTTCCAGAACCCGCGACATGCCCGCAAGAAACGCCGCCCGCCCGACAGGAGCAGCCAATACCAGCGAGAAACTGCCCACATCTCCATGAACGGCGGCTCTCGACTGTGCGAAGGGCCGCAACCAGTTCGCAAGAGTCACGCCATCGCGCCTGGCCCGCAGGTCGAGACCCGTGCGCAGCGGATCCGCAAGCGGCGCATCAGGCCATTGCACGCAGCGCTGCGCCCCCGGATTAATGGCGGCGACGGCCTGATCCAGAAGATCCAGACTCGCGGCGTCCGCCAGGTCCGGCTTGCTGAACACCACGACATCCGCCAGGGCCAGTTGCCGCGGGGCTTCGGGCTGCCGCTCCAATTGGTCCAACCCATTGCGGGCGTCCGCCAGGACGATCGCGCCCCGGTACGCATAGCGCTCGGCGAGGAAACGGTCGTGTTTGAGGGTGAACAGGATGGGCGCGGGATCGGCCAATCCGCTGGTTTCGATGACCACGCGACGAAAGGGCTTGATCTTGCGGCTGAGCGCCAACATGAATAATTCGCGTAAAGCGTCGACTACCGCGCCGCTGACGACGCAACACAGGCAGCCGCCTTCAACCAGGACAATGTTGTCGCGGGCCTGGCGCACCAGGTGATGGTCCACACCGATCTCACCGTACTCATTGACGATGACGACAGCGTCAGCGTATGCCGGACCCCTCAGCAGGCGATTGAGCAGCGACGTCTTGCCGCTACCCAGGAAGCCGGAAATCACCGTCACGCCTATGCGTTTGTCGTCCATACCCGATCTTCCATGCTCGCCGCCCTGATGGAGAAAACCAAAAGGGCCATTCACTTGCGTGAATGGCCCTGAATTCTTTGGCTCCCCGAGCTGGGCTCGAACCAGCGACCTGCGGATTAACAGTCCGTCGCTCTACCGACTGAGCTATCGGGGAACTGCTAAGAAACGAGATTATGAACTAAAAATTTGAAGTGTGCAAATCGCTGATTTTTTCGCCTGTTTGGCCCGCTTGGTTTCCCATCGCAAAAAAACTCTGATATGATCTCGGTCTTTCCAGATCGGACCCCATAAACAGGGTGACGGACCGGAAAAAACGAAGATGTTTTGCTTGCGGCTCTTACAGGAGCGGAGCAAATGGTCTTGCCGGCATAGCTCAGTTGGTAGAGCAGCGCATTCGTAATGCGAAGGTCGTAGGTTCGACTCCTATTGCCGGCACCAGATTCCAAAAAGCAGCCCGCTCGGGCTGCTTTTTTCATTTCCGCGCCGGTTCGCGCGCCGAACCCTCACCCGGGAACTCCCGTCCGCCGCCACGCGTCCAATCTGCTGGACCATCCTGGCGGACACGACCATGCGCATCCTTCTAGTCGAAGATGACCTCATGATAGGCGAGAGCGTGCTGGACTGCCTGCGCGCCGAACACTACGCCGTAGACTGGGTCAAGGACGGCAATGCCGCGGAGCTCGCGCTGCGCACCGATACGTACGACCTCATACTTCTGGATCTGGGGCTGCCCAAGCGCGACGGCCTGTCGCTCCTACGGGACCTGCGCACGCGCAAGGACCGCACGCCGGTGCTGATAGCCACCGCCCGCGATGCCGTGAGCGACCGGATCGCGGGACTGGACGCCGGCGCCGACGACTATGTGGTCAAACCCTACGACGTGGATGAATTGCTGGCCCGCATGCGCGCCCTGATCCGCCGTAGCGCAGGCCGCGCGGAACCGGTGTTCGAGCATGAGGGCATCACCATCGATCCCCAGTCGCACGCCGCCATGGTGGACGGCGCTCCGGTCACGCTGACCGCGCGCGAATGGGCGGTGCTCGAACCGCTGATCGCTCGCCCGGGCATGATTTTTTCGCGCGCCCAGCTGGAAGAAAAGCTGTACAGCTGGAAAGACGGCATCAGCAGCAACGCTGTTGAGGTTTATATTCATGGCCTGCGCAAGAAGCTGGGTCCGAACCTGATCCAGAACGTCAGAGGCGTCGGCTATGTCATCCCCAAAACATGAGCATTCCGCTTAGCTACTCACTGAGAGCCAGGCTGCTTTTCTTCCTGTTGGCCGCCATCGTGGTCGGCGCGCTGGTGCAAGGCGCCATCGCTTACCGCAGCACTTTGGCGCAGGCCGACGATATCTTCGACTCGCTGCTGCAGCGCACCGCCCTGTCGCTGGGCACCGGCGACGGACTGCTCAGCACAGGCCCGGCGCACGCGCGCGGCGCGGGTTCGCCCGTGGCGGACGACCTGATCATCCAGATCTGGACGCCCGACGGCGTGCGCGTCTTCAATTCCCGATCCCGCCGGCCGCTGCCGGACCAGATCATCCTCGGCTTCTCCGACGCGAAGATGGAGGGCAGCACCTACCGCGTATATTCGCTGGCCACGCCCTTCCAGGTCATCCAGGTGGCGCAGGACATGACCGTGCGCACCAGCATGGCGCGCGCGCTGGCGCTGCGCACCATCGCCCCCATCGCCGCCGCCGCTCCCCTGCTCATGCTGATCGTCTGGTGCGTGGTCAGCTGGTCGCTACGGCCTGTGAAGCGGGCGCGCGCCCAGGTTGCGGCGCGCCAGCCGGAAGATCTGTCGCCCGTCAGCGTGGAGGGCCTGCCCGATGAGATCCGGCCGCTGGTGCTGGAACTGAACCTGCTGCTGGAGCGCATGCGCGGCGCCTTCGCGCAGCAAAAGCAGTTCGTCGGCGATGCGGCGCACGAACTGCGTTCGCCCCTGACTGCGCTACGCCTGCAATTGCAGGCCCTGCAACGCGCGGGCGACACGGATGCGCGCCGGCTGGCCGAACAGCGGCTGGCAGCCGGCATCGACCGCGCGACACGCCTGGTCGAACAGCTGCTATCCATGGCGCGCCATGAAAGCGCGGCCGGACAGGCACCCGCCGAAACCGTGGACCTGGCCGACGTGCTGCGCCAGGCGCTCTCTGAAATGCTGCCCCAGGCCAACGCGAAATCGATCAGCATCGACCTGGACGGCGCGCCGCAAGCATCGGTGCAGGGACATCGCGACGCGCTGACGCTGCTGGCACGCAACCTGCTGGACAACGCAATCAAGTACACGCCCGCCGGCAAGCGCGTCCACCTCCATCTGGAACAGGCTTCCGGCGAGACGACCCTGCTGATCGACGACGAGGGCCCCGGCATTGCGCCGGACGAGCGCGAGCGCGTGTTCGACCGTTTCTACCGCGTCGAAGGCAATTCGCAGCACGGCAGCGGCCTGGGGCTGGCGATCGCGCGCAGCATCGCCGACCAGCACGGCGCCACCATAGAACTGCAGGACACGCCGGTGGGCGCAGGCCTGCGCGTGAAGGTGGTTTTTCCGACTTAAGACTCGCCTAAGTGTCAGGCCCGAAGATAGCGCCATGTCCTTCAACATGAACGCAGGAGCCGACATGAAGACCACCCAAATGAAACCCTCGCGCCTGGTGCTGGCGCTGCTGGCAGCCGGCGCCATAGGCGGCGCGGGCGCAACCGCCTTCACCGGCGGCGTTTCGATGGCGGCCACCGCGCCGGCCATCGCTTCCTCCTTCCAGGCGCCGGGCACGTCCAGCCCGCCCAACTTTGCGCAGATCACGCGCGACTTCGGTCCGGCCGTGGTGAACATCAGCGTCAGCGGCACGCGCAAGGTGTCCGCCGACGAAGGCGATCCGTTCGCCCAATTCTTCGGCCAGATTCCCGGCGCGCGCGGCCAGCGGCCCGCGCGTGAAGTGCCCATGCGCGGCGAAGGCTCCGGCTTCATCGTCAGCGCCGACGGCATCATCCTGACCAATGCGCACGTGGTGCAGGACGCCAAGGAAGTCACGGTCAAGCTGACCGACCGCCGCGAATACAAGGCCCGCGTGCTGGGCTCGGATCCGCAGACCGACGTGGCCGTCCTCAAGATCGACGCCAAGAACCTGCCGGTGGTGAAGGTGGGTGACGTCAACCAGCTGCAGGTGGGCGAATGGGTGCTGGCCATCGGCTCGCCCTACGGCCTGGAGAACACGGCCACCGCCGGCATCGTCAGCGCCAAGGGCCGGTCGCTGCCCGACGACACCTCGGTGCCCTTCATCCAGACGGACGTGGCGGTCAACCCCGGCAACTCGGGCGGCCCGCTGTTCAACGACCGCGGCGAAGTCGTGGGCATCAATTCGCAGATCTACAGCCGCACCGGCGGATTCCAGGGCCTGTCGTTCTCGATCCCGATCGACGTGGCCTACAAGATCAAGGACCAGATCCTCGAACACGGCAAGGTGCAGCACGCCAGGCTGGGCGTGACGGTGCAGGAAGTGAACCAGGACCTGGCCAACTCCTTCAAGCTGGATACCCCCTCGGGCGCGCTGGTTTCCAGCGTGGAGAAAGGCAGCGCCGCCGACAAGGCCGGCCTGCAGCCTGGCGACGTGGTGCGCAAGATCGACGGCAAGACCATCGTGTCCTCGGGCGACCTGGCCTCCACCATCACGCTGGCGACTCCGGGCGAAAAGATCAAGCTGGACGTCTGGCGCAACGGCTCGCAGAAGGAGCTGGTCGCCACCCTGGGCGGCGTGCCCAAGGACAAGACGCAGGCCTCGGCTGGCGACCAGGAGGTTCAGCGCGGCCAGCTCGGCCTGGCACTGCGTCCGCTGAGCCCGCAAGAGCAGCAGGCGGCTGGCGCCGAGGGGCTGCTGATCGAACGCTCGATCGGACCGGCCGCCAAGGCCGGGATCGAACCGGGAGATGTGCTGCTGTCGCTGAACGGCGTACCGGTGCGCAACGTCGCTCAGGTGAAGGACGCGCTGTCCAAGGCGGGCAAGACGGTCGCCCTGCTGGTACAACGCGGCGAAGACAAGATCTTCGTGCCGGTGCAGATCGGCTGAGCCGGTCCGCACCCGGATAGGCGCTACTCCGCGTCGGGCTGCTTGCCCGGCGCGGCCGCGTCGAACGCCGGCAACGCACGGCAGGCGGCATCGATGCGCACGACGTTGGGCATGGCCGACAGGTCGCAGTCGAAACGCTGGGCGTTCGCCACCTGGGGCACCAGGCACAGGTCGGCAATGGTGGGCGTATCGCCGTGGCAGAAGAGGCCGGTGGCGGAAGAACCGGCCAATTGCGCCTCCAGGGCTTCCAGGCCCTGATGCACCCAGTGCTTGTACCAGGCGGTCTTGGCCGCCTCGTCCACGCCCAGGGTGTGCTTCAGGTACTTCAGCACGCGCAGGTTGTTCAGGGGATGCGTGTCGCAGGCGATGCCCAGCGCCAGGTCGCGCACCCGCGCGCGGCCTACCGCGTCCGCCGGCAGCAACGGCACTTCAGGATGCGTTTCTTCCAGGTATTCGATGATGGCCAGCGATTGGCCGATGACGGCGTCGCCATCGACCAGCGTGGGCACCAGCGCGGTCGGATTCACCTTGCGATAATCCGCCGACAGTTGCTGGCCGCCGTCCTTCAGCAGATGCACGGGCAGGTATTCGTAGGGCAAGCCCTTCAGGTTGAGGGCGATGCGCACGCGGTACGCGGCCGAGCTGCGAAAGTAGCTGTACAACTGCATGAAGTCTCCTTGATTTTCTGTTGCGGCGCCGCGCATGCGCGCGGCGCCCGCCTGCTTATTCCAGCGATTCCGTCTGCGCCGACTTGCGGGACAGACCCTTGGGCAGCGGGAACGCCACATTCTCTTCCAGGCCGGGCATGGTGCGTACCGACACCGCGCCCAATTCCTTGACCCGATCGATCACCTGCTGCACCAGGATCTCCGGCGCGGAAGCGCCCGCGGTCACGCCGATGCGCTTGCGGCCCACCAGCCAGGCCGGATCGATCGATTGCGCACCGTCGATCAGATAGGACGCGACGCCCTTGCGCTCGGCCACTTCGCGCAGCCGGTTGGAGTTGGAACTGTTGGGACTGCCCACCACCAGCACCAGGTCGCAATCCGGCGCCATCACCTTGACCGCGTCCTGGCGGTTCTGGGTGGCGTAGCAGATATCGCTTTTCTTGGGCTCGACGATGTTGGGAAAGCGTTCTTTCAACGCCCGCGACACGGCCGCCGCGTCGTCCACCGACAGGGTGGTCTGCGTGACGTAGGCCAGGTTCTCGGGATCGGTGACCTGCAGGCCGGCGACGTCCTCGACGGTCTCGACCAGGTACATGCCGCCCTGGGCCTGGCCCAGCGTGCCCTCGACCTCGGGATGGCCCTTGTGGCCGATCATGATGATCTCGCGGCCGGCCGCGCGCATGCGGGCCACCTCGATGTGGACCTTGGTGACCAGCGGGCAGGTGGCGTCGAACACGCGCAGCCCACGGGCGTCGGCTTCGGCCCGCACCGCCTTGGACACGCCGTGCGCCGAGAACACCACGATGGCGCCGGCGGGCGCGTCGTCCAGTTCATCGATGAAGATGGCGCCCTTGGCGCGCAGGTCTTCCACCACGTAGCGGTTATGGACGATTTCGTGGCGCACATAGATGGGCGCGCCATGCAATTCAAGCGCGCGCTCGACGATGTCGATGGCGCGATCCACACCGGCACAGAAGCCGCGCGGCTGCGCCAGCAGGACTTCGGCGTCGGTGGCGGTGACAACCTGGCTCATCAGAGGACTCCCAAGAGCGCCACGTCGACCCGCAAGCTGATGCCCGCGAGCGGGTGGTTGAAATCGAACAGGGCCGATTCGTCGTTGATTTCCTTCAGGACGCCCGAATAGCGGCCGCCGTTGGGCGCGGTGAATTCCACCAGGTCGCCGGGTTCGAAGGTGGCGTCGGCGCCCGCATGCTCGGCCAGCATGGCGCGCGTGACGCGCTGGATCAGTTCGGGGTTGCGTTCGCCGTAGGCGTCGGCGGGTTCGACCGTGACGCTGAAGCGCTCGCCTTCGGCGCGGCCGACCAGCGCCGCTTCCAGGCCAGGCGCCCATTGGCCGCTGCCCATCTGCAGCGTGCCGGGACGGCCATCGAAGGTGTCGGCGAACACGGAATCCTTGCCCGGGCCCGAGGCCAGCGTGATGCGATAGTGCAGCGTCAGGTAGGAATCCGGACGGACCAAAACGTTCACTTCATTAGAGGCGATGCTCAAGATCTGCCACCGTATATGCAATTGAGTAAACCTTGATTTTAGAGCCTCTTATGAAATTGTCCGACCGGCTGCCCAAACACGAGCGCCCCAGGGAGCGGTTGCTGCGCCACGGCGCCGCTGCGCTCCAGGACTCGGAACTGCTCGCCATCGCCCTGCGCACCGGTATTCCCGGCCTGGACGTGGTTGAATTGGGCAGCCGGCTACTGACCCGATTTGGCGGCCTGCGAGGCCTGCTGGGCGCGACGCCCGAGGAACTGACCGCGGTTCCCGGCCTGGGGGTTTCGAAGGCGTGCATGCTGGCCGCCCTGCTGGAACTGGCCCGCCGCGCCATCGAGGAAGATCTGGCCCGCAACAGCAATCTGGATCACCCGCTGCCGGTAAAACAATATTGCAAGATGGCGCTGGGGCACCGGCAGGTAGAACACTGCATTGCGCTCTACCTGGACAACCGCCTGCGCCTGATCGCCACGGGCGAGCTGGCGCGCGGCACCCTGTCGCAGGCATCGGTCTATCCCCGCGAGGTCGTGCGCGAAGCCCTGCGCCATCACGCGGCCGCCCTGATCATCGCCCACAACCATCCGTCCGGCCTGGCCGAGCCCAGCGCCGCGGACCGCATATTCACCCAGCACCTGAAGCAGGCGCTCGCGCTGGTGGACATCCGGCTGGTGGACCACCTGATCGTGGCTGCCGGCACGGTCGTGTCCATGGCCGAACTCGGCGGCCTGTAGGCTGCGGCCCGCGCCGGAATTCGTTAGACTAGCGCCCGCAATTGCTTTAGGCTTAACGCATCTCTCGATCCCCCCGCCTGACATGAAACGCTTGTGGGACATTTCCCCGCCCGTGTCCACCGCATCGCCAGTCTTTCCTGGCGACACGCCGTACCGCCAGCAATGGAAATGGTCGCTTGCGCCCGGCTGTCCGGTGAATGTCAGCGAAATCACCATGTCGCCGCATATCGGCGCGCACGCTGACGCTCCCCTGCACTACCAGAACGGCGCCGCAGCCATCGGGGCCGTATCACTGGAACCATTCCTGGGTCCCTGTCGCGTCATCCACGCCATCGATTGCGGCCCCCTCATCACGGTGGACCACCTGGCCCATGCGGCCCTGAACCTGCCGCCGCGCGTGCTGGTCCGCACCGCCAAGCATGCCGCGCAGGACTGGTGGACCGACGATTTCTCCGCCTACGCGCCCCAGACCATCGAATGGCTGGCCGAACGCGGCGTCATGCTGATCGGCCTGGATACGGCCAGCATCGACCCCGCGTCCAGCAAGACCCTGGACAGCCACCACACGATCTTGCGGCACGACATGCGGGTACTGGAGAACCTGGTGCTCGACGATGTGCCGGAAGGCGATTACGAGTTGATCGCACTGCCGTTGGCGCTGGTCCAGGCCGATGCCAGCCCGGTTCGCGCCGTCCTGCGCGAACTGTAGGCTGGTCCGCTGGCCATGGCGGCCGATCCGAAGTCGGCCGCCGGTTCTGGAAGCACGACCATGAAAGACCATTCCGATTTGCATGCGGCGCTTGCCTGCGCCCGCCCCCACGCGCCCTCGTGGCGCGCCCTGCCCGCCTCGGCGCGCCGCGCCGCCCCGCCCTGCAAGGGAGGCCGCGCATGAGCCACTCCGAACGCCCCGAAGACATCGTCCGCCAGGAAAAAGCGCAGCTGGATTTCACGCGCGACATGACCTATGGCGATTACCTGCATCTGGACGAACTGCTGGGCGCGCAGCATCCGCTGTCGCCCGAGCACAACGAGATGCTCTTCATCATCCAGCACCAGACCAGCGAACTCTGGATGAAGCTGATGCTGCACGAACTGCGCGCCGCCATCGCCAATGTGGCAGCCGACCGCTTGCAGCCCGCCTTCAAGATGCTGGCCCGCGTCAGCAAGATCATGGAACAGCTGGTCCATGCCTGGGACGTGCTGGCGACCATGACGCCGCCCGAGTATTCGGCGCTGCGTCCCTATCTGGCGCGTTCCAGCGGATTCCAGAGTTATCAGTACCGCCAGGTCGAATTCCTGCTCGGCAACAAGAACGCGGCCATGCTAAAGCCGCATGCGCACCGCGAGGACCTGCTGGCCCAGGTGCGCAGCGCCTACGAAGCCCCGTCGCTGTACGACGAGGCGCTGCGGCTGCTGGCGCGCCACGGCCTGGACGTGCCGGCCGATCACCTCGAACGCGACTGGACCCAACCCTACCAATCGTCGGCTGGCGTGGAAGCTGCCTGGCTGACGGTCTACCGCCAGCCCGACCGCTACTGGGACCTGTACCAGTTGGGAGAAAAGCTGACCGACCTGGAAGACGCGTTCCGCCTGTGGCGCTTCCGCCACGTCACGACGGTCGAACGGGTCATCGGCTTCAAGCGCGGCACCGGGGGCACGTCGGGCGTGGACTACCTGCGGCGCATGCTGGAAGTGGTGCTGTTCCCCGAGATCTGGAAGCTGCGCACGGATCTTTAAGCGCCGAATTTATCTGGCCCCAATTTTTGGCCAAGGGGAGCCCCTGAGCGGGGCCTCCTTTCCTCTTGGCCTGGCCAAAATTCCCATGCTAGAATTTGGGGTTACTTTTTGGATACGTGGCTGGAACAGTCAACGAGTATCCGGCCGCTGGGCAAACCCGATCCGCATATCGGCGGGTTCGCCAGGCAGGCGGGACACCGGACACCCGGCTGGCGACCCTAACAACTTGCAAGGCTCGACAGAGCCCTAGGAAAGCACCATGAAAGAAGGCATTCACCCCGAATACCGCGAAGTCGTCTTCGCCGACCTGCAAACGGGCAACAAGTTCATCACCCGTTCGACCGTCCAGACGCGCGAAAGCATCGAACTGGATGGCAAGACGTACCCGCTCTTCAAGTGCGACGTGACCTCCGAATCGCATCCGTTCTACACGGGCGCCCAGACGCGCATCGTCGAAACCGGCCGCGTGGAAAAGTTCCGCGCCCGCTTCGCCCGCACCGCAGGCACGGTCAAGTCCGCTTCCTGATCTGTCGCTCCCCCGGGAGCCGCAGCGAAAAGGCAGCCTCCGGGCTGCTTTTTTTTCTCCCTGGCCGTCCGATTCTGACGCTGGGTACTAGCGCAACCAGACCACTCGGTTACATTAACGCCCGTGTCCCCACTTTCCATTTCCACTCCAGCCCGGCTCACGTCCGTGGCTACCGCGAAACTGCCCAGACTGATTCTGCTGGGCTTGTCGCTGGCCTATATCGTGGCCGGCCTGTTCATGCGCGACCCGTGGAAAACAGACGATGCCGTGGGGCTGGCGACCATGATCACGGCGATCCGCGAAGGCGGCATCACCTGGTTGCTGCCGCAGGTGGGACACCTGGCGCACGCCGAGGAAGGCCCCCTGATCACCTGGGTGGGCGCGATCTGCATCTGGCTGTTCGGCCCCTACATCGGCGACATCACCGCCGGCCGCCTGCCCAATCTGCTGTGGTTCGGCATCACCGCCACCAGCGTCTGGTACGGCACCTATCTGCTGGGCCGCCGCGCCGAGGCGCAACCGCTGGCCCTGCCCTTCGGCGGCGAACCCGAACCGCGCGACTACGGACGCATGCTGGCGGACGCCGCGCTGTTGTTGCTGCTGGCCACGGTCGGCATCCTGCAGCGCACCCACGAAACCACCGTGGTGCCCGCCATCATGGCTTGGCAGGCGCTTGCCTTCTATTCGCTGGCGCGCAGCATAGACCGACCATTCACCGGCAGCACCACCCTGGGCATCGCACTGGCGGCCAGTTTCCTGACCCGCGGCTGGGTCGGCGCCATCCCCATCATGGTGGGCGCGGCCCTGGCGTTCTACCCCCGCAGCCGACTGTGGAAATGCCGGCGCTGGCTGCCGTGGGCCGCGCTGCTGGCCGCCGTCCTGATTCTGGCTTGGTGGATACCCGCCAGCCACAGCAGCGAATACTGGATCCGCAACTGGAAGACCTGGAACCTGTCGTCCTTCGCCGTGCCGCCCTGGCATGACATCGGGCGCACCCTGCGCGACCTGCCCTGGTACCTGTGGCCGACCTGGCCGCTGGCCCTGCTGGCCATCTGGCGCTGGCGCGCCTGGCTCTACGCGCCGCACATCTGGCTGCCGCTGGTCCTGCTGGTGTGCTCGGCGGTCGTGCTGTTCGGCCTGGAAGAAGCCTCGGATTCCGAGTACGTGCTGCTGGCCGTGCCCTGCGCGGTGCTGGGCGCGTTCTCGCTGCCCACGCTGCGCCGCGGCGTGGTCAACACGCTGGACTGGTTCGCCGTCATGTGCTTTTCGCTGACGGCCATCACGGTCTGGCTGGGCTGGGTTGCCCTGCACTTCGGTTGGCCGGCGCAGATTTCCCGCAATATCGCCCGCCAGACCACCGGCTACCAACCCGAGATCTCCTGGGTCGCGTTCGCGCTGGCCGTGGGTTTCACCGTGGGCTGGATCGCGCTGGTGGTGTGGCGGCTGCGGGTGCGGCCGCAGGCGCTGTGGCGCGGCACGGTGCTGTCGGCCGGCGGCCTGACGGTGACCTGGATCCTGCTGGTGCTGCTGTGGCAACCCGCCGTGGACTACGCCCGCAGCTACCGCACCGTGTCGGGCCAGTTGGCCCAGGCACTGCAGCAGAACGTGCGCCCCGGCGAGTGCGTGCGCGGGCTTAGCCTGGGCAGCGGGCAGCGCGCCTCGTTCCTGATCTTCAATAACCTCACGTTCACGTTCGACTCCAAGTGCACGCTGGTGCTGCAGCAGACCAGCAACCAGAGCTTGCGGGACAACACCGCCGCCTACAGCGACGGCGCCGAGGTGCTGTGGCAAGGCGGCCGGCGCGCCGACCGCCAGGAAGTCTTCCGCCTGCTCCGAGTCGGCGCCCCCCGATGACGCCCGCGCCCGCCGCGCCGATGAGTTTCGGCGCCACCCTGCGCGGCATCGCCAGGCAGGCCTGGCCGGTGCTGGTCAGCCAATGGGCCGGCATCTCCTTCGGCGTGCTCGACACCGCCATGACCGGCCATTCCAGCGCCGCCGACCTGGCGGCAATGGCGCTGTCCGCGTCGATCTACATCACCATTTTCGTCGGACTGATGGGCGTGGTGCACGCCCTGATCCCCATCCTGGCCCAGCACTTCGGCGCAGGCAACAATCTTGAGGTCGGCCGCAGTTGGGGCCAGGGCGTCTGGCTGGCGCTGGGATTGTCCGTGGTGGGCGCCGTGCTGATGCTGTTCCCCAACATGTGGCTGTCCATGTCCGGCGAGGTCGCTCCCGGCGTGCGCGAACGCATCGGCTCGTATCTGCAGGCCCTGGTGCTGGCCCTGCCCGCCGCGCTGGTGTTCCGCACCATCTACGCGCTGGGCACGTCGGTTTCGCGGCCCAAGCTGGTCATGGCGATCAACCTGACAGCCATAGTCTTCAAGGCCTTCTTCAACTGGCTGTTCATCTACGGCAAGCTGGGATTGCCCGCCATGGGCGCCACCGGCGCCGGACTGGCCACCGCCGTGGTGTCGTGGATGAGCCTGGGCCTCGGCTTGTGGGTCATCACCCACGACCGCTACTACCGCCGCTTCAAGCTGCACGTCGGCAAGCCCGACTGGAAGACGCTCAAGGAACTGCTGCGCCTGGGCATCCCCATGGGCGGTTCCTACCTGGTCGAAGTGTCGGCCTTCACTTTCATGGCCCTGCTGGTGGCGCGCGAAGGCACTTACGTGACCGGCGGCCATCAGATCATGTCCAACCTGGCCGCGCTCTGCTACATGATGCCCATGGCGCTGGGCGTCGCCACGGCAGCCCTGACCGCGCAGGCCATCGGCGCGGGCAACCTCGCCCATGCGCATCGCACCGGCATGGCCGGCCTGACGCTGGGCATCCTGGGCGCCCTGCTGACGGCGGCGGTGCTGCTGGCCGGTCGTCCGCTGATCCTGGCCGCCTATACCGACAATCCGGAGGTGGCCGCGGTGGCGACCACGCTGCTGGCCGTCCTGCCCCTGTTCCACCTGTTCGACTCGATGCAGTGCATCAACTCCTACCTGCTGCGCGCCTACAAGGTCGCGGTGGTGCCGCTGCTGCTGCAGGTGGTGGCGCTGGCGGGCGTGGGCCTGGTCGGCGGCTGGTGGTTCGGTTTCGGCCCGGGCCGCGGTGGCCTGGACGGCGTGCGCGCCATCCTGGTCCCTGGCTCCCCCCAGGGCGCGGGCAGCATGTGGCTGATGGCCATGGTCGGCCTGGGACTGTCGGCGGCCTTGCTGCACTATTGGTACCGGCGCATCGTGCGCGGGACGATCAAGTAAAAAAAGCAGCCTTGCGGCTGCTTTTTTTGGACCTTATTTCGGCCGCTTGTCGATCACGCGGCGAGCCTTGCCGGTCAGCGTGCGTTCCACGTGCCCGGAATCCGACACCTGGATGCGCGCGCTCACGCCGATGTGCGTCTTCACGGCATGCTGGAGCTGCTTGCCCAGGTTCGCGCGCTCGGCATCCGACAGGGTCGAGAATTCGGCGCGCAGTTCGGTCAGGATTTCCAGCTCGTCCATATTGCCGGTGCGCGACAGCACCAACTGGTAATGCGGCGCCAGCTGGGCGATCTTCAAGACCAGTTCCTCGACCTGGGTCGGGAACATGTTCACGCCGCGCACGATCAGCATATCGTCGCTGCGGCCAGTGATCTTGCCGATGCGCCGCATGCTGCGCGCGGTGGGCGGCAGCAGGCGCGTCAGGTCGCGGGTGCGGTAGCGGATGATGGGCATCGCTTCCTTGGTCAGCGAGGTGAACACCAGTTCGCCCGGCTCGCCGTCGGCCACGGGCTCGCCCGTGTCGGGATTGATGATTTCCGCGTAGAAATGGTCTTCCCAGACCACCGGACCGTCCTTGGTCTCGACGCATTCGCTGGCAACGCCAGGCCCCATCACTTCGGACAGGCCGTAGATGTCCACGGCGTCGATGCCGGCTTCGGCCTCGATGTCGGCGCGCATCTGCCCGGTCCAGGGTTCGGCGCCGAAGATGCCGATGCGCAGCGAACTTTGACGCGGATCAATCCCCTGGCGGCGCTGTTCCTCCAGAATATTGCAGAAGTAGGAGGGCGTGACCATGATGATGTCCGGACGGAAATCGTTGATCAACTGCACCTGCTTTTCGGTCTGTCCGCCCGACATCGGGATGACCGTGCAGCCCAGGCGTTCCGCGCCGTAATGCGCGCCCAGGCCGCCCGTGAACAGGCCGTAGCCGTAGGCCACGTGCACCGTGTCGCCGGGCTTGCCGCCCGCCGCGCGGATCGAGCGCGCCACCAGGTTGGCCCAGTTGTCCAGGTCGCCCTTGGTGTAGCCCACGACCGTCGGCTTGCCGGTGGTGCCGCTGGAGGCGTGGATGCGCGAGATGCGCTCGCGCGGCACGGCGAACATGCCGAAAGGATAGTTCTCGCGCAGTTCCTTCTTCGTGGTGAAGGGGAACTTCGAGATATCGGACAGCTGCTTCAGATCGTCGGGATGCACGCCGGCTTCATCGAAAGCCTTCTTGTAGTGCGGCACATTGTCGTAGGCATGCTTGAGCGACCACTTCAGGCGCTCGAGCTGCAGCGCGCGCAGCTCATCCTGGCTGGCATGCTCGATGGGGTCCAGCCCCGGCTTGCTCATGGTGTTGGACATGGTTATCTCTCTCCTGAAATTCTCTCTGCGCGGGGCCGGATCGCGGCGGGCATATACCCTGCCCGCTCGCGGCGCGGCCCGCGGCCGTATAGCTTTGGTTGGCTGGCTGCCTCAAGCGTCCGCGGGGACGCCGACGATCTGGCCCTTGATGCGGTAGGAACGGCCGCGGAACAGCGCCACGTTGCGTCCTTCCTGGTTGGTGACGGTGACGTCATAGACGCCGGTGCGGCCGGCCAGCGAACGCTCCTGCGCCACGGCAGTCAGCAGATCGCCTTCGAAGCCCGGGGCCAGATAGTCGATGGTGCAGCCCGAGGCCACGGTGCTGACGTTGCGCGAATTGCACGAAAAGGCGAAGGCGCTGTCCGCCAGGGCGAAGATGAATCCGCCGTGGCAGGTCTTGTGGCCGTTCAGCATGTCGGCGCGCACGCGCATGGTCAGCCGCGCGTAGCCCGGCGCCATTTCCTCGACTTTCATGTCCAGGCCCTGCGAGGCCGCATCGCCCGCAAACATGACGGTGCCGACGGCCTGCGCCAGCTCCTGGGGATCGGCCGGCACTTCGACCGCGGGAACGTGTGCGTTCATTCTTATTGCCCCTTGAATTGCGGTTCGCGCTTGCCGAGGAAGGCGGCCACGCCTTCCGCGTAGTCTGCGCTGCGGCCGAGTTCGCGCATCATGTCGCGCTCAAGGTCCAGCTGCGTGGACAGGTCATTGCCCAGGCTGGCCTGCATGGCCCGCTTGGTGTACGCCAGGCCCTTGGTCGGCGCCTTGGCGAAGTGCTGCGCCAGGCGTTCCAGCGTGGCATCGAATTCCTCGTCCGCCACGCATTGCCAGATCAGGCCCCACTCTTCGGCCTGCTTGGCGCTGAGCTTGTCGCCCAGCATGGCCAGGCCCATGGCGCGGGCACGGCCGACCAGACGCGGCAGCACAAAGGTGCCGCCCGTGTCGGGGATCAGCCCGAGGCGGCAGAACGACTGGATGAACGTTGCCGAAGCCTTGGCGATGACGATGTCGCCCGCAAACGCCAGGTTGGCGCCTGCGCCGGCCGCCACGCCGTTCACGCCCACCACGACGGGCATGGGCAAGGCGTTGACGCGGCGCACCAGCGGCCCGTAGAACTTGTCGACGGTTTCGCCGAGGTCGGGCGGCGTGCCGTCGGCGGCGGGCTTGCGCTCGCTCAGGTCCTGGCCGGCGCAGAAGCCGCGGCCGGCTCCCGTCAGCAGCAGCACACGCGCGCCCTCGGTCTCCACGCGCGTCAACGCGTCGGCCACTTCGCCGTGCATGTTGGCGGTGAAGCTGTTCAGCTTGTCGGGACGGTTCAGCGTCAGGCGCGCGATGCCGCCGGACAGGTCGAATTGGATATCCTGGTAGCTCATGTCATCGCCCCCGTTCAGACATGACGGCGGGTTTGCACCACGCGGAAGCGGTTGGACACGAAGGCCGAATCCGACAGCGCGGCGTTGGCGGCCGGGTTGGCGCCGGTGCCGTGGAAGTCGCTGAAAGCGGCGGTCTGGTTGACGAACACGCCGCCCGTCAGGTTCAGCGACAGCGGCACGCCCGAGACTTCAGCCGCGTCCTGCACCTGATCGGCGACGGCGTCGCTGGTGGTGTAGGCCGACAGCGACAACGCGCCATGCTTGATGACGCTGTCACGCGCCAGCTGGATGCTGTGGGTGGTGGAATCGGTAGCCACCACGAAGGCGATCGGGCCGAACCATTCCTGGCTGATGGCGGCGTTGCCAGCTTCCGTGCGCAGCAGCAGCGGCGTGCGGACGCGGGCGTTCTCGAACTGCGGGTGCGTCAGCGCCTTGCTGTCGGCCACCACCGGCAGGCCCAGCGCGCGGGCCTTCTCGATGCGCTCGACGATGCCTTCGTTCTGGATCGCGCCGGTCAGCTCGACGGCCTTGGCCGCATCGGCGCCGACCTTCTCGACCGCGGCGCCCAGGGCAGCAGCGACCTCGTCGAAGCTGACGCGGCCTTCCGGCGTCTGGATGCCGTCGCGCGGCACGTAGATGTTCTGCGGCGCGGTGCACATCTGGCCCGAGTACAGGGCCAGCGAGAACGCCAGGTTGCGGGCCACGCCCTTGAGGTCGTCGGTGGAATCGATGATGACCTGGTTGACGCCGGCCTTCTCGGTGTAGACCAGCGCCTGGCGGGCGTTGTTCTCCAGCCAGTCGCCGTTGGCGGTGCTGCCGGTGAAGTCGACGATCTTGACCGCCGGGTCCAGCGCCAGCTTCTGCGCGGTGTCATCGCCGGCAGCGTGCGCGGCCAGCAGGACGACGTCCGGGTCGAAGCCCGCTTCCTGCAGAACTTCGCGCGCCACCTTCACGGTGATGGCCAGGGGCAGGATCGCGCCGGGGTGCGGCTTGACGATGACGGTGTTGCCGGTAGCCAGGCTGGCGAACAGGCCGGGGTAGCCGTTCCAGGTCGGGAAGGTGGAGCAGCCGATCACCAGCGCCACGCCTCGCGGCACCACGGTGAACTGCTTTTCCATGCGGATCGGGTCGTTCTTGCCTTGCGGCTTTTCCCAGACGGCCACGCCGGGGATGCGCGACATTTCCTGCCAGGCGTAGGTCACGGCTTCGAAGCCGCGGTCCTGCGCGTGCGGGCCGCCGGCCTGGAAGGCCATCATGAAGCCCTGGCCGGTGGTGTGCTGGACCGCGTAGGCGATCTCGAAGCTGCGTTTGTTCAGGCGCGCCAGGATTTCCAGCGACACGCCCACCCAGGCGCGCGGGCCGGCGCGGCGCCAGTCTTCCAGCGCGCGCTTGGAGGCGGCGATCAGCTTGTCGGCGGGCACGTGCGGATAGGTGATGCCCAAGTCGAAGCCGAACGGCGATTTTTCGCCGCCGACGGTACCGTCGGCGTCGTGCAGGTTCAGCGGGAAAGGCTTGCCTTGCAGCGCTTCAAAAGCCGCGCGGCCGTCGTCGTTGGCGGTTTCGCCATAGTTGCGGGGGCTGGGCGACTCGGCAAAGGGGCTCCAGTAGCCGCGCAGGGAGGCGGCGGCCATGGCTTGTTCCAGCAGGGGCTGATGGCGTTCGAAGAATTGTTGGGACACTGCGTCTCTCCAAATGGATATGGTTTTATCTGCCTGGCGCGGGCCGGGTCAGGTTTCCTGGTCGAAGTCGATGACCAGGCGGTCGCTGACCGGAAAGCTCTGGCAGCTCAGGATGAATCCGCGCGCCACTTCGTAGTCTTCCAGGGCGAAGTTGGCGTCCATGTCCACCTCGCCTTCGATGACCTTGCAGCGGCAGGTGGAACACACCCCGCCCTTGCACGAATACGGCAGTTCGATACCTTGCGCCAGCGCCGAATCCAGCACGCTGTCTTTATTCTTTTCAATCACGAACATACGGCTGTGGCCGTCCTGCACCACGGTCACCTCGCACTGGCCCTTGCCGGGCGCCTGGCGGGCGTCCTGGCCGGTGCGCAATGCGCGCGGCCCCTTGGGCGCGCCGAAGAGTTCGAACTTGATGTTCGACTTCGGAATGCCGCGGGCCTGCAGCCGCTCGACCACGCTTTCGGTCATGGTCTGCGGACCACAGACAAAAGCGTAATCGATATCCTCGGGGCTCATCCAGGCCGACATCAGCTGGTCGACCTTGTCGCCGTCCAGGCGGCCGTTGAAGAGTTCGATGTCCTGGGTCTCGCGGCTCATGATGTAGACCAGCGAGAAACGCTCCATATAGAGGTTCTTCAGGTCCTCGATCTCTTCGCGGAACAGCACCGCGGACGAAGCGCGGTTGCCGAAGAACAGCGTGAACTTGCTGTCGGGCTCGGTCGACAGCGCGGTCTTGACCAGGGAGAACACCGGCGTGATGCCGCTGCCTACGGCAAACGCCACATAGTGGCGCTTGTTCTCGGGGGAAAAATCGACGGTGAAGTTGCCGGCCGGCGCCATGACTTCCAGGGTCTGGCCGGGCTGCAGTTCATGGTTGGCCCAGCTGGAGAAAACGCCCTCGTCCACCTTCTTGATGGCCACGCGCAGCAGCTTGTCGTGGGGCGCGGAACAGATGGAATAGGAGCGGCGCTGCTCCTGGCCGTTGAGCTCGGTGCGCAGCGTCAGGTACTGGCCCGGCAGGAAGGCGAACTCTTGCGCCAGCGTCTCGGGCAGGTCGAAGGTCACGACCACGGCGTCGCGCGTGTTGCGCGCCACCGAAGCCACCGTCAAGGAATGGAATTGGTTCTGGCTCATTGCGAAACCGCTCTCAGTGAGTCTTGAAATAATCGAAGGGCTCGCGGCAAGACACGCAGCGATACAGCGCCTTGCACGACGTGGACCCGAAGTTGCTGACCAGGCGCGTGTCTTTCGAGCCGCAGCGCGGGCAGGCGATGGCGGGGCCGGCCGCGCGCCGGCTGATGCCCGAGATGTCGACGGCGCGTTCGGCGGGCGCGGCGATGCCGTAGCCCTTGAGCGCCTCACGTCCCTTCTCGCTCATCCAGTCGGTGGTCCAGGCTGGCGCCAGGCGGGTTTCCACGCGGACCTCGGCGACGCCGTGGCGGGCCAGCGTCTGCTGGATATCCTGCGTGATCTCGCGCATGGCCGGACAGCCGGAGTATGTGGGCGTGATGACCACGACACAGGCCTCGCCGTCCCAGGACACGTCCCGCACCACGCCCAGATCCACCACGGACAGCACGGGGATCTCCGGGTCGGGGACCTCCTGCAGCCAGGCGTAGACCTGGTCGGCGGAAACGGGCGCCAGCGCGTTCACCAGGTGGCTCCCGGGTAGGCGCGCGGTAGGAACTGCATTTCGGCGAGCACGTAGCCCAGTTCCTCGGTGTGCTTGCCCTGGCGTCCGCCACGGTATGCCAGATGGCTGGCGGCGGCTTCGTCGGGCACCGTCAGGGTGGCTTCTTCCAGGACTTCGCGCACATGGGCCAGCCAGGGCTGGCGCAGGGCCGACAGTTCACAGCCGATGCCGCGGGCGGCGACGTCCAGGTCGACGGCGTCGTCGGCGAACAACTCACCGGTGAAACGCCAGGCATCATCGATGGCGGCCTGCATCTTGGCATGGCTTTCCGCCGTGCCGTCGCCCAGGCGCACCACCATGTCCGACGAACGCCGCACGTGGTAGGTCACTTCCTTGATGGCCTTGGCCGCAATGCCGGCGACGCGTTCGTCGCTGGACTTTTCCAGGCGCTGCAGCAGGAAATAGTGCCAGACGTCGAACAGGAACTGGCGCGCCATGGTGTCGGCGTAGTTGCCGTTGGGGCGTTCAACCAGCAACGCGTTATGGAACTGGTGCGCATCGCGCAAATAGGCCAGTGCGTCTTCGTCGCGGCCGGCGCCTTCGACTTCGCCGGCCAGCGTCAGCCACATGCGGGCCTGGCCCAGCAGGTCGAGCGCGGTGTTGGTCAACGCCAGGTCTTCTTCCAGGATCGGGCCGTGGCCGGTCCAGGCGCCGAGCCGCTGCGACAGGATGAGCGAGGAATCGCCCAGGCGCAGCAGGTATTCAAACAGAGTCTTGTCCATGTCTCCCCCGCCGTCTTACATGTGCTTGATTTCTTCGGGCATCGGGAAGAACGTGGGATGCCGGTAGACCTTGCTGTTGGCCGGTTCGAACAGCGGATCCTTGTCGCCGGGGCTGCTGGCCGAAATATCGGAGGCGCGCACCACCCAGATGCTCAGGCCTTCGTTGCGGCGCGTGTAGACGTCGCGGGCGTGGTTGATCGCCATTTCGGCGTCGGGCGCGTGCAGGCTGCCGACGTGCTTGTGCGCCAGGCCGTGCTGGCTGCGGATGAACACTTCCCACAGGGGCCAGTCTTTGCTCATGATGGATGTCCTTGAATGCCGGGCGCGCGCGGCGCGCTCCGGTTTGCAATGGTGGTGAAGAAGAGTGGAGCCCGCTCGCGGGCTCAAGCTACCTTGCGCTCGGCCTGCTTGTCGGCGTAGGCGACTAGCGCATCGCGCACCCAGGCGCCGTCCTCGTGCGCCTTGACGCGCGCGGCCAGGCGTTCGCGGTTGCAGGGGCCGTTGCCCTTGAGCACCGCGTAGAACTCGGACCAATCGATCTCGCCGAAGTCATAGTGGCCGCGTTCGGCGTTCCACTTGAGTTCGGGATCCGGCACCGTCAGGCCCAGGTATTCGGCCTGCGGCACGGTCTGGTCCACCATCTTCTGGCGCAGTTCGTCGTTGGAGAAGAGCTTGATCTTCCAGGCCATGGACTGGGCGCTGTTGGGCGAGTCGGCATCGGACGGGCCGAACATCATCAGCGCGGGCCACCACCAGCGGTTCAGCGAGTCCTGCACCATGGCCTTCTGCTCGGGCGTGCCGTGCAGGCACATCTGCATCAGCAGGTCGTAGCCCTGGCGCTGGTGGAAGGACTCTTCCTTACAGACGCGCACCATGGCCCGCGCATAGGGGCCGTAGGAACAGCGGCACAGCGGGATCTGGTTGATGATGGCCGAGCCGTCGACCAGCCAGCCGATCATGCCGATGTCGGCCCAGCTGAGCGTGGGGTAATTGAAGATGCTGGAGTACTTGGCGCGGCCGGCGTGCAGGTCGTCGATCAGGTCGTCGCGTGACACGCCCAGGGTTTCCGCGGCGCTGTACAGGTAGAGGCCGTGGCCGGCTTCGTCCTGGACCTTGGCCAGCAGGATGGCCTTGCGCTTGAGCGAAGGCGCGCGGGTGATCCAGTTGCCTTCGGGCAGCATGCCCACGATTTCCGAGTGCGCGTGCTGGGAAATCTGGCGCACGAGCGTCTTGCGGTAGGCGTCCGGCATCCAGTCCTTGGCCTCGATGCGGACGCCGTCGTCGATCCGGCGCTGGAACGTCTGTTCCCGGCCTTCGAGCTGGTCCGCGGTCTTGACCTGCTTGACGCCGGTTTCGACGAGTTGAGCGTACATGTTTGTCTCCTTGAAGACGGTTTGCGAAAACGCAAAGCAAACGTTCCGCAGTGCCGTCATGTCATAGGCGGATTATTTAATACAAAAAATTCATTGTCAAACTCAAATCTGTATCACATTGGATTTATGTATCATATTGCGGATCCCGATATCGGCCACTCTGGCCCCCTCTAATGGCAAACCCTCAGTCGCCCCTGGACCGCTTTCTGTCACGCCTGATCAAGAACGATCCGCCGCGCGCGAAATCGCTCTGCGTCAGCCTGCTCGGGGACGCATTGGCGCCGCACGGCGGCGCCATCTGGCTGGGCGATCTGATCGAGCTGCTGGCCCCGCTGGGCATCAATGAACGGCTGCTGCGCACCAGCGTGTTCCGCCTGGTGGCGCAGAACTGGCTGCAATCCGAACGCCACGGACGGCGCAGCCTCTACCTGATCTCCGAGCAGGGCCTGCGCCACACCGCGCACGCCTCGCAGCGCATCTATGTCGGTCCGCCCCTGGAATGGAACGGCGAATGGACGCTGGTCGCCCTGCCGCGCACCGGCAACGGACTGGCCGAGCGCGCCGAGTTGCGCCGGGAACTGGTCTGGGAAGGCTTCGGCATGATCGCGCCGGGGCTGTTCGCGCATCCGCACACCGAGGCAAGCGCCGCGCACGACATCCTGGAAAAGCTGGGTATCCCCGACCGCGCGCTGGTACTGTCGGCGCGCGACCTGGCCGGCGCAGGCGGTCTGCCGATAGCCAGCCTGGCCTCGCAATGCTGGAACCTGGACGAGCTGGCCGAGCAGTACCGCCAGTTCGCGAAGAATTTCGGCCCGCTGGAAAAGCTGCTGGAAACCCCGCCCGCCCCCGCCGATGCGTTCATCGTGCGGGTCATGCTGCTGCACAGCTGGCGCCGGATCGTGCTGCACGATCCGCAACTGCCGGGCCCCATGCTCCCTGACGACTGGCCCGGCCATGCCGCCCGCGAGATCTGCGGCCGCATCTACTGGCAGGTGTTCGACGCGTCGGAAGCGCATCTGGATGCACTGGCCGGCCGCGACAACGAGCGCTACGCGCCGCTGGCGGCCGACATCGCCTCGCGCTTCGGCGGCAAGCCCGCCTAGGCCAAGACGCCAAGACCTGCCTTTCGGATCAGGCCGCCGGCTCGATGGTCACGCCCAGCGTGTCCACTGCCGACACGCCGCAGGCGTCGCGTCCCGGGCCTGGCCGTTCCAGCCCCCTGGCCCGGCCGATGAAAGACAGCGTCCAGCGCGCCCGGATGGGCCGCCCCAGGGCCTCGCCGCTGTCCGCGTCTATGCCGCTGGGCACGTCCAGCGCCAGCACCGGCACGCTCCAGGCGTTGACCGTGTCCACCAGCGCCTGCCAATCCGCGCCCAGCGGGCGATTCAAGCCGATGCCGAACAGGCCGTCTATGACCAATTCCGGCACGAAGCCCGTTTCCAGTTCCGACCAGGTTTCACCGCCCGCGGCCAGCCAGCCGGCATAGGCGCGGGCGGCATCCGGCGGCAGGCGCTGCGCCCCCGCCGGCAACAGCACCCGCACGTCATGTCCCATGGCGCGCAGGCCGGCCGCAGCTTCCAGCGCATCGCCGCCATTGTTCCCAGGCCCCGCCAGTGCCAGCACCCTCGCCCCCGGCCCGAGCCGCGCCGCCGCGTAACGGGCCGCAGCGGCCCCCGCCAGGGGCATCAAGTTTCTGCCGGCGGCCAAGGCCTGGCGTTCGGCGTCGCGGATCCGGGCGACCGGGTATGAAGATGGCATCGCTTTTTATGTGTGAAATTCACGCATTGCGTGAAAATTTACCCGCAAATTTAAAGAGGTCGCGCCGACAAGCCCGCAAATGCGCGGGATTTGCGCTTCCCGCCAGTTGGCACGCATCTTGCGTTGTAGTCATTGCCGGTACGAGCGAGACCGGACGACTCAACTGAAGAGACTACACCCATGCGTTCCATGAGCATCATCTGCCCGAACGGGCACTTAGGATTCGCCCCCTTGCGCACCGAGAGCTTCCAGCTCGGCGTCGCCGCCGGGCCGGACTGCATCGCCGCCGACTCGGGCAGCGACGACGTGGGTCCCGTGCCGCTGGGCTCCGACACCTCCACCAGCCCGCAAGCCTGGCAGCGCCACGACCTGGAACAGATGCTGCTGGCCGCGCGCAAGCTGGGCGTGCCCATGGTCATCGGCTCGGCCGGCGACACCGGCTCCAACAGCCGGGTCGACCTGTACGTGCGCCTGATCAAGGAGATCGCCGCCGAGCACAAGCTGGCGCCGTTCAAGGTCGGCTACTTCTATTCCGAAGTCGACAAGGAACGCGTGCGCCGCGCGCTGCGCGCGGGCCAGCAGGTGGCCGGCCTGGACGGCTACGCTGACCTGACCGAAGCCGAGCTCGATGCCAGCGACCGCATCGTGGCGGTGGCCGGCGTGCATCCCTACATCAAGCTGCTGGAAGCTGGCGCGGACGTGATCATCGGCGGCCGCAGCTCGGATGCCGCCGTGTTCGCCGCCCCTGCCCTGCACCGGGGCTACGACGCCGACCGCGCCTATTACCTGGGCAAGGTGCTGGAGTGCGCTTCGTTCTGCGCCGAACCCTATGGCGGCAAGGAAACCGTGATGGGCGAGATCTCGGCCGAGGACGTGCGCGTCACGGCCATGCATCCCGACCAGCGCTGCACCATCGCGTCGGTCGCGGGCCACGCGATGTACGAGCGCTCCAATCCCTACGAAGAATTCTTCGCAGGCGGCCGGCTGGACATGGCCGATTGCCGCTACGAGCAGTTGAGCGAAAAGACCACCCGCATCACCGGCTCGCGCTTCGAACCCGCCGCCCAGGTGCGCGTAAAGCTGGAAGGCTCCGGCAAGGTCGGCGAGCGCTACATGGGACTTTGCGGCATACGCGATCCCTACACCATCGCCAACGTCGACCGCGTCATCGCCTGGGCGCGAGACAAGGTGCGCGAACGCTTCGGCGACTCGGGCTATGAGCTGCACTACAAGGTCTACGGGCGCGACGGCGTCATGGGCGACCTGGAGCCGCTGCGCGACCAGCCGGGCCATGAGCTGTGCGTCATGGTCCAGGGCGTGGCGCCGACCGCCGAAATGGCCGAGGAACTGACGCTTACGGGCCTGCGCCAGATGTTCTACGCCCGCCTGCCCGACGTGAAAGGCACGGCCGGTTCGGTGTCGTTCCCGCTGGACGAGGTGGTGCGCACCAGCGCCGCCTACCGCTGGACCCTGAACCACACGCTGCCGGTGGAAGACGCCGGCGAACTCTTCCCGACCCACCTCACCGAGGCTGGCGCCTGAGCCGGCAAGACCATGAGCACCCAGAAACTCAGCACCCTGGCCAAGACCATCCGCAGCAAGAACGCGGGCGTGAACAAGATCACCTTCGACATCATCTTCCGCGAGCCGGCGACCTACGAGGCGGTCAAGCGCTCCGGCGCGCTGACGCGCGCCAGCATGGCGGCCCTGTACCGCATCGACGACAGCCGCATATCGGACTTCGTGCATTACGATCCCGGCCTGGCCATCAAGTTCACGATCTACCGGCTGGCTCCCAGCGGGTCCGCGGGCGATGGCGACATCTTCGGCGCGCAGCAATATGCGCCGCTGCTGGACGTCGCCGTCCCCATGCCGGACTGAACGCCGCGGGCGCCGCACCCGGCGCCCGCTCCAACCTCCGCTCTCCTAGAGAATCGATCATGAAAGCGCTAATGCAAACAACGTTGTTCCTGGCGGCATCCCTGCTGGCCGGCGCGACAGCGGCCCAGACGGAAGTGCCCAAGCAGGTCAAGATCGTGGTGCCGTTCACCGCCGGCGCCAGCAATGACGCGATCGCCCGCGCGATCGCGCCGCAGCTTGCGGCCCGCTTCGGCAACACGGTGATCGTGGAAAACCGCGGCGGCGCGGCCGGCGCGATCGGTTCCGAGTACGTGGCCCGCTCGGCCAAGGACGGCTCGGTGCTGCTTCTGACCTCGTCGACCTTCCTGACCACCGCCGCCACGCAGCCTCACCTGCCCTACGACCCGCTGAAGCAGTTCGCGCCGGTGGCGATGATAGGACAGGGGCCGCTGGTCATCGCCGCCTCGGCGCAGACGCCCTATACCTCGTTGAAGCAGCTGCTGGAAGCGGCGCGCAGCAAGCCGGGCGCCCTGAACTACGGCAGCGCCGGCGTCGGTTCGCTGGCGCATCTGGCCACCGTCATGCTGGACGACGCGGCCGGCACGGAGATGACCCACGTGCCCTACAAGGGCGCGGCCAACGCCGCCTCCGACCTGGCCGGCGGGCTGATCCATGTCATGCTGTCCAACTACAGCACGCTGGCCCCCGTGGTGCAGGGCAAGAAGGTCAAGCTGCTGGCTACCACCGCGCAATCGCCCTCCGCGGCGTTCCCCGACCTGCCGCCGGCCGCGCAGGCACTGCCGGGATATTCGGTGCAGATCTGGGTGGGTGTGTTCGCGCCGGCGGGCACGCCGCAGCCTTATATCGACAAGCTCAACGCCGCGCTCGTCGAGATCTCGGCTTCGCCCGAAATGAAGGCATTGCTGGACCTGGACGGCACCGTGCCGTCGCGCATGGACAGCGCCGAATTCGCCACGCGCGTGCGCGAGGAACTGGCCCTGTGGCAAGGCATTGCGCGCAAGCACAACATCAGCGCGGAATAGGCCTCAGCCTTCCAGCCCCAGCTTGAGCATCTGGTGGCGCAGGGCGTGCCGCGTGAGCCCCAGGGACTCGGCGGCGCGCCCCAGGTTGCCGTCCTGGGCCTGCAAGGCCGCCCGGATCAGGCCGCGCTGGAACTGCGCGGACAGTTCGGCGTAGGTGCCGGCGGCGGCAGACGAGGCCGCCGGCGCGGGCTTGCCCGCTTCGCGCAGGATGCGCTGCGGCAGGTGCCGCGCCAGTACCGTGTCGCCGTCTTCCAGGATGCAGATGCGCTCCAGCAGATTGCTCAGTTCGCGCACATTGCCCGGCCAGGCGTAGGCCTTGAAAATGCGCCGCACCTCGGGATCGATGGCGGTGAAACGGCTGCCGTGGGTGGCGTTGTAGCGTTCCAGGAAACGCTGCGCCAGCACGATCACGTCGTCGCCGCGCTCGCGCAACGGCGGCAGGTTGATCGACACCACCTGCAGGCGGTAATACAGGTCGTCGCGAAAGCGCCCGGCCTGCACCTCCCCCAACAGGATCTTGTTGGTGGCGGCGATGAAGCGCGCATCGACTGAAACCTCCTGGACGGAACCGATGCGCCGGAAGCGCCGGCTGTCCAGCAAGGTCAGGATCTTGGCCTGCATGACCGGATCCAGCTCGCGGATTTCGTCCAGGAACACGCTGCCGCCATTGGCGGCTTCGAGCAGGCCGGTCTTGCGCGCCACCGCCCCGGTGAACGCGCCGCGTTCATGGCCGAACAATTCGGACTCGAGCAGGTTGCCCGGGATGGCGGCGCAGTTGATCTCGGTATAGCCCTTGGCCGCGCGCGCCGACTGCGCATGCAGGTTGCGGGCGACCAGCCCCTTGCCGGTGCCGGTTTCGCCGTAGATGAGGACGATGCTGGCCTTGCTGCGGGCGACCCGGCCGACCAGATCGCGCAGCGCCGTCATCGACGGGTGATCCCCGATGAGCGGCTCGCAGGCGGACGGGGCGGCAGGCATGGGCGGGGGCCGCTTATACCTTCAGGAAGTGTTCGCGGTAGTACTTGAGCTCGTCGATCGATTCGTAGATGTCGGCCAGCGCTTCGTGGCGGCTCTTCTTCTCGAATCCCTTGTAGACGGCCGGCGCCCAGCGGCGGGCCAGTTCCTTCAGCGTACTCACGTCCAGGTTGCGATAGTGGAAAAACTGCTCCAGGCGCGGCATGTAAGCAAACATGAAACGGCGGTCCTGGCTGATGGTGTTGCCGCACAGCGGCGACTTGCCCGCCGGCACATGCTGCGCCAGAAACGCCAGCAGCGTATCCTCGGCCTGCGCCTCGGAAATCGTGGACGCCTTGACCTTGTCGATCAGGCCGCTCTTGCCGTGCGTGGACTTGTTCCAGCTGTCCATGGCGTCGAGCAGGCTGTCGGGCTGGTGCACCACCAGCACGGGGCCCTCGGCCACGACGGTCAGGTCGGGTTCCGTCACCACCACGGCGACTTCGATGATGCGTTCTTTCTCGGGGTCCAGGCCGGTCATTTCCATGTCCAGCCAAACCAGGCGGTTTTCGTTCACAGCCATATAATTTGCCTATAAAACGTTCGATTTTCGCACATACCCACACTTGAGCACGCCGCATCGCCCATGTTCACATTGCTGTTCGTTGCCTTCCTGCTGACCGATATCGCCGTGCGCCTGTGGCTGGCTACGCGCCAGATCCGCCATGTCGCGCGCAACCGCGACCAGGTGCCGTCCGAATTCTCTCACCGTATCGGGCTGGCCAGCCACCAGCGGGCGGCGGACTACACCGTGGCGCGGGTCAAGCTGGGCATGCTGGAACGCACCTACGACGCCATCCTGCTGGTGTGCCTGACCCTGATGGGCGGACTGCAGCTCATCGACCTGATGGTGGCCCAGATTACCAGCAACGACTTCCTGCGCCAGATGCTGCTGCTGGTCGTGGTGGCGCTGTTGCTGGGCGTGCTGGGCCTGCCCTTCACGTTGTGGCGGCAGTTCAAGCTGGAAGCGCGCTTCGGCTTCAACCGCATGACGCCCGGCCTGTTCATCGCCGACGCCGCCAAGGGCCTGCTGGTCGCGGCGGTGCTGGGCCTGCCGCTGGCGGCCGCGGTGCTGTGGCTGATGGGCAGCGCGGGCGCCTACTGGTGGGTGTGGGCCTGGGCGCTGTGGACCGCGTTCAACCTGGCGCTATTGATCGTCTACCCGATGTTCATCGCCCCGCTCTTCAATAAATTCACGCCGCTGTCCGACCCGGAGCTGGCCGGCCGCATCCAGCGCCTGGCCCAGCGCTGCGGCTTTGCGCTCAACGGCCTGTTCGTGATGGACGGCTCGCGCCGCTCCGCCCACGGCAATGCCTACTTCACGGGCTTCGGCCGCTCGCGCCGCATCGTGTTCTTCGACACCCTGCTGGCGCGCCTGAACGGCGACGAGATCGAAGCCGTGCTGGCGCACGAGCTGGGCCATTTCGCCAAGCGCCACATCGTCAAGCGCATCGTCTTCAGCTTCGCCGCCGCGCTGGTGTTCTTCGCCATCCTGGGCTGGATCTCGCAACAGCCCTGGTTCTACGTGGGACTGGGCGTCATGCCGCAACTGGGCGGACGCAACGACGCCATGGCGCTGCTGCTGTTCTTCCTGGTGATCCCCGTCTTCACTTTCATGCTCACGCCCGTGGCCAGCTGGTACTCGCGCCGCGACGAGTTCGAAGCGGACCGCTACGCGGCCGAACAGAGCTCGCCGGAACGCCTGGTGTCCGCGCTGGTCAAACTCTACGACGACAACGCCGCCACCTTGACTCCCGACCCCGTGCACTCCGCCTTCTACGACAGCCATCCCCCCGCCGCCGTGCGTATCCGCCACCTGACGGCGGCCGCTGCATGACCGCGCCGTCCAACGAAGGCCGCATCATCGCCGCCCACGGGCGCCACTACACGGTGGAGCTCGCCGACGGCACGCTGCGCAAGTGCTTCCCGCGCGGCAAGAAGGCAGGCGCCGCCGTCGGCGACCGCGTGCGCATCACCCCCCAGGGCAAGGACGAAGGCGCCATCGACGCCATCCTGCCGCGGCGCAATCTGCTGTACCGCTCGGACGAAATGCGTTCCAAGCAGTTCGCCTCCAACGTCGACCAGTTGCTGATCGTGGTCGCCGTGCAGCCCACGTTTTCGGACGACCTGACCGGCCGCGCCCTGGCCGGCGCCTGGAGCGCGGATATCGCGCCCATCATCATCCTCAACAAGACCGACCTGGCGGACGAACTGCCGGCGGCGCGCGCGCGGCTGGCGCCGATCGCCGCGCTGGGCGTGGACGTGATCGAACTCAGCGCGCTGGAACCCGAAAAGGTGCATACGCTGCTGGCGCCGCGCCTGGCCGGACACACCAGCCTGCTGCTGGGCCAGAGCGGCATGGGCAAGTCCACGCTGCTCAACGCCCTGGTGCCCGACGCGGCCGCTCCCACCCGCGAGCACTCCACCGCGCTGGACATGGGCAAACACACCACCACCAGCACGCGGCTCTATCACCTGCCCGCGCCGGGCGGCGACCTGATCGACTCGCCGGGCTTCCAGGCCTTTGGCCTGCAGCATCTGAGCCGTGAGGACATCATCCGCGGCTTCCCGGAGTTCACCAAGCCCATCGAGGAGTGCCGTTTCTACAATTGCACCCACCGCCAGGAACCCGGCTGCGGCGTGGTCGCGGCCTTGCAGGCGGGCGCAATCGATCCGGCGCGCTACGCCTTGTACCAGCGCATCCTGGAAGAAAACCTGGCGGGACAGCAGCGCTACTAGCGTGTCGTCCAATGGGAACTTGCTGCGGAGTCCGACACACACTCCCCTGGACGTTCCGTAATTGAATACGGCCCCTGTACGGGGCCGTATTCATTGGCAGCGAAAGCCGGAAACCAAGGCCGGCTTGCGGCGGGGATCAACGGGGCGTAAAGCCGTGGCGCAGCAGATGGTACAGGTTGCGCAACATGCCGGCTGTCGCGCCCCAGATGAAATGCTTGCCGTAAGGCATGCCGTAGTACTGGCGCACCCGGCCGTCGTCCAGGCGGGCCTCATAGAGCCGGTGATTGGCGGGATCCATCAGGAAGGACAACGGCACTTCGAATACTTCCGCCACCTCGAAGGCGTCGGGCGCCAGGTCAAAGCCTGGACGCACCAGCGACACCACCGGAATGATGGAGAACCCCGTCGCCGTCAGATACGGCGGCATGCTGCCCAGCACTTCGACGTGGTTGGCGGGCAGCCCGGTTTCTTCCTGCGCTTCGCGCAAGGCCGCGGCCTCCGGCGTGGAGTCGCTGGTTTCGATGCGCCCGCCCGGAAAGCTGATCTGGCCGGCATGGTCATGCAGGTGGGCGGCGCGCTGCGTCAGCATGATGTGCACGCCGTTGTCGCGCGTTACCAGCGGAATCAGCACCGCCGCAGGCACGGGCACGCCTTCGCGGCCCGGATAACGCAGGTCGGTGTCGCGCGACAGCTCCAGCGTCCAGGTGGACGGCTGGCTGAGCGTGCCCCGCAACGAATCCGGGGTCAACAGGCTGGCGGGCACGGCCGGCAAGGACGCGTTGGCCACCACCCAGGGTTGCGTCGCCGGATCGAAGCCGGGACGCGCCAGCGGCCGCCGGGGCCGCGGGGAAGACGAGGAATCAGACATACGTCTCTGCAAAAGACTCTGCAAAAAGAAAAAGGCACCCTCGCAGGTGCCTTTTTAACCCGGAAACCCGTGCCGAACGAAAACGCTGGATGGCGTGAGCGTCCGACACTGGTAGGGCCGTGTGCCGATAAGCGATCAAGCCGCCGAGGCTTGCTTGCTGACCAGCTTTTCCTTGATACGCGCCGACTTGCCCGAGCGGTTGCGCAGGTAGTACAGCTTGGCGCGGCGCACGTCGCCGCGGCGCTTGACTTCGATGCCGGCGATTTGCGGCGAGTACAGCTGGAACGTACGTTCCACGGCTTCACCCGACGAAATCTTGCGCACGGTGAACGCGGAGTTCAGGCCGCGGTTGCGCTTGGCGATCACGACGCCTTCGAAAGCCTGCACGCGCTTGCGGGTGCCTTCAACGACGTTCACGCTCACGATGACGGTGTCACCAGGAGCAAATTCAGGCTTGGCTTGACCGCCGGTCAGGCGGGCAATTTCTTCCTGTTCCAGGATAGCGATAAGGTTCATGAGAACTCCTAGATCATCATGTCTTTGCGGACTAAAACTTTTGCCGTTCGATGTTGTTCACGCGGCTTCTGCAGGATTGCGCTATAAGCACAAGCCCGCATCCATCGCGTGTTGCACGGCCAACTGACGCTAAGGCCAGCTCCCGTTGCATGTGCCGCAAGCAGAGGATGAGATTTGGCAAACCAATGATTCTACACCAAAAATCGCTCCGGGCATCAGGTAACATGGCCCCGGTTCTCGCGGTTTGGAGTACCCTTCCGTCTTCTGTAACAAACACGTCATCTGGCGCTGTTCCTTCATGTCGTATTCGTCCCTGATATTGGTCGTCCTGGCGGCAATGGCCCACGCCACGTGGAATCTGCTCGCCAAGCGCGCGGCCATGGTGGGCGCTCCCTTCGTCTTCGCCTATGGCCTGTGCGCCTCGGTACTGTATGCGCCGTGGGTCATCTGGGTGCTGTTGCACGACGGCATGACCTGGACCTGGCCCGTGGTCGGCGCCATCCTGACTTCCAGCCTGTTGCATCTGGGCTACAGCCTGTGCCTGCAACGCGGGTACCAGGTGGCCGACCTGTCTGTGGTCTACCCCATCGCACGGGGCACCGGGCCGCTGCTGTCCACCACCGGCGCCTTTCTGCTGCTGGGCGAACCCGCCACCAGCACCGGCATCATCGGCATGCTTTGCGTAGTGGGCGGGGTGCTACTGATCGCAACCCAGGGCCGCCTGGCCATTTTCAAGCAGGCCCAGGCCTGGGTGGGCGTGCGCTGGGGCGTGGTGATCGGCCTGTTCATCGCGGCCTATACCGTCGTCGACGCCTACGGCGTGAAGGTGCTGCTGATCAGCCCCGTGCTGTTCGACTGGTTTACCTGCGTGACCCGCACGACCATGATGGCCCCCCACATGCTGCGCCGCCGCCCCCAGTCCTGGGAGGCCATGCGCGGGCACTGGCATCTGGCGCTGGCCGTGGGCCTCTTGTCGCCGCTGGGCTACATCTTGGTGCTGTACGCGCTGCGCAACGGCGCGCCGCTGAGCCTGGTAGCCCCTGCCCGGGAAATGTCCATGATGTTGGGCACCCTGGCCGGCATGTTCCTGCTGCGCGAAAAAGTCGGGCCGGGCCGGTTGGCTGGCTGCCTGGCCATCCTGGCGGGCGTCGTTCTGCTGGGTTCAAGCTGACGAACCCTGCTCCGGGCAGTTCCGGCTGGCGGGGCTGGCGCGTACCGATTACGCCTTGCCTGCCGGCTACCGCCGGGCATCCGACGGTTCAGAATCCGGCGGCCGCGCCCAGCCACATCAGGCCAGGAATGATCGCGCCCCAGGCCAGCACCATCACCACATCTATCACCATGGCCTTCATGGTCACTTGAGCCGTCACGGGTTCCACCGTGGCGTTACCCAGGCTGCGCTCGCGCGCGGCAGGCGCGGCGGCAACCGCGGCCTCGACCGGTGCTGCGGGCGCAGGCATCGGCGCGGCGACGGCCGGGCCTGCCGGCGCGCCAGCCTCGGC